>CAZPBK010000023.1:0-4690 GCA_964584985.1 uncultured Gammaproteobacteria bacterium | reverse complement strand
GCCGGTTGTGGTTTGATTTTGGCTATGCGACATATTTTGCAAGCGTCCGGAGCTGATACCATTATCACCAACGCTACCGGTTGCAGTGAAGTAACCACTACCAAATATCCGACCACGGCTTTTAAAGTGCCCTGGATTCACGCTAATTTTGAAAATGCCGCTCCGGTGGCTTCGGGCATCCGCGCGGCTTTGGATTATAAAAAAAACAATAAAAAAACCAAGGTTATTGCTTGGGGCGGAGACGGGGCTACTTTTGATATTGGTTTTAGCCTGATTTCCGGCATGTGGGAAAGGCAAGAAGATATTTTATATATTTGTTTGGATAATGAGGCTTATATGAATACCGGCATTCAAGCCAGCGGAGCCACGCCACTTGGAGCCAATACCACGACCACCCCGCCCGGAGCAAAATCCCAAGGCAATAAACTAAAAAAGAAAAATATGATTGATATTGCTTTGGCTCATGATTGCGTTTATGTGGCCACGGCCGGAGTGGGTGATCTGCCGGATTTGCAGAATAAAGTAAAAAAAGCCTTGTCTATTCCCGGACCAAAATATCTTCAAGTTTTGACCGGTTGTGTACCCGGCTGGCATATTGAACCGCAGGATACGGTCAGAGTGGTGGACTTGGCTCAAAAAACCGGATTTTTTCCGGTCGTGGAATATGTTCGGGGAAAATTAGAATCAGTAAAAAAAACACCTCGTCCGCGTCCTAAAGTAGAGGAATATTTAAAACTTCAAGGACGATTCAAGCATTTGTTTAAACCAAAAAAAGACGAAAAAACCATTGCCGAGATTCAAAAAATCGCTGATGATAATGTGAAAAAATATAATTTATAAAAATAAAAAATATTATAAAAAAATCGGGTTTGACCCGTTTTTTTGTTTTTTAGGAGGATTATAAAGTACTTAAATTTAGAGAAAATAAAAAGATATTTGTAGATTAGTCCTTTACAAAAGAACCTTAACTTGATACAATGTTTTTCAGCATATTTACCAACCCAAAGTGCAGAAGTTTTAACGGCAATAAACAGGCTAAAACCAAGGACAAATTTGTTACATTTTATTGCGGTAAAAATTTTTGTTTCTGTTCATTACTTATGGCTAAAAAAATTTCAATCAAAGGAGCCAGTGCCAATAATTTAAAAAATATTGATGTGGATATTCCGCGAAACAAGCTGGTGGTTATTACCGGTTTGTCCGGCTCGGGAAAATCTTCGTTGGCTTTTGATACTATCTACGCTGAAGGTCAGCGCAGATATGTGGAAAGCCTGTCTTCTTATGCCCGGCAGTTTTTAGAGGTCAAGGACAAACCGGAGGTGGAACAGATTACCGGACTGTCTCCGGCCATAGCCATTGATCAGCGTTATAGCGCAAAAAATCCTCGCTCAACCGTGGGGACCGTTACCGAGGTTTATGATTTATTTCGTCTTCTTTTTGCCAGGACCGGTGTGCCACATTGTCCGAATTGCGGAGCCGAGGTTTCTCGTCAAAGCGTGGAAGAAATTACGGAAAAAGTTTGGAAAATAAAAAAAGGCGTTAATTTGACCATCTTGGCGCCGGTGACTCGCGGACAAAAAGGAAATTACAAAAAAATCATAGAGGAGATAAAAAAAGCCAATTATTATCAAGTGAGGTTTGATGGCTTTGTTTATGATATTGAAGAATTGGAAAAACTGGAAATAGATAAACAAAAAAAACACACCTTGGAAGTGGTGGTGGATAGAGTGCTTTTGGACGGAGATAAATATACCAAAGAACAATTATTGGAGTCAATAAAAATCGCCGTTGATTTGGGTAACGGTCAGATTGTTGTTTTGCGTTCGGACAACCCCGGTGATATTTTGTTTAGCCAGTATTATACTTGCCCAAAGTGCAATATAGACTTACCGGAAATTGAATTGCGCAGTTTTTCTTTTAATTCTCCGTTTGGCGCTTGCCCCAATTGCGCCGGTTTAGGTACGGTGCGAGAGGTTGATCCCGAGCTGGTGATCGGCAATCCGCGTTTAACCTTGGCCGAGGGAGCGATAAAACCATGGACCAAGATTTTTTCCAATCAAACCAAGATTTGGCGACTCTTGCGTGAAGTGGCCAAAAAAAACAAATTTTCCCTTGACAAACCGGTCAAGGAATTAAGTCAAAAAGCTAAAAAAATCATACTTCACGGAACCGGTGATAAAAAATATAAACTCGGAACCGAAGAATTGGTTTTCAAGGGGGTTATTGCCAGCTTGCAGGAAAAATACCAAGAAACCAATTCTGAATATATTCGTCAGGAGATTGAAAAATATATGCGCGAGCATGAATGTTCGGTTTGCCACGGACAGCGTTTGAAAAAAGAGAGTTTAGCCGTAACAGTGGTCGGCTTGTCCATTATTGATTTTACTGACCTTGATTTGGATGATTTGCAAAAAGCTTTGCAAGAAGTCTTACAAAGCGCTAAAAACAAAAAAAATGAAAATAAATTTAAATTTATTTCCGAACCGATTGACAAAGAAAAAAAAGATATTGTGGAGTCAATTGTCAAGGAAATATCCAGAAGAGTACAATTTTTACAAAATGTCGGACTGGGATATCTAACTTTGGGTCGTAGTGCGGTCAGTTTATCCGGCGGCGAAGCGCAAAGAATTCGTTTGGCCACTCAGCTGGGTTCCGGTCTTTCCGAGGTTGTTTATGTTTTGGATGAGCCGTCAATCGGACTTCATCCGGCTGATAATGAAAAGTTGATTGGCACTTTGCATGATTTGCGAGATAAAGGCAATTCCATTGTGGTGGTTGAGCATGACGCTGATATGATGAAAGCGGCCGATCATATTATTGACATTGGTCCGGGTGCCGGAATTTACGGCGGTGAGATTATTTTTGAGGGTGATTTGGAGAAAATAAAAAAATCCAATGGTTTGACCGGAAGATATTTGGCCGGCAAGGAAAAAATACAAATTATTAAAAAGAAGAAAAAGCGCGGTAACGGCAAAGCCGTTGAGATTAAAGGAGCCCAGGCTTATAATTTAAAAAACATTGATGTAAAAATTCCTTTGGGTAAGTTGGTAGCCATTACCGGAGTCTCAGGCTCGGGAAAATCAACTTTGATCTCGGAGATTTTATCCAAAGCGCTTTCTCGTCATTTTTATCGCTCCAAAGATTTGCCAGCTGAACATAAAGAAATAAAAGGTTTGGAAAATATAAATAAAGTTATTACGATTGATCAATCGCCGATTGGTCGAACACCTCGTTCCAATCCGGCCACTTATACCGGTATTTTTACTTATGTTCGTGATTTGTTTACACAAGTTCCCGAAGCCAAAATAAAAGGTTATGATGCCGGACGGTTTAGTTTTAATGTTAAAGGCGGTCGGTGTGAGGCCTGTGGGGGAGACGGTTTAATAAAAATAGAAATGCAATTTTTACCGGATGTTTATGTGCCGTGCCAAGAGTGCAAAGGCCGACGCTATAACAAAAAAACCTTGGAAATTCATTACCGCGGAAAAAATATTGCCGATGTTTTGGATATGACTGTGGCTGAGGCCAAAGCCTTTTTTGGTGATACGCCGATTTTAAATGAAAAGCTGGGTATTTTGGAAGAAGTGGGGCTTGGATATTTAACCTTGGGACAATCAGCTACCACGCTGTCCGGTGGTGAAGCGCAAAGAATAAAACTGGCCACTGAATTGTCCAGGTACGCTACCGGCAAGACTTTGTATGTTTTGGATGAGCCGACCACCGGTTTGCATTTTGATGATATTAAGCGGTTGTTGGATATTTTGAATCGTTTGGTTGATAAAGGCAATTCGGTTTTGATTATTGAACATAATTTGGATGTGATAAAAAATTGCGACTGGTTGATTGATTTGGGACCGGGCGGTGGAGACGAAGGTGGTCAAATTGTGGCTCAGGGGTCTCCGTCCGAAGTAGCTAAGGAAAAAAAGTCAATCACCGGCCAATATTTAAAAGAAGTTTTATAATCTTGCAAAAATTTATTTAAAACAAAAAATCGGCTTAAGCCGATTTTTTGTTATGGAAATTTTATTGATTCTCTTTGATTTCTTCCATTCTCTTATGTCTGCCTCGCAAAAAGTTTAGCACTGAGCGTCGTGTTCGGTATTTTTTGATCACTTTGACATCTTTGATGATCGGAGAACGCAACGGGAATATTTTTTCCACGGAAATGCCATCGCTGATTTTTCTGACAGTAATGGTGGCTTGAGCGCCGTGTCCGTGTTTTCTTTTTAAAACCGTGCCTTCAAAAACCTGAATTCTTTTCTTTTCTTCGCCCTTGGGATTAACCTCGGTAATTTCTTGGTGAACTTGAACCACGGTGCCGGGTTGAACCTTTGGATAGATCTGTTTATCATCTTTTTTTTGTTCTTCTTCCGGTTGGTTTTGTTTTTTTTCAGCTTCAGCCTTGGGTTCGGTTAAATTTTTCGGTTTTTTTTCTTCAGGTTTTGAAGTGGCTTTGGTCGGTCCTTTTTTTTCTTGGTCAACCTGTTTGTTTTCAGTATTTTGATCAGTCATATAATTTATTGGCAATTGGGTTTTATTGTCTAAAATAAGTAGAAAATAAAACTGTCAAGTTATTTTATGAGCATTGACCATAAGTATAGGCGATAAATAAAGAATTGTCAAGTTTTCTTTGTGTTCTCAATTATCTTACGCAATTGTTCAACGGCTTGATCCATTTGTCCTTGTTTGT
>CAZPBK010000022.1:0-6194 GCA_964584985.1 uncultured Gammaproteobacteria bacterium | reverse complement strand
TGACTTGGAACAAGCTCTGAGTAGAGCTATTGAAGAGAAAACAAAGCTTTAGTTCAAAGACAAAGCGGTTCGCATTGGAGCCGCTTTTTTGCTTGCTCTTGACATAATTTAAAAAATAAGTTAAATTATAGCAATAATTTAAGTGATTTAAGTTTAAGAAGGGATCGGGTCGGATTTGTGAAATACTAAAATTAGTTGAAATTAGCGAAAAAGATTGGCCTTCTTGACGATTTTTAAAATTAGTGATACTATATATTAAGAATAAATATAAAACCCGACCAAAGTCGCTTGTCGGTCGGCAAATAATATGGTTGAAAAAATTAACTTTCAAGATTTGTTTGTGGACTTATTGTCCAATTTGTCGGAAAGGGAACAAGAAGTGCTTAAAAGGCGCTATCATTTGCTTTCCGAAATAGAGAAAAAAGCCACGCTAAAACAGATTGGCGATGATTATAATATTACCAGAGAAAGGGTACGACAAATTGAACGAGAAGCGGTTAAAAAATTGATTAAATTGGCTGAGCAAAAGAATTATGCCGAGTCTTTGTCAGCCTTGGAAAAAGAGTTGATTGCTCATCTTCAGCAAAACGGAGGAATTTCCAGAGAAGATCATTTGTTGGAAGATTTTTTAACCCAAAAATACAATCTTGATTTTCTTCGCCCAAATGCTTATTTGTTTGTTTTGGAAAACTTTTTTGATACATTGAAAAGAGTAAGCAAACATGAATATGTTCATGATTCTTGGATGCTAAAAGAGATTCAGTTGGAGTGGATTTTGGATCTTGTTAAAAAATTGGAAAATTCTTTGGCACAGATAAGAAAACCGCATAGTTATGAAGGAATTTTGGGTTTGGCTGAACAGCATTTACCGGAAGATTTAAAAGCGGCTGTGGATAAATACTTACAAAATCATACAGGTTTGGAATTAAAAACAGCCTTGGATTCTTATCTGAAAACCAATAAACGAATCAGCAACAATATCTTAAACGAATGGGGTCTGACCGAATGGCAGAGAATCAGTCCAAAAAAGTTAGGTTATAAAATCAGGTTAGTTTTTGAAAAAAACAAGAAACCGATTCATTTTCGTCAGATTGCCGAAATAATCAATCAAGCTGATTTTGATGGTAAAAATATTTGTCCGGCTACCGTACATAATGAGTTGATCGCCAATAATGATTTTGTTTTAATCGGACGCGGAATCTACGCTTTGAGAGAGTGGGGTTATAAAACCGGCACGGTTGCTGAAATAATTACTCGGATTCTGCGGGAAAGTGCCAGTCCTTTGGAGCGTCAAGAGATTTATAAAAAGGTTTTAGAGCAAAGGCAAGTTAATGAATCAACCATATATTTGACTTTGATAAACAAAGAAAGATTTCAAAAGAATAAAGATGGCCGATTTGGTTTAAAATAAATTTATACCTGAAAATACTAAAAAAAATCCCGGAAGTCCGGGGTTTTTTATTATATTGTAAAATATGGTATAATATTTTTGACGATGATTATACTTAAATAACATAGTATGGATATTTTTGGATATGAATGGAGCTTGGATCTTAGCTGGGTTTTAGCTCTGGGAACAAAGCCGATGCATGAAATTATGTGGCATTTTTTTGTGAACGGTGGCTGGTTCTTATTTTTGGTGGCCTTGCTTTACGGAGCTTGGATCAATTTTGTTTTTTATAAACAAAGCAAATGGGGGTCAAAAGTAAACTATATTTTTTTGGCCATTGATATTCCCCGAGATAATTTTCAAACACCAAAGGCTGTAGAAAACATTTTTTCAGCTCTGGCCGGAGCGCATACACCGCTTGATTGGCATGAAAAAAACTTAAAAGGCCAATCCCAGTTGGGTTTTAGTTTAGAGATTGTTAGTATTGACGGCTTTGTTCAGTTTCTAATTCGTACTCCGGTTCATTTTCGTGATTTGGTGGAGGCTTCTGTTTATTCTCAATATCCCGAAGCGGAGATTACTGAAGTTGAAGATTATACCGCTGACATTAATGTTAAATTTCCCAATAACGAATATAATCTTTGGGGCACTGATTTGGTTTTATCCAACAAAGATTATTATCCCATAAAGACCTATTCTGAATTTCAGGAGGAACTGGATAATGAATTTAAAGATCCCATGGCCGCTGTTTTGGAAATAATGAGTAAGATCGGTCAGGGTGAACAGATTTGGATGCAGATTATGATTTTTCCGGCGGATATTGGATGGCAAAAAGAAGGAATGAAAGAGGTGACCAAAATGTTGGGATTGGAAGATAAAGCCAAAAAAAACTTTTTGGACAAAACTTTGGATGCCCCTCTTAAAGGATTGAGTTTTGTCGGTGATCAGGTTTTTGGTACTACGGCCGGACCAGAAGAAGAAAAAAAAGAAGAACAAAGAAACATGATGTTTTTGCCCCCTCATGAAAAAAGGGAAGTGGAGGCTGTTTTGCAAAAGATTGATAAGGTTTGTTTTAATTGCAAAGCCAGATTTATATACTTTGGTAAAAAAGAGGTATTCAAAAAGCCTTTGGGTGTATCCGGCATGATGGGAGCCATTAAACAATTTAACACCAGCCAATTAAACGGTTTTAAACCCGGAAAAAACAAAACTCAAGCCAAGCTTTTTTTGAAAGATCTCAGAATGTCAATTTTGCAAAATAAAATTTTAGCGGCTTATAAAGATAGAAATCCGGATACTTGCAGTGGAAAATATTTATTAAATGTGGAGGAATTGGCCACTTTGTATCATTTTCCTTATATTGAAGTTAAGGCGCCAATGGTCAAAAAAGTGGAAGCTAAAAAAGCTCATGCTCCGATCGGCTTACCTTTGGAAGATGAACTGCCTACCGAGGCTATGGAAGAAGAGCCTCAACAGGAACAAGGAAAACAAAAACCGGTGATTGATTATGACAATGATTATTTTGAAAATCGTTTTGCCAAGGATAAGACCGGAGAAACTGATGAAAATAGAAAAAAGAAGGTTATAGATAAATTGAAAGAGCAAGGCAAATTGCCCCAAGAAGAAAATGACCGTATAAATCAACCGGAAAATAAAAAAAGAAAAAAACAAGATAAAAAACATAAAAAAGACCAAGGGAAAAAAGAATCAGATAATTCAGATAACGGACTCATTGATAACTTACCTTTTGTGGAATAATTGAATAATAAAATAAAATATGAGTGATATAACACCTTTTGCTTATACAAATTACCGTAATATAAAAAGAAAATTCGGTATTAAAGAAGATGATCGCCGAAGGCATATTTATATTGTCGGTAAAACCGGTATGGGTAAATCCGTGCTGATTGAAAATATGATTTATTCGGATATTATGAAAGGCAAGGGCGCTTGTTTGGTGGATCCGCATGGAGATTCGGCCGAGTTAATAGTGGATTGTATTCCTTCGCACCGAATTAATGACGTGGTTTATTTTAATCCGGCTGACTTGGAGCACCCTTTTGCCTTTAATGTTTTGGAAAAGATAGATCCCAAATATCGGCATTTGGTGGCTTCCGGTTTGGTCGGAGTATTTAAAAAAATCTGGGCTGACAGTTGGGGACCGCGTTTGGAATATATTTTGCGTAATACTATTTTGGCTTTGTTGGATTATCCGGACAGTACTTTGCTTGGAGTGAACAGAATGTTGGTTGATAAAGAATATCGTCGCAAGGTTATTGCCAAGGTAACTGATCCTGTGGTGAAAATGTTTTGGGAGGAAGAATTTGCTAAATACAATGATAAGTTTGTCACCGAAGCCATTGCTCCGATTCAAAATAAGATCGGTCAGTTTTTATCCACCTCTTTAATTAGAAATATTGTCGGTCAAGTCAAATCCAGTATTGATTTGCGCGATATAATGGATAATAAAAAGATTTTAATTCTTAATTTATCCAAGGGGCGAATCGGGGAAGACGCGGCCGCTTTGCTTGGAGCCATGATGATTACCAAAATTCAGTTGGCGGCTATGAGCCGAGTGGATATTCCGGAAGAGGATAGAAATGATTTTTATCTTTATGTTGATGAGTTTCAAAACTTTGCCACCGAGTCATTTGCCAATATTTTGTCCGAAGCCAGAAAATATCATTTATGTTTAAATATTGGTCATCAATATATTGGTCAATTGGAAGTGGGTGGCAATACCGTGGTTCGCGATGCTATTTTTGGTAATGTGGGTACAATGGTTGTTTTTCGGGTGGGGGCGGCCGACGCTGAGTTTTTGGCCAGGGAATTCGCGCCTCATTTTACCGAGGAAGATTTGGTCAATTTGCCCAAATATAATGTTTACTTAAAATTGATGATTGACGGTGTGGCCTCTGATCCTTTTTCCGCCACCACTTTGCCGCCAATTCAAAAAGAGACTAAAAGTACTCAAAAAGTAATTAATGTTTCCAGAGAACGCTATGCTCGCCCACGGGACATAGTGGAAGACAAGATTACTCGTTGGAGCGGAGTGGAAACCGAGGAAATGCTGGAAAAATTGGAAAAAGAACTGGAGGAAAAACAGCTTAAAAAAGTGACTGAGAAACCGATTGACTTTTTAGCCAGTATGCGTGGTGATTATGTTAATGAAGAAGAAAAAGAAAAAAAACAATTGAAAAAAAAGGTTTCCAAAGACAAACAAGACCCCGAGGAGAAAAAAGAAAAACAAGAGGTGGTTAATGTGGTAAAGTGTGATAGTTGTGGCAAGAAAACTAAAATTAATTTTGAGCCTGATCCTTCTCGGCCGGTTTTTTGTAAAGATTGCTTGAAAGATTATCGACGCAAGCAGGCCATGGAAGAAAATTTACGAAAACGACGCAAGGATCAAAAGGGCAATGATACAGGCTTAGCTGAAAAGATGAAAGCTGATAAAAATTATCAAAAACAAAACCCCAAGGACAAGAAAAATGAAATATCTTTAAAAGATTTAAAAAAATAACCGCAATTTTCTAAAATATTTAGATCAAATTTTATGATCACCAAGTATAACTTGGTGATTTTTTTAATATTGACAAAAACAATTTTTTAAGTTAATATATTCCATCAGAAGGATGTTTTTTGATCTTTTTACAGCCGGAGGAAAACATGAAATTAAGATGGAAATTGCTTGCTTTACCAGGTATTTTGAAAAAAGAGCCCAAAAATGGCCTTTTGATTTTGGTCGAGCCGGGTAAACTTGGGGTTTTCCCAAACGCGCCTCGGGTATATTATATTATATCCTCGGAAAAATCAGTGCGCGGGGGACATTATCATCCTCAAGGTGGAAAGCAGGAGATCTTGATTTGTCTTCAAGGGGAAATTGAGGTTAAGCTTCATTCACAAGAGGCTTGCGGAAGCGTGATGCTCTCTTCTCCGGATAAAGGTGTTTTTATTCCTTGTGAAGTTTGGCATGAAGTGCATATGGATCCGGGAGCCATATTGCTTTCCTTGGCTTCTACGGAATTTGATTTTGAAGAGTCGATAGAGGTTCTTCCGTTCCCTTGCCAATGCGGAAAATTAACCGGTGAATAATGATAATTTTGCCAAGCTCGGTCTGACAATCAGTCCGGGCTTTTTTGTTTTAAAAGAATGTTAAACCATGATACAATCTTTGTATTAATATGGAAATAAGATTAAACAAGTTTTTAGCTGATCACGGAATCGCTTCGCGTCGAAAAGCGGAGCGTTTTATTTTGCAAGGGAAAGTAAAAATAAACAGTGAAGTGGTGGCCAAGTTGGCCACCAAGGTTGATCCGAAAACCGATTTGGTTGAAGTCCAAGGTTATGGAGTTTTGTCCGAGAAAAACAAAGAAAAAGTGATTTACAAAGTCAATAAACCGGTTGGTTATATTTGTTCCAATCGCAGATTTAAAAACGATAAACTGGTTTTTGATTTGATTGATGATAAGCGTCGGCTTTTTGTTATCGGCCGCTTGGATAAGGATTCGCAAGGCCTGGTGCTTTTGACCAACGACGGAAATTTGGCTCAAAAAATGACTCATCCCAGATATGAAAAAGAAAAAGAATATGAGGTTGAGGTGGACAAAGAATTGACCAAAGATTTTTTGGCCAAAATGGCGAGTGGAGTGAGAATAGATTCCGGTTTAACCCGACAGGCCAAAGTAAAACCCCTGGCCAAAAAATCTTTTAATATTATTCTAAAACAGGGCAAAAATCGTCAGATTAGAAAAATGTGCGCTAAGCTGGGTTATAAAGTTCAAAAATTAAAAAGGATTAGGCTGGG
>CAZPBK010000021.1:0-6225 GCA_964584985.1 uncultured Gammaproteobacteria bacterium | reverse complement strand
GATGTTTTAAATGATAATAAGAAGATTATTTAGGATGGTTCGTCAGGTCATGCGACCTGACGCCATAACCTTTTTTATATTAATATAAATACTCCGAGCAATTGTTTTTGCTTGAAGTCCATTGAGAAAATAAAAATAAAAAATATGAAAGAATATTTAAAAGCCGTGGTTTCTCCCCAAGTTCCTGAAAATGTAGGAGAAGTCCATGTCAGCTGGACATTTCCCGAGTTTGTGCGAGAAAAAAGATCTAAAGTTTGGTATGTCATTGTTTCTGTTTTTTTGGGCTTAATGCTTACCTATGCCGTTTTAACCGCAAACTATTTATTTGCCGTTATTTTATTTTTGGCCGTATTTACCGTAGTTTTTCAGTATTTTCAAGAAGCTCGAGATATTCCGGTGGTTATTGCTGAAGATGGAATTATTGTGGATAAACAGTTTTATCCTTATCGTGATTTGAAAAATTTTTGGTTAGCTTATGAACCTCCGGAGGTAAAATTACTTTATTTGGAATTTAAAAGTTCTATAAAAGGAGGATTACCTATCCCTTTGGAGGATATAAATCCTTTGGAGGTCAGGAATGCTTTGTTGGATTATCTTGACGAAGATTTAGAAAAGGACGAGGAAGAATTAAACGAAACTTTAGCGCGAGTTTTTAAAGTCAGATAAGAAAGAAAAAGAAGTCCCTGTAGTTCAATGGATAGAACGTAGGCTTGCGGAGCCTGAAATCCAGGTTCGATCCCTGGCGGGGGCACCATTGGTTAAATTTTATTAAACTCAAAAACGAAAAAACAGTTGATTGAACAGCTGATTTTTTTTATATTAAAATTTTTGTGCTAAACTATGGGTATATGCAACTTGATGATTTTCTTGTTAATTTAACTAGAGTGGGCAAAACCACTGCCTCGCGTTTAAAAAAATTGGAACTTTTTACCGTAGAAGATCTTTTGTTTTATTATCCTTTCAGATATGAAGATTTTTCTAAAATAAGAAAAATCAGTGACCTGAAACCGGAGGAGCCGGTAACAATTAAAGGAAAAATTCAATTAATTGCCAATCGGCGTACTTTTAGAAAAAGAAAAATCTTAACTGAAGCTTTAGTTTCTGATGAGAGCGGTTCAATAAAAGTGATTTGGTTTAACCAACCCTTTTTAACCAAAAATTTGAAAGTTGGGGATAGTGTTTTTTTGTCCGGACGATTGAATCAAGATAAAATGCAGATGATCAGTCCTGATTATGAAAAGGTAAAACCAGATGTTCCGGCCGTACATACCGCTAGAATTATACCGATTTATCATTTGGTCCAAGGCTTAACGCAAAAACAACTTAGATTCTTATTGAGCCAGGCAATAAAAGCAGTTGATCAAATTCAAGAATACTTACCAAGGGATATTATTGAAAAATATCGGTTTCCTGATATAAAAAAAGCTTTGAATGATATTCATTTCCCGCCAAACGGAGGGGCGGTGGCCAAGGCTAGGGCTCGTTTAAAATTTGATGAACTTTTTTTGTTGCAATGCAAGATTCAGCAAATAAAAAAACAGATTCAAAAACATAAGGCTTTGCCTGTTAAATTTTTGCAAAAACCAACCAAGGATTTCGTAGCCAAACTGCCTTTTAAACTAACTGGAGCGCAAAAAAGGTGTTCTTGGGAAATTTTGCAAGATTTAGAAAAAGAAAAACCAATGAACCGTTTACTTCAAGGAGATGTTGGTTCTGGAAAAACCATTGTGGCCGCTTTAGCCATATTAAATACGGTTAAAAACGGTTGCAAGGTAATTTTAATGGCTCCGACCGAGATATTGGCCGAGCAACATTATCAAACCTTTAAAAAGCTTTTCATTTCGCATAAATTTGATATCGGACTTTTTACCGGTAGCCGTAAATTTATAAACGATCAAAAACTGACAAAACCCAATTTCTTGGAATATTTAGCTAACGCGGAATTTGATATTATTGTTGGCACTCAGGCCTTGATCCAAGAAAAGGTTAAAATTAAGGACTTGGGTTTGGTTATTGTGGATGAGCAACACAGATTTGGTGTAGATCAGCGTAAAAAACTTTTATCCAGAGATCAGCAAGCCGAATTTTTACCACATTTTTTATCTATGACCGCTACGCCCATTCCCAGAACTTTGGTTTTAACCCTTTATGGAGATTTGGACTTGTCTGTTATTGACAAGATGCCAACGGGGAGAAAACCGATAAAAACCAAATTGGTTTTTGAACAAGATCGTTGGCAGACTTATGAATTTATAAAAAAACAGATAAAACAAGGCCGTCAGGTCTTTGTTATTTGTCCGTTAATTGATCCAAGTGATCGGACCGGAGCCAGGTCGGTAAAACAAGAATTTGAAAAAATGGATAAAGATATTTTTCCTGACTTAAAAATAGGATTGATGCACGGTCGTTTAAAGCCCAAAGAAAAAAAACAAGTTATGAAAGAATTTTCCCAACATAAATTGGATATTTTGGTTTCCACTTCGGTTATTGAGGTCGGTATTGATGTGCCCAACGCCGGTATTATGATGATAGAAGGTGCGGAAAATTTTGGTTTGGCTCAACTGCATCAATTCCGTGGTAGGGTGGGGAGATCGGGAAATCAATCTTATTGTTTTCTGTTCACGGAAAGTTCATCTCCTGAAACTAAAAAGCGTTTAGGTTATTTGGAGGATTGTACTGATGGTTTTGAATTGGCGGAAAAGGATTTGCAAAGTAGAGGACCGGGTGAGGTTTATGGTATTCGTCAATCAGGTTTGCCGGATTTGAAAATTGCCAGTTTAACTGATCGAAAATTGATAGCTTTGGCGGCTGAAGAAGCGAAAAACACTTTAAGCACTGGCATTTCTCCTGTTTTAAAGCAAAAATTAGCCGAAATTAAGTTTAATTATCATCAAGAATAATTATCCCCAAAAAGGGTTGACAATAATGGTTGGCTTTGTTATCATTGTGATTACAGTAATTTTTGAATCTTGAAAAAGGAGGATAATTTGAGTGCTAAATGTTGCTTTTTATGCTCTCGGTTGATCCGGCAAGATTTGGATTTTGACCAACTGTACATGTTCCACGGACAGTCTTATCACAAAGATTGCTTTCGGCAATTTTTCCTGAGTTTTTTACAAGGGAAGTTTATGGGAGTAATTGATATTGAGGCTGAAAATGCAGAGTTGGACAGTTGGTCGGAATTTGTTGAGTTTGTTTTAAGGTTGCCCAAGCTGGTTGAGCCTGACAACCTTGACTCTGATCTTTCCGAGATTCTCCGAGAGTTAGAAAAAGATTTTCAAAAAAAGAAGCGGCAAATTGCCGCTTGAAAACCAGAGAACCGGTTCTCACATGAGCCGGTCTTTTTTTTATAACAAATCCAAGAGTTGGCTGATTTTGGTGATTTGAATGGTTCCCGGTTGTTTTTCCGGTACAATAATTTGTTTAAAACCAAGCTTTTTAGCCTCTTGAATTCTTTTTTTTAAATTAATCACTGAACGGACTTCTCCCCCCAGTCCCACTTCTCCAATGACCAGCGTTTCTCGATTGACCGGTTTATTTTTAAGCGCTGAAATTATAGCCAGAGCCACGGCCAAATCAATAGCCGGTTCAGTCACTTTCAGACCGCCGACGATATTTAAGTGAATGTCCTGATTATTTAGATTAACCTTGGCTCTTTTAAAAAGTACGGCCGAAATCATTTGTAGTCTGTTTAAATCATAGCCCGAGGTTTTTCTTTGAGGATAGCCGAAAATGGTCGGAGTGACCAAAGCCTGGACTTCAACCATAAAAGCTCGGGTGCCTTCCATAAAACAGGAAGTGACTGATCCTGGTACGATTTCTTGATTTTCGGACAAAAAAGCCTTGGTTGGATCTTTTACTTCAATCAAGCCTTGTCCGGTCATGGCGAAAAGACCGATTTCGTTGGTGGAACCAAAACGATTTTTAGAACTTTTAAGCAAACGATAACCGTGCAAAGGATCGCCTTCCAAATACAAAACCACATCTACCAAATGTTCCAAGGTTTTTGGTCCGGCTACTGAGCCGTCTTTGGTCACATGTCCGGTTATAATTACCGCAGTGTTGTTTTTTTTGGCTGTTTCCAAAAGTTTAACCGTGCAAGCTCTGATCTGGCTGACATTGCCGGGTTCAGAGTCAATTTCCGAAGAATAGATTGTTTGAATGGAGTCAATTATGGCTACAGCCGGTTTTAAACTCTCAATGGCCGCTTGGATTTCCTCTACCTTGGTTTCATTTAAGAATTTCAAATTTTTGGGCTTGTAGTTCAAACGATCCAGCCGTAATTTTATTTGTCCGGCTGATTCTTCTCCGGAAATATATAAAAGTGGCTGATTTAGTTTTTCCAGATTTTTTAATATTTGCAAAACCAGGGTTGACTTGCCTATGCCCGGTTCGCCACCTATTAAATTTATACTGCCTTGAACCAAGCCACCACCAAATATTTGGTCAAGTTCTTGAATATTGGTTTTTATTCTGGAAAAATTTTCAGATTTTATGGTATTAAAATCAATTAGATTTTTTTTATCAAAATCAATTTTTGTTTTTTTGTTTTCCCTGCTTTTGGTTGGAACAGATTCTTTAATCGTGCCCCAAGCTCCGCATTCCGGGCAGCGTCCCTGCCATTTGGGAAATTGAGCATCGCATTTTGAGCAGGTGTAGATTGTTTTGTTATTGTTCATAAATCATTTAGTATCCATTAGGACAAACTCTTGTTTTCTTTAGCGTTTCTTCGTCAGCCGCCCAAGCTGGATCTAACGGATTGGAGCAGGAGCCTTGCTCTGACCATGTGCCATGGATTGACTCGCAAGTTGCTTTATTAAGCGAGATTCCATTGGAGAATTCTTGACCATTTATATTTTTTGAGTTGTTAATTAAGTCATTTGTGCAACAACCTACAGGATTTTCGGAATCTTCTAAAACAGGAAACATAACTACGGCTGCATCTTCTGCTCCTTGATAGGAACGAATACATTGATTGGCACTACATGAACCACCTGGGGAGCCTGATATGGCGTCCAGATTTTCTATATAGCCGTTGGATAGATATTTAATTTGTATTTGTTTTGTACGATTTTAATTCAAAGCAAGGTCCATAAAATTCAAAATGCATGCCGTCAGCACGATATGGATCTGCCCAGCCCCAGCCAGCCCAATAAAAATCATTTTTTGTAAATAGATCTATCCAGCCATCAGGAAATGACCAGATCGGTGCGTCGTTATTGAGGCAGTTTTCTAAACGTTTATCCATTCGTTCGTACATGTGATAAGGGTCTGATTTCACGAAATCCTCAAAGTAACCTGATTTCATTTTGTCGATTGTCCATTTGATGATAGTACAGATTATTTCTGATTTATAGCCCTTTGTTGATTTTGATTTGACAGATCGATTGTCTGGATTACTTAGGGTCATAATATCCACTGCTAAACCCAGTACATGAGGATCTCCCCATATACTATGCAATTTTTGTTTTTTTGGACAGGCTCTGCGCGCTAGACCGGCCCCGCAAGCAACATAGGCGGAAGCGACACCCTCGGGTCCAAAAGACCCTTTATAAGAGCCACTTAAATGTGGGGCTTTGCCGGCAGCATAGTCCCAAATATATTGGAGATAACCTTGTATTTCCGGGTCAGGACTATTAATTAGTTTTTGAGTTATGTCGTTCCATGCCTGAACAGATTTCTTATGTACTTCAACGAGAAATCCTTTGCCTTCTCTTGCTTTTTTAATCAATGCTAAGTGTTCGCCAGTGGCTTGAACAGGCAAATTGGGTGTAGATCTATTCCAGAAATCATCTAGGCCCAATATTGAGATATTCTCTGTAACAGTATGAACATTATCGCCAAAATCAAGATTTCCATCAAAGAAATAATTAACAAGACAAGATTCTTTTTTGTTCGGTGTATAAGTATAGCCATTAAGGCCGGAGTAACCTAGGCCACCTGTTCCTGGCAATAGGCCTGAACTAGATGTGGCGTTTTTTGGATTTTCAAGATATTCAGGAATGTCTTCCATTAGAACACCTTCAATTGTTTCCAGTGTTATAGGCTTTAAATCAACCAATTTAGGATTAATTATTTCCAAAAGCATGTGAGAAAAAAGCAAAATAACAAGACCGCTTAAAGCCCCAAAAATCATTTTTTTGGCACTACCGATCCTTTCACTGCTACCTCCGGAGCTTAAATAGGTAATCCCCCCGGCCATGATCATAATAACCGCTAAGGCTG
>CAZPBK010000020.1:0-10880 GCA_964584985.1 uncultured Gammaproteobacteria bacterium | reverse complement strand
ACCGCCACCACCGGTATTTCCCGCTCCTGTAGAAGAAACTATTTGATTAACCACAAAATTGGAAATAGCATAAGCGGCCAAAACAATAACCAGCCCAATTACCGCATTGGTCATCCAAGACTTGGCTTTTTTGACTTTTTCCGAATCTCCGCCTGCGGTCATCCATAAAAATCCGGCATAAGTTATTATTATAACCAAAACCACTCCGGCTAAAGACAAAATCACGCCCAATATATTACCAATCAAAGTAGGTAAATTTTGACCGGTTAAACCTCCAGCGGATCCACTCAGCATATTCAAGGTGGAAGTGCCTTCACCTCCAATAGAACGAACTACAAAAGAGCTTATGGAATAAGCAGCCAAAACTATAATCAACCCAATAATGCTATTGGCGATCATGCTTTTGGCTTTTCTGACTTTTTCCGAATCACCTCCGGCCGTCATATACAGCACACCGCCATAAACCACAATTATCAAAAGAATCACGCCAACCAAAGATAAAATTACGCTGATAATATTGCCAACCAAGGCGGGCAAATTTTGTTTCCCTACTTTTATCTCTCCTCCGGCCGTCTGCAATGTGGACAAGGGGGTTTCTACAGAAGCTGAACTGCCGGATCCGTTGGTACTCGGCACGCATGTTCCTGTTACATTTGGAATTTGAATGTCGCAAATCTGTCCCTCTGAGCAATCAGCGTTTACTAGGCATCCGGAATTATTCTCTTCCTCTGCCTGTACTAAACCTGCCCCGGCCAACAAAAACAAAACTATAAGTGAAAAAGATAAAAGTAAAATTTTGGATTTTTGTTTAAACATATATACCTAAAACTCTCTTTGACTTTTAAATATTGAAATTTGCTTAATCGCCATAAATGTAAATGCTTCAACTAATCAATTTTCAGTTAGCTCCTTTTATTGCACCGCACTTTGAAAGTTTCTTACTATAAACTCGGATAAAGAATAAGCACCCAAGGAAATAATCAAACCAATTGCCCCTTCAATCAACATTCTTCTGGCTTTTTTTACATTTTCCGCTTCCCCACCGGCAGTCAACCAAAGGACTCCGCCATACAAAACCACTATTAAAAAGATTACCCCCAAGACACTGAGCAAGATATTAATTGCTTTACCAATAGCCGCCACCGGGCTAGTATTGCTAACGCTAATGTTAGCTTCATCCGCCGTTGTTTGCAAACCTTGTTTGGCAATATCAGATGCGGCGTCACCGGCCAAAGCAAAGTTAAAAACCAAGCTCAAATTAACAATCAAAGCTAAAATAAAAATTAAAACTGTAAAATATTTTTTCATAAAACTTTTTTATGAACCGGTGGCTTGTCCCACTTTTTCCAAAACATAATAAGCCACTTGACCGGAAGCTAGGGTGACAAACAAACCAATGGCCGCGTGCACCAAGGTTTTTCTGGCTTTTTTTACCTGTTCAGCCTCTCCTCCGGCGGTCATCAACATTATTCCGGCATAAATTATTAAAATCAGAAAAAGCAAACTAACAAAACCGAAAACCGCTCCAATAATCTTACCAATAATAGACTCAACAGGAGTATCAGAGGTTAAACCGGCCTTATCTCCGGCTTTATTCAACCCTTCGCCCAAAGCGGTTGAACCGCCGGTAGCCAAAGCCGATCCGACTAAACAAAAACCGGATAACAGTATTATTGATAAAAATATGGCTAAAATCTTTTTTTTCATATTGGCTTATCACTGGCTATTTGAAAAAAACAACCAATGATAAGCGGACAAAACACAGCTTGTCCGCTAAGAATTTTATTCTACATCAATGGAATCGGTCAATCTTTCTATAACAAAAGAAGTAATAGCATAAGCAGCCAAAATAATGGCCAATCCGATAATTCCGGAAATGATCCATTTTTTAGCGTCACCGACTTTTTCTTCACTACCTCCGGCGGTCATGTATTTAAATCCGCCGATTAAAACAATAATAACCGCCACTACGCCCAAAAAACTTAAGGCTGTATTTATAATACTGCCGATAACCGCCCGTAAATCAGTATCTTCACCACCGGACAAACCGGTTTGGTCACCAACTACCTCTACACCCAAATCCAATTCCGCTCTCTCGGCCAAAGCCGGGACAGCCACAGTGGTTAGCATCAAAGCGACTATAACCACCCTGACAATTGTTTTGATTTTGTTTGGATTGATCATGTGATTTAAAATTATTTATTTTTTATTTATATTTAATTATATTTAATAAGATAAATTTTATCAAAAAACCATATAGTCCAAAAGATAATTAACCACAACATAGCTGATAAAAACCACAAAAAGCCCGATCGCCGCCCAGATCATGGTATTTTGCGCTTTTTTTATCTTGTCCTGGTTGCCCATGGACATCATCCACATTATACCACTAGCAATAAAAACCAGCAATGTGATTGAACCAATTATCCCCATAAGTCCATTAATAATTTTTCCGGCCTGGGTTTGCACAAAGGTATCCGGATCACCGGTGGGCATGGATTCAGGTAAGACATCATCAACTTTTTTTAAAGCTTTATCTATGGTCACCTTACCCTCGGGCGTAGCTCCTTTAGCCTGAACCAAAAAGGGACTAAACAAAAGACTCATCACCATTAACAGTAAAAATGTCTTTTTCAAATTCATAGTTATAATTAAAATTTAATTTATATTTTATGCGTTAAAAACCTGATATTTGTTTAACCACTATTTTAACAATGACTCCGGCCAATAAAATGATAGCTAAACCAATAACCGCGGTCTGTAAAAGACTTTTAGCCTTGTTTATCTTATCCGGACTGCCGCCTGAAATCATCAGCATAATTCCTCCGGCCACAAACATTATCAAGGCAATGGAGCCGGTCAAGCCGAGAATTATCTGAGCAACATTAACTAAAAACATTTCTAAAGAACTTAAATTACAACAACAACCGCTACGATCGGTTTTTGTGGGCTCACAATCAGTGCAATTGGTCAATGGCGCATCCAATTGGCATTCCTCCGGAACCAAAGAAGGAAGTTTGGCCATGGCTACGCCGGGAGTCAAAGAAAACCCCAAACCAACCAAAACCATTATCAATAAAAAATTTTTCATATAAAATTATTTACCTGTTTCTTATGGAATAATTGACCTTATCAATGGCTTGTTCAACCGCCTCTTCAGAATTCATATTCCCGGCAAGCACATTATTTATCATTTCAGAAAAAGCTTGCTCGGCTCCGGTGGAATTATAGCCTTTATACCAACTCTTGGCGGTTAAAACCTGGTCAGCAAAAACAGCCATTTCCTCATTTTCCAGTTGGTTATTTAAAATCTCGGTTGAACGCAAAGCGGTCGGTTTTTTCACTTCTTGTAAATAAGGCATAATATTTTCCTCATCAGTAATAAACTGTACAAAGTCCCAGGCATAATTTTCAATCTCAGTTTGCTTAGATACCACCTGAACCCAATAATTGGCATAATTAACTTTTTGCTGTTCACCCACCTGCGGTACCGGGGCAATACTGAAATTCAACTGTGGATTTCTGGCTTTGATTTCCGGTCGATGATAAGCATAACCAAAAAACATGGCCGTTCTTCCCTGAATAAAAGCCTCCAAAGAATTGGGCATATTATTGTTCCAAGTATAGCCTTCATAAAGCGGTGAAGCAAACTGCACATAATAATCCAACGCTCCGATTCCCGGCGGCACTTCCACTTCCAAGTCGGCAGGCACTTGATCAAAAACCGCTTCTCTATTGCTAAGCATATCAGTCATATTTTGCATCATCAAAAGGGATAAAAGATCAAAACTCCTAACCACATTATCAGCCGTACCAATGGCCGCTCCGGAGGTTAAAATTTCTTCAGTTTCTCCATCAATCCTGGTAATCTTCTTTACCGCCTCTTGAAAAGAGTTCCAATTAGCCGGTGGCTCAATCACCCCGTATCTGTTAAATAAATCTTTATTATAATAAAGAACCATGGTATCCAAACTGGTTGGCAAACCCCAAATCTGTTCATTATAACCTTCTTGATCCGGATCATCCATTAAAACATCGCCAGCCACTACTTCTACAAAATTTCTTCTTACTTGCGCCGGAGTTAATGACCGATTGGTCCGCCATTCGGTTATTTCTTCTTTTTTAATGCCTTCTTTTACATATTTTATCGGTACTGAAGTGGTTGATGGCAAAGGGCTTATTTTCCTTTGATATTTTTTCATCCAAGTATTATGCACGGAAAAAATATCCGGACCTCGGCCCTCGGCCAAAGCATTTAACAATTCATCCTCATATTCTTCAAATCGCAATTTTCTGTAAGCAATGTCAACATTGGGATGAAGCTGGCGATAAGTGTCTATCAACGGCTCAACATCATCTTCATTGTCCCAAACTCCCCACCAAATCAACTGTTCATCTTGATAAGCGGCTTCCGGGGAAGTACCTTCACTACCGCCCAAGCAACCGCTCAAGCTAAAAATCAAAATCAAAGAAAAAAAAGACAAAATGATTTTCTTTTTTCTGATTTTATTTTTCATAGGTTAATTATGATTATAAATCTAATGATTTAATATACTTTTTAAAATCAGTTTTCAAATCTTTTCGACGCAGTCCAAAATCAACATTGGCTTTTAAATATCCTATTTTTGAACCGGTATCATAATATTTTCCTTTTATTTTTCGCGCGTAGATCGGTCGGTTTTTGGAAAGTTTAAAAATAGCGTCCGACAGCCACAGCTCACCGCCTTTGCCCAACTTGGTTTTGTCTAAAATATCAAAAATATCCGGAGTCAAAATAAATCCACCCAACGAAGCAGTGGTTGACGGTGCTTTTTTTGGACCGGGTTTTTCCACAATGGTATTGACCTGCAAAACATCCTTTTCCACTTCCGTGCCTTTGATAATGCCAAATTTTTCCGTATCTTTTTTAGTCACTTCATAGGCAGTTAAAACCGGATCTTGATATTTTTCATAAACCTCCATCAGCTGAGCCAATTGCGATTTTTTTTCAGTGTAAAAAAACTCATCGCCCCAAGCCACGGCAAAAGGTTCATCACCAATCAAATGTCTGGCGCACAAAACCGGAGTACCGTTACCGTACGGTCCTTTTTGCCTGATATAAATAAAATTGGCCATGTCAGCGATTTTTTTTATTTCTTCTCTTTTTTCTTTTTTCCCTGCTTTTTTCAAAAAATTCTGCAGTTCATAATTATAGCCAAAATGATCTTCAACCGCGCGTTTGCCACTGCCGGTCACTAAAATTATGGTTTCAATTCCGGCCCGCACCGCATCTTCCACCACATATTGAACAATGGGTTTGTCAATTACCGGCAACATTTCCTTGGGTTGAGCTTTGGTGGCCGGCAAAAACCTGGTTCCGTATCCGGCTACCGGAATAATTAATTTTTTTACTTTTTTATTCATAAAAATCTTTTTGTTTATTTACTGTCCAAATGAGATTTTATTTTCTTTAATTTAATGGCGTATCTAATAAACAAAAGACCAAAATACAGGTTTAAAGCCGCAATTAAAACAAAGAAAACCGCAACCAAAATAAACAAAGTCTGCGGATGCAGCAAAATCAACACGCCCAAAGCTACCCAAATAATGGTTTGTAAAGCAAAATAAATTATAAACCAGACTAAAGTGTTTCTGGTGTGCTGATAAAGGTTTTCCAAAAAGTTTAACATAAATTTTTATTTATTTGATTATATTTTAAGTAATAACAAAACCCGGGTTTGGTTTTATTTTAACAAATATATTATAGCATTTTTGGTTTTTTGGAGCAAAAGACTTATCCAAAAGCCAATAAAAAAACACAGCGCTGCGCACACGCTGTATTTTTATATTGAAAAAATTTTATCTATCTTCTCTTGGACGAGCAATGTTGACAAAAATCTTTCGGCCATTGAATTCTTTTTCATTGAATTCTTCAATAGCGGCTTGAGCGGCTTCATCGGTTTTAAATTCCACAAAGCCAAAGCCTCTTGACCGTCCGGTTTCTCTGTCTTGAATAATATTGGCTGATTCCACTTCACCGACCTTGGAAAAAGCTTCTTTTAGCTCTTCTTCGGTGGTGGAAAATGGCAAACTGCCGACAAATACTTTATTTTGCATAGTCAAAAACAACTTAGGTTAATATTAAAGATCAGCTTGTAAGACGACCTTTGGCCGGTCAATCACAATTTTGACTTGAAAATAACTGCGCCACATTACTCAAGAAAATTAAACTAACTCTTTCTCTCTAACTAACTTACAAACTCACAAAACAAGTATAGCAAAAATTTATAATATTGTCAATAGCCACTTACCTGATTTTTTTCTGAAAATTTTCAGTTTTTATGATAGGCGGATCGAGGAAGTAAAAGGGCAATTTGCTCCAAACGAAAAATTATCTTTGCGTTTAATTTACTGCTTTATTTTTTACCAAAATTCTTCACCAATTCTTCAAAACTCTTTGGAGTATATTTTTCATAATCCTCTTGCTTAACATAAAGAGCAGTGAATTTAACTTTATTTTGTGCGGAATTTATATCATCGCACCATTGATAAAGTCGTTTTATTTTTTCTTTTTAGAGTTTAATTTATTTGTACCGGTATTATCCTCTAAATAATTCTCATCAGAAATAACTCTTCGTCCCAGTTCTTTTTCTGTCTCCTTCCGTGCTTTACCGGCCACTCCGCCACCTCGTTTAGCGACTTTTTTGTTTCCGGGCATACCTTTTGGTTTTTCTTTCTCTGATATTTCTGTTGTTACTTTTTCACCGAGCATAGTAAAAATCAGTTCTAAATCTGTCATGTGATCTCGCAGGTTTGCCTTTGATTTTGTTGGCAGGTTTTTGAGATTTTTATACTCGCTAGGTGTTATGCCAAATGTAGCTTTTGAAATTTCCGCAGTTAATATCGCATAATCTTTTTGCGAATTAACTCCACGCTCTTTCCATTCATCGGTAAGGTTTTGACGAATAGCAATCCCGCGAAGTCTTTTATCTATCCAATCTTGCGGATAGCCTTTGGCTTCATAAAGTTTTTTCATCCTTTCTTGAGCCAGTTCCGGATTTTCTATTTCTTCTATTCTTTCATATCCTACTTTGGCAAGCCACCTTTTGAATGGTTCCGCTTTGGGCGACGGAATAGATTGGATGATTCTTAAGATTCCTTCGGTATTGGCACAATCTGTGGCGTAATTTTTTCCATCGGAAGCGGTCAGTTTCAGTTGTCGACAAATTGTCGATAACTCGGAATCTTCTTCATCATTTGCTCTTTTTTTGATCCTATACCAATAATCTTTCGGGTCAACGCTATCAGTCAAAGCTCCCACAACATCCACCACTGAAAAAAACCATTCGTTATTGTGCCAGATTTTACGAATCTGTTTTTTTTCAAAAAGTGCTATTTTATTGTTTTGTTGTTTTAAATTATTTTTCATAATTTTAATTTTTATTTTAAACATTGACTCCAATCACTTTACACCGCTTATTCAATGATCCCCAATTTAATCATTCTTTTTAATGATTTTGACAGGAAAGAATCAGGATCATTGTTCAAAACCGTTTCAATATCAGCCCATGAAAAATCTGAAACCTCCTCTGCTTGAAGGTTTATATCTTTTGTCTTTGTTTTAAAAACATACATGAAATCATGATGATAATGTTGTTTCTCTTTCTTTTTTGGATTTTCCGGAATTAAATGTGATTCTATAAAAATAGGGATTTGTGTTTTCTTATGCCAATCAAACAACCAACAATCATTAATCCCGGTTTCTTCCCTTGTTTCTCTTAAAGCGGTTTGCAAAACAGATTGATCTCCCTGCTCTACATGTCCGCCAGGTTGAAGATACATTTTTAAAAAATTATGAAAAACCGTTAAAACCTTATCTTTGTTAATAATTAAAGAATTAGCCACTATGTGTCCCGTAAAATTTTTGCGTGTAAAGATATTATTCTTTTCCCGTCTTTGCTTATCAAGAAGCAATAAATTCTTTTTGTCTTGCGGAAAATATTCAAAATATTTTTTAATGATTTCCGGACTTTTTAACATGCTCTCAGATATTAAGATCTAAAATTTTGTTTAATTCTTTTTTATCGCCCTCCCAATATATCTTATCAATAAAAGTTTCCTTGTCTAACCATTTAGATTCCAAGTGTTCTCCGCTTAGCCGAGGGATTGTTTGTTTTACTTTTACAACATAGGCTCTTTCTGTGTAATGTTTCCCGGAATCCCGAGGCCATTCATATTCAGACACATAATCTGTTTTTTCTATATCCATAATCTCCAACCCGGTTTCTTCTTCCACTTCTCTTTTTACCGCATCTTTTTCACTTTTGTCTTCTTTTTCCACACTACCTGTGACTATAAACCATATATCAACCTTTAACCAATCAGGGTTTGTTCTTAATAGCAAATATTCGTCTTGATCTGACTTTATTATAGCCATGATTTTTTGGTTTTTCATATTATAAGAATAGATGTTTCTTTTTTTAAAGAGAGTTAGAGATGAATTCCCGTAGTCCAAAACACCTTATTAAAACAAAAATCAAAAAGCCTGCCTGCCGAAGCCTTGGCGAAGGCAGGGAAAGGGGGTTAAAGGGGAGGAGTTTTTGCCTTTTGTTTGTTCTTTCATGTTGTTTCTTCTTCATCTTTTCTTCTTAAATCAATAATCATTGGAATATTTGCCTTAGCTGCTTTTCCTGTAACGATTGCATGGTATTGTTTTAGATTTGGTAAGGTCTGTACTAAATCTTTACCGACATAATTCCCTAAAAAGTTAAAACTGGTTTCGTCAAAAGCCTGAAAGCAAATAACAGTGTTACACTGTGTTAGCATTGTCTTTGACACATTAGCCGTTCTTTGGGCAATCATCAATAATCCAACTCCATATTTTCTTCCTTGCAGTGCTATTTGCCCCATTTTATTAACCAATGCCTTATTCGCTGAATAATCACCAAAATCTCCGAGGAAATTAGTTTCAGGTGTGATTGTATGAGCTTCTTCAAGAACAAGGCAGATTCTTTGTTTATTACCCTCCAAATGTTTTTGTTTGGCGTAATCAAACACTTTCTCTAAAAATTTTTGTGTTTGTTCTATTAAAGTGCTTGTATTGCTAGTGGCATTCATACTCACAATACCGATTGAATTATTTTGTAAGAAATCATCTATATTACCATCACTTATATCTATTGTATTTATACTCAAATTATTAAGCTCATCTTTCCATTCACCAGTAAAATCAACAATTATTATCTTTGTATCTTGATTCAGCTCTTTGATAATTTTGCGAGCCAAAAATGATTTTCCAGAACCTGTGATTCCGAGAAGTGCCATGTGATGACTAACTGCATCATCTAAATTGATAACTGAAGGAAGAGATGTATTTGGAATTACGCCAAGTTTGTAATTTGGATATTCAAAATTTTGAATAGTAAGATTTTCAGTATTTGCCTTAAAAATTGGTGTATTTATTGAAGGAACCCAACCGAATTTTTGAAAGGATAATTTTTCATTTTGCCACTCTCCAATTTGAATTGCTTCTCCTTCGATAAACCCCATTTCGTTTTTGTTTTCCAATTTTTCCTTTTCTGTGAAACCATTAACAACTTGATAAAATAACCTTTTCCTCCCTATTTCTAGCTCCAATAAATCACCCTCTTGTAGGTCATCATCTTTTTTTGAGTATTCAAATTTTATCTTTCCAATATTTGAACCGTTTGTAATAATTCCTACAAATTCCTGTACTTTTAGTTCTGATTCAGTTGAATTTCTTTCTTCTTTTTCGGATATTTTATATACAACATTTTTTTCTAAATGATTGTTTTTTTCTCTAATCTCACCGAGCTGCAATATTTTTGTCCATTTTTCTTGATTTAGTAAGTATGTATCAAAAACTATTCCTGTCATAATAAGATCTTTTGAATCTTGCATAGAATATCTAAATTTCACAATATCAAACTTTTTAATACTTTTTCTATCTTCAAATAATTTTACTAGAAAAATCTTTTTAGATTGAACTCCAAAAATTTCACCAATAGCATTTTTATCTACCTTTTTTTGTTTTGTAGAGAAGGTATTATTTAACTCTTTTGGATATATAGACAATATAAGTCCCCATAGAATCATCAAAAAAATGAATTGTGAATCAAAAATACTTTTAAAACCTTCCGTGGGAGCAGAGGTTATATTTACGAATAAAAAAAGTAAAAATACAGCTGAGTATATTATTTTTCCCTTACCAATTATCACAACTACTCTTTTCAAAAAGTTAGCAACTTGATTTTTCCAATGTTCAGGGCTTTTATTTTCATCATTTAAACCCAAAGGAAGAATTGACAGAATTAGCAAGACAAGAATAGACCAAAAGGAAATATGCCAAATAGATTTTGGTTCAAAATTTGCTTCAATTGATAGAAAGACTAGCAATAGAGGAATTGTATTTGTTATGACATTTTTAGGTGATGTATAGTAGGGTTCTATGAATAGTATCGAAAATAAAACCATAAAAAGACCAGAATAAAACCAAAGATCTTTTGTATCGGTAGTCGGTAAAAAGTTTCCTGTCAGTAAATAAGTCCCAACAATAAAAATTACAGCAAAAAATATTAATAGATAAAATCTATTTTTTAGCATGTCTTTTATTTTCTGTACAAAAGTAATCATAGTATTTGTTAGACTATTAAACCTCTTCACCCCAAACCTCGCCAATCTTCGCCTCAACCTTCTTCTCCATTTTCTCAATCAGTTCCTTATTTGCATCACAACTTTCTGCTCAACTTCTATCTCTGCCACGACTTGCTCTTGAATGGAAGGAGGAAAACTCCTTATTCATTTACTACCATTTCATACTCTTTTTTAAAGTTAGAATTATGATCTTTATTGAAAAATGGCAGTCCAACAAGTCTATAATT
>CAZPBK010000019.1:5931-11390 GCA_964584985.1 uncultured Gammaproteobacteria bacterium | reverse complement strand
AACACCTTTTATGCGAACTGTTAGTCTGTTCGGATAAAAATGTGCTATAATTAGTATATATAAATAATGGATAACTTTGATTTTTATAAATCACAAGCATGTTATGATTATAGCAGATCAAAAAATAAAATCAAAACAATTGGACAGTTTGATTGGTTTGAAAAATGAACTTAAATTGCGGAATTATTCCGATAAAACTTGCAAAGCCTATATTAATGTAAATCTTCGTTTTCTTGATTATTGCCAAAAATCACCAAAATCAGTTCAAAATAAGGACATTAAAAGATATTTGGAACATCGGCGACATAGGGGCGCCGGTTCTTCAACTTTAAGTGTTACCCTTAACGCTTTAAAGTTTTATTACACAAAAGTTTTAAAAAGAAAATTTTTTTTGGATATAAAACATCCCAAACATAGGCAAAGATTACCGGTGGTGCTTTCTTTGTCTGAAGTGGCTGAGTTGTTAAATTCGGTTAAAAATGAAAAATATTATTTGGCTTTTAGTCTAATGTACGGCAGTGGATTGAGGATTTCCGAGGTTTTGCCTTTAAAAGTGGCTGATTTTGATTTTGAGCAAAAAACCATTCATGTGAAAGCCGGAAAAGGCAATAAAGACAGAATTACCGTTCTTTCAAGCAAACTGATTCCCAAAATTCAAGATTATATAAAGCAAAATAATATTGAACAATTGTTATTTGTCGGTCGGAACGGAAAAATGCTTACCACCCGTTCGTTGCAAAAAATGTTTCGGATCTGTTTAAAAAAATCCAATATAAAAAAACAGGCCACTTGCCACAGCTTGCGCCATTCTTTTGCCACTCATCTTTTGGAAAACGGGATTGATATTCGCTATATTCAGAAATTGCTCGGACACAAAAAATTGGAAACCACTCAGATCTATACCAATGTTTCCGCCCAATCGATTAATCATATAAAAAGCCCTTGGGAGCTAATTTGATTAATATGGCATTTTATCAATTGGTTTTAATTTAAAAAGCCCTTGGGAGATAGCTCCTTTGGGCTTTTAAGTTTTTCCGACGGAATTTGTTTTTGGTGATTAATGCGCTACCCAGCCGCCGTCAACCGTTAAAGTTTCTCCGGTGACATAGTCGGCTTGGTTTGAAGCCAAAAAATTAACCGCTTGACTGATATCTTGAGTTCTCCCGATTTTTTTCATGGGAATATTGCTTAACAAAGACTTTTTGGTTTTTGGATCTTTAAGCATGTCCTCGGTCATATCGGTTTTGATCACCCCCGGAGCCACCACATTAACTTGAATATTTGATTCGGCCAGATCCAGAGCCATGCCTTTGGCTAAGCCGATGATTCCGGCTTTGGAAGCGCAATAGGCCGAGGTATTACCAAAACCAACCTGTCCGGCGATGGAGGAAATAAAAATTATTTTACCGGATTTTTGTTTTTCCATTTGTTTGGCCACCGCACCGGCGCAAAGAAAAGCTCCTTTAAGATTTATATCCAAGGTGAAGTCCCAATCTTTTTCCGTGAGTTTGGTGAACGGTTTTTGCACGACAACACCGGCGTTGCTGACCAAGATATCAATTTTCTTGAATTTTTGTTTGGTTTTTTTCAGTAAATTGTTGATTTCGCTTTTTTTGGTAACATCGCACTTTACGGCCAAAGCCTCGCCTCCTCGTTTTTTTATTTCTTTGACCACTTTTTGACAATCCGAAATTTTAAGATCGCTGACTACCACTTTTGCTCCTTTTTCAGCCAGATCAAGGGCAATGGCTTTGCCAATGCCTCGGCGGGCACCGGTAACAATGGCTGATTTGTTTTTTAAGTTCATAGGATAATTGTTAATTGTTAATGTTAAATATTAAATTGTATCCATAATTATAGCAGATTTTTGGCTGTGATAAAAATAGAAAGTTTTTAGAAAAAGTGAAAAAGATGGCTTTTTCCCGGTTTTTTGTTATACTGAATATGGAGAGTTTAATTATTAATCCTAAAACTATGTCAAAAATCTACATTGTTTTACTACTGGGCTTATTTGCTTTTAGTCCGGCTTTGGCTTTTGTTAGCGAGAGTGATTCCGTTGAAATAAATCAAACCGGTTCAGTTGATTCTATTGCTTTATCCGAGGGATTGGAGGCGGGAAGCGTTAATTGGACGGTTAACGGTTATTCTGAAAAAGGTTTTAAAGTGGTTTGGAGTAAAAATAAATATCCGACTTATCCGACCGGGAGCGGGGACAAATATCATTATTACTCTGATTCAAGCAAGCGAGATGATTCTTTAAATGCTTTTAACGGAACAGGTGATTATTATGTGCGAGTATGCGAATATTTGGGTGGTAAATGTGGTGTTTACAGTAATCAAATAAAAGTTTCTTTGGGCGAGCAGAAGCAAACCCAAACTCAAGAGCAAGTACGAAATCAATACAGGGTTGATTCTGTGAAATTAACCTCGGGAGAGAAAGCAAATCGGGTTATTTGGCAAGCAAACGGCTATTCTGAAAAGGGATTCAAGGTTGTTTGGAGTAAAAAGCAAAATCCAACATACCCCACCAGAAGCCGTGACAGATATCATTATTATTCCGATCCGCAACGAATTTCCGATGTTATAAGTGCTTTTGACGGCCCGGGAGATTATTATGTGCGGGTTTGCGAATATCTTGGCGGGCAATGCGGTGTTTACAGTAATCAAATAAAAATCAACTTAAAGGACAGTGATGTTGTTACTTCAAGCTCTTTGGTTAAAGATGAACAGATTGTGGAAATTGAAGAAAAAACCGAATCCTTGTTGGAAAACAGGTTGGGAGAGGTTTTGGCTGAGTTGGAGGAGTTAAGAGATATAGTCAAGGAACAACAAAGTGAAATAAAATATTTGAGTTCTTTGGTTCATGATTTATCGGCCGTAACGGAAAAAATGCAATCAGCTATAAATCAATTTATAACTTACGGAGTGGATAATAATACAAAAAAGTTGGGTGCCGGAGAAAGAGCGGCGGTTATTCATTCCTATAAAGAGGCCTACGGAAGATTGCCAAAAGATCAAGAGGAGTTAACCGATGCTATAAAAATAGCCAACGGACGCTGGCCTTCAAGGTTGAGTCCCGAAGCCGAGGACCGGGCAATAGACAAATTTGAGACAATTTATCATCGTTCACCGGATCTTAGTAATCCAAAGGATGAAGCGGCCATAATGGTTATGACTTACGGCCTCAGACAGGCAGCGGAAAATAGGAATTTGAATTCTGAAAAAAAGGCTATAAAATCTTTTAAAGCGATTTTTCATAAAGTGCCCCAAAGCACTGAGGATTGGAACGCTTTGCAGGCCATAGCCTATTCCGGAGCTTCCAGATAATAAAAGATAAAAAAAGAGCCCTTGTTCGGGGCTCTTTTTGGTTGAGATGATATCAATAAAATTAAAAAGGTTTTCAGCTGTTCTTTTTTTGTTTTACCAGTTCAAGCAGAGAAGGGGATTTTTGGGTGAACATGTTTTTAAATTCAGAAATTTGTTTTGTCGCATCTTTATTTTTATCCAGCTGGATTACAAAACCCATAATGGTACTTTCCTCTTGTTCTTGGCTTAAAATTTGTCCAAAATCATAAAACCTTATATAGTCTCCGTCTTTATTTTTTATTCTATAATCCGTTTCATAAAAATCATTTTTGCCCGCCAAGTGATCTTTCATGGCTTTCATTGCTTGGTCGTGATCATCCGGATGCAGTAAGTCAGTAAAATCTTGATATTTTTTAAATTTTTCTGGCGGATATTCCAGCATTTCAGCTTTGTTATCACTGAAAATTACCTTACCCGAAGGCAGATCCATTTGCCACCAGGCGGCTTTTTCCGCCAAAAAAAGTTTATCCAGTTTTTCCAAGTTTGATTCCGACATATTGCTTTGTTATGAATTAAATAAAAATTTATATATAAACTGATTTTTCTATGATTTTTCCCATTCAGCTTTGTCGCCGACAATTATTTTAAATGAGGGATGTGGTTCGACTGAGATAGTGTGTTTTAAGTTTTCAAAAACCTTCGGAGATCTTGCTTGCAGTTTTTTCAAAAGGTGTTGGAACTCAAAGTCAATTTGGCCTTGGCTAACGGCGATTTTTTTTATTGGCAAGTGCGGTGGTTTTTTGTTTTTATCAAATTTATAGCCTCTGTTTTTGGCTTCCAAGTAAACAAAGTGCAGGTAATTGTTGATTCCTTTCACCGGGTCGGGGAGTTTTTTAAATCTGATTAGCTGAGGATGGTTTTTATAACCTTTGGTTTTGTTTTGTAAAACTCTTTGTGCCAAAAGACCTTCTCGCCAGACGGCCAAAATTCCTTGTCTGTCCAAATATTTCGGATGAATACTCCACAGTCGCATAAAAGATAAAGTAAATAAAATTGATTTTTGTTTCTCCTTGATTAGTCCTTTTTTTGACCGATTACCGAAACAAGGATCAAAAAAACAAAAAATAGAGCGGTGGCGGAATAAACCAAAAAATTGGTTTGCGGTTCCGGGAAAAAGAATAAAACCGTAAGACCGGTTATCAGCAAAAGAATTGTAATTAAGTTTTTTTTATTTTGAAAAATATTTAATTAAGATTATTTATTAAAAGCGTTAATAATTAATTCGCCAAATTAAAAAATTCAAAACCGTGGCAAAAGCCACCCAAGCGGCGTAAGGAATCAAGAGCAGTCCGGCCCAGATTTGTTTTTTCCAAAAACGCCAAATGGTTAAAACAATAAAAATAAAAAGAAAAACTATTTCCACCAAGGCCCAGTACGGGTTTTGAAGACCGAAAAAAAGAACCGACCAAAAAATATTCAAAGCCAGTTGCGCAATAAAAAACAAAATGCCTAAGCGTGGCTTGCTTTTTTGGTTCCAGATAATAAAAAGAGAAATTCCCATTAAAACAAATAAGAGTGTCCAGACCGGTCCGAAAATCCAGTTGGGCGGAGCAATGCTTGGCTTGGTTAGTGTTTTGTACCAAGTATTAATTTGCGGAGTGGTAAAAATAGAGCCGATCAGTCCGGCCATTTGACAAATAATGATGGAGGCGAGAAATTTATACGCCTTTTGATAAGCCATAATTTTGTTTTATTTTAATTTAAAGTTAAAAATTCACAAGTTAATTATACCACTGTTTGTTTTTTTAGCCAAAATTTTTTAGTTGGAGTTTTGGTTTATTAAAGTTTTTTTAACAAAATTTCTTGGCTATTTTAAGCGAAAATAAGTCTTTTTTGTCTTTTTTTAATTGTCAAATATTTATGTTATAATAAAAACATAGAACCTTGTGTTTGACAAAAATCATTTTTTATGCTAAAATATAGGGTAGTAAATGGATTAGTTTTAGAAGAAGGTAGTTAGTGGTTAGGAGTTATTTGCCCGGCCAATTTGTTAGAATGTTTTGTAGATTTAAGAACCGGGAGCTTTTACCTGAATAAATATTTAAAATAATGATAATCCTATTACCAATTACCAGTTACTGATTACCAATTAC
>CAZPBK010000019.1:0-5831 GCA_964584985.1 uncultured Gammaproteobacteria bacterium | reverse complement strand
AGTTACTGATTACCAATTACTAATTACTAATTACAAATTACAAGTTACTGATTACCAATTACCGATTATTTATTCCTTATTAACATTTTTTTATGAAAATAGCTTTTATCGGACAAAAGGGTATTCCCATGAAATTTGGTGGGGTGGAAAAACATGTGGAGCGTTTAGCTACCGGTTTGGCTGAAAAAGGCCACAAGGTTTTTGCATATACTCGTCCTTGGTATACTCCGAAAAGTTTGAAGTATTATAAATCGGTTAAACTTATAAGTCTAAAGTCAATAAAAACCAAAAATTTGGATGCTATTTCCCATACCTGGAGAGCCAGTTGGCACGCGGTTAAATCAGGTTATGATATTGTGCATTATCATGGCGTGGGTCCGGCACTTTTGGCGTGGATTCCCAGACTTTTTGCTCGCAAAACCAAAGTGGTGATTACTTTTCATTGCTTGGATCGTTATCATCAAAAATGGAGTTTGTTGGCTCGTTTGGCTCTGCGACTTGGTGAATGGGCGGCTGTTAAGTTCGCTCATGAAACCATTACCGTTTCCAAAACCTTGCAGCTTTATTGTCAGGATAAATTTCACGAAAAAACCACTTATATTCCCAATGGCATTGATTTGCCCAAAAAACAATCGGCCGATTTGATCAAAAAAAAGTTTGGTCTGAAGAAAAACGGATATATTTTTTTCATTTCTCGTCTGGTCAAGCATAAGGGCGTACATTATTTAATCAAGGCTTACAATCAATTAAAAACCGATAAAAAGTTGGTTATTGTTGGAGCCAGTGCTTTTACTGATCCTTATGTAAAAAAGATCAAGGCTCAGGCCAAAGATAATCCCAATATAATTTTTACCGGTAATATCAAAGGAGGTAGTCAGCTTTGGCGCGAGCTCTACTCCAACGCTTATATGATGGTTCATCCGTCTGAAAGCGAAGGTTTGCCCATTGTTATTTTGGAAGGAATGAGTTTTGGCTTACCGGTTTTGGCTTCTGATATCCCGGAAAATATGGAAGCTGTTGCCGGCGGATACGGATTTTCTTTTAAAAACAAAAGTGTTGGCGATCTGAAAAACAAGATGGATTATTTATTGGGTTGTCCGGATTTGGTTAAACAAGTTGGTAAAGACGCGCGTAAACATGTGCGAGAAAATTATAATTGGAAAGATATTGTTATCAGCGTGCAGCAGGTTTACCATAATCTGGTTGTTGATTTCGCTTCGGCACGCCAAAAAAGTAAGCAAACCGAATGTATTCATTGTTAAAATATAATAAAGATTTTTTCATATAAAAAAAGTCACTCTTTTTCCGGAGTGCTTTTTTTATTTGTTCGGCCGGTTTTTTTGTAGTATTTTTGGATCGGGACTGTATTTTTTGGTTTTTATATTCCATTTGTCAACATATTGGCCCAAGCCTTTTTTATTCATTTTGTTCTTGACTGTGGTCTTGTTTTGTGACCATTTTACCAGACTTTCAAAGTTGATTTTATATCTTCCTTGTACTACTATATAGCGTATTTCCTGAGCTTTTATAGCTCTTCTGATCGTATTTTGATTAACTCCGAAAAGCCTGGCCGCTTCGCTGACTGAAACTCTTATGGGGAATTTGGGTTCATCTTTTGACATAAAATAATTTTTATTGCTGTTTGTATACACTGGTGTATACAAAATAGGCGATTTTACTGTATCAGAATCTAATAATTTGTCAATAAAAAAGGGAAAAATATACTGTTTTGCGATTCGGACGGACTAAGGGTGGTTTTTTTTGTTTCTTGTGTTTTTTACATAAACTTTAATACAAAATTTGATTATTTTCCATCGCTTGTATTGGGAAAGATTTTTCTGTGGATTACCCTTTACAAAATTGGATTTTAGGATTATACTGTCAATTAGCTAAATATGGGAACCGAGTGGCTCTAAAAAGGCCTGAGTGTAACAAATCAACAATTAATCCGTCTACAATAATGAAGAAGGTTTCATTAAAAGAAAAATTTTTAATCCATAAAGTCAGACAAAGTAAAGATGCTGAAGCCTATGGAGAACTTTATGATTTTTATGTGAACCGTATTTTTCGTTTTATCTTGTTTAAAGTCGGTTCAAAGGAAGTGGCTGAAGATATTACTTCTCAAGTGTTTTTAAAAACTTGGGAATATATCAACGACAGTAGCAAAAAAATCGGCAATTTTAACGCTCTACTGTATAAAATAGCTCGTAATTTGGTAATTGATCATTATCGTCAAAAAAGTCGTGAGTTTGTTGGTACGGACGAAGATCAATTCAAAAACATTAAAGACAAGCGAGATATTAAAGGTGAAACCGATGTAAGGCTTGATGTGGCTAATATTGAAAAACACTTAAGCAAATTAAAGGATGTATACCGTGAGGTAGTTATCCTTAAATATATAGAGGAATTTTCCACCGTTGAAATGTCGGAAATAATGGGGAAAACCAAGGGAAATATTCGGATTTTGGTTCACCGAGCTTTAAAAGCTTTGAAACAATTGACCGAACAAGAGGAAAAAGGGAAAATAAATAAAAAAGAGTGACTTTATAAAAAAATGGATAAAGAAAAGATTATCCAACAATTAAAAGATTTGAAACAGGTTAAACCTGAAAAAGACTGGGTAAATTCACAGCGCCAACTTTTGATGTCTCAGATTACTAGACAAAGTTCGGCCAAGTCCCGGTCTTTTGTTTATAATTTTTGGCTTTTCTTCAAGTCTCTTTTACCGGTCGGCTTTTTGCGTTTTGTTGCCAAGCCGGTGGGTGTTTTGACTATTCTCAGTTTGTTGGTTTTTACTACCGGGATGCTCGGAGTAAATGCGTCCAAAGGTAGTTTGCCCGGTGAGTTCCTTTATTCCGTTAAATTGACCAGTGAAAAAATCAAGGTCGGTTTTACTTCGGGCGAAGAAAAAAAAGCTGAAATGCATATGCGATTTGCTGAAGAAAGAATAAGGGAAATAGAAAAAGTTGCGGCTGAAGAAAAGGAACCGGAAGAAAAAAAGGAAAAAATCAAAGTGGCGGTCGGTTATTTGGAAGAAGAAATGGAAAAAACTCGGCAAGCTCTAAATAAAGTCAAATATGATGTTAATGATTCGGATGAGGAAATAATGAAGTCGGTCAAGGATATGGATCAAAAGATTGAAGAGATCGGCCGAAATGTTGGGCAAAAAGCCAAAGATTTTGCCGCTGAAGACAAAGAGATCGCTCAGAGTTTGGAGCAAGCGGTAGAAGCGGTGGAAGAAACAGGCGTTGAAGCCATAGCTATTGTTGTGAAAAAGCATAAAAATGGTCAAATGGATTTTTCTGAAAACGAGTTGGTTGAATCCATTGAAGAAAAAATCAATAAATCAGAACAAAAAAATAACCAAGTGGCTGAGCGGTTGAAACAAACTTTGACAGATTTGGAAAAATTGCAGGTTAAAAAACAAGAACAAAAAACACAGGTCGTGGAGTTGGATAAAAAGGAAAATTCGGAATTAACGGAAAAATCGGCTTTAAGCATTACTCCTGTGGAAGAAGAGGAAAAATCAGGGAGTTTGAGTATTACTCCGGTGGAAGAGGAGCAATCGGAGAATGAAACTGAAACAAGTTCTGAAACTTTGGCCGATCAAGAACAAAGTGCCGAAGAAACAGCTCAAACCGAGCGGGAGGATCAGGTTGAATCGTCTGAAAAGGAATGGGGAGAAGCCGTGATTCGGATTGAAAAAATACGGGATGAACCGAATAAAATTACTGAACGGTTGCAAGAAGCCAAGGAGCTTTTGAACCAAGGTGATTTATCTCAGTCGTTGCAAATTATCAAAGAATCAAATAATGCCATTCAACAAATAAAAGCATCAGTGGACAAAATAGAAGAATTGATACAAAAAGAACAAGCTGAAATAAATACCGAGCAAACAGAAGAAGAGCAAGACTCAGATTCTCAAAATACTGAACAGGCAGAGGCCACAGAAATTGATCAAGAAACCGTTGAAACTGATTTAAACCAATAAAGCAAAAATTTAAATAAATAATTAATTAATAAGTTAATAAACAAAATCCTAAAGAAATTCTCTTTAGGTTGTAGAGGCCTTAAAGGTCGAGACCCCAGTGGTCGGCAGCTACATAATAAAGAATATAAAAGGTTGGTATTTAATTACTTAATCTCCGGAGACGTAATTAAGTATCTTCCGAATGGAGTTTAATTAATTTATGAAAAAAGTTTTAACCCTGGGCGTTGTTTTAACAACAATGCTATGGACAATGGGATTAGCAGCTTTTGTTCCTACCGCTAGCGCGGAAACTTTGTCTGCCGGTGATCTTTTTAAGACCCCGGACAATACAGCCGTGTATTATTATGCGGAAGACGGAACAAAGTATGTTTTTCCAACAGCCTCAACTTATTTTTCATGGTATCCTGACTTTGAAGGTCAAACTATCAAAGAATTGGATAGCCAGGAAAATATGGCTATTGACCTAGCCGGCAATGTTATGATGAGAGCCGGAACCAAGTTGATTCAATTTATTGATGATACAGGTCAAGTTATTTCTAACAAAATTTATGCTGTTGAACCGGATGGTGTTTTGCGACACTTGGACGGCGAAGCAGCAGCTGAAGCTTTATACGGTGCTGATTGGTCAGATAAAATTGTGAAGGTTTCACAATATTTGTTTGATAATTATACTGTATCAAGCGAAGCTTTAGATGGTAGTGAATATCCTGAAGGAAGCCTTGTTTCCAAAGGAGATACTACTTATTATGTTAATGAAGATGGTTCATGGAGTGAGGTTACTGCCGAAGGCATGACCGCTAATAATTTCATGACTGATTATGTGGAAGACACATCAATGGATATGCCATCCGCAGGTGATGATATCACCAATACTCATGAAGCTCTTGTAGATGTATCACAGGGCGGAGGTGCCGGAGACGGTGGCTCTGTTGCTGCCGGTACTTTGGGAGTAGCTTTGAATGCCAACACACCGGCTACCGGCGTTGTGCCGACTAATGCCAGTGCTGCTGCCGCTAATGTTGTTTTCACCAAGGTGGATCTTACCGCCGGTGCTGATGCTGTTACGGTTACAGGTCTTAAAGTTACTCGCGGAGGTTTGAGTAATAACGCCGCTGTTGATACTGTTAAATTGTATGACGGCAGTAATCAGATTGGAAGCAGTCAAAGTTTGAACTCTTCAAACCAAGCTGTATTCAATAATATTTCCGTGGATGTTTCTGCTAACGAAACCAAAGTATTGACCATTGCCGCTGATATGACCGCTTCTGCTTCATACGATGGCAATATTATTACTCTTGGCATTGAGGAAGCCAGCGATGTTACCACAACTGCCGCTGTTTCAGGTAGCTTCCCTGTTACCGGTAATTCACAAACCTTGAATAGCGGAATCACTATCGGTTCAGCTCTTTTGTACGACGGTTCATTGGGTAACAGAAATGGTACTGATTTGACCGTTGATACCGATGCTACTGATGTTCGTTTTGTTCAGGTTAAGGTAAAAGCCGGTTCTGCCGAAGGCATTACCATTAATCAGGTAACTGCCGTTAAAAATGGTACAGCCGCAGCCAGTGATGTGAAAAACATTCGTTTGGTCAATGATGACACCGGTGAAACTCTTGGTACTGTAAATTCTTTGAATTCTTCAGGCCGAGCTATTTTCAATACTGATGTTGAAGTTAGCAAAGGTGACAATGTTGAATTGTCAATTTTGGCTGACATGAACAAATCAGGTGCCGGTCGTACTTTGACTTTTGATTTGCACGACGGTACTAATTACACCATTGATATTACCGGAAACACTTATGGTTATGGAATCACTCCAACCAGAAGTAATTTCTGC
>CAZPBK010000018.1:0-11788 GCA_964584985.1 uncultured Gammaproteobacteria bacterium | reverse complement strand
TTTTTCAAACACCACCAAAAGCGGACTGGCTAAAAATATGGAGCTGTAAGTACCGCACAGCACGCCAATCATTAAAGCCAAAACAAAAAATTGAATGGAAGCACCGCCAAAAAGAAAAACCATAAACAGCACCAACAAAGTAGTCAATGAAGTATTGATTGAACGAGTCAAGGTTTCATTTACACTGCGATTAACAATGGCTTCAAAATCCTTTTTTACCAAACGCCCCAGATTTTCTCTGATCCGATCAAAAACCACAATGGAATCATTAACCGAATAACCCAAAATGGTCAAAAGAGCGGCCACAAAAGGCAAACCGATTTCCACTCCCATAAATCGCCCCAACAAAACAAAAACCCCAAGAGTGATCAAAATATCATGAACCAAGGCAATAATGGCGATTATACCGTATTTCCAAGACTTAACCGGAAAGCTGACCTTGCGAAAAGCCCACGCCACATACAAAATAATGGCCACTATTACCAGCAAAATGGCATAAATCGCTTTGGTGCGCAATTCACGCCCGATTGACGGACCAATGGATTCAAATCTTTGTTGTTGCACATTTTCCGGATATTTTTCCTTTAAACTGGCTAAAACGCTTTGATGCGTATCCTCTTCAATAGCCTGAAAACGAATAATCATATTTTCCGAACCGGCTTCTTGAACAATTACATCGCCTTCAAGATTTAAACTGTCAACATTTTGACGAACCTCGGCCACCGAAGGTCTTTGCTCGGTAAATTTCACTTCCAAAAGACTACCTCCGGTAAAGTCAATACCTAGATTTAAGCCCCAAATAATAACAAAAAGCAGACTAAGTCCGGCCAAAAAACCGGAAAGCGTTAACCAAATTTTTCGTTTTTGAATTATTTTGTACATAGATTAAAGTTAGTATATATTTAATTGATAGATTTAAGGCGAATTGTCTATAACAAGAAAAGGCCCACTTTGACCGCCACCGACAGGACAGGCAAAAAATCGTATTAGGATCTAAAAGGTTGAGAGATGATAGAAAACAGTAAAATTAAAGAGATCCCGAGACCCTGAATCAAATTCCTGCCAACCGGCTGCCTGCCGGCAGGCAGGCGGAATGACAATAAAGAATTATTTTTATAGATTTAATCGAAAACTATACTGTTTTTTAAGATCAATTAACCAAGACCTTTAATCCTGCTTTTTTACTCCGAAAAGCCATAACGGTCTTTTCTTTTTTGAACCGGGTTTAACCAACAAGGTTAAAAACTGTCTAGTCACCACCAAAGCGGAAAACATACTGACCAAAACACCGATTCCCAAGGTTATGGCAAACCCCTTGATCATGCTGGTACCAAACCAAGCCAAAATAAAACAAGTTATTAAAGTAGAAACATTACCGTCGCGAATAGAAGTCCAAGCTCGCTTAAATCCTTCTTCAATGGCCGTACCCAGTGGCTTACCTACTTTTAATTCCTCTTTTAATCTTTCAAAAATCAACACATTGGCATCAACCGCCATACCTACGGATAAAATAAATCCGGCTATTCCCGACAAAGTCAAAGTGACCGGGATGGATTTAAATATAAACAAAACCACCACCCCGTACACGCCAAGCGCCAAAACCGCCAAAAGTCCGGGCAACCGATAATACAAAATCATAAATGCGCCCACTAAAATCAATCCGACAATTCCGGCGAACAAACTTTTTTGCAAAGAATTCTGCCCCAAACTGGCGCCAATGGTTTGTTGACCGACCAATTCAATAGGCACGGGCAAAGCACCGGCGTTCAATCGCTGAGCCAAAAGTTGAGCTTCCTCCAAAGTAAAATCACCCTGAATCACCGCGCTGCCACCGGTAATTTCTTCGTTGACTCGCGGAATACTTATCGGCTGACCATCCAAAAATATAGCTACCGGTTTACCGATATTTCTCTTGGTGATTTCAGCAAAAAGATCTTTACCCTTGGAATTAAATTCCAAAGCCACCAAAGGGGCTTGAGTAGTTTGTTCAAACTCCACCCTGGAACTTTCTAATTGCTTACCACTTAAATCGGTTAAAACCCATTCTTCTTGTGGCGGCAAAATATCGGTTTCAGTTTTTTTATTGATGGAGATATGCGCCACTTCATATTCATATTTACCACGGGAGTCTTGTCTGAAAATCAGATGAAAACCAAAATCCGTTTCCACAGCATCGGAAATTTCACCATTTTCCATAGCAAAAGCGGTATCACTGAATTCCTTAACCATTTGCTCTTTATCAAACCAACCTAAATCTCCACCTTGACTTGCACTCGGTCCGGTGGAGTATTCTTCGGCCAACTGAGCAAAATTTTTGGTTGTTACTTTATCTTTAGCTTCTTGTATTCTGTTTTTGGCTTCCTCACGAGTATAGCCTTCCTCACAACGCGAAGCGCCTTCATAACAAACCAAAATATGAGAAGCTTTTATTTCTTGACCTGATTGTCTTTTATCTTTTAATTTTAGTATTTCATAAGAAGATTCGCTCTCAATCAGTTCGGGATAAACCTCGTCCGGCTCTATTTCCTCAGCCGCTTGAAAAAGCTGGCTATGTGCACCTTTTCCGTCTATCCAACCCAAATTGGCCGATTGATTAATGGTTATACCGGCTGACTCGGCGCCTTCAACTTCAGCCTCCATTCCCGCACTGTATTCCTTGGACAATTGTTCAAAATCTTGACCGTCAAGAGCTTTTTGCAAAGCTTTATTGGCTTTTTCTTTGGCTCGCTCATTGTACTCTTCCATTTCTTGCTTTTCTTCAACGGTCAATTCTCTGGGCGGTTGATCATTTTGCTCTTTGAATTCCAAAAGCGGTGTGGCGCCAATCATTTCAATGGCTTTATTCACATCTTTAACTCCGGCCAATTCAGCAATAATACGCCATTTATCTTGAGCTTTGTTCACTTGCACCACCGGCTCGGAAACACCAAAAGCGTTGACTCGGCGTTCAATCACATCGCGCACGCCTTGCATGGCCTCGCCTTTTTCTCCGGATTCTATTTTGGAAGTATCGGCTTCATAAACCAAATGTGTTCCTCCTTGCAAATCAAGTCCCAACCGATAAGGCACATTAACAAAATGACCAAACTCGGTTCCCAATTTATCGTTCAAATAATCAACTGAGCGGTCATAAAGCGCCGGGGCGTTAAAAACCAACAGTAGCAAGGATACTAAAACAATAAAAAGAACAGTTATCCTGGCTTTGGTAGTTTGTTTCAATTTTTTAGACATAATATAAAATAAAAATTAATTTAATACAGCTTTGGCAAAAAATATCCTTACAAAAAATTGTTTGCCCGTATTTTATAATAAATCAGACAAAAAAGCAACCTCATCAAAAAATGAAATATTATCCGCAACAATTTTTATACTTTTTCCCCGAACCGCATGGACAAGGATCATTACGACCGACTTTTTTGCCGGAAGCGTCCCTGGGCTTGGATTTTATTGGTTTGGCTGAATCATTTTTCTTGGTTTGAGCAAAAGGATCTTTTACTCCGCCAAAAGAATTACCTGATTTTATATCCGAGGTCTTTAAGTCCTGCTGTTGCATGATGGAGGCTTTCATTTGATCAACTTGTCCGATTTTATAAATGGAATAAACCACTTGTTTTTGAATCAAGTTTTGCAACTGCATAAACATACGATAAGTTTCTTTTTTATATTCCACCAAAGGATCTCTTTGACCATAACCTCGTAAACCGATTCCCGAACGCAAAGCGTTGACCGCGTCCAAATGATCAACCCATAAATTATCTATGCTTCGCAGCAAAATTTCTCTTTCAATAATCCGCAAATTATCTTTGTCTCCCGACTGATCCTCTATCCTTTGTTCCAAATTTTCATATTCTTCTTTGGCCACTTTAAGCAAATATTCAATAATTTGAGTCCGAGCCTTGGCATCATCAATATCATCACCAGCTATCTTTTCCAAGCTGAACAAGATTTTTCTTTGACTTTGCCCAAAAGGAAAAATAGTGCCGGCCACCTCGGAGATTTCTCGCATATTCCATTTGGTTTGATCCGAATCAGAAGTATGAAAAGACACTACTTGTTCAATCTCATTTTCAATCATTTCCCAAACCATTTCTTTTGACTTTTCCGGGGATTTTTCCGCGGCCGTTAAAATGGCATGACGCTTTTCATAAATAACTTCTCTTTGCTTGTTGATTACATCATCATACTCCACCAAATGCTTTCTCATGTCAAAATTATGCCCCTCCACTCTTTTTTGCGCTTTTTCCAGAGCATTAGAAATCATTTTATTTTCAATCGGCTGATCCTCGGGCACGCCCAAACTCTGCATTACTCCTTTTATGCGATCAGAACCAAAAACCCGCATTAAATCATCTTCCATGGATACATAAAATTGAGAAGCACCCGGATCACCCTGCCTTCCGGAACGCCCGCGCAACTGATTGTCAATGCGACGCGATTCATGTCGCTCGGTCCCCAAAACAAAAAGACCGCCCAAACTTAAAACCTTATTATAATCTTCTTGATTAAAAGGCTCACCGCCAAGTTTAATATCCACACCGCGACCGGCCATATTGGTAGCCACGGTCACCGCTCCGGCTCTTCCGGCTTGTCGGATAATATTGGCTTCTTTTTCATGATTCTTGGCATTTAAAAGTTCATGCGGCACTCCGGCTGAATTCAAGAGTTTGGAAAGTAACTCATTTCTTTCAATGGAAATGGTACCCACCAAAACCGGCTGTCCTTTTTCATGCAATCTTTTTATTTCCTGAACCACCGCGGAAAATTTACCTTTTTCCGTAGAATAAATCCGGTCAGACAAATCCTGTCTAATCACCGACTTATTGGTCGGAACAACAGTGACATCCAAGCTATAAATCTTGGCAAACTCTTCGGCCTCAGTAGCCGCTGTTCCGGTCATGCCGGATAATTTATTATACATGCGAAAATAATTTTGAATGGTGATGGTGGCCAAGGTTCGGCTTTCTTTTTTTATTTCCACGCCTTCTTTGGCCTCAATGGCTTGATGCAAACCTTCGGAATATCGCCTGCCCTGCATCAATCGCCCGGTAAATTCATCAATAATAACCACTTCTCCATCTTTGACCACATAATCGCGATCTTTTTTAAATAAAACATGTGCCTTTAAGGCTTGCTCCAAATGATGAACCATGTCAATACCGCCTTCAGTGTAGATATTGCCCATGCCCAGCATTTTTTCCACTCGAGAAATACCTTTGTCGGTCAAGGTAACGGTTTTCATTTTTTCATCAATATTATAGTCACCTTGTTCTTCCTCGGGGATTTCTTTACTTAATTTCAATGCATCACCCGGACGCAAATTTTCCGGTTCTGCGAATTTATTTTCTTTCAACTGCGGAACCAAAGAAGCAAAACGCTGGTAAAGATTGGCTGATTCTCCGGCCGGAGCGGAAATAATAAGCGGGGTTCTAGCCTCGTCAATCAAAACCGAATCCACCTCGTCTACAATGGCAAAATTAAGCTCTTTTTGCACTTGAGATTTTAAATCCGAAGCCATATTATCGCGCAAAAAATCAAAACCAAACTCACTATTGGTTCCATAAGTAATATCAGCTTCATAAGCTTCTTTCCTGGTGCAAGGACGCAAATGAATCAAACGTTTATCCGACTGGTTCTCATCTTGATATTCGGGGTCATAAATAAAAGCGGTCTGATTAACTATACAAGCCGTACTCATCCCCAAAAGACTGTTGGCCGCACCGTTCCAACCGGCGTCACGCTTGGCCAGATAGTCATTAACCGTAATAAGATGCGCACCTTTTCCGGTTAAAGCGTTTAAATACAACGCCAAAGCGGCCACATGGGTTTTTCCTTCACCGGTTTTCATTTCCGCAATTTCACCACGATGTAAAACCACTCCACCGACCAACTGCACATCATAATGCCGCACGCCAATGGCTCGCCGATTGGCCTCTCTAACCGCGGCAAAGGCCGGAACCAAAATCTCGTCCAAACTTTTATCTGTTTTTAATTGTTCTTTCAATTCCTCAGTTTTCTTTTTCAGCCCTGATTCATCCATTTTTTCATACTTTTCAGATAAATCATTAATCTGATCCACAATCGGCTGAATCTCCTCAACCACTTTTTTATTGGGATCCTTGAAAAATTTTTTAAATATATTCATAAAATTAGCAAAAATTAAATTTAGATGCTTAATACTCTCACTTTATCACAAATCCATTGCCAAATCAATATAAATATGCTAAACTACCAAAGATAAACAGTTCATTGTCAATTTCAGCTTAAGGAGACAAAAATGAGTGGAACAAGTATAGTCTTTATTTCTTGGCTTATTTTGACTGCTTTGGCCAAAATATGCCATCTTGTTTGGTATTTTCAACACCGAAGTTTTGCCAAAAAAAAACCCACTGTTCAAGGAATCTTTTTTGCTTTGTTGGTCATGTCCATTTACATCACCGCACCGATTCTTGTTAGTGCCATGATTTACGGACTTAGATCAAAGCAAGGCGATTTCCAAGAAAACTATCGCTACTGTTTGGTGGCCACTAGATACGGACCAAACTTGGCCAACAAGCTTTACGGCGAAAGAAGTCTTCCTTTGAATAACAAGATCCAAAAACGGCTAACCACTCTTTTGCAAAGGTTTGAACAAAGCAAAAAAATGTGGCAAAGACTTATCCCCTAAAACAAGGAAAGAAAATGCAAGACATCCCCAAGCTGGAAAAAGCTCTACTAAGCAAATTAAAAAACATCGGAGTACCTCTGGAATATTTTGGTTCACCTCAAGCGTTAAGGTTCTTCAACCTGCCGAAGTTTGAAGCAAAAACCATTTTTGATACACTTCAAAGGCTAATCCATGAAAAAAAGATCCGTTTGAAACCTTTTGGTTCGAACCATGATCTTTTTATGGTGGCTAAAAATAAAAACCGCAGCTAATCTTAGCGCGGTTTTTTTTATTTAAAATTAAATTCAAGAATTAAGCTTGCCCTTGTAAGCTTTGATCTCATTTTGAATCCCTTTTTTTACCACATTAACGGCTTTTATAATATTTTCCATTTCTTGGCGATAACGCAGCAAATCTCCCGGCACACTGACATTGACTTCGCAAAAAAAGATCTCTCCCTTTTGCTGCCCGGTAGTGGTTTTACCCACCTCCACTTCAACCTGCTGAATATTGTCAAAATATTTATCCAAACTTCCCAGTTTTTCCTTAATATGATTTTTAATTAATCCGGTTAGCTCCAAATTAGTGGCTTTGATTTTGATTTGCATAGTTTTTATATATTAAATTTATTAAAAGCCTACATATTGAACTTCTTCTTCCAATTGAAGATTATAACGAACCCTGACCTTGGACTTAATCATACTGATCAACTGCACCACATCATCGGCCGTGGCTTGATCGTGATTAACAATAAAATTGGCATGTTTGTCCGAGACCTTGGCTCCGCCAAGACTAACGCCCTTCATTTGCACTTCTTCAATTAAACGAGCGGCCGGAATTTTACCTTTTATCACCCAATTACGCGGGATTTTTCCCAAATCATCGGGAGCCGGAACATTTTTAAACGAACATCCGGCGCTGGGTTTATTCAATGGCTGTTTTTCCTGCCTTTCTCGCCATTCCTGATTAATTTGCTTTAGTTTTTCTTCGGCTTTTTCACTGGGGCTAAGCTTAAAAACCGCTTCAGCTATAATCCAATTTTTATTTTCCTTAAAAAGGCTATGACGATATGAAAAAACACATTCTTCAGCACTTAAAACTTTTAAATTAATTTCCTTTTTGTCCAAAACAATAACTTCCACGCTTTCAATAAAATCTCCGACTCCTTGACCGTAAGCGCCGGCATTACCGTAAATCGCCCCACCGACCGAACCCGGAATGTTGGCTCCGAATTCCAATCCGGTCAATCCTTTTTCCACGGTTTTTCTCACAAACTTCATCCAATTGTTACCGGCAAAAACCCGAGCACCTCCGCCTAAAAACTCCACTTCTCCGGAACCGAGCTTGATAATCAAACCGTTAAAACCATCATCAGCCACCAAAACATTGGATCCACCACCCAAAATATAAAAAGGCAGATCAAGCTCACGGCAGGCCCGAAGGGCTCTAAGCAGATCAGGTTTGTTGGTTACCTCCACAAAATATCTGGCCGGCCCGCCTATTTTAAAAGTAGTGTAATCCTTCAAAGGCTTATTTTCTTGAATCTTCAAGCCGGTTATATCTTTAATTTGTTCTTTCATATAAAAAATTATTTATTTTATTTTGTTTTATGTTATTTGATTTTAACTTTTGGTTTATTTTTGCCTTTATAACCCTTGGCGGTTTTTATTCTTCTTTTTTGTCCGGCCAAAGTACCCGAAGTCTTAGCAAATTTCTTTTTTCGCTGTTTTTTTTGTCTGGATTTTTTACGCACCAAATGCTCGGTATTGTTATCCATACACTTTTTTCAATCACTTTTTAACAATGCTCGACAATCATTGATCCTATCCTTAAATAATCCGTTATTATTTTAGGGGATTTTAGATTAACTGTTTTTAATTCTCTTAATCGTTTATTTATCTTTTTTTATCGGGATAAAATAAACAAACCAAACAAACCAGACTATCCAAACCGCTTGCAACCACTCTCCAACAATTAAACCGGCTACACCTTGGAAGCCCATAAATCCTAAAAATCCCAGCATCCAATTTTTACGCATCATATTTTTTTATTAATTAAATTATTTAAGTTAAATTTTTTCCGCAATTTTATACACATCACCGGCGCCCATAATCAGAATAATATCTTCGTCTTTTTTTATCTGATTAACCTTGTCCACGGTTTGCGATAAATCAGGAGCAAAATAAACTTCCTTATTGGGATATTGCTTTTTTATTTCTCTAAGCAAATCCTTGGAACTGATTTCCAAGCCCTCTTCTCGTCCGACCACATCATAAATCTCCGGCAAAATAATCACTTCGGCTTGTTCCAAAGCATCCATAAAGCGCTTAAAAAGTTTTTGCGTACGATCTTTTTGATGCGGTTGAAAAACAGCCACCACTCGCCGTCCCGGCATAAACTCCTTGGTCGCTTTTATAGTTTGCTCTACCGCGGTTGGATGATGCGCATAATCCGAAACCACGGTATATTCTTTGTTTTTAATTATTTCAAAGCGTCGCCAAAGTCCGGAGAAGGAACTGAGTGCTTTTTTTATTTGGCCAATGGAAACGCCTTTTTCCAAAGCGCAAGCCATGGCCCCGAGCGCATTATAAATATTATAATCACCGGGCACATTCAACTCAAAATCACCTAAATCCTGGCCATAGTAAATCACTTTAAAAATCTGCTTGCCCGGTAATTTTCTGATATTTTCCGCCCGCACATCAGCCCCTTCAATCAAGCCAAAACGCACTACCCGACAATTTGGCAAGCGCAACTCACGGAGATTAATATCATCATTATTTATAATTAAAAAATCATTTGGTTTCAATTTTTGGATATATTGCTGAAAGGTCTGAATAATATGGTTAATATCACGATAAAAATCCAAATGCTCTTCTTCCAAATTGGTTATAATAATAGTTTGCGGATTCAAAAGTAACATGTGCGCTCGGTACTCACAAGCCTCCAGCAAAAACAAATCAGATCGTCCGGCGCGAAAATTTTTATCCAATTTTTCATATTGTGAGCCCAAAATAACAGTGGGATCTTTTTCTCCTTCAATCAAGGCCGAAGCCAACATGGCTGTGGTTGAAGATTTTCCGTTGGTGCCGGATACGGCAATGGTTCGATAATCAACGCTGATTTCCGCCAAAACCTCGGGATAACTTTTTTGTTCAATCCCCAATTCTTTGGCTTTTTGTCGTTCTGCATTGTTTTCAGGTACTGCGGCCGAATAGATAAAAAGATCAATGTCATCTTTAACATTTTCCTTGTCTTGCTGATAATAAACAGTTACTCCGGCTTTCTGCAAATCACTGCAGATATCTGACTGCGTTTTATCAGAGCCACTGACTTGGGCTCCTTGCTCAATAAAAAAACGAGCCAGAGCCGATACCCCGATACCACCGATCCCACTGATATAGATTTTTTTCGCTTTTTTATAATCCATATTTTACTATCTATATTTTACCTTAAAAAAAGATTTTTTTCAAAAAAAGGCTCCTGCTTGGCAGGAACCGATAAAATAACGAAATTAAATATAGAACTTACACAAAGGTCTTGGATAATTTTTGAGCCTCTTCGTTGTGCAAAAAAACTCCGTTTCTGTTCCAAGTGTTATAGGCCAAGCGCACCATTACCAAATTTTCATCCGGCAAAGAACTTACCGGAAGATCAACAGGCTCGGGCAACACAAAAACCCCAACAACCTCCACCTCACTGTCTAAAGAGGAATGTGAGCGAACATGCAGGCTATTTCCAAGGATTATTTTGGCCGGCAGATCAAGAGAACAATTGATTCCTACTCCGGAAACAAAAAAATTAAGACTCTTTTTTTCAACCTTTTTTTTCAGGTCCCCACCTTCTGCAAATTTCAAAACCAACAAATTCTCCCTGCATACAACGCACAAAAAGCGTTTCCCTGTTCGGCCCATTGCTTATCCAATAGTTCCAATTCTCCTGTTGAGCAGTCATACAATCACCTCCGCTGATAAAAACTCGCTGAAAATGATGCCAGCGCTCCACATCCATACTCATCTAAAATTTAGTTGAGCGACCTGCTTATACAAACAGGAATTTAAAATAAGTATACTAAATAAAGACCCTTTTGTTAAGATTGTGAAACTTAAATAAAAAAATTCAAGGAATAACCAAGAAATTTTTAAAGGGCACAACACCTAACAGGCTGCATCTGGTTCTACAAAAAAGAAAAATAAAATAAATTTTTGTTTTTTTTACTTATATTTCAATCTCCCCATTCGGACATTTCCCACATATAATAATACCTTTTAGGATCATGTTCGCCAACAGCATTAAGCCTAAAAAAATCCAAGCCGTTTTCGTTTTCATGACGACCTTGTGTTTCCCAAACAACCGGCATAAGCTCTCTATAAAAATGACCCCATTCTATTGCGTTATCTTTTATATCTAATGACCTATCTCCCCAAGATTCTGCACCACCTTTCCACCAGAATTGAGCAAGCGGTTTAGGCAATTGAAAGACAAGCAACAAATTTTTTTTATCAATTTCCGCATAAAATTCATACTCTGCCAGTAATGTTTGTGTTTGTTCTTTACCGGCTATGGTAAAACCTGGGAGAATAAAGTCTTTTTCTAATAAATAATCAAGTATTTTTTGCGATATTTGTCGGCGATCCTGTTTATACTGTTCCAAAAGTGCTAAAAAGGTTTGCTTGAAATCCTCAGATAATTCATTACAGAAAATCCGTGTTTTTTCAAGACATCTTTTTGCTTCAGCAGTAAGTTCTTCCTCAAATAATAGCTCCTTTGTGTTAGGTGGGAATTGCTCAATCCTTTGTTTAATATCATCAAATGTTTCAGTATCCCAAATATCCTCAGATTCTCTCATGCCTTCCAGTCGCCTCATTTTTTCAAATTTATTAGGATTGGAAAATCTCATAGTTGTTTATTTATTAAAAAATTAAAAACTAAACTTTATTTCCAACAATGTTTGCATATATCTGATTTTTGCTGTAGCGCCTGGTTGCCCGGCAAGTAGCGGAGCAAAATATGGGAGAGCGAGGGCAGGAGCGAAGCGGAGTAGTCATTTTTTCCCTCATTTTTATTTGCAGAGAGATTTTTCATATTATTTCCGAAAATTTAATTTTTCCGTTTCGGTTTTTTTTTCAAGAGGGGTTAGGGGTG
>CAZPBK010000017.1:0-16522 GCA_964584985.1 uncultured Gammaproteobacteria bacterium | reverse complement strand
AAAAAAACGCTCTGTTTAGCGAAACAAAGCGTTTAATGACCTGCTATTCAACAACAGGCTTGTTTTTTTGTTCTTGCAACCAAAAACCGTTTACTTGGGCTGAAAGCATATCCAGCTGATGCAAGGCCACGGCCTCCAAGGTTTGAGGTTTGACTGCAGAACCCAAACCGTCCGCCGGATCTCCATGATGCGAAGCCAGTAAGTGATAAAGTCGATCAAGATCAACTTTGGCGATTTTGATCTTTTTTTCCATAACCAGCCGATCAACCGCTCGAATTTGATTGATAGCATGGCCGATCCGAATCTCCGGCTCATTGACTTCAATGTTCAGTTCCAAGCGATAATCAAGGATCTTGGCCGCATCATGAAAAATAATCGCCGTATTAAGCAGATCCATGTCCAAAGCATTACGATACATCTCTCCCAGCTCCTCAGCCAAAACCAACATTTCATAAACATGCTGTAACAGGCCGTGATAAAAAGCATGGTGATGAAACTTGGCTGCTGGCCAACGAATAAACTGCTTTTTCCACTCTGGATCATGCCAAAATCCCTGCAAGATCTTTTGATAGCCCGAATGCTTGACCCTTCTTTCAATCAAGTGGCCAAGATAAACCAGCATTTCCGCCACCACGCAACAATGAAGCCGGTCAGATATTTGATCAAAGTCCTCCGGAAAAATTTCAGTTCTTTGTTCATCCTCAAGTCCTTGACAAGCCAAGGGCCATTTTTTACGAGAATCCGGCCAATCCATAGCCAACTGAATTTGCTCCTTAAACTGATCCACCCTAACCGGCAAGATATAAACTTGACCCGGCTCAAACATGGATAAACTACGACCTTCTTCAATAATCGGAATTTGCCAAACCCGTAGTTTTACTCGGCCGGTTTTATCACCAACCGTCACAGTCAAATAAGCGCTATCGCCTTTTCTGGTTCTAGCCACCCTGGAAGATTCCAAAACCATAAAACGCTCATAAAGATCTTTGCCAACCTGGCCAGCCAAGTCTTTAACCCAGGTTCCATCTTTTTTGTGCCGTCCGGAAAACTGGGATATTTTTTTGTTCATTTCGCACCTCCTTGTTTTTCAGGAAAAAGTTCGGGCTCTTTCCTTTTTTTAGCTTTTTGAAAACAGGTTCTGGTTCTGGACTTTTTGGCAGACCTGATCCAAATCTCCTCGTCCGGCTCTGAGTCAAGATCAAACGGCAATGGCTTGGTCTTTCCGGAAAAAAGGACTTTTGTTTCCGGATTTTTTTTAACCATTTTTTGCTGTTTGGAAATATTGGTCATCTGCCGATGCATATTTTTTATATTGGCTCTGCCGGCAAAATACAAACTGGTATCATTGGAATCATCCATAATTAAATAATAGATCAAACCGATATTGGCTCGTCCCGCCCGTCCTCGGCGCTGAATCATGGCGATTCCGGTCAAGGGCATGGAATAATTAACCACCACATCAATCTTGGGCAAATGAATACCGGCTTCTATCACGGTTGTAGCCAAAAGAACCGGGAAACGACCCTGCTTGAATTGTTGGATAATTTCCTGTCGCCGAGTATCGCTGACATGCGCTTTTCCGGCCACTATTTGACAATCAATTCCGGCTTTGGATAATTTTTTTGCCAAAACCTCCAAAGAATCTTTAAAATTAGAAAAAATCAACAAAGTCTCACCGTCATTAACATAACGAGTAACCACCTCCAGAAACTTGGATATTTTGGGATGGTCAATTCCTTGTCTAACCAAATCATCCAAAGCTCGCCTAAACTTTTGAAAATTCATATTGTTCCAAATCTGTTTGGCTGCTTTTTGCGCGTTAACGGTTAATTTCTTGTTCTTTTTCCTTTTCAAAGAAAGCAGACGAAGAAATTCAGGGGTTTGCGGCAAATTAAGTTTTGACTCATCAATCGGCCAAAAAGCCTTTTTCCAAATATCTTTCACCAGATAACAATAGGCCGATTCATACCCCTCGGTCACAAAAAGATTCAAAAGATGCATCAGCTTATAATAAGCCGAATAAAACATCACATAATCATACCAGCGCACCTGTTTGTTCCGATCCAGACCTTTTTGTTCCTCCACCCAAGACCAAAGAGCCTCCTTAAGCTCGTTAAGCTCGGTAATGCGCAAAAAATCTATTCTTCTTTCATAATCCTCCTTGCTTTGAATAACAATCGGTTGAATAATGCCACAGCCGGCCAAACCATTGTGAAAATAAATAATGGTTTTGCGCAAACTGATCATAGCTTTTTGATGCTCCTCGGGATAACCAAGAATCAGAGGCTTTTCTTTTTTGGGAAAAGTAAAGCGACGCACATCATGCAAAGATCGGTAAATCCAAAAATCCAAATTTAGATTTTCACGTAAGGTCATAATCTTTCCCAAATCTCCGCCGGAAGCGGTCAAACCCAAAACACGAACATCGGCCTTTTGACAATACTCAGCGATCTGGACATAATCATAATCTTTTCCAGCCATATGCATTTCATCAAAAATCGCCAAGACTGTTTCAGACAAGTCAATTCGTCCTTTTTTTAACTCACTGACCACGGTTTGCGGAGTAGCTACGATCACTTGACTGTTTTGCCAAAGCTCGGCTCTTTTTTTCATGGGCACTCCGCCGACCAGCAGATTAATCTTTTCTTCCGGTAACTTGTACATTTGTCGACAACTTTTTAAAATCTGTTGACAAAGCGGATTGGTGGGCGTCAAGAAAAACACTCGTCCCTTGCTTAAAAAAGCTGAAGCCGCCATTATAGCGGTTGGCGTTTTTCCGGCGCCGGTGGGATAAATCAAGCCTGAATTTCTGCCTTGAAGCCCTGATCGAGCGGCAAACTCAGCGTCTTTAATCTGATACTCACGATATTCCAATTCTTTTTCATTCAACAGTTCCCAGTTCAAATTGCTCATTTTGTCCTCCAAATTGTTAAAGTTCAAGACGATTTTATCTTAGCAGTTTTATAAAAAATAACAAATTAAAAAACAGGCATAACATCCTGTTTTAAACCTGAAAAAATTCCCGCATATAATTTTCACATAGCAACCTCACATGGTACATGGTGACCCCACGGGGAATCGAACCCCGGTTTTCGCCGTGAGAGGGCGATGTCCTGACCGCTAGACGATGGGGCCACGGTCTTCATTTAAGCAATAATATACTATCTTATTTTAATAAAAGTTTCAAGGCTTTGGTTTAACTTTTTTTTAACCAGGAATCACTTTGGCGGACTAAAAGTTCTCCGGCCTTGCTTGTCTCGGCCATTAATTTTTTAACAATTCTCTCCATTCGCGATCCTTGCGACCCCTTAACCAAAACAATATCGTTTTTTTGAATGATTTTTATAATTTTAGTTTCAGCTCGCCGAGAATCGGAAAACAAATAAATATTTTGACCGGAAAGTCCGGCCGATTCAGCACCTTTTTTAACTTGCTCTTTATATTTCCCCACAGTCACCAAGACATCAATGCCCGATTCCGCAATAAATTTTCCTAACTCAAAATGTTGTTGTTTCGAAGAATTTCCCAACTCCAACATGTCACCCATTACCGCAACCTTCCTAACATTGTTTTCTGTTTTTAACTCATTCAAAGATTTTATCGCCGCTTTGGCCGCCTTTGGTGAGGAGTTATAGGTGTCATCAATGACTAGACAATTTTTCCCTTTAATCAAATTCATTCGTCCTTTGGGCGGTTTATAATTCTTTAACCCGCGACTTATTTCCACTAAATTAAGCTCCAAACTCAAACCGACCAAAGAACCGATCAAAGCCGCATTTATTTGATGAGCTCCGATTACTCCCGGCAAATCAACGGGGACAGCGCTACCTTTGTATAATATTTTAAATTTTACCCCCCTGGTGTTTGAATCAAATAAAACAGTTGACAAATCTGCGCCTCGCAAATCCGAATCTTCAGAAGATCCGTAAGTTAAGACCGTAGCTTCCACCTTATCTTTAACCTGTTTTTGTTGCGGATCGTCGGAATTTATTATTGCTTGACCTTTTTTAGATAGATGAGTAACAATCTTTTGTTTTTCCTTTACGATATTTTCCAAGGTTTTGAAATTTTCCAAATGAGCCGGACCAATCATGGTCAAAACACCGACATCACAGGGAAACTTTTCCACTAAATACTGAATATCACCGGGTTTATCCGCCCCCATTTCCAAAACCAAAACTTCAGGATAATCGTTTTTTTTAAATAACAGCAAACCAAAAGCCCTTAAAATAACCAACAACCAACGAAAAACAGAAGAACCGCCGCTTTCAGCCCCGATTACGGTTAAAGGAACCCCTATTTCATTATTATAATTCTTAATATTTTTTCTGACTTGAAATTTTTCTTTAAGTACGGCAAAAACCGCTTCTTTAGCCGAAGTTTTTCCCATTGATCCGGTAATTCCAATAATTTTCGGATTATATTTTTTTATGATTTTTTGCGCCAAAACAGCTAATAATTTTTCCAATAATGATTTCATATTTTTAAGCTTATCAATTTTTTATAATTATCTAATTTATATAATATACATTTGGATATTTCATTTCAATTAAACTTTTGCGGTAATTCGTTCTCCAAGCAATTCGCATTGAATCTTTATCCGAAATTTTGGATAAAGCAATGTTTCGTCGCTACAGTATCTTTGGTTTATTGCTTTATCTTTTTTCTTGATTTTTTGATGTATTGCCCATCATCTTTTTATTCAACCTCGGGCGGCACCTCATAAAAATCCAAAATAAACTTAGCCACCTCTCCAAAGACAGGAGCGGCACTGTCCGCCGAATATTGAACTTTTTTAGGATTATCCAATCTAACAACCATGGTAAAAACCGGATCATCATACGGCCCTGATCCAACAAAGGTATGAATGGTTTTATCACTATATCCGCCTTTTTCCAAGTCAGCAACTTGCGCCGTACCGGTCTTTCCGCCCAATAAATACCCTTTCACTCCGGCTTTGTCCGCATGACCATTATTTACCACGGAAATAAGCATGCTGCTCAAAATCTTAGCGGTCTGAGGAGAAATAACCTGTCTAATAATTTTTGGTTCATTTTTTTCAATTACTTCACCTTGGCTGTTTTGTATCTCCTTGAGCACATAAGGACGTAAGAGTTTTCCTTGATTGGCTATGGCGGCAAAAGCTCTGGCCAACTGAACGGGCGTCACCGTTATTCCCTGACCAAAAGAAGCGGTAGCCAAATAAATATCCGCTTTATGCCCCAAAGAAACAATATTACCTTTTTGCTCTTGACAAAGACCGGTCCCTGTTTCTTCTCCAAAACCAAATCTTTGAATATATTCACGAAGATTTTTCATCCCGGCTTTTTGGGCTGCAAAAACCGAACCGGTATTTAATGATTTTTCCAAGACTTGGGTCATGGTTTGCCAACCGTGAGCTTTTTCATCGGAATTCTTTATGGTATGTCCGTCAATATGAAGTTCTCCTTTATCTTCATATCCCGTAAAAGGGCCCACTTCTCCCAAATCCAAAGCCGCGGCCATGGTTATTGGTTTAAAAACCGACCCCGGCTCATAGCTTTCCGAAACAACTTTATTATTAAAAACACTCATATCTTCACATTCATTATAAAGATTCGGATCAAAATCAGGAGAATTGCACAATGCCAAAATCGCTCCGGATTGAGGATCCATAATCAGCAAACTTCCACCGTCGGCCTCATATCTTTCAACCGCTTTATTCAATTGTTTGCAAGCGTAAAACTGCACAGCCTTTTCCACGGTCAAAATCAAATCATGGCCATCTTCCGCTTGACGAAAATCTTTGCCGGCCACGGCTATCCATCGTCCCAAAGTATCCAGTTCTGATCGTAAAAAACCCGGCTCCCCGGCCAACTTTTTATTATAGCAACCTTCAATTCCGTAATATCCTTTAAGCATATTGTTTTCACTTTGCTTGCCCACAAAACCGATCAATTGACTGCCAATATTTTTTTCAGGATAATAACGAGTAATCTCTTTGGTCCAATATATGCCTTTCAAATTATAAGCTTCCAGTCTTTTTATTTTTTCTTCAGACACCAAATGTTTTAAAGGTTCATAAGGATCATCTTTTTTATCCAGTTTCACTTCCCAATCTTGGATCATTTGATTAATCTTTTCCTGTTCTTCCAATTCTTCCAATTGTTCCTCGGTCAAATCCATAATAATTTGTTCATTTTCCGTTTCTTTCGCTTTTTTATTTTTTTTGAATTTTGAATTTTTTTGCAATAAATTTTGTTTTTTTTCTTCAGTATCCAGATAAGCTACCCCAAAAACCTCTTTTAACGACTGAAGTACCGCTTCTTTATCTTTTATATCTTTGGGTACGGCGTAAAGCAAATACATAATTTTATTGGTGGCTACCGGATAAAGTGCTTGATCATCGGCAATCAATTCTCCTTGTTCATCTTGTACATAAATATCGCCTCGTTCGGGGTAAAGCTGCTTAAAAATCTCATGCTGACCCGAGGCCAAAGCAATATAATAATCATGATCAAAGACTTGAAGCTTAAATAATCTGGCCACAATAAAAACGGAAAACAAAAGAAGAAAAATAAAAATAACATTAAGTCTTAAATCTTTGACTTTTTTATTGCCGGCTGAAAAACCGTTTGAAGAATAATATCTGACTTTCTTTTTTTTCTTTACTAAAACCGACATAATTTAATAAAAATATCAACAAAGCTCCTTTGTTTGATTTAGGGATATTATATCATTATTAATCTAAAACTACAAAAAATATGCTTTATAGTTTTAAGCATATTTTTTTGTTTTTTTAAACTTGTTTTCCTATTGGGAATTTTGACCTTTTTGATTAAATCCTTCAAAAGCTCGTAAAATCTCAATCGGCAAAGCAAAAACTACGGTGTTTGATTGGTCGGAACTTAAATCATTCAAAGACTGCAAAGTACGAAGATGCAAAGCTCCGGTGGAAGTTGCCAGTTTTTGAGCCGCTTTGGACATATTCTCCGCGGCGGTCAATTCTCCCTCGGCCTTAATAATCACCGCTCGTTTTTCTCTTTCAGCTTCAGCTTGTTTGGCAATGGTTCTTTCCATTTCTTCAGGTAAAACAACATCTTTTAATTCCACATTATCTACCTTTATCCCCCAAGGATCAGTTGACGAGTCCACTATTTGCTTAATCCTTCCGGAAAGACGATCGCGTTCACTTAAAAGCTCGTCCAATTCCACTTCGCCGACAATATTACGCATAGTGGTTTGCGCCAGCTGAGAAACCGCATAAAAATAATTTTCCACTTCCAAAATAGCTTTGGAAGAATCAGAAACTCGGTAATAAATAACCGCGTTTACTCCAACAGAGATGTTATCTTTGGTAATGGCCTTTTGCTCGGGAACATCCACGGCCTTGATTCGCAAATCAACCTTGGTTATTGACTGAAAAACGGGAACAACCACTCTCCAGCCCGGCTGTTTTATTCCGGTAAATTTTCCCAAAGTAAACATCACGCCACGCTCATACTGATTTATTTGCTTCAAACTGATCAAAAGCAAAAAAATTATTATGGCGAACAGAAAAATATATCCACCCATAGACTCTTTTTTTAATAATTAATTTATTTTAATAATTGGTAATTTTATTTAAATTGTTCCACTTGTTGCTGAAGATTTTCCAACTGTTTATTCAACTCTTCGGTATCCACATTTTCAATTTGTTTTAATTGCTCCTCAAAATCAACTTCTTGTTGAGAATCGAACTCTGCGGTTAAATTATAATTAAACAAATCCGCCATATTGAATTCCCGAACTTTTTGAGGTTTTTCAATGTTTGTCTTTTTGTTATAGTCACTAAAAATCAAATCAACCGAATATTTTCCCTGTCCTCTCACCGAGGAATCAAAACTATTGTCAAAGTTAACCTTTACCGGCAATTTATCTTTCTCGCTGATCCAGAGATCGAACATTGTTTGAGCATATTTTTCAATTTTTTCCTTAATCCGCTCTTTCTGAGCCTCAGCCAAATCTTTTTCCTCTATTTTTTCCGTGGCCTTGATCACAAAATCATACAATTCATCTTTATCCACTTTGACTTTGTAATGATAAGTCTTGACTCCGTTTATTTCATCTTCTCCTAAATCTTTAACAACTTTTAAAAAATCCGCTTTTTTAAAAAGCTTTTTTTGTTGAAGTAATTTATCTTCTTTAAGGTCTTGGCTCCCAAAACCATCAATCATACCGGCCAAATTGTTAAAATCAAATTTATACCAATTGCCTTGCAAAGAGGCCAAGTTGGTTTTCGGCAAATCCGACACTTGATCCAGTTTAAGGTAAAAAACTTGTTCAACAAACCTAATTACTCCCTGAGTTTTAAATAACTGTTTTCCAACCCAATAATCCAAGTTTGTTTTTAAATTATAAGCTGCTTCAGCCAAACTATAATCACCGGAAAAATCAATCTTTATCCGGCCGGGCTGCATTTTTTCCTCAACAGTTGAATTCATATCCGGAAAATTCGATTCAATCTCCGCTTCACCATCCACAAAAAAATTTTCTTGTTCAATTAGTTTATCCATCATCTTATTAACATTTCTTTGCGGATTCGGAGTACAGGAAACTGAAAACAATATTAAAAATCCGGCAAATAAAACAACCCCTAATTTATAAAAAAAGTTTTTCATAAATCTTATTTATTTTAATGATTATAAATTTAAATCCGCCGGCTGCCAGTCCTCTTGCAAATCATTCCACTTAAAAACTTCCAATTCGTCCACAAATTCATCATCGGAGTATTTATAATCCACTCTGGTTTCACTGCCCGGACGATTGGCGTAAATAGTTTGACGATCCACAACTTTGGGTTTTACCGTTCTAACCAATTTCATTTTTCCCAAGGGAGATTCAAAAACCACGGTTTCAATTTCCGCTTTTTCTATTTCCGGATGCGGTTGTTTTTCTTTTTCCTCAAAGCCAAATTGTTTTTCCACTTTGGCTAAAAGATCCAGCCATTTGTCTTCCTGCATAAAAAAAACGATTATTATTCTACTTTAACTATAGCAAAAATCTATTTTTTAGCAACAAAAAAACTGCCAAAGTCGCTACTTTGACAGTTGTATACTCTTTATTTAGATAAAAACCTCGTCAACAGAACAAACTAAGGGATGACTCACCACCTCTACGGAAATGCTGGCTTCTTCCCAGTTTCCGGGCATATACTTGGCGCAGGCAACTATTCGACTGTTCGGAACAACTTCGGTCAAAGCAAAATCTTTACTTTCTTGACAATAGTCCTGCAAGTATTTTTTTGCCGTTTCAATCAAAACCGGCCAATCTCTGAAAAAACCGAGACGAAAACTGTTGTTGCTCATTTTTGACTTACAAACATAATGAACCATTGCCTCGTAGACCTCGGATTTACTACCTATAATTTCCACCATAATTCCTCCTTTTTTGATTTTTACCGACAGAGCGATATTAACACAAAGATTATTTTTTTTCAATAGCTTGACGCAATAACTTCATCATTTGCAGATAAAATTCCAAATTATTCAAAGTGGCCAATCTTTGAGCCAAGGGATCTTCCACCTTAAACAAATGACGTAAATAAGCTTTGGAATATTCTCTAAGTTCCGCAAATTGACTTTCCTTTCTTATCGGCTCCAAATTGAACTCAAATTTTTTAACTTTGGCGTTAACAGTTGTATAAAACTTTTCTTTTTCCAAAAGATTAATTTCATCTTTCCAGGCTCGGCTGTCCGAAAACTGATACAATCGGCCATGGCGCGCCTCCCTGGCCGGAATCACGCAATCAAACATATCAATACCGCACTTAACCGCTTCAACTATTTGATGAGGATATCCGACTCCCATTAAATAACGAGGCTTATCCTCCGGCAGCAAAGGGCAAACTTGCTCCAAAACCGAATACATATCTTGTTCAGACTCTCCAACCGATAATCCGCCCACGGCATAGCCGTCAAATCCTATATTTATTAAATCTTCAGCACTTTTTTTACGCAAATCAAACTCCAAACCGCCTTGCACAATACCAAAAAGCAAAGGATTTTTCTTTTTATCCTTTGAAGCAATCTTTTTGTCAAAATAATCGCGACATTTACTGGCCCAATCTGAAGTAAGTTTAATTGATTCGGTCAGATATTTTCGTTCAACCGGCAACTCCACGCACTCATCCAAAACCATCATAATATCACTGCCAATATTATTTTGAATTTTTATTGATTCTTCGGGTGAAAGAAAAAATTCTTGTCCATCCAAATGAGAATTAAACCGCACGCCTTTTTGAGAAATCTTCCTTATGCCGGACAAAGAAAAGACTTGAAATCCGCCTGAATCGGTTAAAATAGGCCCGGGCCAATTCATAAAATCAGACAAGCCACCCATTTTTTTTATAGCCTGACTTCCCGGGCGTAACATAAGATGATAAGTATTACCCAAAACAACACTGGGATTTAGCTTCTTTACTTCTTCAGTCGATAAAGTCTTAAGAGCACCTTTGGTGGCCACCGGCATAAAACACGGAGTTTGCACTCCGCCTTTTCTGGTTATAAGCTCTCCACGTCTGGCTTGTTTTTGTTTTTTTATAAGTTTATACATATATTCAATTATATAATAGAATATAAAGCCTTAATTAGTCAAAAAAAAGCTCCGCATGGCGGAGCCTGATAAGCTCAACTCGGTTTTATCTCATAGCCATAAATATAGCTATCAAACCGAACTATGTGTTCATTGGATAATCTTATGGTCAATTCCCCCTCCTTGTTTTGAAAAAACTCCATAAAATCATCAAAGTAGATTCGTTGATTTTCAATCCCTTGTCCTCTCCTTTTTAAAGGCACTTGCCAGGATTTCAATCTAATTTTTTCACCAAGCTCCGGTTCATCAAAAGCTCTATGATATTTTACAGGCTCCGGTTCTCCGTACACTTTCAAAAAAACACCGCCTTCCCTGTCTTTCTTTACCTGAAGCTTTAATCGCCACAAACAAAATTTCATTCATGCCTCCCCTTTCTTGTAAAAACCCCCTTTTTCAAGAGCTTAATTCTAAATCCCAAAAAACAAACATCTTCTTGCAAAGAGCAACCGGGCTTAACCTTGCCTCTGGGAAAAAAGACCAAACTTAACATCCCACGACCATTGCTCAAAGGCAATTTAAATTTTTGACAATCGAGCAATCTGCCGGCCTGATCCAAGCTTCCGGCACAAACAACCCCCACGGATATCACGGATTCTTCGCTCAAAGCCATCTCCGAAATACCACTTTCATCTCTAATAAAAAATCTTGGTAAAACCAAATAAAGCCTTCTCATATTCCCCTCCTTTCTGTTTCCGCAAATAAAAACTTATCAAGATTTCCCTTTTTTGTCAAAAAAAATATCGTTTTAAAAAACGATAATTGTTTTTATACTTACCTGCGAGCCACGGTGCTGCCTGCTTGATAATAATTTATATCATCAATAGGTTGCATATTTAATCCGGAAATTTTCTCGGAAAGATCAGTCATTGATTTCATTTCAACCATTTGCAGTTTTAACTTTTTATTTTTTTCTTTTACTAATTCTATTTTTTGTTCAAGTTCTCTGACTTTCAATCCTTTGGCGGCAATGTAATTAATTTCAAACAAATAAACACCGACCGCACTCAATAAAAACACCGCAGTTAGAATCAAAATTAAAGGTTTTGACAATTTTTTTGCTTTGTTCTGTAAATTTGATGATTTTTCAGGTTTAAAGCTCTGACTAAATTTGGTCATAGAAATTGAGCAACTCTTAACTTGGCGCTCCGACTGCGAAAATTTTTTTTAATTTCCTCAGACGAAGGGGTTATCGGTTTTTTGGTTATTATTTTTATTTTTGCTTTATGTCCGCAAGTGCAAACCGGAGTTTCGGGCGAACAAATACACCCTTTACTTTCCCGCTTAAAAAAATTTTTTACGATTCGGTCTTCTAAAGAATGAAAACTGATCACTGCCAATCTGGTGCCGGATTCAACTAAATCAACGATGTCATTAAGCACATTTTTTAAATTTTCCAATTCGTCATTAACTTCAATTCTCAAAGCCTGGAAGGTTTTTGTGGCCGGATGTATTCGTTTTCCGGTCGATGAACAATTTTTAACAATAATCCCCGCCAATTGCAAAGTGTTTTTTATCGGTTCTTTTTTCCTTTCTTCAACTATGACCCTGGCTATACTCTTGGCTTTTTTTTCTTCTGAATTATCCTTAAGCATTTTTATCAATTCTTTTTCCGGCCACTGATTGATAATTTTTTCAGCTGTCAAATTATTATCTTCCGGACTGTAACGCATATCCAAAGGCTCTTTTACTTGAAAAGAAAAACCTCTTCCGGAGTCTTGTAATTGATCTGAGGACAATCCCAGATCCAAAACAATGCCTTTGATGGGAAAAAAATCTTTTTCAAAAATATATTGTTTTATCTTTGTATATGAAGCTCGAATCAAAATCAGTCTTTTCTCATACTCGGATAAACTTTCTTTAACCTTGTTTAAAGCTTCCTGATCCCAGTCAAAAGCCAAAATCTGGCCTTTTGGTCCGTTTCTTTTCAATAATTCCCGAGTATGTCCGCCTCCGCCAACCGTACAATCCACAAAATTATCATTTTCACAAGGGTCTAAATACTTGACCACCTCCCGGCAAAGGACGGGTTTGTGTATGGTATTGCTCACAAGATTATTAAATTAAAATTAGCTTTAAATATTTTTTTATTTATATTATTATTTTATCTTGAATTATACACCCAGCTCACCTAACTGTTCGGCGATTTCATTTCCTTGCTTTTCGGTTTTTTGTTTATATTCATCCCATTTTTTCTTATCCCAAATCTCCAAGCGATCAAACAACCCGGCCACTACCACTTTTTTATTAATGCCGGCATATTTTCTCAAATAGTCGGGTAAAATTATTCTCCCTTGAGAATCCAATTTCACATCCATGGCTCCGGCCAACATTAAACGAGCAAAAGCTCGGCTGTTAGCTTGACCAATAGGCAAAGAAGCTAATTTTTCAGCCAGTTCGGTCCAAGCTTTTTTTGTATAAACAAACAATGAATCATCCAAACCTCTGGTCACTACGGCACCGGTTTTTAGAGCAGATCTAAATTTGGCCGGCATAGCCAGTCTGCCCTTACTATCAACCGAATAATTGTATTCACCAATAAACATACCGGGAATCGAAATAATTTATAAAGTTAAAACAATAAAAAAGAAAAGCGCTCGGAAAGTTTTCCACTTTTCCCCACTTTTCTTCACCACAACTGTATTGTACCCCACCAAAAACCTATTGACAACACTTTCCTGTGGATAATTGTTTTAAAATAAAAAAACCGCTTAAAAATAAACGGCTTAAAAAATCATTATCTAAAATTAGAAAAGTTTAACCAATGTTAGGCTCGACTCCGTAAAACGGCTTAACCAAGTCATTGGTTTGTCCTTGAGCTAACTGCTCCACTCCTTGATTAAAAAGATTTTTCAATTTTTCTTTTTCCGATAAAAACTCCTTATTTTTTTCTAATTTAAGAGCGCAAACAGGAATATTTAAAGAATCAGCCAAAGCATTGGCAGTGACCACGCCAATCCGCAGAGCAGAAAACTCACCCGGTCCTTGCACAACCATAAGCGCTTTTAGCTTATTAATTTTTCCTTTTAACAACTTATCAATTTCTTTAAGCAAAAGCTCAGACTGATGATAAGGCTTTTTTATAGTTTTTGTTTTTTTTAATTTTTCTTTTCCCAGTGCCAAAGAAAAATGCGAATTTTTTTCCGTAGATATAAGCAAATACATAGACTTTTAATACCTATTAAATTCTTTACTCTAAAATAAGTTTTTCAAAAAAACTTTTTATTATTGAACTCTGATAAGCATCTTATGCATAGTATCCTCGCCTTCTTCATAAGTGCCCAGTTCTTGAATGTCAAATTTTAATCCCAATCTTTCCCCGTATTTGGCCAGGTTTTTCTTAACAATGGCATAGCTGGTTTTTTCTCTCATTTGGGCAAAAATGGGTAAAGGATTGTCTTGATCCAAATAGTTTTTTTTGTATTGTTCCAAAAAACCCATCATCAAACTGCGGCCAATGCCTTTTTCCGTTTTATCCGAAGCAATGTCAGCCACATAAACAAAGCCTTCATCTTCATCCAATTCTTTAATATAATCTTCATCATATTCATCATACTCATTAGCGCCTTCATAAGCAAACAAATAACCATGTATTTTATTGTCCTTCCCCACATATTTCAAAGCCATATTTGGCCGTTGTTTGGCCACATTGTTAATATCCTTGGCAATTAAACCGTTTTCCATATTATGCAAATATTGCATAAGCTCTTTATTGTCATGATAAGCTTTACTTTCAATAAAACTGACCGGTAAAGCATCTTCAAAATTCAAAGCCTTAATGCCCGGTATTTGTGAACTGAAAACCTGTTCAGCCTTGGGTTTTTCCGGAATCTTAATTTGTTTTTCTCCCGGCTGATAAGGTTTGGGTTCCAGTCGGTAAACCTTTTCATGGGTTTTATCCGAATAACTGACCGGAGCTGCCGGCACAAAAGTATTATCAATGTCCGACAAATCAGTTAAGGCATCCGCATAGCCCAAACCAATAACCACTTGCTCGGGATCAAGATTCTGCGGTCTGGCGAATCTTTGCAAATACCGCATAAAAAAATCATGGTAAATCATTTCAATATGATTTTTGACCAATGGATTTTTTTGCGAATTAGGTGCCACTTCCACATTATCACAAGCCAAGGTAAACGGCTCATCATTTAAAATACTTTCCGGCAATACTTGCTCTATATCTACAGTTTCGGCCTTTTTTATTTCTTCCAAAATATCATTAAAATTCTTTTTAACCTTTTTGTCTTGGGTTAAAACACTCTGAGCTATGGTTCGCCAATTGTCATCAGCTTTTTTTTGTTGCAAAGTGAACAAGGCGCAATTGGGATTAAAAGTATATACCGTATTTTTGCCAGCCCCAAAAGGCATACAACAAGAAGTATCATTACCGGCCACCACGCCGTCGGGATCTGATTTTAAATTAATCTTGGCTCGGTATTCTTTTACCGATCCTTTAATTTTTTCCGCTTTACCTTGTCCTAAAATATCCAAAACCTGTTTTTCCACTTCTTTTGGCAATTCCTGTTCTTGTTCAGCTCTCATATATTCTTTCATTTTAATATCATGTTCTTTGAAAAATTTTTGTATTTGCGGAAATATTTTTTTAGCTTGTTTATGCCGGCCTTTTATTCTTTTCTTTTCTTGCGGATCAAAATAGCCCAATTGCTCGCGTATTATTTGTCTGGTGGTTTTTTCCGCCTGTTCCGACGATTCCACAGTTTTGTTCGCCTTCATCGGCAACCTATACTCCACTTCCATGGGCCAAAAAGCTTGGACTTGATCCAACCCGCCTTCAATCAAAGCGTCTCTAAGCTCTTTAGCCGATAAATCCAAATACGGAATTTCCACATAATTGGAAGGCTTTTTTCTGTTATGCAATTCAACCTCACTGTCCTCGTCCGCCCCCGCCAAAAAGCTTTCCGGCTCTTGCCAAAACCTAAAAACCGATTCCATATCTATATTGGGATGAAAAGCCAAGGTTTCCACATAATTATACAATTTTTCTTGACCCGGCTCTTTTTTTAATTCTCCTAATTTTTCCAATATTTCTTTTTTTTGCAACAACCGACAAATATCCGCATATTTTTTCAAATAGACCCAAGAAGAAAAAACCTTTTCCGGAGAATCCAAGTCTGCTAAAAGTTTTTGCAATTTATTTATTTCTTTGTATTGTCTGGCCTCTTGTATGATCTGCTCAATATCCAAATTTACATTTCTGGCCAAGGCATTTATTTTATGATAAGAGGTACCAATATCTTCATATTCTGAAGTGTCTTTTTTTACTTGAAAAAGAATCTGAGCGTAAAACTGCTCCGACTCCAGCTCGGAACGGTCTAACAAAGCCAAGATTTTATTAAATTCAAACAAAGCATCATGCCGGCTAATATCCTCTCTGTTAGAATATTCAAACATTTTTTGCCAACCAAAACGCTCGGCGCCTTGTTCAAAAGGCTCAACCACATTTTCTTGATCCTGCCATTCTTTTGACCCTTTTTCACCGGTTAAAATTTCAAAAATCTCTTTTTCATTATCTTCTTGGCCAAAATCAAAGTCTTGATCATTTTGCCTAATAATTTGAGCTTCTATATAGTTTAGATTTTTGGCCATAATTTTTTCCAAGTCTTGCCTATCCAACAAACATTCTTGATTATTATCCAATAACCAAGCTAAAAAGTCTTTGGCTTGCTTGTCATTGTTAACAAACTTAAACAACTCCGGCCAAGTGGTTATTTGCATTTTTTTAACAAAAGAATCGCCTGCGCTATTTTCCATTGATCCTATTTCTCCCGGCACATTGAATTCATCGCGGATTTCTATAGCCGAACCAACATAACCGTTAGATAACTCATTAATCATCCACTGCTTAGCCGCTTCTTGCACCACTTTTTCCGGCACATTAAATTTATCGCGGATT
>CAZPBK010000016.1:15667-17499 GCA_964584985.1 uncultured Gammaproteobacteria bacterium | reverse complement strand
AATATATTGTCTAAAATTAGGCAATATTTTTTGTTTTAAGTTTTTATTTTGGGCTTTCGGCTTTTTTAGGCTGAAAAAACTTGACAGAATTACTTTTTCTTGTTAAGTTTAACTGTTAAAATAAACCTGGTTTATAGGTGGATTTTGCCGGTAAATCAGGAGTTCTTTACATTTAAATTAAACAAAAACAAAGGAGGAAAAGAATGGAAAAAGAACGCAATGTTTTGACGGAAGTTTTTTTGTTCAACCAACACTCACAAGGAGGAGTGACTATGAGAAGATGGATGGCTGTGGCCTTTTTGGCTCTGACCATGGTTCTTTCTGCTTGCCAGAACGAAGGTGGCTACGCAAATGATGGCTGCTACAATCAGTGCGAGCAGGACGAGATTTGTATTGACGGCAAGTGCAAGACTGCTTGCCAAACCAACGAGGACTGCTTCAACGCCCATGGTGGCGGTTGGCAGTGCGTTGATCCGGGCTACTGCAAGATTGTTTGGAGCGATCCGGGTTCTGGAGATGCTTATTCCGGGGGCGTAGATGTTTACCCTGATGTTGGATCTGAAAAAGATTACGGGCATCAGCCGGAAAAGGATGTTTCTCAGGATCCGGGCAATGTTTGCGTGCCTGAAGATGAAGTCTGTGACGGCAAGGACAATGACTGCGACGGGGAAGTTGATGAAGGCAACCCCGGCGGCGGTGAAAGTTGCGGTACGAGCGATGTTGGTGAATGCCGGTACGGTATCACCAAATGCCTTGACGGCGAACTGAAATGTCAGGGAGCTGTTGAGCCGACCGAGGAAGTTTGCAATGGTAAGGATGATGACTGCGATGGTCATCTTCCGGATGTGGAAACCGATGAAGACGGTGATGGAGTGATGATCTGTCAAGGGGATTGCAATCCTTTTGACAAGGATATTTATCCCGGAGCCGAGGAGCGTTGCAACGGCCTTGATGATGACTGCGACGGCCAACCGGAGGCTGATGAAGTGGACGCGGATGAAGACGGGTATATGATTTGCGCGGGCGACTGCGATGATCAAAACCCTGATATTCATCCGGACACTGACGAGCTGTGTGACGGAGTGGACAACAATTGCAATACCTTGATTGATGAAGGGTATTATGTTGGCTTGCTTTGCACGGCCCCGGGCATTTGCGGCGACGGAGTTTGGGAATGCGCAGATGACGGTTCCCGAATTTGTTCCACCGCTCCGGGTGGTAGCGAAGACGCTTCTCTTTCGGAGGAGTGCTCCAACAACACGGATGATGATTGTGACGGGCTGGTGGATGAAGACTGCCAGTGCGAGTATGATCCGGATCCCATGTCCAATCCCCAGGTTGTGTGCGGACAGAGCGATGTTGGACAGTGCCAATTTGGTGTTAGCACTTGTCAACCCAATGGTTTGTACGGACCATGCGAGGGCAATGTTGATCCCGAAACTGAGATTTGCGACGGTTTGGACAATGATTGTGATGGTATTGTGCCGGCCGATGAGGTTGACCAAGACAATGACGGCTTTATGATCTGCGACGGCGACTGCGATGATGGAGCAGAGGACATTTATCCCGAAGCTGAAGAGCTTTGCAATGGGATTGATGAAGACTGTGACGGAGTGGTTGACGGCCAGTTCAATGTTGGTGGTCAGTGCTATGTGCCCGGTGTTTGCGGTGAGGGTGTTGTGGAATGCTTGACAGAGCAGGAAACAATTTGCTCCACTGCTCCCGGCGGTTCAGAGGACCAGTCTTCGCCCGAAGTTTGCAACGACGGTTTGGACAATGATTGTGACGGAACGGCTGATGAAGGATGTCAATGTGACCCTGAGGCTGAAGAT
>CAZPBK010000016.1:0-15567 GCA_964584985.1 uncultured Gammaproteobacteria bacterium | reverse complement strand
TTGGAGTCTGTGAATATGGTACCGAGACCTGTGCGGACGGCCACTGGGGCGAATGTGTCGGAGCTGTCTATCCGCTGGAATCGGAAGCTTGCAATGGCAAGGACGATGACTGTGACGGCCAACCAGCTCCTGATGAAGTAGACGCGGATGAGGACGGGTATATGATCTGCGAAGGTGACTGCGCTGATGATGATCCGTTGATCTTCCCCGGGGTTGATGAGTTGTGCGATGGTTTGGACAATGATTGCGATGGCCAAGTTGACGAGGGTTATCATGCGGGAGAGCCTTGCCTGGGCAAAGGAGCCTGTGGCGAGGGTATCTATGAATGCACTGATGACCAACTTGGATATCAGTGTTCAACCATTCCTGGCGGTTCGGAGGACCAGTCTTCAATCGAGGTCTGCGATCTGGTGGACAATGACTGCGACGGAATTGTGGATGAGGGATGCGAATGTTTGTATGATTCGGATCCTGCTCAAAATCCGCGTATTCCTTGCGGTGTGAACGACCTGGGAATCTGTCAAATGGGTTGGCAGTACTGCCAGCCTGATGGATACTGGGGCGATTGCCAGGGAGCGATCCTGCCTGAGGCTGAAAAATGCAATGGCTTGGACGATGATTGCGATGGAGTTGTTCCGGCTGATGAAGCCGACGATGACAGCGACGGTTATCGGATCTGTCAAGGCGATTGCCATGATGCCGACGAACTGGTGTATCCTGGAGCCGAAGAGCTGTGTGATGGCTTGGACAATAACTGCGAAAACGGGATTGACGAAGGTTATCCCGTGGATGTGGCTTGTCAGGCTTTGGGTGTTTGCGGTTGGGGTCTTTATGAATGTCGCTCGGACGGACTTGGTGTTATTTGTTCGGCCGAACCCGGTGGTTCGGAGTACAGTGGCACCGAAGAAATCTGTGGCAACAATCTGGACGACGACTGTGACGGTTTGGTGGATGAAGCCGAGGCCGGATGTATTTGCGACCCAGGTGATATTCAGATCTGCGGACCTGAGGACGAAGTCGGCATTTGTCGGCAAGGAACCCAGGAATGCTTGCCTGACGGCAAAACTTGGTCTGAATGCCAGGGCGCGGTATTTCCCAAGCCTGAAGAGTGCAATGGTCTGGATGACAATTGCAACGGTCTGATTCCGGTGGAAGAAGCGGACGCTGATCTGGACGGCTGGCGGGTTTGTCATGGAGATTGTGATGATACGGATCCGGAAGTCAATCCGGGCGCGGTTGAGGTCTGCGATGGTGTGGACAATGATTGCGACGGCGAGATTGATGAAGGGGTTTGCGCCACAATTTCCTGTCAGATTTGCTGTGACCCGGGACTTGGTCATCCCGTTGCCTGGTATGGCGGGGATCCGGCCAGCTCTTGGTCGGCTGAAAGTTCCTGTGGTACTTGGACGGCTTCGGTTCCCGAAGTTTGTCTGCGCGGAGCTTATCCGGTCAGTGGATATTCGCTGAATTCAAGCTGGATTGATTTCAACTGCCAGCAGGGCTCGTCCTGGGGCGGTTGGACTGTTGATGGCGTGCTTTGGTGCGTTGACGGCAGTGGCAATCCGGTGAATTATGAAGTGGTCTCGGAACAGGTGGATGTCAGCTCTCCACCCAAGGGAGAGATCATTTTCTTGGACAGCTGCAATTAGCTGATCCACGGCCGCTCTTATAGGCGGCTGAAAACCAATGAGCAGATAGCTCCCATGCGGGTTATCTGCTCTTTTTTTATTTTGTAATTTAAGTTAAATTGTGCTATGTTATAAGTAGGTTTTGTTTAATCTTAACCAAATTTTTAGTATGAAAAATAAAAACAAAAACCAATCGGCCGAACCGGTTGATTCAGTGGTGGCGGTCACTTATCGATGTAATTCCCGTTGTGTAATGTGCAATATTTGGCAAATAAAGGATTTTCCGGAAATATCACCGGTGGAATATTTAAAATTACCCAAAACTTTAAAAGATGTAAATATCAGTGGGGGAGAGCCTTTTTTGCGAACTGATTTGGTGGAGATTGTTAAAAATGTTAAAAAAGCTTGCCCCAAAGCCAATATAAATATTTCCACCAACGGTTTTTTGGTTGATACCATTAAAACCGTTTTACCGAAGATAAAAAGAGTTGAACCCAATATCAGAATATCCATTTCCATTGACGGCGTGGGGCAAATGCATGAAAAAGTTCGGCGCGTGCCTCAAGCTTGGCCCAAGGTTTTGGAAACGGTCAGATTTTGTCGCGATGAACTGAAAATAAAACATATTAAATTTGCTTTTACACTTAATTCTTTGAATTACAAACACCTGCCCATGGCTTATGAGTGGAGTCGTAAGCTGGGTATTGAATTTACCATGGCTGTGGCTCATACTTCGGAAATTTATTTTGGTGAGGACCATAAGATGGAAGTGGATCTTGATTTTATTGAACAAGAAATCAAGAAAATAATTAAAAGATTGTTGCGTAGTTTAAGTCCCAAGAATTGGGTAAGAGCTTATTTTATTAACGGTCTTTTGAAAATAACCAGGGGAGAGAAACGACCACTGAAATCCTTTGCCGGTGAAGACTTTTTTTATCTTGATCCCAAGGGCGATGTTTATCCTTCGGTGGTTGATAATCTTATTATGGGTAATATTACTGAAGTTAAAGATTTTGGTTATCTTTGGCAAAGCGAACAAGCTCAAAAAGCCAGAGAAGATGTTCGTGGTTTTGAAAATAATTATTGGATGGTTTGTACCGCCCGTACGGCCATAAAAAGAAATCCGCTCAAAGTGGCCAATTGGATATTTAAAAGCAAATTACCTTTTGGCCGATAAAATATGAAAAATTTTTTACCAAAATTGGGAAGCAAAGAAATTGGAGCTTTGATCTTAAGTCTTGGTTTGCTGGCGTTAGGCAGTTTTATTGCCTTGTTTTTTCTAAGTTGGCAATATGTGCTTTTGATTAATTTGGTTATTTTGCTTATTTTGTTTTTGGCCAAATGGCCCACTGTCGGTTTGTATGCCATGATCTTGACTTATGCTTTTACCAATCTGCAGTTCAGGCTGGAAGGTTATTATTTTCCGGTGGTTGACGGTATTGCCGTTTTATTATTAATCGCTGTTATTTTAAAAGAAGTCTTAGCTTGTGATTTTTCTTTTAAAAAAGAAAAAGTTTGTAAAATTTTACCGGGCATTGTCTTTGCCGGTCTGTTTTGGTTGGCCGGTTTTTTGTCGGTTTTGGGCAGTTCGGACTTTTTGTTTTCCTTGAAATATTGGCTCAGGCCGATGGTTTTCTTTTATTTGGCTTTTGTGTTGTTGCCGTTTCATTTAATTACCGGTAAAAAAATATTCAAACGATCAATTATGCTTTTAACCGTGGGTGGAGCGATTATGGCGGTTATCGGATTTGTGGCCGTGGTTTTAAAACAAGGTCCGGCTTGGTTTATTTATCGTGCCGTGCCGTTTTCCGTTTTTGGCTTTAATCCGATAGCCGGTAATCATAATGCTATAGCCGAAGTTTTGGTGGCAACTATTCCCGCGGTTATTATGCTTTTTTTGTGGCAAAAAAATTATCACCGCAAAGGCTATTTGGTTATGTTGGCCGTGTTTATGTCAGTGGTTTTGTTTTTGACTTTTTCTCGTTCCGGCTGGCTGGTTTTTCTTTTACAGCTGTTGATTTTGTTGTTCATGAAATATCGGCGCCGCATTGATTGGAGCAAAGCGATTTTATTCCTGGTTTTATTTGTGGTCGTGGGTTCGGCGGTTTATTTTTTGGTTTGGCACGGAACCAGTTGGGTTGAGAGTTCTGATACTAATAGAATTATGATGTCGGAGATCGCTTTACATCGTTTTTTTGAAAAACCTGCTTTGGGTCACGGTCCCGGTCTTTTTCAAAAATTGATCGGTTCGGCTTTTGTTTATTGGGTAGAATTTAGCGATGCGCTTGACTCGCACGGTTTTGTGCAAAAGTTGTTGGCTGAAACCGGCCTGTTCGGATTAATAACCTTTTTGGCTATCTTGTTTTATATTGGGCGTAAATTTATTTTGGCTTACCAAAAGACTAGAAAAGAAAAAAATAAACAAATTATTCTGGCCGGATTTTTAATATTTTTGGGGGTGACTGTTTTTCAGCTTTTTTCCACTTCTTATTTTACTGCGGTGATGTGGTTGCCGATTGGAATCTGTTTGGCCGGTTTGAAATATTATGGTAAATTAAAATTTTAATATGATAAAAATCGTTTACATTATTGGCCGTTTGGCTTATGGCGGTGCGGAAAAAGCGCTGTTGGATTTATGCAGAAAAATAAACAAGCAAAAATTTGAGATAACGGTGGTGGTTTTGCAGGAGGACAATCCTTTGGCCGAACAATTTGAAGATGCCGGAGTAAAGGTACATTTTATGCGTAAAAAAACCAAGTTTGATTTCAGTATTATAAAGAAATTGGCTGAATATTTGGAAATAATAAAACCGGATATTATTCATACCCATTTGTTTGCCGCTGATTTTTGGGGAGGACAAGCGGCCAGATCAGCCGGGGTAAAAAAAATAATCAGTACCAGGCATGATGTGATTAAAGAAGATTTTTGGCGTAATCTTTTGGGCAAGAGAATGAGACGCAGTTTTAACAAAGTTATCGCCGTTTCCAAAGCAATCAGGGATTATTTAATAAAAGTGGAAAAAGTTTCTTTGGAAAAGGTGAAGGTTATTTATAACGGGCTTGATATTAGTAAGTTTTATATTTCTGATCCGGATTTGTTTACTTCCGGCAAGCTTAGGATTGGCTCCGTTGGGCGATTGAATAAGGAAAAAGGTCATAAACATTTAATCAGGGCTTGTCGTTTAATTAAAAACAATAATTGGGAGTTGACTTTGGTGGGGGATGGTCCGCTCAGAGGAGAGCTGGAAGAATCAGTAAAAGCTTTGGGGATAGAAGAAAAAGTAAAATTTACCGGCAATGTTTCTGATGTTCGCCCGTATTTGGAGAAAATGGATATATTTGTTTTACCGTCTGTTACTGAAGGTTTAAGTTTGGCTGTGCTGGAAGCGGCTTTATCCGGCCGAATAATTGTGGCCACCAAGGTCGGCGGAGTGCCGGAGATCGTGGAACATGAACAAACCGGTTTGCTTTTTAAACCAAAAAATATAGAGCAATTGGTCAGCCATATCAATTGGGTTGATGAACATCGTTATCAGTCTGAAAAAATGGCTTTAAAATTGCAAGCAGAGGCAAAAGAAAAGTTTGACATAAATAAAATTATAAAAAAATACGAAGATTTATATGAAAATCTTGCTGGTAAATAAATTTCATTATTTAAAAGGAGGCAGTGAAAGGGTTTATTTGGCCACTAAAAAATTATTGGAAGATTATGGACATGAAGTGGTTTGTTTTTCCATGAAGCATGAAAAAAACTTGCCTTGCGCTCAGGAAAAATTTTTTGTGAAGAAGGTGGATTTTAGTTCCAAAAAGAAATTTTTCAGCAAATTTTTTCGTTTTATTTATTATCGTCGGGCAGCCAAAAATTTACAGTGTTTGATTGAGCAAGAAAAACCGGATTTGGCTCATTTGCACAATATCTCCCATCAATTAACGCCATCAATTTTAAAACCTTTGAAAAAAAATAATATTCCCGTTGTTCAAACTCTTCATGATTATCAAGCTATTTGCCCCAATTATCGGCTTTATACGCAAGGACATGTTTGCGAAAAATGTAAAAAGCATAAATATCACAACTGTTTAATTAACAAATGTTTGCAAGATTCGTATTTGGCTAGCGCTTTGGCCGCTTTGGAATTGACCTTGCAGTGGCTTTTTAAATTTTATAGACAAAAAGTGGATCTATTTATTTCACCGAGTGTGTTTTTAAAACAAAAATTAAAAGAGTGGGGAGTAAAAAGACCGATCAATGTCTTGCCGAATTTTTTGGAACTTGACCGATTTCAGCCGAATTATGATTCCCAAGATTGTATAGTTTGTGTCTCCCGTTTAAGTCAAGAAAAAGGCGTTTTTACTTTATTGCAAGCTATGAAAGAATTGCCCGACAAAAAATTAAAATTAATCGGCTCCGGACCTTTACAAAAAAAGGTTAGACTTTTTATTGAGGAAAACAAGATTGATAATGTTGATTATTTGGGCGCTAAGTACGGGGAAGAGCTTTTTAATATTATGGCCAAGGCTAAATTTATAGTTGTGCCTTCTGAATGGTATGAAAATTATCCAATGGTTGTTTTGGAAGCTATGGCTTTGGGTAAACCTGTTTTGGCTTCCGGGATTGGCGGTCTTAATGATATGGTTGAAGAAAACAAAAACGGATGGTTTTTTAAATCAGCGGACAAGGTTGATTTGATGAAAAAGATCAGTCAAAATTATCATAATCCTGAGTTGTCAAAAATGGGTAAAATGGCCAGACAAACAGTTGAATTAAAAAACAGCTCCACAATCCATTATCAAGAATTAATAAAGATTTATGGTAAGGTTTTGCCCGAGAAGATCAAATTAACTTTAGGTTAAATGAAAAAAACATTATTTTTCATAATGATTTTGGTTTTGAGCGCAGGAGTTCCTCTACTGTTGCAAGGGGCGGATTTAAATCATAATCAATATCCCAAATTGGCTAATCTGTTTTTTCGTTGGGATATTACAGAATCAGAAGCTAGAGAATTGGCCAAATGGGATGTTTTGGTTGTTGACATGGAAGTGCAGACCTATTCTCCTGAGAGTTTGGAATTAATAAAAAAAATAAATCCCGATGTTAAGCTTTTGGCTTATATAGCCAGCCAAGAAATAAGAGGTGATTCCGGTGAGCTTTCCGGAACTTTGCGACAAAAACTTTATAACAAAATTTCCAATCAATGGTGGTTAAAAAATACTTCCGGCCAAAAGGTTTACTGGTGGCCGGGCAATCACATGATAAATTTAACCGCTGAGGCACCCAAGATCTCAGGTCAGAGCTGGACAACCGTTTTGCCCTCTTTTGTAAAAACCGAATTAATTGATGCCGGTTATTGGGACGGGGTTTTTTATGATAATGTTTGGGATAATTTGAATTTTATGAGTGGCAAGCAAATTGATTTGAATCAGGACGGAAACAACGAATCAATGACCGAGATCAATCAAAAATGGGAAAGCGGGATGCAAGAACTTTTGCAAAATACCAGAAATTTGCTTGGCCCGGATAAATTTATCTTGGGCAATGGAGGAGAAAAGTTTTATTCCCTGATGAACGGTTCTCTTTATGAACATTTTCCCAAAAAGGGTTGGGGAGAAATGATGGAAAAATATCGGTTTATGAATTCCCATGGTTATCAGCCGGCTTTGGGCATATTAAATTCCAATGTGGACAATACCGGCAATAAAGAAAATTATCAAAAAATGAGGTTTGGCTTGACCAGTGCTTTGTTGGATGACGGTTATTACAGTTTTGATAATGGAGATCAAACACATAGAGAAATTTGGTGGTATGATGAATACGAAGCTTATTTGGGAGAGCCGGCCGGCCGAGCTTTTGAAGTTTTTGGTAACAATAATGATTTTAAACAAGGTGTTTGGCGTCGTGATTTTAAAAACGGATTGGTAATAGTTAATTCCACAAATCAAGCCAAAAAGGTTGATTTGGGCGGAGAATATGAGAAACTGCACGGCACGCAAGATCCTTATGTCAACAACGGTTTTTTTGTGGAGGAGGTGAATCTTCCGGCCAAGGATGGACTTATTTTGCTTCGTCCGGTTGATGATATTTATCAAGCCACTTATATCAATGGCTCTTTTGCCCGGGTTTTTAACGGCTTTGGTAATGTGGCCAGAACCGGATTTTTTGCTTATAAAGAAGAGTATAAGGGAGGGTCGCAAGTCATTGAATATAATCTGCTTGGCGATGAAAAAAAGGAAATTTTGGTGGCCGGAGATAGTTTGGTGGAAATTTTCAATTCTCAAGGAGAGTTATTGCATGAGTTTTATCCGTATACAAAAAATTACAATAAAGGCATAAACATTACAGTGGGCGATTTGGACAATAACAATACTTTGGAAATAGTCACGGGTACGGAAAATGGTGGCGGACCACATATTAGAGTTTTTAATAACAAAGGGAAATTAATAAATCCCGGATTTTTTGCTTACGGACCTGAGTTTCGCGGTGGAGTAAATGTGACTATTGCCGACTTGGAAGGTGATGGCTGGTATGAAATAATTGCCGGCGCCGGTTATGGAGGCGGACCGCATGTGCGGGTTTTCGGTCTTGACGGACGCTGTATAAATCCCGGTTTTTTTGCGTATGATCCGGGCTTTCGCGGAGGAGTTAATGTGGCGGCCGGAGATATAGACGGAGATGGAGTTGATGAAATTATTACCGGACCGGGTAAAGGAGGTGCTCCTCAAATTAAGGTTTTTGATAAAAACGGACAAATCAGCGGACCGACTTTTTATGCTTTTGATAAAAAGACTCAAGCCGGAGCTGAAGTGGCGGCCAGTGATATGGACGGAGATGGCAAATCAGAGATTATCGCCACTACGGCCGATGTTTTTACTTTGGCCGGTTTTGAATAATAAATCGTAAAAAATATAATTTAGTATGAAAAAAATAAATAAGTATAAACTTTATTTAAAAACATTAATCAAATATTATCTTAAAAAACAAACCAAGTCTTCGGCTGTTTTTGTCTTGTCTTTGTTTGTGTTTATCTGGATTTGTTTGATCTCCCGAGAAATAATGAGCAGCGAGGTTTTTTCGGCCGAGCGTTCGGGTTTGGTCAGACTGGGTGATGCCGGCTTGGGCTTGTTGATTTTATATATAAAACCGATATTTGTTTTTGTGGCCGGACTTTTGATAATAAAAAGCTTAAAAAAAGATCAATATGAGTAAAAAGAAAAACAAAAAAAGCCAAAAGAAATATAAGGCTAAAAAACTTAACTTGTCGGCCGAGGAAAGTGATTTGGGGAAAGTGGAAGAAGAGGTTATCCGAGCGGCCAAAAAATCAGGTAAGGATAATTTAGTAGTCAATATTTTTAGTTATCCGCATAAAAAGCTAAAAAAGCGTTGGAATATAAGGTATAAATTCAATAAAAAACATTTGATAATGGATTTGATAATCTTAGCGGGAGTTTTGGTTCTGGTCGGACTTAACATATTTTGGTTTTACGGCGGTTTTCATTATTTCGGTAATAAGTTTGAATTAAACCTGACTACGGGAAAAGACCAAGTGGCCAGTGGAGAGATTATGGATTTTTCTGTTTCTTATGCCAATAACAATAAATTTGAACTGCAAAATGTGGTCTTAAGTTTTAATTATCCTGATAATTTTCAGCTTTTGGAGTTTGAAAACAAAAGTTATAACTATGATAAAAACATTATAAAATTAGGTGACCTGGAATCCGGAGCCAACGCTCAAATGGATTTTACCGGTCGGGTGATCGGAGAATATCAAAGCGATCAGTTTGTTTCTTTGACCGCTAATTTCTTTAAAACCAATAAAAAAGGTGAACGACTTTGGGGACAATTTACTCAAAAAAGTAATTGTCGCTATAAACTTAACAATACTTATCTTGATTTAAAAGCTGATTTTCCAGAGGATTTGGTTGACGGACAAAGTTTTAATTTGCCGATAAAAATAAAAAACACCAGCTCTGACATTACCTATGAAAAAATTTATTTGGATCCGCGTTTGAGTTATGATGTGGCTTTGCAAGGAGAACGATTGGAGTATGAAAAATTGGAACCCGGAGAAGAATGGGATCTGGAAGCCAAAGCAAAAATAAATTCCAAGAAAAAAAAGCGTGATCTGAGGCTTTCCTTGTTTTGGCAAACGGAGAAGTTTAATCTTCGACAAAATACAGTTAGCCGGGAAATTGAAATAATTCGTCCTGATTTTCAAGCCTTTTATATTATCAAAGAAGACGAGTCCGTACTGCCTGAAGAACAGGTGAATTTCAGATTGGAGTATCATAATAAAGGGGAGTTTACCATTGAAAATGTAAGATTGGAATTGGTTTTGCAGGGAGAGTATTGGGATTTAAATAATTTGGCGGGAGACAAACCTGAAATAAGGGATAATGTTCTTGTTTGGACGGTAAAAACAAGACCCGAGTTGGCTTTGATTCAACCGGGAGAAAAAGGAAGTATTGATTTTCAGGTTGGCACTAAAAATTATGTGCCCGGTGAGCAAAACACTGATCTGAATTCAATTTTTTCTTATCAATATAAACTGGGTGAACAAGATGTTTTGATTGAAGGACAAACAAAAGAAATAAAACTAAGCAGTAATTTATCAGCCAGAGGTTATGCCGCTTATTTTACCAAAACCGGAGATCAATTGGGAAGAGGGCCTGTTCCTCCCAGAGTCTCTGAAGAAACTAAGTATTGGGTTTTTGTGAAATTGATTAATGATATAAATGATGTAAAAAATATAAAGGTTAGCGGAACTCTCCCTTATAATGTTAGTTGGTTGAATGAAAGTAATGTGCCGGTGGGCAATCATATTAGTTATGATCCGAAAAATAAACATGTTAATTGGAGTATTTTTGAAATTCCGGCCGGGGCTGAAAAAATCGGTTTTGCTTTTAAGGTGGGGATTGTTCCCTCCCAGTCTCAAGTTGGGATATATCCGCCCCTGTTAAAGAATTTAACTGTCAGCGGTCAAGACAAAAAAACCGGCCAAAAAATTACAAAAAATTTAGGAGCAATAACCACAAAATTGTATGATGAAAAAGGTGGTTTTTATGACGGTCCGGTAAAATAGGTTAATTTTTTAAAAGGTTTTATAAAAAGCCTCGTTTTTCGGGGTTTTTTAGCACTCTCTTGACAGGACTGCTAAGGTTTTGATAAGATTGAAAAGGATGTGATCTGTTTGTTTCCTTTATATAATAAAGACCTATGCCTTCTGACAGACAAAAAAAATTACTTCGTAAAATTATAAATAATTTTGTTAAAACGGCCGAACCCTTGTCATCCGGTTTTTTGGTGGGAAAGATTAAAAAAAGATTAAGTCCGGCTACGGTCAGAAATGAGATGGTTTCTTTGGAAAAAGAAGGTTTTATTTTTCAGCCACATACTTCGGCTGGAAGAGTACCTACGGAAAAGGCTTATCGTTATTATGTGGATAATTATTTGGATAAGGAAAAGGATTTGACGCCTCGGGAGGGAAAAATTTTACAAGAAATCAATAATCAAAAAACGGATAACAGATTAAAAATAAAAACCTTGGCCAAGGCTATTGCCGAGTTGTCTCGCCAAGGCGTAATGGTGACTTTCGCCGAATGTGATAATTATTATACCGGTTTATCCAATATCTTTTCTCAACCGGAATTTCAAGAACCTGATTCAGTAATTAATCTTTCTTCGGTTATTGACCATTTGGACAGCAAAATAATTGATTTGGATAAAAAGGATTTGCAACAACCTGATATTTTGATAGGTCAAGAAAATCCCATAAGCGAAAATTGCAGTTTAATAGTTTTTCGCTACGAATTGGGTAAATATCGCGGAATAGTGGGATTGATCGGACCGATGCGTATGGATTATCAAAAAAATTATACTTTGGTTAAAGAATCTTTAAAATTATTAAATTAGTATGAACGATTTATTAAAAAAAGCGGAAAAATTTGCCAAGAAACATTATAAACAAAATGATGAAAAACATGGATGGGCACATGTTAAGGAAGTTTGGGAGGTGGCGGAAAAGTTAGCTGAAAATTTTCCGGAAACCGATATGGAAGTTTTAAAGCTGGCGGTGATTTTTCATGATGCGGATTATTCCGATCCGGATAAACATCACTTAAATTCAGCCGAATTGGCCAAAGGTTTTTTGCAAGAGCAGGATTATGCCAATGAAAAAATCAATAAAGTTTACCAGGTGATTTTGGATCATCGGGGTAGGTATCGTCGAGCAGAAGGAGAGGCCGAAACAATTGAAGGTCGGATAATTTATGATGCCGATAAATTTAGATGGGCTGTTTCCCCTGAATTTTATGATAAATACTATTCTTTATTTTATTTGGATGAGACCAGAAAAATGGTTGATGAATATTTAAAAAAACAAAAAGGCGATGATAAAGAACAAGACCTGAAAGTTAAATGTCGGGAATATTTATCCGGATGGAAAAGAGCTCAGGCTGATTATCAAAATCTGCAAAAAGAATTTGGCAAAAAGAAAAAAGAATATGTGCAATTTGCCAACGCCAATTTAATTATGGCGCTTTTGCCGATTATGGATAATTTTAAATCCGCTTTTAACCAAATCCCGGAGCAAGAAAAGGATAGTGCCTGGGTCACCGGATTTTCCTATATAAAAAAGCAATTGGAGGATTTTTTAAGACAAAACGGGGTGGAAAATATACCCACGGTCGGACAAAGATTTGACCCCGAACTGCATGAAGCGGTTGAAAACGATCAAGGATTTGATCAAGAAAAACAAGAAGGACTGATAATTAAGGAAATGCGTCCGGGTTATAAATTAAACGGTCGTGTAATACAAGCGGCCAAAGTAATCGTTAACAGTAAAACTTCTTAATACCGTCAATTTTTCGTTGGTAAAATAAAGTTTTAAAAATTATTTTGCCAATGGATTTTGTCGGCAACTAAATTATGTTAATTCCATGGAGACCCTTTTTGGAGCCGTTTGGAGAAATGGAAAAATTTTTTGAGGGCGGTGAAAACGCTCCGATCGGTTTTTCCCCGGCGGTGGATATTTATGAAAAAGGCAACAATGTTATTGTGGAAGCGCCTTTGCCGGGAATTGATCCGGACAAGGTGGAGATCAGCGTGGAAGACAACATTCTCAGCTTAAAAGGCAAAATGGAGAAAAAGTCCGAGGTTGAGGATAAAAATTATTATCGTCGTGAAACCCGTTCGGGCAGTTTTTCCCGCCACATTCCTTTACCGGTAAATGTCAAAGGAGATAAAGCTTCAGCGATTTTTGATGATGGCTTGCTAAAGGTTTCAGTGCCCAAAATACCGGAGAAAAAAGTCAAAAAAGTTGACATTAAAGTGAAAAAAAACAAAAAGTAAGGATTGCTTTATAAAATGTTTGTTTTTACGGCTCCTTTATGTATGAGGAGCCGGATAAAGCAAAGATTAAATCAAATAAAAAACTAATTAAAGAAGACAAGAGCATAAAAATAAGTAATTATTTTTATGTTCAAAATTCTTAAATTTATATTATGTCAAAAATTTTGGGAATTGATTTGGGAACCACCAACAGTTGTATGTCCGTAATGGAGGGCGGTCAGCCCAAAGTCTTGGAAAATCAAGAGGGAAACAGAACCACTCCTTCAGTGGTGGCCGTTTCCAAAACAGGAGAAAGATTGGTCGGACAGCCGGCTAAGCGTCAGGCGGTAACCAATCCTGCTGATACGGTTTTTTCCATTAAGCGTTTGATGGGACTTCGTTACAGCGACGATGAAGTGCAGAGAGATAAAGATACTTTGCCGTATGAAATCGTTCAAGCCGGCGAAGGTGTAAAAGTGAAAATGGGAGAAAAAGAATACACCCCGCAGGAGGTTTCAGCCATGATTTTACAAAAATTAAAAACCGATGCCGAGGAAAAGATCGGTGAAAAAATCGAAGAAGCGGTAATTACCGTTCCGGCTTATTTTAATGATTCTCAGCGTCAGGCCACCAAAGATGCCGGAGAAATCGCCGGACTTAAAGTTCGCCGTATTATCAATGAGCCAACGGCCGCGGCTTTGGCTTATGGTTTTGACAAAAAGAAAGGACAGCAAATCGCTGTTTACGATCTTGGCGGCGGAACTTTTGATATTTCCATTTTGGATGTTTCCGAAGATACGGTGGAAGTTAAATCAACCAACGGCGATACTCATTTGGGCGGAGATGATTTTGATAAAAAAATTATTGACTGGTTGATTGAGGAATTTAAATCTGAAGCTGGAGTTGATTTATCAAAAGATCAAATGGCTTTGCAAAGAGTAAAAGAAGCGGCGGAAAAAGTGAAAATTGAATTGTCTACGGCTCAGGAGTCGGAAATAAATCAACCTTTTATAGCGCAAGACAAAGAAGGTAACCCCGTTCATTTGGTTAAAAAAGTCAGTCGAGCCAAATTGGAAGAATTGGTTGGAGAGTTGATACAAAAGACTTTGGAGCCTTGTCAAAAAGCCTTGGATGATGCCGGCTATAAAGTTGAAGAAATTGAAGAAATTATCTTGGTGGGAGGAATGACCAGAATGCCCTTGGTGCAGAAAAAAGTGGAAGAGTTTTTCAAGAAAAAACCGCATATTGGAGTTAATCCCGACGAAGTGGTGGCCATGGGCGCTGCTGTTCAAGCCGGGGTTTTGCAGGGAGATGTAAAAGATGTGCTTTTGCTTGATGTGACTCCTTTGTCTCTGGGTTTGGAGACTCTTGGCGGAGTGATGACCAAATTGATTGAAAAAAATACCACTATTCCGGCTTCCAAAACTCAGGTTTTCTCCACAGCTGCGGATAATCAGTCAACCGTGGAAATCCATGTTCTTCAAGGTGAAAGAGAAATGGCCACGGACAACAAAACCTTGGGTCGGTTTATTTTGGACGGAATTCCACCGGCTCCAAGAGGCGTGCCTCAGGTTGAAGTAAAATTTGATATTGACGCTAACGGTATTTTAAATGTTTCAGCCAAGGATAAAGGCACGGGCAAAGAGCAGAAAATCACCATTACCGCTTCTTCCGGTCTTAGCAAAGAAGAAGTGGAAAAAATGACTCAAGAAGCCGAGGCCAATGCTGAGGAAGACAAGAAAAAGAAAGAGGCTATTGAGATTAAGAATCAGGCTGATACTGTTTGCTACACCAATGAAAAGATGATGAAAGAATCCGGTGATAAAATCCCTGAAGAAGTTAAAAAGGATTTAAGCGCCAAAGTGGAAGAGCTTAAAAAGATCAAAGACGGTGACGATATTGAAGATATTAAAAAGAAATTGGAAGAAATCAATCAAATTGCCATGAAAGCCGGCGAAGCTGTTTATAAAAATCAGCAACAGGCGCAAGGCGGAGCTCAGCAGACTCAGGGGCAAGAGCAAGCATCGGAAAACAAAAAGCCGGACAATGAAAAAGAAAATTCTGACCAAGATAAAACTCAGGATGCTGATTTTGAAGAGAAAAAATAATCACAAAGAAATATATGTCATGCTGAGCTTGCCGAAGCACGGCATATATTTCTTTTAAATAGTTCCATAAAAACCTATTACACATATATTATTGAATGCTCAGATGGAAGTTTTTATACTGGGATGACAAATGATTTAGAAGCTCGTTTGTCTGGTCATCAGATAGGACTGAACAAAACAAGTTACACTTACAAAAAAGGCCTGTTAAGTTAGTTTATTCTCAAGAATTTTATGATGTTAATGAAGCGATTGCTTTGGAAAAACAAATTAAAGGTTGGTCTAGGCGTAAAAATATTGCCTTGGTAAAAGGGCGAATTGATGATTTAATTGCTATTTCAAACGAAAAAAATAATAAAAAAATTATGTCATCTTGAGTTTACCCCGCCTTGGCGGGGTTTACCGGAGTAGGGTATAATTTTTTTAAGTTGATTTAATAATTGTCGTACTTCGGCAGGCTCAGTATGACAATTGTTTGTTGTTAGTTTTATTTAAAAACAAAAGAGCCCAATCT
>CAZPBK010000015.1:1447-17714 GCA_964584985.1 uncultured Gammaproteobacteria bacterium | reverse complement strand
TTTTTTGTTTAATAATTTTACCGGAAAACCGCCATATATGTGTGTGTGCATTACTTGTTGCGGTTGACATATTAAGGTTATTTTGTTAAAGTATAATTTGATTTTGTTCTTTGGCAATTTTGCCTTAGTTTTTCTTTAGCCGAGGAGGGATAAGATGATAGAACAGGAAAAAGATTTGAGCAGAAAAAGGTTGTTGTGGGGTATCTGTTCCGGAGTGATTGTGGGCATTTTGATGTTGAATCTTTTGAACCTGATTTTCGGTTGGATTGTTTTAGCCGTGGTTTTGGGTCTTTTCTTTGGACTGGAAACCGGTCTTTGGATCACGCGTTTTGAACAGTGCAAAAAAGTTCATGGGCAAATTCCCAAGAAAATGTTCGGAACAATCGTCCGAGCGCTTGGTGGTGTTTCCAAATCAAAAAGTCCGATAATTTATCGGGACGAACGGGAAGATTTGGCTTTGTTTGTGGCCGGAGGGCTTGGCCTTATTGTTTTTTTTGTGAGTAACTTTTTGATCTTTAAGAACATTATTCCTGATGAAGGCCTTACTTTTCTGCAGTTTATGGCCTTTTTTGTAACTTTTTCGCTTGTGTGGCTGATTTTTTTAAAGGCCACCTCACTTATTATCCAAGGAAGAATAAAGAAATCCGCCTATTTGTTGGCTTTGGCCGGAATAGTGGTCTTGGCGCCGTTGGTCTCTGTTTTTCTTTTTCTGTTTTTTGTGCTGATGACTTTTATCTTTTTGGTTTTTTATGTAGCGATGTTTTGCGAATTTGTTGGTCGGCATGAAAACATGGCCTTGGTGGTGGGCATTGTTTTGGGCATTTGCGTTGGCTTTGCCTATGGACAATTTACCAATATGTTGGTCGTTCCCACCATGTTGTCCTGTGTTGTCGGCTGTGTGACCGGAGGATTAGCCGGTGAGACGGTGGTTTTTCTGGGGAAAAAGAATTTGCGGGGCTACATAGAGGAACCTTTGGATACTTTTTGCGAAAAGCTGGAAGGTAAGCTGAAAAAGGTTTTTCTAAAGCCGGAAGGTCAAGTCAAAGCTTGATATTTTTCGCTTCCTGTAATAAGGAGTCTTCACAAGGCTCCTTTTTTCTTACAGTATTTTCGGGGTTTGTTGAAAAAAAGCTTAAAAAAAGCTATGCTGAATAGGTATGAAGAGATTGCTAAAAAAAATAATTCCCAAACAGATTTTGGATTTATATCACCGAACATTGGCGGTTGTGGCTGCTCTGGTTTTTGGTCGTCCCAGTGAAAAATTGATTGTTGTCGGAGTGACCGGCACCAACGGAAAGTCCACTACTGTTGACTTTATATCCAGGATTTTAAGGTCATCAGGGCAAAAGGTCGGCTACAGTTCCACTGTTGGTTTTAAAATTGGCGATAAAGAGTGGTTGAACAAAAAAAAGATGACTATGTTGGGTCGTTTTCAGTTGCAAAAAATGTTGGGGAAAATGGTTAAAGCCGGTTGCCGATATGCGGTCATAGAGGTTTCTTCCGAAGGGGTTAAACAGCATCGGCATTTGGGAATAAACTTTGATTATGCGGTTTTTACCAATTTGACTCCCGAGCATTTGCAAGCCCACGGCGGTTTTGAAAATTATAAAAAAGCCAAAGGTAAATTTTTTGAACATTTATCAAACCGAAAAAACAAGGAATTGCCTGTTGACAACCAAGGAAAGGTGGTTAAAATCCCCAAGGTTTCCATTGTTAATCTGGCGGATAAACAAGCCGGGTATTTTCTGCAATTTCAAGCCGACAAAAAAGTAGGTTTTTATTTGAGAGAAAACAAGGATATTCATTCATACTATCATTCCAAAATTGATCGAGAATTAATTGCTAAAGATCTCAGGGTCTCACCGACGGGAACAATTTTTAAATTAAATGAGGTGGAAATAAATTTAAGGATTTTGGGCGAATTCAATGTGGCTAATGCCCTGCCGGCTATTGCCGTTGGGTTGGAAGAGGGGATAAGCCTTGAAAAAATAAAAAAGTCCTTGGAGTCAATAAAAAAAATTCCCGGAAGAATGGAGTTTATTGATCAGGGTCAGAATTTTTGGGTAATGGTTGACTATGCTCCGGAAGTTGCTTCCATGAAAAATCTTTACAATGCGGTAAAAACTTTAACCGAATATAGAGAGGATCAAAAAATAATTCATGTTTTGGGTTCTTGCGGTGGTGGACGCGATAAGGATCGTCGTCCGGTTTTGGGGCGTTTGGCCGGTAAAAATGCTGATTTTGTTATTGTGACCAATGAAGATCCTTATGATGAAGATCCGCAGGACATAATCAATCAAGTGGCGACCGGAGCCAAACAGGTTGGCAAAAAAGAGGGTGAAAATTTATTCAAAATATTGGATAGAAAAAAGGCTATTGCCAAGGCCTTGAACTTAGCTGATAAAGATGACTTGGTTTTAATAACCGGCAAAGGAGCCGAGCAGAAAATGGCCGTTAAAAACGGAAAATACATTGACTGGGACGATCGCCAAGTGATTAAGGAAATTTTAAATCAAGTCAAAGATAAAAAAAGGTAAAAATGAGGTAATTGTTAGGTATTAAAAGTCGGGAATTTTCCCGGTTTTTTGATTTTTATCTTTACAAAAACTTGAAAAAAGAGTAAGATTCAATGAAGAAGATTGATTTGTTCTTTTTTAATAAAGGAGGTTAAAATGTCACAAAGTAGAATAATTCCTTTTTTTCGTCGAGCCAGACCGGCTTGTCCGTTTTATGGTTTTGAATATTTTCCAAAATTGAAACAATTTTTACCGGCTTTTCAAGATAAGGGATGTGCATTGAATAAAAATAAAGGATGCATTATGAAGAGACTCGGCAAAAAAATTTGCTGGGATGAATGTTTGTTTAACAATACAAAAAACGGAAAAAGGATTCGCGCTTTTTTTGTTGTAAGCAGGATATTTCCCGAAGAGTTTGAGCCCGGTAAAAGCCGAGGTTGGGAAGGAATCAATTTTCAGGATTGGTTTAAGTATGTTCTCGGCAAAGGAACTCCCCGGCCGGAGGATTAGTTTAGCGAAAAATACAACAATTTGAACCCGTGGTAACTATCGCGGGTTTTTTTGTAAAATTAAACAAATTATAGTATTATTATGTCCACAGTAAAAATCACTTGACGAAAGTTAAAAAATTTGATAGTATATTTAAGAATAATCTTCATAACCCTCAAGAAAACTTAACCCATCGACAGACGTCGGGGGAATAGGTTTCAAAAAAAAACATGTTTAAAGAGGGAATAGAGCTACAAAAAATTAAATAAATAATATAACCCCGTCCTCCCGCGGGAGGGGGAATCTTTTATTATGGAAAATTCAAAAAATCAAAGAAAATACTTCACAGAATCATATAAAATGCAAATTCCGGATCTGATTGAAGTACAAAAAAATTCTTATAATTGGTTTTTACGCGAAGGCTTGGATGAGCTTTTGCATGAGATGTCTCCGATTATTGATGTTTCCGACAAAGGCTTGGAACTGTCTTTGGAAAAACACTATTTGGATGAACCTAAGTTTGATGAAGTGACTTGCAAGGAAAAGAATATTACTTATGAAGCTCCTTTAAGAGTTGTCGCCACATTGCATAATACAAAGACCAAGAAAAAAGATACGCAAGAGATCTTTTTGGGTGATTTTCCTTTGATGACCGACAGAGGTACTTTTATTGTCAACGGAATTGAAAGAGTTATTGTTTCGCAAATCATTCGATCGGCCGGAGTGTTTTTTACTTCAAACTATGTGCAGGAAAAAAACAGGGTTTTTTACGGAGCAAAAGTTATTCCCAATCGTGGCGCCTGGTTGGAGTTTGAAACCGACAACAATAATGTGATTTGGGTAAAGATTGACAGAAAAAGAAAAGTGGCGGCCACTTCTCTTTTACGGGCTTTTGGTATGGAAAGCGAACAGGAAATAAAAGAGGTTTTTAAAGGAGCTGATAATCATCCGGATATAAAATTTATTGATTCAACTTTGGAAAAAGACGCGGCCTCCAATCAAGACGAGGGGTTGATAGAGGTTTACAAAAGAATAAGACCGGGAGACATGGCGACGGCTGATAATGCCAAATCATTGATTTACGCCATGTTTTTTAATTTTGATCGTTATGATTTTGGCAAGGTTGGACGATATAAAATGAACCAAAAATTTTCCACTGATTATAAATTGAACGAAGAGCATAGAGTGTTAAAGGTTGAAGACTTGGTAAATGTGTTAAAAGAAATTATCAGATTGAATATTACTCAAGAAACCGCTGATGATATTGATCACTTGGGCAATCGTCGTATCAGAGCTATTGGCGAATTGATTCAAAATAAATTCCGAGTCGGTTTGGCCAGAATGGAGAGAATAGTTAAAGATCGTATGAGTACTATGGATCCGACAACTTTAACTTCATCAAAATTGATTAACGCTCGTCCGGTAATTGGAGTTGTTCGGGAGTTTTTTATGTCTTCTCAGCTTTCTCAATTTATGGATCAAACCAATCCAATGTCCGAACTGGAACATAAAAGAAGGATTTCGGCCATGGGGCCCGGTGGTTTGTCCAGAGAACGAGCCGGTTTTGAAGTTCGTGATGTGCATACCACCCACTATGGAAGAATTTGTCCAATCGCTACACCCGAGGGACCAAATATCGGATTGGTTGGACATTTGGCTACTTATTCCAAGATTAATGATTACGGATTTATAGAAACTCCGTACTTTATTATAAAACATAAAGTGACAAAAGATATAAAAGATCCTAACACCGGAAAAGTTTTATTCAAAAAAGGACAAGAAGTTCGCGGAATTGATTTGGATCAAAGTCCGGTGCCGGCTCAAGACATTAAAGATAATGTTAAGACCTGGTTAACAAAGGAGATTGAGTATTTGAACGCTTTGAAAGAAGAAAAATCCATCACCACTTCTTTTAGCAAGAGCCTTGATGCCAAAGAAGGTTCTTTTATGGAGGAAAAAGTGGATCTTAGATATTACGGCCATCCGAGTATGGATTATGTTTATAAAGCCGATTACATGGATGTTTCTTCCAATCAAATTGTCAGTGTGGCCACTTCGCTTATTCCCTTTTTGGAGCATGATGATGCGGTGCGAGCCTTGATGGGCACAAATATGCAACGACAAGCTGTTCCTTGCGTAAAACCCGATTCTCCGATTGTGGGAACCGGGATGGAAAAAATCGCCGCCAGAGATTCCGGTCATTGTATTTTGGCTCCGGAAGACGGAGAAGTTATTACCGTGCAAGGAGATAAAATAGAAATGACCACCAAAAAAGGAAAATTATATACCTTTAATTTAACCAAATACGATTGTTCAAACGCTTCCACCAGTATAAATCAAAGACCGGTTATTGATGTGGGCGCAAAAGTAAAAAAAGGCGATGTTTTGGCCGACGGTCCGTCCATTGATCAGGGTGAATTGGCTTTGGGACAGAATGTTTTGGTCGCTTATATGACCTGGGAAGGATATAATTATGAGGATGCCATTATTATTTCTGAAAAATTGGTTCATGATGATCGATACTCTTCCGTGCATATTGAAAATTACATGGTGGATGTTCGCGATACCAAACTGGGGTCTGAAGTGGTAACATCTGATATCCCAAATATAAGTGAAGAGAAATTAAAGAACTTGGACGCCGAAGGCATTGTGCGGATCGGGGCTACGGTGAAATCAGGTGATATTTTGGTTGGGAAAATCACTCCAAAAGGTGAAACCGAATTATCAGCCGAGGAAAAGTTATTAAAAGCTATATTTGGTGAAAAGGCCAGAGATGTCAGAGATACTTCTCTTCGTTTGGAACACGGGGAACATGGAAAAGTTGTTGATGTTAAAATATTTTCTCAAGAAAACGGAGATAAGCTTTCCCCCGGAGTTACCAAATCAATACAAATAACCATTGCTAATTTGAGAAAAATACAAGTGGGAGATAAATTGGCCGGTCGTCACGGAAACAAAGGCGTGATTTCCAAAATAGTGCCGGTGGCTGATATGCCTTTTATGGAGGACGGAACCCCGATAGATATTATTTTAACTCCTTTGGGACTTGCTTCCCGTATGAATTTGGGACAAATTTTAGAAACTCATTTGGGCTTGGCAGCCGATAAACTTAATTATAAAGCGGCTACGCCCGTATTTAACGGTATTCCGGAAAAAGTGATAAGAGAAGAATTGGAAAAGGCCGGTTATTCGGCTGACGGACAGTTGATTTTGTATAATGGAAAAACCGGTGAACCTTTTGATCATAAGATTACGGTAGGTTATAACTATATGTTGAAATTAAATCACATGATAGAAGATAAGCTTCACCAACGCTCAATCGGACCTTACTCCTTGATTACTCAACAACCTCTTGGAGGAAAAGCTCAATTCGGCGGACAAAGATTCGGAGAGATGGAAGTTTGGGCCTTGGAAGGTTATGGAGCGGCTCATACCTTGCAAGAGATTTTAACCATTAAATCCGATGATGTTTTGGGAAGAGCCAAGGCTTATGAATCCATTATTAAAGGTGATCCGATAAGAAGATTAAATGTTCCCGAATCCTTTAATGTTTTGATCAGGGAGCTTAAGGGGTTGTGTTTGGATGTGGAATTACTTAAAGACGGTGAAAAAGTCGTTGTGGATGAAAGCGGTTTGGTAAAAGACAAAAAGAAAAAATAATTAATTAATATAACATAAAATAAGTATGGGATTAGAAAGCCTTAAAATAAACGACTTCAATGCCATCAAGCTTAAATTGGCTTCACCTGATGATGTGAAAAGCTGGTCGCATGGAGAAGTCACCAAGCCGGAAACAATAAATTATCGTACTCAAAAACCGGAAAGGGACGGATTGTTTTGTGAAAAAATATTCGGCCCTACCAAGGATTGGGAATGTGCTTGCGGCAAGTATAAAAAAATCAGGTACAAGGGAATAATTTGTGATAAATGCGGAGTGGAGGTCACTCGTTCAGTAGTACGACGCCAGCGTATGGGACATATTGAGTTGGCGGTACCGGCTTCTCACATTTGGTTTTTAAGAGGTGTTCCTTCCAAGGTTGGCCTGATTTTGGATTTGTCCATCCAAAAACTGGAAAGGGTTATTTATTTTGCCAGTTTTATTGTTACTGATGTGGACGAAGATTTGAAAAGCCGGGAAATGGAAAATCTGAAAAAGGAATACAAATCCAAACAAAAAAGCCTGACTGCTCAGTATGCACAGAAAAGTAAGATGATAGTTGACAATAAAGAAATGAAAGAAGGGGAGCGGAAAAAGCTAATCAAGCAGACAGAGGAAGAAAAAGAAAAAGATTTAACCGAACTGGAAGAAGACTTTAAGGAAACTGAAAAAGAACTTAAAGAATTAAAACCTTTGAAAATAATCAGTGAAATAGAGTATCATGATCTTTCCTTAAAGTACGGTCATGTTTTTGAGGCCGGCATAGGTGCCGAAGCTGTGAGACAAATGTTGGAAAGAATTGATTTGGGTGAAAGAATCGTCGAGTTGGAAAAAGGCTTGGAAAAAGGTAAAGGGATAAAAAGAAAAAAACTGGTAAATAGAATAAAATTGTTAAAAAGTTTAAAAAGAAATGATATTCGGCCGGAGCATATGGTATTGAGCGTGATTCCGGTAATACCGCCGGATTTGCGTCCCATGGTTCCGTTGGACGGAGGCAGATATGCCACTTCTGACTTGAATGATTTGTACCGTCGTGTTATTTCCCGAAACAACCGTTTAAAAAGATTAATGGATTTGAACGCTCCGGAGGTTATTATTCGCAATGAAAAAAGAATGTTACAAGAAGCGGTTGACGCTTTGATTGACAATTCGGCCAGACAAAGCAAGACTACTACCGCTTCCACCGGACAAAAAAGAAAATTAAAATCAATTGCTGATTATCTAAAAGGAAAAAGAGGAAGATTCAGACAAAATCTTTTGGGTAAAAGAATTGATTATTCGGGTCGAAGTGTGATTGTGGTTGGACCCAAATTGGCCTTATATCAATGTGGTATTCCCAAAAAAATGGCCTTGGAGTTGTTTAAACCTTTTGTTATAAGCAAATTAATTAAAAGAGAATATGTACACAATATTAGAAGCGCTAACCGTTTTATCGAGGCTGATCGCCCGGAAGTTTGGGATATTTTAGAAGGAATAGTTGAAGGCGCCAATGTAATGCTAAATCGTGCACCGACTTTGCATCGTCTGGGTATTCAGGCTTTTCAACCTGTTTTGATTGAGGGAAGAGCCATCCAGCTTCATCCTTTGGTTTGTTCGGCTTTTAACGCCGACTTTGATGGTGACCAAATGGCCGTGCATGTGCCTTTGACTGAGGAAGCCAAAAAAGAAGCCAGGGAATTGATGCTTTCCAGTACCAATCTTTTAAAACCGGCTACTGGAAATTCAGTGGTTACTCCGTCCATGGATATGGTTTGGGGTGCATATTATGTGACTTCTATTGATGAAAGACAAAAAGATCTGCCGATTAAAATATTTTCCGGATTGTCCGAAGCTAAATTAAGTTATGATTTGCGAAAGATTAATTTACGACGACCTTTGAAAATTAAAGTTAATGCTGATGAGTCTTTGGCACCCAAGGTAAAAGAGGATATTCTTGAAACTACATTGGGAAGGATTTTGTTTAATAATCTTTTGCCGGAAAAATTACCTTTTTATAATGAAAAGATTGATAAAAAGAAAATGGCCAAGATTGTTCAGCTATGTTTGGAATTTTACGGATTTGAAAAAACCACCGAAGTTTTGGATAATATAAAAGATTTCGGATTTAAACAATTGACCAAAGCCGGTTATTCCTGGGGCATGTCTGATTTGCCCGAGGTTCAGGGTAAAGACAAACTTATTCAAAAAGCACTTAAAGAAGTAGAAGAAGTGCAAACCCAATTTGAAGAAGGTCTTTTAACCGATGATGAACGCTATAGTAAGGTAGTGGAGATTTGGACCAGAACCAAAGACGAAGTGACTAAATTAAGTCAAGGAGTTTTAAATGAAGAAGGGCCGGTTCATACTATGATTGATTCCGGAGCTCGCGGTTCTTGGGGGCAGTTGGCTCAGATGTTGGGTATGAAAGGACAAGTAACCAATCCGGCCGGTCAGATCATTGAATTGCCGGTTACGGCCAGTTTTAAGGAAGGGTTTTCCACTTTGGAATATTATATTTCTTCTCACGGTACCAGAAAAGGATTATCCGATACCGCCTTGCGTACGGCCAATGCCGGTTATTTGACTCGTCGTTTAGTTGATGTGGCTCAGGATGTAATTGTACGCGGAGATGATTGTGGGGACACTGTTGGGCGTATCATAAACAAAAAAGAATGTGATAGACTTGGTGTTGATTTTATTGAAAGAATAGTTGGTCGCTATGTGATTGATCCGGTTAAAAATCCTAAAACCGGTCGAGTAATGGTAAAGACCGGAGAATTAATTACTCAGGAAATATCCAGAAAAATGGTCGATCTTGATATCAAGGAAGTTAAAATCAGATCGGTTATGTCTTGTAAAATGCGTCGCGGAGTATGTAGAAAATGCTATGGTTATGATTTGGCTTTTAACGAGCCGGTAAAAGAAGGAACATCGGTAGGAATCGTGGCCGCACAAAGTATTGGTGAGCCGGGTACCCAACTGACTATGAGAACTTTTCATAAAGGTGGTGTGGCCGGTGCTGATATTACCCAAGGTTTGCCTCGGGTGGAAGAGATTTTTGAAGCCAGAAAACCCAAGAAAAAGGCTTTGATTGCCGAATTTGACGGTGTGGTTTCTTTGGAAGAAAAGGCCAGAACCATTGAAGGACCAAAAGGTAAAATTGTGGCCAAGACTTCCTATGGACAAAGGGTTTTGAAAATAAATTATACCGAAGAAACCGAAGATGTTTATAATATTAAAAAAGAATTTAAACTAAAGGTTAAACAAGATGAACTGGTAGAAGCCAAACAAGTTTTGTATTTGGATGACAACAAGAAAAAGATCAAGGCCAAAAATAACGGCCAAGTGAAAATTGAAGACGACAAGTTAAAAATTATTTCCAAGATTGAAAGCGTAAAAGAATATATGATACCTCCGGGTACCACTTTGTGGGTTAAGCACGGTGATTATGTTAAAAAAGGCACTCAACTGACCGAAGGAAGCTTGGATTTGTCACAACTTTATAAGATTTCCGGCCGAGAAGCGGTACAGGAATATATTTTGAAGGAAATTCAATACATTTATTCTTCTCAAGGTCAAAAATTGAACGATAAACATGTTGAGCTTATCGCCCGACAGATGTTTTCCAGAACTTATATTATTGACAGCGGCGATACTGATCTTTTAGAAGGTGAAGTCGTGGAAAAGGCCACTTTTGAAGAAACAAATGAAAATTTGTCTGCCAAAGAAAAAGCCGCTAAAGGCGAAGAAATCTTTTTGGGCATATCCAAAATTTCTCTTTCCACCGACAGCTTTTTATCAGCTGCTTCTTTTCAAGAAACCGCCAAGGTTTTGATCAATGCCGCAGTTACCGGAAAAATAGATCCTTTGCAAGGATTAAAGGAAAATGTAATTATCGGGCGCCTTATTCCGGCCGGAACGGGTTATCAAAAGCACGGTATTATTGAAGACCCGGAAGAAGAAAAAAGTGAAGAGGTTGAAGAAAAAGAAGAGGGTAAGGAAGAAAAAGAAGAAGACGAGAGTAAAGAAGCAGAGGAGAAAAAAGAAGAAAATGAAGATAAAAGTTCCAAAGAATAAAAAAGACAATAAATTATTCCAGCTAAATTCTTCACAATATGTTAAAAAACAGTTTATTTAAAAATCTTTTGGTTTTTGTCTTGGTGTTTTTATTTATAGCCAGTATTTTTAGTTTGTATAATGTCAGTTCTGAAGAAGTGAAAGACATTAACATACAAAAAATGGTTGAAGAAATAGAAAATAAAAAGGTTCAAAAAGTAGATGTAGAAGGGGATGTACTTAAATTAACTTTGACCGACGGTACTAAGCAACGATTAAAAAAAGAACCTGGCCAATCTTTAACTGAATTATTGGATAATTTTGATATTAAAAAGGAAGCGCTTCAAAGTTTTTCTTTGGAAATAAAAGAACAAAGCGGTTTTAAATACTGGATGTCCAGTTTATTACCTTTTCTTTTGCCGTTTTTATTGATTGTTGGTTTTATTTGGTTTATGGGAAGACAAATGCAGGGAGCCAATAATAAAGCTATGAGTTTCGGTCAAAGCAAGGCTAGACAAATAAAAAAAGATGATAAAAAAAAGAAAATCACTTTTAAAAATGTAGCCGGTGTAAAAGAAGCTAAAGAGGAACTTTTGGAGGTGGTGGATTTTCTAAAACAACCGAAAAAATTTACTTCACTTGGAGCTAAGATCCCCAAAGGCGTTTTATTAATGGGGTCACCGGGAACCGGAAAAACCCTTTTGGCCAAAGCGGTGGCCGGAGAAGCCGAAGTGCCGTTTTTCTCCATTTCCGGATCTGAATTCGTGGAAATGTTCGTTGGCGTTGGTGCTTCCCGAGTAAGAGATCTTTTTGTAAAAGCCAAAAAAAGCGCGCCTTGTATTATTTTTATAGATGAGATTGATGCGGTCGGACGCCAGCGTGGTGCCGGTTTGGGCGGATCTCATGATGAAAGAGAACAAACTTTAAACCAAATTTTGGTGGAAATGGACGGTTTTGATCCGCATACCAATGTGATTGTTATGGCCGCTACCAATCGACCTGATGTTTTGGATCCCGCTCTTTTGCGACCGGGAAGATTTGACCGAAGAATTATTTTGGATATGCCGGATATTGATGCCAGGCAAGCAATATTAAAAGTTCATTCCAAGAAAAAGCCCCTGGCTGAAGATGTTGATTTGCGATCAGTGGCGGAAAGAACCCCGGGTTTTTCCGGTGCGGATTTAGAAAATTTGTTCAATGAAGCAGCTATTTTAGCGGCTCGGAAAGATAAAAGAAAAGTTTCGCAAAAACATTTATTGGAAAGTATAGAAAAAGTAATGCTCGGACCGGAAAGAAAAAGTCATGTTTTATCTAAAGAGGAAAAAAGAACCATTGCTGTTCATGAGGCCGGTCATGCTTTGGTTTCCCATTTTTTACCGCAGGCTGATCCGGTTCACAAGGTTTCCATTATTTCTCGCGGACGAGCGGCCGGCTATACCATGAATTTGCCGGAGAGAGACAAGTATTTGCATAAAAGATCAGAATATATTGATAATTTGGCTGTTTTCTTGGCCGGATATACTGCAGAAAAAATGGAATTCGGTGAAGTGACTACCGGCGCTTCCAATGATCTTCAGCGAGCTACGGAATTAGCTAAAAACTTGATCACTCAATATGGCATGGCCGAAGGAATGGCCCCGAGAACTTATGGAGAACAGGATAATATGGTTTTCTTAGGAAAAGACATCAAAGATCATAAAAATTATTCAGAAAAAAAGGCGGAGATTATTGATCAGGAGATTGAAAAATTAATTAGTCAAGCGGCGGATACAGCTAAAAGAGTAATCAAAGAAAATAAGCCGGCTATGGATAGATTGGTTAAGGATCTATTACAAAGAGAAACCATTGAGAAAAAACAATTTGAAGCTATAATAAAAGGAAAAGAATTAAAAGACGAAACAAAAAAAACTGAACACAAGGAAGATCAAGAAAAAAAACAAAACGATTTGACTAATAAGAACAAGGAGCAGACCAACGATAAGCAAGCAGATCAATAAGTTGATTTAAACTTAAAATAAAAAAAACAGGCCTATAACCACGGTCTGTTTTTTTTTTGTTGATAATTAAGTTGACAATATTTTTCATAAAAAGCAAAAATATGATATAATTAATATGAAAGAAAATATGGTTAACGGCTTTGGCCGTGTGATTGGTATATTATTTTTAATTAAAAATTTATGGGTTTTTACAGACAAATTTTTAAAAGAATTTTTAAGATTAGTTTTAAAAACAAGTGGCTTTGGGTAGTGGGATTTTTTGCCGCTTTTTTGGGCAATGGCAGTGTTTATGAAGCTTTGCTCAGAGGATTTAATAATATTTCTGAAGGCCGGTCAGTTTTTCATACTTTTTATGAATACTCCCAAAGTGGAGTGTTGGGTATGGTTTCTTGGTCAAATCTAACCACTTTGTGGCAGTCGGATGCAGCCGCGTTTGGCTGGGGACTTTTTGTTATGCTTTTGGGGTTAAGTATTTTTGCGATTTTTATCACTTTGGCGGTAATTTCTCAGGGTGCGGTGATCAAAGGGGTGGTTGATATTGATCAAGGCAAAAAAACCGGTTTGAAGCAATCTTTTAAACATGGCGTTAAACATTTTTGGCCGATTTTGGAATTAAATGTTATCACCAAGATAATTTTGTTCGGCTTTTTATTGCTTTTATCTTTTATTGTTTCTTTGGTTATCTTTGCCAGCCATGCCATGAATATATTTTTTTACACTTTGTTCTTTATAATCTTTATAATCTTGGGAATTATCATTTATTTTTTAACTATCTACGGAACCGCTTTTATTGTTTTGCGCGAAAAAAAGACTTTTGCCGCTTTGAAATCGGCTTGGCACCTTTTCAAAAGCAATGTTTTGCTTAACCTGGAAATGGGTTTGCTTTTGTTTATTATGAATTTTTTGGTGGTGTTGGCTATTATAATTGGTGCCTTGTTTCTTTTGTCGCCGTTCTTAGTTTTATATATTTTGTTTGCCGGAGGCGGTGGGGCGCTTTCCATGGTTTTGGCTATTTGTATAGTGACAGTATTGATTATTTTAAGCGTTTTTATTGGTGCTTGGTGGACCACTTTTCAACTTGGTGCTTGGGCCATATTGTTTGAACAATTAGCTTCTTACGGAGGAAAGTCCAAGATTAGACGGATTTATGAAGCAATAGTTAAAAGAAAGATCAAAAAATAAAAATACAATTTGGAATTCCGCAGTTTACGGAGGGGAGAAAAATAAAAACAAAACTACTCTCAGTGCCCTTGGAGTAGTTTTGTGGTTTTTGGCAAAATACGATTAAAATAAAAACTTGAATTCGAGTTCAAGCTATAATTGCCCAAAAAAGACATAAAAATAGGATAAAATAATTTGTGGATAATAAATAATCCTGAAATCTATCTCATACACTTATTATCACCGGCGTATTCCCAAGATGTAACTTTATTTCGGCAATCGTACAGTGTCTTGACATCTTAGCTTTTGTATCGTAATATAAAGCATTAATAGTTGAGAAATTGGTTTTTTAACAAAAGGACGGTTTTTCGCTGTTGCGAGGATTTGTTCTTTTACAAAGCAAGGGAGGAGATCCGAAATGTCAATTATCATTCAATTAATATCAATGATTTTTGTTCTCATTGCCTTTTTTCAACAAGTCATAGCTTCCGTGGAATTTTCAGACGGTAAAAAAACAAAGGCCTACCGGAGATCATTTTGGTCTGTTGTTCTTTTGGCGGCTGCCTATATCACGCTTACAGTTGCCAAAGAAATGGCAATGTGATTAGATGTATTTCGTATTTGCGGAGAAATTTTTTTACCGACTTTGAAGGAGGAAATAAATGGAAAGAGCTTTTCGGAAATGTGATCGTTGTGGTTATTTGTATACTTTTATTAGAATGGTTTTTCAAGCGAATTCAAGTATTATCAGGAGATGTCCGAAATGCGGGGGAGAGGTAATAAGAATATACGAAGAGGATCTTGAACCGGGAACATTAGTACCTGAACACCGTAATCGGTAAAGGATTATTATTTGTCTTTGTTAGGCGTTGGCTACACAGCTGACGCCCTTTTTAATAAAAAAATAAAGGTCTTTCCTTTTGAAGGCCTATCATTCTTTATTGTCCGTTAGAAAAATATTTTTTGAATTGCGTATAGCGTTTTCGTGTATGAGAAGTTTCGCAAAAATCACTTTGAAAAGCTACTTGTTTTTTGCAAAATTTGGGTGAAGGCTTTCGGAAGTATGGAGAAAGCCGTAGTCAGATACACACTATTGTACGATGTAATGAAAAGTTTTTATTTTGCGATAGCAAAATATGTTCGCAAATTTTATTTTTTAAATATCCTTTTTTTGTGATAATCAAGATATCTCAAATGCTCATCTTTAATTTTATTTAGCTTCATATCTGGTTGTATTCCAAGAGCTGCAACATCTGCATTATCTAATTGAGATGAAATCATCATTTCTCCAGTATCAGAAAATGAAATTAAACCTTTATCAAATAATTTATCAATATTTGGTGTTAGTAATAAACCATTATAAACATCGATAGCTTCTTGATTATCACAATCTTTCCACGGTTTTATATGTGAGGCAATTAAAATATCAACTTTAGTACAGTTAGTGACACTGCATTTTTTCCAATATTCAATAAGCCAATCTCTAAAAATACCTTGTCCAATCCTTGCTTTAATTACAGTTTCTTTATCCTTGTTTTCTAATTTTTGATATTTAGCAATAGTCTTTATTCTCTTATCATCAGAAATGCCAATTTTATTTAATTCCTTCTCAATATCAGAAATAATCCATACAAATGAATGAGCGTTTAATAAAGAAACATCTTTTATTTTTCTATCTATTAATAGCTCTCTGACCTGATTTAATAATTTATTATATTGTGCATAATTATCCCATGAACATTGATAACTTGTTTTAAAATTTTTAATTCCCAGTTTTTCAAAAGCAACATCAAAATTGCTAGGGCTAATTGGCATATATTGTGCCTTGTCTTTTATAAAAAAGAAGTAAGCGATAAGAGGATAATTTTTACCAAAGTACTCAACAAAAATATTGAATGATTTTTGTTCTAATTCTAAATCATAAAAAAAGTCAAAAAATGCTTTTTCATAATTATAAACTTCCTCTTTATTTTTTGTCTTATCTTCAAATTTTGATGTTAGCCTCCAATCTACAAGATTGTTCTCATTATTTTCTAGCTTAATTGCAGAAATAACCTTTGCTATAATTTTTCCTGTCCCAATATTTTCTTTCTCCCATCTCCAAAATTGAAGATTATTACGAGCCCTTTCATAGATTTCATCTTTATAGCCTTCATTTTCTTCTGTATATCTATTTGCCGGGAACGAAATAAATTTTGTTTTACTTTTTGCTTCAACTAAATCTGTGAATAAGCTAAAGTATTTTTCAAAATTAAAGATGTCTATTTTTGTTTTCATCATAATTGCGTTTAAAAATAAAAATTGCGAACATAAATTTCTGAAAGAAATTTTAAAACTTTTCATTATTTCGCACAATGTTTCGGCATATTTGATGTTTGCCGTAGCGTAGCGGAGGCAAATATGGGTGAAGG
>CAZPBK010000015.1:0-1347 GCA_964584985.1 uncultured Gammaproteobacteria bacterium | reverse complement strand
ACCAGATATGCCGTGTTATATGATGTAATAATCTTATTTTTTTTATCAGATTTAAACAGGTCAAAGAAACTTATATTTTTTGGATTAAAGTTTTTGATAAATGAAAATTTTTCTGGATTTGCAAGGGGAGTGAGCCCTTTATGCTTTGTTATTTTTGTCTTGAAATGAAAACTTTAAAGATCATCTAAGCTGAACCCCGCAAAGTTATTCTTCAGATCGATAGTTGCCTTTTATTAATCTATCCGTATCCATCCACTTTTTATAGGTCTTATTTAATGGATAGTCCCATTTTTTTGCCCAAGAATCTGCCTCCTTTTCCAATTCATAACCATTGCTTTTCTTCCAGTTTTTACCTTGCATAACATGTCCAAATTCATGAGCTATTACATATCTCATTACTTGTATAGGCATGGACTTGGGAATGGTTAACTGCATAATACAAAATTTATCAGATGATGGGAAATGCATAACTTGACCCAAGGCACCTTCATGTAAAACCATTAAAATAAGATTCTTTGTTGCCAGGTTAAATTCCTCATCAGAGAAATTTTTCAACACATCGATAAAAGCCTTTTGGGTTTTTTTATACAAATGAAGACTTCGTTGTGATTTTACGAATTTTTTTGCTTTATATTCACTTACCATAATTGAAAAGCTAGAAGGGGTTATTTGAACAATATTATTACATTAAAAGGGGAGGCTGCAAAGTTATAATTCATTCGTAGAGTTTATTTGACGGTGATATAATTGGTTATCGGATGTAATTAAAAGTTTTTGTTTTGCGAAGCAAAACATTATTTGGGGCTATTTTTTATTTTTTTACCAATTAAAATAATTCGTTTACTGTTAATATCTAAACTTTCTTTTACATAATTACCATAAATTGACATTACTTTAAGTCCATTATTTTGGAATAGAGTTTTAAGTTCTGGAACAATATAATATCTAACTCCATGGCTATTTTTTTGTTTTTCCTTAAGCTCCATATTGGTAAAATCAAATTTATACGGAGTTTTATGGTGTTTTGTTAAATATTGAATTAAACGAAATACATTATCACAATCCAACAAGAATAATCCATTTGTTTTTAGAACTTTTGAAACATTTTTTAATACCTTATTAGCATCAAAAAGACCAAATTCAGAAAAAAACAAAAAAATTTTATTATACTTCGCTTTTTTAAGGTTGATATTATGAATGTTTTGGTTATAAAATTCTATTTGTAAATTTTCTTTTTTTGCTAAATCCCTCGCGATATTTAATAAATAATCTGAAAAATCCAATCCATTTACATTAAAGCCCCTTTTTTTTATTTCAATTGTATGTCTACCATGTCCACAGGCAAGG
>CAZPBK010000014.1:1437-18599 GCA_964584985.1 uncultured Gammaproteobacteria bacterium | reverse complement strand
ACCAGTGAGCTGTTACGCTTTCTTTAAAGGATGGCTGCTTCTAAGCCAACCTCCTAGTTGTATAAGTCATCTCACCACCTTTTACACTTAACCTTCCGCCAAAAGGCGGATTCCGATTAAACGGAAAGATTTAGGGACCTTAGATTGCGATCTGGGCTGTTTCCCTTTCGACTGATGGAGCTTAGCCCCCATAGTCTAACTCCCCGGTTTTTGACTCTTGGTATTCGGAGTTTGTTTGGAGACAGTAGGTTTCCCATCCGCCCCCAACCAGTGCTCTACCCCCAAGAGGAACACCGGAGGCCAGTCCTAAAACTGTTTCGGAGAATACCAGCTATTACCGAGTTCGATTGGAATTTCTCCGCTAACCGCAGCTCATCCCCTCATGTTGAACGATGAGTGGGTTCGGGCCTCCACTCCGCCTTCGCGAAGCTTCACCCTGGCCACGGCTAGATCACTCGGTTTCGGGTCTTGTACATGCTGCTAACGGGCAGTTAACCCTTGCTTTCACTGTGCCTTCGTCCTTCACGGACTTAAACTTGCAACATACACAAACTCATTGGCTCATTCTGCAACAGGAACGCCATCACCCTGCCGAAGCAGAGCTCTGACTCGTTGTAAGCATATGGTTTCAGATACTATTTCATCCCCCTAACCGGGGTGCTTTTCACCTTTCCCTCACGGTACTAGTTCACTATCGATCACTAAAGGTATTTAGCCTTGCCGGATAGTCCCGGCAGATTCCTACAGGGTTTCACGAGACCTGTAGTACTCGAGAATAACCTACGGCAGAACAATTTCTTTCGCTTACAGGGCTATCACCTTCTATGGCAGAGCTTTCCAGCTCTTTTAACTAAAAATTGTTCAAATCCGCTTGCTATGGTCAGTTCACACACAGGTTATCTCACAACACCTACTAAACATATGGCCCGACCGCCTTGAGCTGTCAATTCAATCTCCGCCGAAGCGGAAAAATCACAAAACAGCAAGGTTTAATAGGTTTGGGCTGATCCCCTTTCGCTCGCCGCTACTAAGGGAATCATTATTATTTTCCTTTCCTCCGGGTACTGAGATGTTTCACTTCCCCGGGTCTTCTTCCACTATTCTATGTATTCAAATAGCGATAATCAAGGTTCTCTTGATTGGGTTCCCCCATTCGGAAATCTACGGATCAAAGGTTGCTTGCCACCTCCCCGAAGCTTATCGCAGGCTGCTACGTCCTTCATCGTCCTTTAGTGTCTAGGCATCCACCATACGCCCTTGAGCGTATAACCACAATAATATCAATATTATTGTTTGTTTGCTTATTTTTTGTTGACGAAATTTGCAATATTATAATTATTTTTGGACTTGATAACAATCAATTGTTAATGAACTGAATATTCTTTTTAAAATTAAAAATATTCCGACTTGATTTTCCGTCCATCCCAAGAGAAAATCAAGTCGAAACACTTTTGTGGGAAATTTTAAATGTGTTCTATTTCTAATGTGATAACTATTATAAAGCAATTTAAAAATTTGTCAAGCGATCTGTGTTGATAAAACAATTAAGCATTTTTTTAACCAAATTAAGGTAAAAAAAATTACGAACTTATGGTGGGCGGGAAAGGACTTGAACCTTCACGGCCGAAGCCACTTGGGCCTAAACCAAGCGTGTCTACCAAATTCCACCACCCGCCCATGATAAGTGCGCAATTAATAATTCAAAAGGTGCTTTTCCGTTTTATTACCAAATTCCACCCATGAACCAGTCGCTTTGCTCCGGTTCACGGCAAGCACCCGCCCATGATAAGTGCGCAATTAATAATTCAAAAGGTGCTTTTCCGTTTTATTACCAAATTCCACCCATGAACCAGTCGCTTTGCTCCGGTTCACGGCAAGCATCGCACCTATCACAAACGCACAGTTAAACATAACCAATACTGTCATCACAAACCACATTATAACAAACAATCGCCAAGCAGTCAATATAAAAAAGATAAAAAAGCTCAACCGCCGAATGCAACGGTTGAGCTTGAACTTTACCCGAATTTTCTGCCAAGGAGATCAACTTCTCTCCTCTTTAGCTCTTTTTTTCCGGCTTTGGCTCGTTTACCCAGCGTTCGTCTTTCAATTGCTCAAGATCCGGGTCTTCTCTTTCCGGTTCTTCGCCTTTAACCTTTTGGTCAAATTCAGCAAGTTCTCTGCTTATCTCATCCAAGCGTTGACCCTTTTCTCCCAACTCTTTAAGCATCGCCTCTCGCTGCTTTCTCAACTCACGAAGCCGACGAGATTTGTCAATCATCCGAGTTTTTTGCCTAAGCTTTTGTTTCGCCGAGTGCAAAAAGTTAGAAAGATCCGGCCATGACCTGACTCGCCATTTTCCGGATTCTTAATTCACGTTCCTACCCATTCCGGGAACACCAAGAAGAATGTCACCACCTTCGTCATCCATCAAGATAAGAATTTGCCCGCTTCTCTGCTCCTCATACCTTGAGTCGGCATTGAAAAGGGCAAGGAGATGGTGAAACTTTATATCCTCCGGTCGATCCTCCCAATTTTTCCGGTCCAAATTAAACCACTCTTCAAGGATATAAGACAGCTGCAAACCATTCGTTTGGTTACTATCAATCAGCTTCCATGCCTTATCAAAAAGGTACTCAATCCTGTCTTGTCTTTTTTCAAAAGAATCAAGTTTTTCTTTACTCATGATTATCCTCCTTGTTTTTTTTCATTTTTTTCTCAGTCTCCAATTGACCAAGCTCTTTGGAAATATCCGATAATTCTAAAAGCAAATCACTTGACTCTCCCTGTAAAGTAAGAGAAGAAACAATCTGGTTAATCCTCTCCGAAAGGCCCGCTATCTTTATCTCCTTGACGACTTCTTTCAATTCATCTAAGGCAGATAAAAAATAAGTAAAAAGCTTCTCGTTTTCTCCGGATCGCCAAAGGCCATTGGAAAAAGCACCGGGTATCGAAACCCTAATTTCGTCTTCGTAAAAAGACATCGCTGCCATCACCATTGTACCCTCCATGGGCATTTTTTTGCAAGAAGCTATATTAAGATTGTATCTCTCGACTTGCTCTAAAACTTCTACACTAGACTTGCCCAAATACATAATCGCATAGGCTTCTTCTTTGGTCATTTCTGAATCTTGTTTTTCGTTCATTTTTCCCCTCCTTATTTTTTTTCAACGAACCCAAAATTTTCATTAAATCTTACAAAAACAGACCAAACTTGTCAAATCAAACAAAAAGTTTGCTCTAAGCTTTTTTTAAAGAATCAATAACTTTTTCCAACTGTTGATCGCTGAATTGCCCATATTTTTTCTTTAATTCTTCAAATTGCTTTTCCCTTCCTTGCATTTCATTAAACATCTCTTGACCATTTTCCCGATTATTTATTTTGGCACGCATTTGTGTAAACCAGCTGATCCTGACCGCCACCTCCGGCCAATTTTTTGAATCATATTCTGTTTTAATTTCCCTTATTAATTTTTCCCACGGCTCCTGCCGATCTTTTTCAGGATTGAACATAGATTAATTTTTTATTTTTAAAATTAAACGATTTTACAAACCATTTTCAATTTATTGTTTTTTATTTTATATGAATCTCTAGCTTGATATTTTAAACCTTTTCCCGGTTTTATCATTTTTTTGAACAAAATACTTTTTTTAAAATCAGCCTGATTAACCGCTCCCGCTCCAACAATTTGGTATGTTTTTTGCAAACAGCCAAGGGTAAATTCCTCGGACAAAAAAGCAAAAATCAAATTGGTAGTTTGAATCTTTTCAATCAATTTAATTTTGGCTACTTTTAAAATACGCTTGTGAGCCGAACCAAAACTAAGTTCCGGCAAATTATCCCAAGAAAACCATTTAGCTTCTGTGGCGTCTGTACCGGCTTTTAGTTTCTGCTTTTTTTCTTTGCCCAATAAAACCAAATAAGCACTACTGATTACTCTGGCTCGCGGATCACGACGCGGTGAACTAAAAACCCCCACTAGACCAAAATAATTATAATTCGCTTTTTTCAAACCGGTTTCTTCCCAAAGCTCTCGCTTGGCACAACCTTCCAAGTCTTCATTTTTTTCCAAAAAGCCTCCGGGCAAAGCCCAACCGCCTTTTTTAGGCTCCTTTTTTCTTTTGACCAAAAGAACTTTAATTCTGTTGTCAACCAATTTTAGCACCACGCAATCTGCGGCCGCCAGTAATTTTTTGTCTTGTGTTTTTTCTCTAAACTCTGCGTATTTGTTTTTCATATTTTTTTTAGTAAAGATTAAAAATCCAGGTTGTTAATGACTATACTTATAATATCATAAATTGGCTAAACCAAGAATCAATAATTTCCCATTTTATTTAACTGTGCTAAAATATAATAGATAAAAATTAATAAAGACCTATGCAATACCTGGAATTAATAATTATAATTATCGGCTTTGCCGTATTGGCCTACTTTATCTCCAAACAACGGTCGGACAAAGCGGTCAAGGAAAATCAAACCATCAATCTTTTGCAAGAACAACTAAAAGAAATTCGCAGTTCAATGAGCGATCAACAAGGTAATCTGCATAAACAAATACAAAGTCAATTTTCCGAAACCTCCAAAATAGTCCGCGATGTCACGGAAAGATTAACCAAACTGGACGATACCAACAAACAAGTGGTTGGTTTTGCCGAACAATTGCAAAGCCTGGAAAATATTTTAAAAAACCCCAAACAACGCGGTATTTTAGGCGAATATTTTTTGGATACGCTTTTAAAAAATGTTTTTGCGCCCAATCAATATCAAATGCAGTATAAATTTAAGGACGGAGAAATCGTGGACGCCGTAGTTTTTGTCAAAGACAAGGTGATTCCCATTGATTCCAAGTTTTCTTTGGAAAATTATAATAAGATTTTGGAGGAAAAAGACCAAGGACGCCACGAACAAATGGAAAAACAATTCAAGGCCGACCTTAAAAAACGCATTGATGAAACCTCCAAATACATCAGACCGAGTGAAGGCACCACTGATTTTGCTTTTATGTTTATTCCCAGCGAAGGTATTTATTATGATTTATTGGTCAATCAAGTGGGCACCATTAAAGTCAATACCAGGGATTTGATTGAATACGCTTTCAAAGACAAAAAAGTGATTATTGTCTCTCCGACCAGTTTTTATGCCTATCTGCAAACCGTAATCCAAGGACTGCGCTATCTGCAGATTGAAGAGCAAACCCAAGCAATTCGTAAAAATGTAGAAATGCTGGGCAAACATTTGCTAGCTTTTGACGACTATATGAAAAGATTGGGCAAAAATATTTCCACCAGCGTAAACGCTTACAATACCGCTTATCATGAATTAAAGAAAATAGACAAGGATGTCACCAAAATAAGCGGAACAGACTCCAAAATTCAACCTGAAAAATTAAACCGCCCCGAATTTGAATAAAGCTTTAATAATTTTTGACTTGACTTTTTGCTGTTTATACTTTATTATATTCCTACATTGAAGATTTAATTTAATAAAACAGTGCTGACCGGCCGATTATATGACTGCCATACAGTCGGCAAAACGCATTTAATTTAAAATATGCCGCAAACCAGTCAAGCCAAAAAGGCCCTGAGAAAAGCCGCTAAAAAAAGCAAGATCAACAAAGCGGTTACCAGTGAAATAAAAACCTTGATGAAAAAGACGCAAAAAGCCATTGATTCCGGAGAAAAACAGGCTCAAAAGATGGTAGATCAGGTCGTTAAAAAAATCGACAAAGCCATGCAAAAAGGTATTATTAAAAAAAACACCGGAGCCAGAAAAAAATCAAGCTTACTAAAAGCTCTGGCCAAAAGAAAAAAATAAATTTATAAAAACAACAGTTTCCCTGTTGTTTTTTTGTTTAGTTTTATTTATTGGAATTGAATAAAAACATATGGCCTTAATTTTAGCCACGGGTTCAAATATCGGAGATAAAAAAGAAAATCTTATCCGGGCAAAAAAATTACTAAAAAAACATTTTTGTTTAACTGCGGAAAGTCAAATTTATTATTCCAAAGCCGTTGATTACATGGCTCAACCAAATTTCTTCAATCAAGTTTTGCAATTTAAAACTCCCAAAAAAGAGCCTGAGGAAATTTTAAACATTTGTCAGAGTATTGAAAAAAAAATGGGCCGCGTAAAAAAAATCAACAAAGGCTCACGCAACATTGACATAGATATAATTTTCATTGATGAAAAAAAACATAACAGTTCACGTTTGCAGATTCCGCATCCTCGCGCCTTTGAAAGAAGCTTTGTTATTGAACCGCTCAAAGAATTGCCTTTTTTTGAAAAACTTAAACATTTTTTTGATTTTTCCCAAAAACCGAAAAACCGAGCCAAACCGATAGCTTAACAATTATAAATCGGCAACCAAAACGGCCAAGAGCAATTCAAAATCAACATTACCGGTTTTCATGTTTATTTCCAAAGCTTGAAGCTGATGATAAATTTTCTTTATTTTCGGCAAGTCAAAATTATTCACATATTGCCGGCTTTTCTTTACCACAAAAGGATGAAGTCCCAGCCGGACAGCCATTTGATCCGGTTGATCAATTCCGGACTTTTTTAATTCCAAAATTTGCCAAAATATCCTAAACTGCCGAACCAGCATAGCTTGCAAATACATTTCTCCGGCTCCGCTGTTGAGCTGGTCTTTAATCAATTGTAAAACCTTTTTTTTATCCCTGGCGCTAATGGCGTCGGTAAGTTGAAAAATATCATCATTATATTTTCCTTTTACCAAAAGATTTATATCCTTTTCCGTAATCTTTCCTTGCTGGCGATAATTGGCCAATTTTTTTATTTCCCTATCCAATTGCCACAGATCATTACCCAAAAAAGCGGATAAATATTCAACGGCCTTATCAGTTAATTCGGCTTTTTCTTTTTTAGCTGTCTTTTTTATCCATTTGCTCAATTCCCAATTTTTAATTTTTTTAAATTCCTTGACTTGAGCCTTTTTATTTTTTTCCAAACCTTTGATTTTTTTATAAATGGCCGCTCTTTTATCCGGATTTTGATCTTGATAAAAAATAACAAAAAAACCCGGTTTAATATTTTCCAAGGAATGTAATAAAAGTTCTTTTATTTCTTGACTTAACTTTTTTTTGGGATCCAAAAAATTTTTCAATATAATCAATTTGTTCACACTAAAAAGAGAATTAACCTGCAAGGCGTTTTTTAAATCAACCGCCAAGTCTTTTTTTGAACCGGGATCTTTGAAATCAAAAGAATATATACTTAAGCCGGAGTATTTTTTTTCAAAAACCTCCAACCATTTTTGCTTAGTCTGAAAAATCTCAAAATCGTTTTCGCCAAACCATAAAAAAACTTGATTTTTGCTTTTTGTCATATATTTAATCTTAGCATTTTTTTAAAAATTCTCAAATAAAAAATCCATTCAGCTTAATGGATTTTTCCCATATAAAATTTTAACAAACCTCTTCCATGTCCTGCCAATTCATGCCAACCTCGGTTTTTGCTTTAATCGGCACACATAAATCATGAATTTTTTCCATTTTTTCATCCACGATTTTGGCCACTTGATCAACCATTTCTTTGGGAGTTTCAATAACCAGTTCATCATGCACTTGAAGAAGCATTTTTATCGGGCTTTTGGAATTTTTATTCAACTCATCAATTGCTTGCTGAACTTCTATCATAGCTATCTTCATCAAGTCGGCGGCCGTCCCCTGAATCGGATGATTTATGGCCATTCTTTCAGCCGAAGCTCTAACCTGATAGACACCTGAATTAATTTCCGGTAAATATCTTCTTCTGCCAAATATAGTTTCCACATAACCTTTTTCCTCCGCAAAATCCTTCATCTCTTCAATGTAATCTTTTACTTTTCTAAAATTAACAAAATACTTATCAATGAATTCCTTGGCTTTTTTTCTGGAAATTTTTTTTCTGGAAGCCAAGCCCCAAGGCCCCATACCGTAGAGCACGCCAAAATTAACTTCTTTGGCCGAATAACGCATTTCCTTGGTCACCTTTTCCAAAGGTACTTCATAAATCTTGGCCGCGGTTACTTTATGAATATCCTGATCATTTTGAAAAACCTTAATCATATTTTTATCGTCAGCCAAGCAAGCAATCACCCGCAATTCCACCTGGGAATAATCGGCAGCAACTATTCTGTTTCCGCGATCAGCCACAAAACAACGACGAATCTCTCTGCCCAGTTCGGTTCTGATCGGAATATTTTGCAAGTTGGGATTGGAAGAAGACAAACGCCCGGTGGAAGTAACGGTCTGATTAAACTCCGTATGAATTCGGCCGGTCTTTTTTTGTATCAATTTTGGCAAGGCTTCAATATAGGTTGACTGAAGCTTGGTTAATTCACGATACTCTTCAATCAATTCAATGATCGGATGCTCTGATCTTAGTTTTTCCAATTCACCGGCGGCCGTGGAAACCCCGGTTTTGGTTTTTCCCAAACCTTCTTTGCTTAATTTCAATTTTTTGAATAAAATTTCTTTTAATTGTTTTGGTGATTTTATGTTAAATTCCTCACCGGCTTGCTTATATATTTTTTGACTTAAGTTTTTAATTCTTTTTTCCAAATCTTTTTGCAGTTTGGAAAGATGCTTTTCATTAATCTTTATCCCGTTCATTTCCATTTCCACCAAAACCGGGATCAAAGGCATTTCAATTTCTTGAAAAAGTTTCCACAATTTATCCTTTTGCAAATCTTTTTTTAGTTTTTTCACCAAACGCCAAGTGTAATCCGCATCTTCGGCCGCATAATCAGAAACCTTGTCCTTATCAACTAAAGACATACTGGTTTGATTTTTCCCTTTTTTTCCGATCAGATCGGTAATCGGCGTCATCTCATAACCCAGCTCCCGAAAAACCACATCATCCAATTTATGTGCTCGGCTTCCGGGATTTAAAAGATAAGAAGCCACCATGGTATCAAAAAGATCGCCTTGAACTTTAATGTCTTGAAAAAGCAAAGTTTTTATATCAAACTTCAAATTATGCCCAATCTTTTTTACGCTTTTATCTTCAAAAATCGGTTTTAATTTTTTTAAAAACTCCGGTTTGGCCAAAACATAATAAGCCTTTCCCTTTTCCCAACAAAAACTTATTCCCAAAAGCTTGGCTTCAAAAACATTCAAACCGTTGGTCTCGGTATCAAAAACAAACTGTTCCTGTTCTTTAAATTTTTTCAAAAAACCTTCAAATTCCTTTTTATCTTCAATACATTTATAATCATGATCGTTACTTTCCCGGCCTTTTTTTTTCGTATGATTATCTTCAACATTTTTTGAATATGAAAAATCAGGCAACTTATTCAAAAGACTTTTAAATTCCAAATCTTGAAAAATTTTAAACACCTCATTGCGATCATATTGTTTTACTTCACAATCTTTCAGATCAAAATCCATTTTTACATCGCTGACAATGGTGGCCAATGCTTTACTTTGCTCGGCTTGTTTTTTGTTTTCTTGCAAAAGTTTATAAATTCTTTCGGTCACTTTAATATTCTTGTACTCCCTGGGCTTTACTTTTCTATACAAATTTTCCATCGAACCAAATTGTTTTAAAAGTCCTATGGCGGTTTTTTTACCCACACCCGGAACACCGGGAATATTATCCGAAGTATCCCCGCTCAATCCTTTGAAATCAATCAACTGTTCAGGTTTTAAGCCGTTGTATTTTTCCTGAACGCCTTTTTCATCATACTCCACAATATCGCTGATACCTCGTCGCATGGCAAAAACATGAGTATTGTCGTCAACCAATTGTAAGGCGTCCATATCTCCGGTAACAATTATGGAAATAATTTTATCATTATCAACTTGCCTTTCTCGACAAAGCGTGCCGATCAAGTCATCGGCTTCATAGCCGGCCTTTTCATAAATCTTTACATTCAAAGCTTGCAAAATTTCCTTAATCACCGGCAACTGCTCATAAAGTTCATCCGGCTGTTTTTCTCTTTGTGCTTTATATTCCTTGAATTGTTTGTGTCTGAAGGTTTTTTCTTGACGATCAAAAGTTACGGCCAAATATTCAGGCCGGTATTCTTTGACGGCTTTAAAAAAAGTCGTCAAAAAACCATAAACCGCATTTACCATCTGCCCATCCTTGGTGGTCATCGGAGGCAAGGCGTGAAAAGCCCGATGCAAAATAGCATTACCGTCAATTATAATAAATTTTTTTCTTTTCTGAGACATATTAATGAGTATAATTTTGTTTTCTTCATTATAACAGATTTTAGGTAAAAAGAAATCTTGTTTTTATTTTTGTATTTAAAAATAAAAAAAGCCCACCAGCCTGAGCCTTTTTATTTACTAAAGTTTTTGATGGAGGCCTGGACCGGATTCGAACCGGTGAATAACGGTTTTGCAAACCGTTGCCTTACCACTTGGCGACCAGGCCGATTTATTTGCTAAAAAAACTTAACCCTTTTCAGTCTTTCAAATTATATGACCATGATAGCAAAAATTATAAACTTATTCAAGAGAAAAACCCTGCTTACACAGGGCTTTTCTCTTATCTCCCGTTAAAAATTTTAATATTCAACAATCTTAATCTTTACCAATCGTTTTCCAAAAGTAATGGCTCTGTTTCTGTCGGTTTTCCATAAGTCAATCCGATAATTATATCTCGGATTCATACGATCATGAACAATAAAGATTTTATCACCGTACAAATCGGGAATCATTATCTTGGCTCCCAACGGCAAAAAGTTGGCGGCAATGATATCTTCCTTGTTATGCCGACAAACATTAAAACCGTCGGCGGTTATACAAGGAGTGGAATCGGTCTGAGCGATCGTACTGGAATAAGCTGTAGCCACAACAGTAAAACTTTTCAGTGCATTATCAGTTAATTTGTTTTTTTTGTATTCATCATATTCTTGAAACTTTCCTCGTAATAAATCTTCTTCTCCCGAATTATTAAAGTTTTTCAAAATTGCTTCTTGTCTTTTCACCGGTTTAGCCAACAAAGGTTCGGCTTTTACGGTTCTCGGCACGGTCATATTGGCTAAAAAAGCCAAAAGAATCAAGCCCAGAATAACTTTGCCATTTTCAGAAATCCTACTAATTCTGTTGTCTCTTAAATTAAATTTCATATATTGGTAAAAGGTTTTTGCATTATTGGCTAAATTTAGACAATTAGCTTAAATTTAGACGATAATATTATTTTAGTAAAAACCTTGATCTTTATTTTATTTATAAACATTATTATATCACAGAAATTAACTTTTGTCAATACCAAGCAAGTTCTATACTATTTTAAAACTTAGTTTTATCCAAATACTAGCACATCAAAAAAATCCTGCCAAACAAGTTATTAACAAAATCTTGACTAAACCAAAAAAAAAAGTTATCATCAAATCACCGTCTAAGTGCTCCAAGACTTATTTAAGCAAAATAATATTGAGTAAAAAAATATGGTAACAATAAGATTGACAAGAACCGGCAAAAAAAGCCAACCCTACTTTCGGGTTATTGTTTTGGATAAACAAAAAGATCCTTGGGGAAATTTCCTGGAAAATTTGGGAACTTTAAATCCAAGAACCAAAGAAGTGAATTTGTCCGAAGAAAGAGTAAAATACTGGCTTGACAAAGGAGCTCAATGCTCCAAAACAGTTCATAATCTTTTAGTAAGCCAAGGATTACTTAAAGATAAAAAAGTTTCGGTCACCACAATCAGTAACAAAAGAAAGAAAAAATTGGAGGAAAAGAAAAAGGAAGAAAAAAACAAGCAACAAGCTGAACAAGAAGCCAAAGAAGAAAAAGCTAAAGCGGATAAAAAAGACACTAAAGAAGAACCTAAAGAAAAAGACGGTGAAGACAAAAAAGAAGAACAAAAAAACGAAGAAAAAAAATAACCGGGTTTTAGCGAAAATTAGGATTCTTCACCCTAATAGCCTTGACAAATTAATTTTTCTTTGATACAATATCAGCAGATTAAGATAAATTATCTATAATGATTTATCTAATCTAATTTGTTAATTAAATAAATAACAGAAAGAAATTTATGGCAAAGGAATTTGACCAAGAATTCTTAGAATTCGTTGTAAAAGCAATTGTCGGACATCCAGACGATGTCAAAGTTAAAAGAGACATTGATGAAAGAGGCGTACTTTTGACCTTGGACATTAACCCTGAAGATATGGGTTATGTTATTGGAAAACAAGGACAAACCGCCAAATCAATCAGAACTCTTTTGAAGATTGTCGGTGCAAAAAACAATGCCCGTGTCAACCTAAAAATCAATGAACCTGAAGGTTCACGAAGATCTCAGAATCGGAGAGAAGAATCTGAATCTGAAAATGTTGACACTGATGTAGTCGACGATTTGAAAATCTAAAAACCTTAGAAATTTCAATAAAAGAAAAACCACAGCTTATGTGGTTTTTCTTTATTTTAAATTTTACTCAAATAATCAATATGGTTATAATTAAAGAAAATAACTCACAAAAATATGAAGTTTGATATCTTAACTATTTTTCCCGAAATCCTGGACTCTTATTTTCAGCACGGCATGATGCGTTTAGCTCAAGAAAAAAAACTGATAAAAATAAAAAATCACGATTTAAGAGATTTTGCCGTTGACAAACACGGCACGGTTGATGACAAACCTTACGGTGGCGGGCCGGGTCAGGTTTTAATGGTTGAACCGGTTTACCGTGCTTTAAAAAAAATAAATCCAAAAAGAAAAACCAGTAAAGCCAAAACAAAAACAATCTTACTTTCAGCCAAAGGAAGAAATTGGGATCAAAAACAGGCGGAAAAACTTTCCAAATACGATCGCTTAATTTTTGTTTGCCCGAGATATGAAGGTCATGATGAAAGAATAAAACAATTTGTTGATGAAGAAATTTCCATTGGTGATTATGTTTTAACCGGAGGCGAACTGGGCACCGCAGTTATTATTGATTCGGTTACCAGGTTAATCCCCGGTGTTTTGGGACAAAAAAAATCCTTAGCCGAGGAATCCCACTCTACTCCGGGCTATAAAGAATACCCGCAATATACTCGGCCGGAAGTTTTTTCTTACAAAAGGAAAAAAAACAATAAATTTATTACCAAAGAATTAAGAGTTCCTTCCGTTCTGCTTTCCGGTCATCATGAAAAAATAAAAAGCTGGCGTCAAAAACACAGCCGGCATCTTGAAAACAATTGATTAAACCAAAATATTTTAAACTTTATTTTTCATAAAATTCAAAACTGTTATTCAATCCTTTTTCTGTTTAATTTTACGCTAAATTACGCTCCCTTTCCTTTTAAAACACCAAGTGCGAAATTCTCTTGACATATTTTTAAAAATAAACTATACTTATCAGCACGAGAACATTACAACTCAAATCCACACAAATTATGCGAGAAACCCAAACATATTAACAATAGCTAAGTGATAGGAAACTCTTATAAATTTTTTAGGCAAGGTCCAAACCTGCTGGTTTAACCACAGGTGCCTTTAAATGGATTTTTATTGAGAGTTTGATCCTGGCTCAGGGTGAACGCTGGCAGCGTGTCTAAGGCATGCAAGTCGTACGGTCATCATTTCTTCGGATTTGATGATAGTGGCAAACGGGAGAGTAACACATTGGTAACCTACCTTAAAGACGGGAATAACTCGAGGAAACTTGGGCTAATACCCGATGTGCTGATTTTATTAATTATCATCAGTAAAGCTTCGGCGCTTTAAGAGGGGCCTATGTCTCATCAGCTTGTTGGTAAGGTAAAGGCTTACCAAGGCTATGACGAGTAGCGGGTGTGAGAGCACGACCCGTCTCACTGGGACTGAGACACTGCCCAGACTCCTACGGGAGGCTGCAGTCGAGAATCTTCCTCAATGCACGAAAGTGTGAAGGAGCGACGCTGCGTGTTTGAAGAAGCCCTTCGGGGTGTAAAAAACTTTTCTCAGGGACGAACTAATGACGGTACCTGAGGAATAAGAGGCTGCTAAACTCGTGCCAGCAGCAGCGGTAATACGAGTGCCTCGAGCGTTACCCGGATTTATTGGGCGTAAAGCGTGTGCAGGTGGTTTGATAAGTCAATGGTTAAAAACTCCAGCTCAACTGGAGAGAGGCCACTGAAACTATCAGACTAGAGGCTGGAAGAGGCTAGTGGAATTGCCGGTGTAGGGGTCAAATCCGTTAATATCGGCAAGAACACTCAATGCGAAAGCAGCTAGCTGGGACAGTCCTGACACTAATACACGAAAGCGTGGGGAGCGAAGCGGATTAGATACCCGCGTAGTCCACGCCGTAAACGATGTGCACTAGACATTGGGAGTATCGACCCTCTCAGTGTCGCCGCAAAAAGCTAACGCGTTAAGTGCACCGCCTGGGGAGTACGAGCGCAAGCTTAAAACTCAAAGGAATTGACGGGGACTCGCACAAGCGGTGGATCATGTGGTTTAATTCGACAATAAGCGAAGAACCTCACCAAGGCTTGACATGATGCTGCAAGCCCTGAGAAATCAGGGCCGCCTTCGAGGGTGCATCACAGGTGCTGCATGGTTGCCGTCAGCTCGTGCCGTGAGGTGTACGGTTAAGTCCGGAAACGAGCGCAACCCTTATCCTAATTTATACTTTATTAGGAAACTGCCTCGTATAACGAGGAGGAAGGTGGGGACGACGTCAAATCAGCATGGCTCTTACGCCTTGGGCTACACACATGATACAATGGTCAGTACAAAGGGTCGCGAAGCCGAAAGGTGAAGCTAATCCCATCAAAACTGATCTCAGTTCGGATTGAGGTCTGCAATTCGACCTCATGAAGATGGAATCGCTAGTAACCGTAAATCAGAACGTTACGGTGAATACGTTCTCGAGTCTTGTACACACCGCCCGTCACGTCAAGAGAGTCGGTAATGCCCGAATGTCGTTGTAGAACGGCAGAAGGTAGGATCGATAATAGGGGCGAAGTCGTAACAAGGCATCCGTAGCGGAAGCTGTGGATGGAAACAACTCCTTTCTAGGGAGAATAAAATAGGAAACTATTTCTATTTATTTAGTCGATTTGATTGATTTATCAATCAAAGTTATTGTTTCCTATCACCTAGTTATTGTTAATTTAAAAAGCAGCGTTTATATGCTGCTTTTTTGTGTAAAAAAAATCCCCGCCGTTAGTTAACAACGAGGATTAGTCATTTTTAAAGTCTTTTGGCCAATTCCAAATATTTGGCCTTGCCTTCATCGGTCAATTGATACACAAACTGCCCACTTTTTTCAGTCATTTTTGACTTCAAAAAATGAGTTTTGCTCTTTAGTCCATAAAAAGCATTCCAAACCTGTTGCATTCCCATAAGCCTCCTCAGCCTCTCACCTACCTGTTTGGAAGAAACCCAACTAGTATAAGAAAACCAGCGCCCAAGGCACCAGACAACCTTTTCCTCATTGTTCAATTCAGACAGTCCCTTAGGCAAACCATCCAACTTGCTTTCTTGCGTATCCGCCGGTGAATCAACTTGTTTTTGCTTTATTTCCTGTTGATGTTTTTTTTCAAGCTCCCGCAAATAAGCCTCTACATCGGCCATCACCTGCTTATAGGCCTGAATCATCTCCACCGGATCGCTTTGATTTTCAAGTTCATCACGCCTTTCCAACAAATCATTGTATTCAGAAACTTCCCGGGAAAGCAAAGGCTTGGCCTGACTCAGATGTTCCGAAAAATACTCGGAAAAACTCTTGATTTCCTGATCCAAACGAACCAGCTCTTCATGGACTTCCTTTTCCCTTTTGAGCCAAAAGGTCACTCTGCTTTTCAAGGTTTCCATCATTTCGTGTTTTGTGTCTTTCATATTAACCTCCCTGTTTTTTTGCAACTTGTTTTGATACAATATCCACTCTTCCTCTTTTACTGAAAGCGTACAAGGCTCAAATTCCTTTTTAACTCTGAGCCAGTACCCCTTAGTTTCAGATTCAACATGTGCAAAAATTCCCAGTCGGTCAACTACCATTTTGCGTACTGCCTCTTTAAAAGATTTTTTCAGCCCTGAGCCAAAAAAACCCTCAACCGATTCGGACAGATTCCTTATTGCTCCTGAATCCCACTTTTCTGACCAAGAAATAAAATCATACAATTCAGAATAAACCGTTTGAACCGATCTTGCTTTTATCTTCTTGATCAACAATTCTGAATATTCATAATTGAGCTTAAAGCGAGCAATTTTTTCAGGCTTACCATTTCTTTCACTCAAAAGACCGGCTGTAATCAGCTTGTCCAGACAATCCGTGATAAAAGCCTCTATCCTCTCTTCATCTTCCGGTTCCAGCACATCCTGACCAAAAAAAACAACTTTACCAAGACGAACAAACAACTCTGACTGACTTTGGGGGGTAAAGGCAAACCTTTTTTCAGCTTCAGGCAACTTATAGCTCGAAAAACAGCCACTATGCTCAATCTTTACCTGTACCTGTTTGGCTTTTTTGTAGATAAAATCAAGCATTATCTTTTCGGGTTCAGTAAGACATAGGTAAACTTTTTTCATTTTTCCTCCTTTGACTTTTGCTAATTAACAAAGAACAAAACTATTCAACAATTAAATTTAACAAATTTCTTAATTTCTGTCAATATCCTAAAAATCTTTCAGGCTCAATAAGCCTCCTCTTTATAAACAAATAATTGAGATAAAAAAGCACCTGGTCTCTAACCGGATCTCCGAATTCCTTACAATAAAAACAAATAAAGCAAGTTTTATATATTCTTCCCTGTTTTAACTGTACCCTCTTAAACCTGAATAAAAAATAATTCTTGCTAAAATGAAATAAATAAGCTATTATATGTCTGTTTGTCAGGCTCTTGAAAAAAAAATTTATATTTGCTATGGTATAGGCACGCAAAAAATAAATAGTTTTAAAATATTGGGTGGCTAGCTCAGCTGGTTAGAGCACTTCGTTTACACCGAAGGGGTCGAGGGTTCGAATCCTTCGCCACCCACCAGGGGCATATAGCTCAGTTGGTTAGAGCGCAGCTCTGATAAAGCTGAGGTCGGTGGTTCAAATCCACCTATGCCCACCATGAAGTACATGACTTTGTCATGACTTCATGAAAAATCAAAATACCCGGATTGTGGTTTTTCATGAGGGATACTATTTTCTTTGTATCTACCAAATTAAACAAAATAAGTTCCATAAAATTATAGAGCAGTGGACTGCCACGAAGTGGTCCCTTTGGGAAAAATCCTCGTGCCAATA
>CAZPBK010000014.1:0-1337 GCA_964584985.1 uncultured Gammaproteobacteria bacterium | reverse complement strand
AAAGGATATTTAACAAAAAAGGAGATTCTAAATAAATATTACGCCGAGGTAGCTCCACAAAGTGGTTCCCTCGGAACAGGGGTAGAGCAGTGGACTGCCACGAAGTGGTCCCTTTGGGAAAAATCCTCGTGCCAATATGCATTTTGTTTACATATTAAAAAGTTTGAAAATAGAAAACTGGCACTATGTCGGAAGTTGTGCTGATATCAACAAACGCAAAAAACAACATGATAAAGGCTCGGTAAAAAGCACCAAAAGCAAAAGGCCACTTGAAATAATCTACACCGAAAAACATCAAACCAAGAAACAAGCACTACAAAGAGAAAACTTTCTAAAATCACCAAAAGGATATTTAACAAAAAAGGAGATTCTAAATAAATATTACGCCGAGGTAGCTCAGGGGTAGAGCAGTGGACTGAAAATCCTCGTGTCGGCGGTTCAAATCCGCCCCTCGGCACCATTCTACACAAACTTCCAGCAAAGAATAGATATTAACGGGGCGTGGCGCAGTTGGCTAGCGCGCGTGCTTTGGGAGCATGAAGTCGAGGGTTCGAGTCCCTCCGCCCCGACCAGCCTTTACCAAGGAGACAAAGGACAAGCCAATAATATTTTCATATGACTGAACAGAAAAAAATTCTAGATCTTGGCTGTGGTGACGGATTAACAACATTTTTTCTATCAAAAAAAGGCAAGGTGATTGGTGTTGATTTGAATACTGATCAAGCAAAGAAAAAATTTCCAAACTTAAATTTCCTTTCCGCCAATGCGGAAAAGTTGCCCTTTGACAAAAACACCTTTGATAAAGTATACTGCTTTGATGTTTTGGAACATGTTGATAATGTAGATAAAACCTTAGAACAAATTACTAAAGTTTTAAAAAAAGGAGGACACCTTGTCGCGGAAATACCTTTTTGGAAATCCGAAAAGTTTTTGCTGAAAATCAGACCAAGTTATCATCAAGAAATTCACCATCAAAGGATTTTCAAGCGAAACGAACTAGAAAAAAGGCTAAAAAACAATTTCAAATTGATAAAAAGAAAAAAGTTGCGTGGAATAGACAATTTAAAACTCTATTTCCTTTTTAAGAAAAAAGCTGAAATAATAAATCAGCAAGGAGAATTGTCTAATCCAAACAGTTTTTTTCTGGAAAGCTTTTATCTGCTTTTCAAAAAAGATCTTTTCAAAACAAAATTAAAATGGTTTTTCCCTGTTTGGTTTATTACCTGGCCAATCGGTTTGATAATAAATCAAATTTTTCCAAAAACCATCTATTTAAAATTCATTAAACTCTAAAGTTTAGTATTTTAAATTTTATTTTTAAGGGTCCTTAGCTCAGT
>CAZPBK010000013.1:0-18876 GCA_964584985.1 uncultured Gammaproteobacteria bacterium | reverse complement strand
GATTCAGTTATAGCCTCTGCCGAGGTGCAAGAAGCGGCTAAGCAGGGGATGATTATTAGCTTATCTTACGGTTGGGTTGATCTGGCTATAGAAATCCGCGATAAATTTAATGTGCCGGAAGAGATAATAACTTCTATTGATGCTGAAGTAGTTGAATTATTGGAAGTTGGTTCTCTTATACACAAAGTAAAGTATTTGGGAAGTGAGGATTTTAAAAGCTTATTTCCCAAGACATATGCAATGGTAATTGAGCAAGTTGGCGAGAATCTTGTTCAAGATCTTGATTTAGCTGATTATTTTCTTGAAAATTTAGATAAATATTATGATAAACCATGGGTAGAGGATTATTTGGTAAAAGCTGTGCAACACTATTCTGTTGCTCAGAAATTCAAGGTTGGTTTAAAACAGGAGACTATGGCCTGGGTCAAGGAAAACTGGGTTGAAAAAATTTCCAAAGAGGTTAAAAAAATAATAACCGAAAAAGCGTCGGATACGGATGAAAAAAGTGATTCTGACAGTGAAGTTGAAGGTTTTATGGAGGAGGATCCGTATGAAGGACATGTTTTGCGAAGGACAAAAATATGGCCAAGCATAGAGTTGAGCCGATTGATGAAGAAACAAGCAACACCGGTTGAGGTGGGAATGGAACTGTCAGCTAAGGCTGTTGAGGCTTTAGAGGAGATTAATTCTGTTATTGAAAAGGAGCATAATGATTTTCTTAAGACATTTAAGAGTAGTTCCTTTGTGCCGGAAGAAGATAAACTCGCCTTGTCTGATCCGGAAAACAGTAAGGTAAAAATGAATAATTTATTACCAAATGTGAGAAGTTTTGTTGGTCGTTATTTGGCGCAATTGGCCAATCTTGAAAACGAGGACTTGAGCGAGGTTATTGTTTCGCAAAAAGATTTAATCAGCAGTATGCTGAAAGAGGGATACAAGCGCTATCTTAATATTTATAAAATGGATATACCGCTTTACGACAAACTGTATGAAGAGTTTGATAATTGGCGAGAATCAGGGCGATATCCCATGGAAGTATATTTGGGTCGAGATGGTATTTACACATATATCGGTCGGCGAGCCCAAGATGCGGCCAGGCGTTCAAAATTGGGAAAGGCAAAGAGAGAAAAGCTTGCGTCTGAAGGGGAAATTATTGAGATTAATCCCAAATATGTGGTTTATCCTCGCTATTTCAGAGACAATCTTAAACGAGAAATAAAAGTGAAATTTTTAGAGCAAGAAAGAATAACAGCTGATATGGATCCGCTTTTTTATGATACCGGATATTCGGGTTCTATTCCGGAACAAATTATGCGTTATATGCATTTTTATAAGGATGATATTGAAGAAAGGATCAGATTGCTTTCGGCTCCGACCCCCAAACGCCGAGTTAGAGGTGTATCGGAAAATGCCAGAGACTCTATTGTTAATTATATTGAACATAATGCCAAGACCGAGGATACTGCTGAAGGATTGATAATTGATAAACAGACCGGAAAAATTCGTCATGTTGCTGAGCCGGCTCCTCCAAAAGAACAGTTTTATTTTATGCTGGTTAAACAGGCCATTGCTCGACATTATATGATTAAAGAAAGATTGGAGTTTGGGCCACCGGAGACTGTAAACTATGATTCAGAAGATTTTCGTATTCGTATTCAGCGGGATTATGCAGAGGTTTTACCGGAGGATTTTGTTAAGGATCCCAAGAAGTATTTTAAAGAAAAAGGGGTTTTGCTTAAGGGTGGGGAAAAAGAGGGAGAATATCCGGACGAAGAAGTTTTGTCGTTTAAGTTGGAAGACGGTACAGAGGTTATAGCCAAACGAATAGAATTGAGAAAAGCCAAAGAGGCCAGAAAAGAATTTATGATTTTAATAGCTTCTAAAAAGGCCGGATTGCCGACCGCAGAGCCTATTGGTTTTTTATCGGGCAAAGAAGAAGAGGACGGCAGTTATTTGATTATGGAAAAACTTGAAGGATACTCAGGTCGTAAATTTGAAAAGTATCTTAAAAAGAGCGAAAAATTTACAGAGGAACAAATTTCCAGGATCATGAAAGAAGTAGCGGACAAGTTAAAGGATTTGGCGGAGATGTTTCGTAAACAATTAAATATAGATAAACGTTGGCGCATTAAAGACACAATTATCCAATTCAATGAAGAGACTGGAGAGATTGAAGGTGTTATTCCGATTGACTGGGAGCGGGTTAAAACTTATAATCCGGATAAACCTAAAAAAATTGATTTGGTTGAATAATTAAAGCTGATTATTTCTGATTTTTCGGTTTTGAAAGAATATGTTTTTAAGCTGAAAAAAGCGGATGGAGGAGGAATAGTTTTAATAAATTACACTTTAAGCTAAACAGGGTCATCTAGGAAGGTTGGCTCTGTTTTTTTATTTTAAAGTTGCCAAAGTCATAAAAAAAATGTTAAATTAAAGATATAATAATCATTTTTCAATATGGCTATAAAAACTTTATCTCAGGATTTAATCAATCAAATTGCCGCCGGTGAAGTGGTGGAGCGTCCGGCTTCAGTGGTTAAAGAATTGGTGGAGAACTCTCTCGATGCTCAGTCAAGCAAGGTGGTTATTGAAGTAAGAAACGGAGGCATTGATTTAATCAAAGTGACTGACAATGGTTGTGGCATGAATAAGAGTGATGCTGAGATTTGTTTAAACCAGCACACCACCAGCAAGATTGAGGAAATTGATGATTTGTTTAATATTGATTCTTTGGGGTTTCGCGGAGAAGCCCTGGCCAGTATTTCTTCGGTCAGTGATTTTAGTTTGATCACCAAAAGACCGGATAGTGTTTCCGGGCTGGAAATCAAAAAAAAGGATAATAATTTTGAACTGAATGAAGTTGGAGCGCCGGACGGCACCAGCGTAATGGTTACTGATATTTTTTATAATGTACCGGCCAGAAAAAAATATTTAAAAACCCCGGTGACCGAGTTTAATCATGTGGTTGATTTGTTTTTAAATTATTGTTTGGCTTATCCGGCAGTGGAATGGCAATTGATTCACAACGAAAAAGTGGTTTATCATTTTCCCGGAGCAAAACGGGAACAGCGTATTAGTGATGTTTTGGGCAATGAGGTTTCCTCATCTTTAATTCCGGTTGATTTGGAATTGAATAGCATTAAAGTCAAAGGCTATATCGGTTTGCCGCAGATTGCCCGACACAATCGTAAGTTGCAGTATTTGTTTATAAACAATCGTCCGGTTAATGAATTTATAGTTTCCAGACAAATAAAACAGGCTTACGGTATGCTTTTGCCCAAGGATCTTTATCCCGTATATATTTTGGATCTTAAATTGGATAAGTCTTTGGTGGATGTGAATGTGCATCCTAGGAAAATGGAGGTTCGCTTTTCCGAACCGCGTTTGGTTTATAAGACAATTTATCAGGTGGTTTCGCGTGCATTGGATGAACATGATTTGGATATGGAGGTTAAGCACAATCAGGCCAAACGATTTATCCCGGTAAAAAAAGTTATTCAAGAAAAAGGGAGCAACCCTATGGAGAAAAAACTTTTTTCCGTTAATCAAAAGCAGTTGAAAAATGACCAATCAAAAAGTCAAAGCACTTTTAAGGATTCAGTTCGTGATTTTAAAATACATGAGGAACTATTAAAGAAAAAGACGGCGCCGGAAAGTTTTTGCCAAACTGAAAAAAACCGTTTTAATGAAGGATTGGAAAAAAACAAAAAAGAAGAATTGCCTTTTGTGGATGAATTTACGGTTATGGGCCAGGTGGAGGAAGCTTACATTGTTGTCTATACGGATAATGAGATAAAAATTTACGATCAGCATGCCGGTTCAGAGCGGGTTGAATATGAAAAAATTAAAAAACAATGGACATTGGGATCCTTGGCTAGTCAAAAAATGTTGGTTCCGGTTAATATTGAGTTGACTCCTGCCGAAGCAACTTCTGTTATTAATAATAAAAAGGTTTTCAGGAGATTGGGATTTGAAATAGAAGAGTTTGGGAAAAACAGTTTTGCCGTTTCTTCTTTGCCTCAGATTTTGGCCAAACATGATGTTAAGGAATTGGTTTTAGGTATTGTTGCAGAGTCTTCTCGGGCGGTTTATGAGGAAAACAAGATATCAGAACCTTTGGATAAAATATTAAAAATGATGGCTTGTAAAAGCGCGATAAAGTTTGGAGATATTTTATCTTGGGAGCAAATGCGAGCCTTGATTACCGATTTGGAAAGATTAGACAATAAATACACTTGTGTTCATGGTCGACCAACCTTTATAAAATTCAGTTATGATGAATTGGAAAAGTTATTTAAGCGAAAATGAATTGGGGATAAGTGGGGTTGTTTTTATAAAGTTTGACAAGTCTTGATTTTTTTAGTAAAATTGATTTGTTCTGGAAAGATAAGTATTAATCTTTGAAAAACAGGCAGTTTAAAATTAAATTATCTAAATTTAGATAAAAAACAAGGTCAGTTAAGAAAAGTGCTTAATTTAGCATTTTTCTATTGACATTTTTTTTAAAACGTTTATAATTAAGTTAATCATTTTTTCATGGCCAAAAAAGATGTTATTGAAATGAAGGGTGTTGTAGAGGAATTACTGCCTTCAGCAGCCTTCAAAGTTACTTTGGAAAATGGTCATACAATTCTGGCACATTTGTCTGGAAAAATGCGAATGAATCGAATCAGAATATTGGTGGGCGACGAAGTTAAAGTGGAGTTAACGCCTTATGATTTGAATAAGGGCAGAATTGTTTACCGGTATTAAAAAAATAAGTTTTATAATGCCACCCATTATGTGTCAGACACGCACATAATCAGTGGTTTTTATTCTTGTGCATTTATGAAAATCCGATCATCGGTTAAAAAAATTTGTAAGGATTGTCGCATTGTTCGTAGAAACGGACGTTTGCGCGTAGTATGTAAAAACCCTAAGCATAAACAAAAGCAAGGATAATTTTTTAATAACTCATTAATTTATTATGGCTAGAATAGCAGGTGTAAATATTCCCAATGAAAAAATAATTGTAATTGCTTTGACTTACGTTTTTGGTATAGGTATGGCCAGAGCAAGGGATATTGTAAAAAGTTTAAACATTGATCCAAATACCAGAACCAAAGATTTATCCGAAGAAATTATCAATAAACTAAGAACTGAAGTTGAAAAATACAAAATTGAAGGAGCTTTAAGAAGGGAAACCTTAACCAACATAAAAAGATTAAAAGAAATAAAAGCCTTTCGTGGCAGTCGTCATGCCAAAGGATTACCGGCAAGAGGACAAAGAACAAAAACCAATAGCCGTTCGGTTAGAGGCAATGTTCGAAAAACTATCGGAAGTGGGAAAAAACCTCCGGCTCAAAAAACATAATAAATCTTACAGTAGATATCCAAGTTAACTTATATTCAACAGATTATGCCAGAAGACAATAACAAAATTGAACAGGAGAAAAAGCAAAAAGAAGAATTGAAAAAAGATTCCGATTCTTTGGGTACTCCTGAAAAAAAAGAACAAAAAAAACAAGAAAGTTCTGATTTATCTGATGAGCAATTTGCCGCCATCAAGGCCAAACAATCCAAAGGAAAAAAAGTTGGCACTTCCAAAAATAAGGGAGGTAAAAAAAGAAAAGCCGTTAAAAATGTGGCTGTGGGTAGAGCCTACATAAAGGCCACTTATAATAATACTATTGTTACATTGACTGACCAAGCCGGAAATGTAATTGCTTTTTCCAATGCCGGTATAAACGGCTTTAAGGGACCGAAAAAAGCCACTCCTTTTGCCGCTACGGTTATTGTTAGAGATGCTGTGGAAAAAGCTAAAGCCTCCGGGTTGAAAGATGTTAATGTTTTTGTTAAAGGTGTTGGCATGGGGAGAGAGTCTGCAGTGAGAGGTTTGAATTCCAACGGATTAAATGTAATGAGTATAAAAGACATTACCCCTATTCCTCATAACGGTTGCAGAAAAAGAAAACCGAGAAGAGTTTAATTATATAAATTATAAATGAATCAATAGAAATAAATAAATATGGCACGAAATCTAGATCCAAAATGCAAACAATGTCGCAGAGAGGGAACCAAGCTTTTTTTGAAAGGCGAACGTTGCTATAGTTCAAAATGCGCCATGGTGAAAAGAAACTATATTCCCGGGGTTCACGGCAATAAGTTGAGACGCGGTGCCAGAATGACCGATTATGGACGTCAGCTTAGGGAAAAACAAAAAGCCAGAAGAACTTATCGTATTTTGGAAGAACAATTTTATAACTATTATAAAAAAGCCATGAAGCAAAAAGGTGAAACCGGTGATAATTTATTCAAACAATTGGAAACAAGATTTGATAATACTCTTTATCGCGCGGGTTTTTCCGTAAGCAGAGACGCCGCCAGACAGGCTATCAGGCATGGACATTTCTTGGTGAACGGCAAGAAATTGGATATTCCTTCATATCAAGTGAAATTAAAAGATAAGATAACCATTAATCCGTCCGGAAAAGAAGCTGGAATGTTCAAAGGATTGACCGAAAGATTGAAGAACCAAGATTATCCGGATTGGTTGAATATTGACATAAAGTCCTTGGAAATTACCGTGTTGGATTTGCCTGAGCTGGAAAAAGCCGCATTGGCTTTTGATATGAAAGCTATTATTGAGTTTTATTCCAGATAAAGATAAAAGTTATATTTTTAATTTATACTGGCGTGGGACAACCATAAGTCCGAAGTCAGTTAAAACTCGTTAATGAGGTTTGCTGTTTTAATTATCACTAAGATATTAAAACGGCGAATAATAAAAAAATATGGAAGAATTACTTTTACCTTCAAAAATTTCTTTTGAAGAAAGCAAGAAAAAATCAAATAGCGCCACTTTTACCGTGGAACCTTGCTATTTTGGTTATGGTACCACTATTGGTAACGCTTTGCGTCGGGTGCTGTTATCATCTTTGCCGGGAGCGGCCGTGACCGCAGTAAAGATAAAAGGAGTGGATCAGGAATTTTCCGCTTTGGAGAATGTAAAAGATGATATCTTGAAAATTTGTTTGAACTTGAAAGAGTTAAAACTAAAAGTTTTTAAGGACGAGCCGGTTGTTTTAAAACTTTCAGCCAAGGGACAAAAAAAGGTAACCGCTGCTGATTTTGAAAAAAACAGTGATGTGGAAATTATAAACAAAGATTTGGTAATCACCAATCTGACCGATAAAAAAGCGGAATTGGAAATGGAGGTTACCGTGCAACAAGGCAGAGGTTATTGGCCGACTGAAGAAAGGTCAAAAGATGATATTGAATTGGGAACAATTTTGATTGATTCTGTTTTTTCTCCGGTGGTAAAAGTCGGGTACAAAGTTGAACCAACTCGTGTCGGAGACATTACCAACTATGATAAGTTGACAATGGATATTGAAACCGACGGAACAATAAGTCCGGAAGAAGCCGTAAGTCAAGCTTCAAAGGTGTTAATTGATCATTTTTCACTATTTACTAAAAAGGAAGATAAAAAATAATTATGAGACATCGCAGAAAAAATATAGTATTAGGCCGAAAGTTGGGGCCGAGAAAAGCTTTATTAAGAAATTTGGCTACAAATTTGGTTTTAAACGGAAAAATCAAAACCAGTCTGGGAAAAGCTAAGGCTTTAAGACCGGTTGTGGAAAAATATATAACCTTGAGTAAAAAGGATGATTTATTTAGCCGTAGAAGACTGGCAAGGTTTTTTTATGAAAAAGAAGCGGTTGATAAGTTGGTAAAGGAAATCGGACCCAAATATAAAGAACGAAAAGGCGGATATACAAGAATTATAAAATTAAATAACAGGCAGGGAGACAATGCTCCGATGGCCATTATTGAATTAGTTTAATTATGTCAAGAAAAACACATAAAATCAATGCTGAAAAAAAAGTTTTGGGTCGATTAGCTAGCCAAATAGCTGTTTTGTTGGTCGGTAAACACAAAGTTGATTATCAGCCCAATGCTGATAATGGTGATATTGTGGAAGTTAGTAATGTGGAGAAAATGAAGTTTACCGGAAAAAAAATGGAGCAATCCATGTATTACAGTTATTCCGGATATCCGGGAGGAATGAAAAAAGAATCTTTGAAGTTGAAATTAAAAAAGGACCCGGAATTTATTCTTAAAAGTGCGGTTTACAATATGTTGCCGAAGAATAAATTAAGAGGGGAAATGATAAAAAGGTTAAAATTTGTTAAATAATTATGGCAAAAGAAACTACAACAAAAACCGCTGAAAAAACTATTGAGGAAAAAGAAGCGGTACAAGAGAAAATTTCGGACAAACAGGAGTATTTATATGGCGTGGGTAGAAGAAAAACAGCCGTTGCTCAGGTTCGGGTATACAAAAAAGGAGAGGGTAAACTTACCGTTGATAATAAAGATGTTAAAGAAGTTTTTCCGACTCCGGAATTGCAATCTAAAATAAATGATCCTTTGAAGATGGTGGGTCAGGAAGATAAGCTGGATGTTACCGTAAAAGTGAAAGGAGGAGGAAAGAATGCTCAAGCTGAAGCTATAAGACATGGTATTTCAAGGGCTTTGTTATTGCTGAATCCAAACTTTAAAAAACCTTTGAAAAAAGCCGGGTATATCACCAGAGATGATCGGAAAAAAGAAAGGAAAAAACCCGGTCTTAAAAGAGCCAGAAAGTCTCCTCAATGGAAAAAACGATAATAGCTTATATAAAAAAATCCTCCGTAAGGAGGATTTTTTTGTTGAATTTAGGTGTTTTTTTTGATATAATCAATCCGTATGTCAGAGCAAAGCGTAACTAAAAATACAACCTATTTAACAGTGGCCTATATTGGACAAAAAATATTGTCGTTTTTTTATTTTGTCATGGTAGCTCGTTTTATCGGAGTTGAGGATTTGGGCAAATATACTTTTGCACTTTCTTTTACCACCATTTTTGCGGTTATGGTTGATTTTGGTCTGACACAGGCTTTGATTAGAGAATTGGCCAAAGGAAAACAAAAAGCACGGGATATTTTATCTTCAGCTTTGAGTATAAAGTTGGTATTGGCGGTTTTTGTTTATGGCGTTATTTTTTTGCTGATAAATATAATGGGATATCCCCAGGTAACCAAAAATTTGGTTTATGTGGCCGGATTAATTATGGCCTTGGATCAGTTTGCGGTCAGTTTTTGGGGGGCTTTTCGCGGAGCCAGAAACCTGAAACTGGAAGCGATTTCCATTGTTATAAACCAGATCATTATTGTTGGTGTGGGATTGACCGTTTTATTTTTACGATTACCACTTATTTATTTAATGTTGCCCTTTGTCGGAGGCAGTTTGTTCAGTTTAATCTTTTCCGCTTGTTCGGTCAGAAAAAAGCTAAAAATAAAGTTTAAACTAAAGTTTGATAAAAGACTGGGTAAATACTTATTTAAAATCGGAGTGCCTTTTGCTCTTATTGCCATTTTTAGCCGGATTTACGGTTATATTGACACGGTTTTTTTGTCCAAGATGATAGGTGATAGAGCAGTGGGTTTTTACAGTGTGGCTATGAAAATACCTTTTGCCTTGCAATTTATTCCGGCCGCTTTGGCCGCGGCTATATTTCCGGCCTTTTCCCGGCATTTTGTTCATGACAAGGATCAGCTTAAATTAACTTTTGATAAAGTAATGAAGTTTTTAATGGTGGTGGTTTTGCCGATTTCCGCGGGAATTGCCGTTTTGGCCAAGCCAATAATAAACTTTTTTTACGGAAACGAGTATTTGCCTTCGGTTATTCCTTTACAAATATTGATTTGCGGTTTAATTTTTGTTTTTTTGAATTTTCCGTTGGGTTCTCTTTTGAACGGGTGCAACAGACATTTGACCAATACTTTTTTGGTAGGCACGACCATGATTATCAATATAATTATTAACTTGCTGGTAATTCCCCAATACAGTTATATCGGAGCCGCAGCCACCTTTTTAGTTACCCATGGATTTTTGTTTTTGGCCGGCTTGATGGTGGCGAGAAAAATAATTACTTACGACAAAAAACTTTTGTTTAAAACCTTTATACAGTCAATGATCAGTGTGGCTGTTATGGTTGGTGTTATTTGGTTTTTGAAACCAAATGTGCATTTTTTCGGCCTGATTTTTGTTGGAGCGCTTGTTTACGCTATTATGATTTTTTTGACCAAAGGGATTACTTGGCAAGAATTAAAATATTTCAAAAAAACCTTTATCAGTAAAAAAAATGTTTGATTATATTGAACTTTTTCCGGAGGTTAAAGAAATTCAAGCTTTTTTTTCCAAAAAAAACGTCGGGTCACTATCTTTTAAGTGGGGCTCAAGCGGAGTGGTTGAAAACAGAAGAAATTTTTTTAAAAATTTGGATTTGGATTTAAATAATTTAATCATGCCGGAGCAAGTGCATGGCAATAGAATAAAAATTGTTTCCGCCCAAGATAAAGGCCGAGGAGCCAAAAAAAACGATTGGATTCAGGGATTTGACGGTTTGGTGACCAATGAAAGCGGGATTATTATCGGAGCTGAAGCGGCTGATTGCGCGATTATTTTTGCCGTTGATGTTAAAAACAAGATTATTGGAATTGTTCATGTCGGTTGGCGGGGCATTTTGAAAAAAGGCGGACCGAATTTAATAAAAGCTATGTTAAAAGTCGGAGCAAAAATTGAAAATATTAAAATTGCCACCGCACCGCATATTCAAGATTGCTGTTTTGAAATAACGCAAGATATTTTGCCGAAATTTTCCAATTATGATTTTGCCGTTAAGAAAAACAAAAAAATCACCGTAGATTTGTCTGTCATTATTGGTTTTCAATTAGAACAGATAGGTATTAAAAAACAAAACATAAACTTGAATCAGCAGTGTACTTGTTGCAAAAAAGAATATTTTTCTTGGCGCAGAGATAAAGAAAAATGTTCCGGTTCCATGATTGGGATAATAACTTTAAAAAAATAAAACCGGTTTAAGGAATTATTATGAAAAAAACGCTTTTGCTGACAATTGATTTCCCTCCACAAAAGGGCGGAGTGGCCAATTATTGGAAAAATTTGGCCGAGCAAATGCCTTCGGACAAGTTTTTTGTTTTAGCTCAAGCTCAGGCCAAGGATCAGTATTTTGACCAAAAACAAAATTATAAAATTTTTCGCAGAAATTTAATCAGTTCCAAAAAATGGTTTTGGCCAAAATGGCTGCCGGCTCTTTTTCATCTTTATAAAGTGGTTAAAAAACAAAATATTAAGCAAGTCATCGTAGCTCAGGTTTTACCCATGGGCACGGTCGCTTTTATCATTAAAAAGATTTTTAAAATTTCGTATATTGTTTCCGTTCACGGACAAGATGTGGCCTATGCCACAAGAAAAAAAAGCAAAAAACTTTTATCCGGTTTGATTTTTAAAAATGCGTATTATCTTATGGTCAACAGTCAATATACCAAAAATTTGGTTCAAGAATCGGGTTTTAAAATAAAAAAACACCTGGTGGTCTATCCTTGTCCCAATGTTAAAAATGAAAAAGTCACTGATCCGGAACTGGAAAAATTCAAAAGTGATAATGGCTTGCTAAACAAAAAAATTATTTTAACGGTCGGCCGTTTGGTAAAAAGAAAAGGCCACGATCAAGTCGTAAAATCATTAAATTTGTTAAAAAGCAAGTTAAATGATTTTGTATATTTAATTGTAGGGGAAGGACCTGAACTGGAAAAATTAAAAGCCTTGGTGGTGGAACTTGATTTGGAAAAACAGGTTAAATTTTTTCAAAATATTGAAGACACTGATTTACCTTTATTTTATTGGACAGCGGAGGTGTTTGTCATGCCTTCACGAAAATTAGACAGTGGCGATGTGGAAGGTTTTGGTATTGTTTACTTGGAGGCCAACCTTTTTGGTTTGCCGGTTATTGCCGGAAAAAGTGGCGGTGCCGTGGAAGCGGTGGAAAATAATGTCAACGGTTTGGTGGTGGATCCTCTGAACGGGCAAGAAATTTATCAGGCTTTGTTTAAGCTTTTAACTGATGATTCAAGGGCTGAAGAATTGGGGGAAAAAGGAAAATTCAGAGCTGAACAACTATTCTCTTGGTCCAAACAAGCGAAAAAATTAAAATTGATACTAAAATAACTCCATATGAAAAAAATTGTAATCGGATTGGGGGGCTCGGTGGTTTTTTCAAAAAAATTCAGCCCTGAATATTTAAAGAAATTAAAAAAACTTTTCAGCGACTTGTCTCGTGATTATAAATTGTATGTAATTGTGGGAGGAGGTCAACCTTGCCGTGACTATTTTTCCAAAGCAAAAAGCGTTTCTCGGGTGGGGAATAAAGAACTTGATCAGCTCGGTATTCAGGTTACGAGAGCAAATGCCAAGTTTATGACCGCTATTTTTGGACCGAAATTAGCTTGTCAAAAAATTATTATCAATCCTTGTGAAATTCCTTTATTTTCAAGAAATATAATTTTTGGAGGAGGCTGGAATCCTGGAAATTCCACTGATTATGTAGCGGTCAAAGTGGCCGAACAATTAAAAGTTAATCAAATTGTTGTTATGACCAATATTAGTTATATTTACGACAAAGATCCCGGAAAGTTCAAACAAGCCGAACCTTTGAAAAAAATGACTTGGAGTGAACTTAAAAAATTGGTTGGCTCCGAGTGGAAGGCGGGCGGACATACTCCTTTTGACCCTCGTGCTTGTCAAGCGGCTAAAAAGAATAATTTAACAATGAAATTTTTAAACGGAAAGAATCTTGGTAATGTTAAAAAAGCCATTTTGGATCAAAAATTTAAAGGCACAATAGTTGAATAATTTTAATTATTTTTGTTTTGTTTAATTTTAGTTAAAAAAACAAGCTTGACAATCTTTGACAAGTGAGTTATACTGTTCTTAACAATAAATTCCACAGACAGCGGGCAGACAATAAGCCCCGCCGAGGACCAAAAGCTTAATTTTTGAATTCGTGTCTGTGGAGAACACGAATTTTTAATTAACACAATATATGCCAAAATCAAAACAAGAAAAAGAACAAATTGTAAAAGATTTAAGTGAAAAATTAAAACAGGCTAAATCCGCGGTGATCGCTAATCAGGAGGGGTTGACTGTGAATGATTCTCAAGAGCTTAGAGCCAATTGTCGTAAAGAAAATGTGGATTATCTGGCGGTTAAAAAAACCTTGCTTGAATTGGCTATGAAAGAGGCCGGATTTGAAGATATTGATATCAAGTCTATGCAGGGCGGTTTGGCTGTGGCCATTGACAAAGAGGACGAAGTGGCGCCGGCCAGAATTATCAGTGATTTTTCCGACGCTCATGAACAGGTGAGTTTTCAGGGAGGTCTTTTGGAAGGTCGGGTTGTTTCAGTGGAAAAAATCAATCAATTGTCTCAGCTTCCCTCAAAAGAGGAGCTTTTGGGCAAAATGGTTGGTTCTATCAAGGCCCCGATTTCCGGCTTGGTCAATGTTTTACAGGGGAATTTGCGAGGTTTGATAAATGTATTAAGCGCAATTAAAGAAAATAAATAAATACTGGTTGTCTGTTGAACGGTTTAATCGATTTATTGATAAATTTTTATATCATCGGTTAGACGGTTTACAAGCAACGGTAACCCATAAAAAAATATGGCAGAAGAAAAAAAAGAAAATTCAACAGAAGAAAAGAAAAACACTTCTGAAGAAAAAAAAGAAGAAGCTACCAATGAGGAAAAAAGTGATGAAAAGAAAGAGGTTGAAGTTCCGGAGAAGTTTAAATCATTGGTGGAAGAAATTGAAAAAATGTCCGTAATGGATTTATCTGAATTTGTGGAAATTTTGGAAGACAAATTCGGAGTTAGTGCTGCCGCTCCTGCTATGATGGCTCCTGCCGGTGCCGCTGCCGGAGGTGAAGCTGCTGAAGAAAAAACTGAGTTTGATGTAGAATTGGACAGTATCGGAGACAATAAAATCGGTGTAATTAAAGCGGTTAAGGAAATCACCGGAGTTGGTTTGAAAGAAGCCAAAGATATGGTGGATGGAGCTCCAAAGGTTTTGAAAGAAGCTGTTAAAAAAGAAGAAGCTGAAGAAATGAAATCCAAGTTAAGTGAAGCCGGTGCTACCGTTAATTTAAAGTAAAACGGCATAAACAAAAAACAGCCTTATTGAGGCTGTTTTTTGTTATAAATTTATAGTTCTGCTTTATAAATTTTATTTTCGCTGATTAAGTACAGTTTGTCGGTTATGGTGAAATCTTCAATATTACCTGCCAGGCTTTCAAAAGAGTATTGATTTATTAATTGGCCGGATTTGCTTATGACAATTATTCTCCGACTGTCTTGTCCCAAAATATATATATAATCTGATTCGGCATTAGTCAGTATTTTTTTTATGTTTTTTATTTCCGGCTCTATTGTTGGTAAGTTGAATTCCTGTTTTTCCCCTCGGAAAAATTTGTAAAGGTCTTTTTCAGTGCTAATGTAAATATCTCCATCAATAGTTAAACTGGTGGCTGAAGTTAGGTCTGCGGAGCCTTGATTTTTTATCCATTTTTGTCCCGCACCGTAATTGTCTTGTACAAATCGATATTTGTATATTTGTTCCCTTGTCTTATTCAATGCATATATATTTTCCGAGTAAAGGGTGAAGGCAACATTTTCACCGGGGATCAAATCGATTGATCTTTTTTTAAGTTTATCATCTTGAAGGTGTATTATTGTGTTTTTGTCTGTAATAAATAAGGCTGTATTTTTTTTACTCGTTCCTTTTATTAGGGAGCCGTGTTGAGATTTGATTGAAGAAACTGATTGAGGTTTTTTCGGGTCAACCTGATATAGATACTCTTTTTGACCATGAACCAAAAGCTTGTCATTGAAAAATTCAACATTGATTAATTTTACCGGATGTTCATCTTTGTTTATCTCAGTTATCTGACGAGGAACAATCTTGGTAATATGCAAAAGTTTATTTTTTATGCTTAAGACTTGTTGCTCAAGTTCTTGGTAGTTTGCTTTTTGATTATCGTTTTCACGAGGTAGATTATTAATAAGCTCTTCGGCTTGTTTGACCAGTTGGAGGCTTTTGTTTTCATCTTTATAAATCAAATTTATTTGAGCATTGTTTATCAGTTCCTTGGATTGCTCTATTTTTGAATTGTATTCTTGCTGTTCTTGCTTTACTTTTTTAGCGTATTTTGTCCAAATGATACTGCTAATCAGTCCCAGTATTAAAATTAAAACCACTACAAGGATTATTTTGCTGTATTTATTCATTTTTTTATTATCACTTAAAGAAGATTTTTTGTTCTTTTTATCTTTTGGGGGCTGTTGGCCGGTGATGGTCCTTATTATTTTTTTTAAGGTTCCGATCATCGAGGAAATTAAAATGTTTATTACATTTTTCAGATATTTGAAAAAGCCGAATTTAACTTTTTTCTGACTGATGTTGCGTAAGCGGCTTTTTTTGTTTTTGTTATTTGTCCCCAAAGAGTTAATTATTTTCCTTAAGTTGTTTCGCAGATTTAAACCAAAGGTTGGAGTTAAAAATTTCTCTGTTTTTTCTTTTGTGGTAATGAGATTATCCAAAGATTTTTCCGAAACCGGTTTTTGAGAAAAAGATCTTTTTTCTTCCAGTTTAACGAATATGGCACAATATGTCAGGTAAGATTTATTTTTGACATTATTGATTAAACTTTTGAAATAATCAACACTGGAAGACAAGTCATGAGCGCAGACAATCTTTTTAACTTTATGTGCGGGAATGTAGTTGCTGAATATTTCCGTACAAATGTAAAAGCAATTGTTTTTTGCCACTTCACCCGCCAAGGTTGAAGAAAATATTTTCAATCTGTCGGTTTGTTCCTCTTTAAGTTTGGGGGTGTTGTCAATGATGTTTATGAGCTTATAATTGTTTTGTTTGGTTTTATGGATCAAATAAGCGTTTAGCATTCCTTGATGGGTGAAAAGGAGATCAATTTTTTCTCCGCTTTTGTTTGGTTTTGCTACGGCGATAATAAAATTCAAGTTTTCCAGAATCAATTTTATATGGCCGATTTCGGCTATCTCATTTAATTTACTGTTGGTTTTCTGCAAGGCATGTTCAAAAATAGTCTCCAAATTGAGTTTTTCCGGATTGGGCGAGGAGTGAATAGGCTCGTAATATGCTTGTTTAAGAGTATTAATTATTGTTTGTATTATTTTTTCGCTTTCATCAACCGGCGTTGCCCTAACTTCTACTATGCCGAATAAATAACCACCATATTTTTCTTTGTTTTCCGGATAAATTATAAAATCCTCACAAAAATAAGTTTTCTTATTGTGCTTTGAGGGAATGTATAACTCTTTTAAGCTAATGTCTTGATCTTTGTCCATAGGTTGACTTTTGTAAGCTTACTATATTATACTATAAATACAAGTAAACAGGCAAGTTTTTAGTGGATGAAGAAAACGATTAAATTATAAATCATTTTATGTTTGAACAACTATTTGGTTCAAAGACTAGGGTAAAGTTGATAAAAGTTTTTTTGGACAATCCGGAGTCAAAGTTTTATGTTCGTGAATTAACCAGATTAACCGACTCGTTGATAAATTCAATAAGAAGAGAACTGCAAAATTTACTTGATATGAACATAGTTAAGGTGGTGGAACTTAAGGATAAAAAAAAGTCCAAAGGCTTGAATAAAAAACGTTTTTATTATTTAAATAAAAATAATCTTTTTTTATCTGATTTAAATAATTTATTTTCCAAAGCTCAAATTTTATTGGAAAAAAAACTGGTGGACAGGATAAAAAGGTTGGGTAATATTAAGTATGTCAGTTTTGGCGGTGTTTTAACCGATGATGAAAAAGCCGGTACGGATGTCTTAATAGTGGGGGAGAATTTAAGTATTGATAAGGCAAAGAGGAGTATGAAAAAATTTGAAAAAGAGCTTGGAAAAGATCTTCGTTATACTGTTATGGAGCTTGAAGAGTTTTGTTTGCGTAGGGATATTGCTGATCATTTCTTGCGACAAATTTTACAAAACCCTAAGAATGCGGTGGTTATAAACAAGGTAAAGGATAAAGAAAACCATTAAAATAATTTGTATGAAAATTTTAGAAAAGGGGACTATTTTTGGCTTAATTTTAAGCTTTTTTTTATTTTTGAACATTTTTATTGCTCAGGCCGGTTATGTGCCCGATCTAAAAGTTCATAATAATGATTTGGAGTTAAGTAAGCGGTTTAATTTTGTGGATGACGATTTTACGGGCAGTTTGCGATTTAAAGTAATAAATTTTGTAAATCCCAGTGGTTTATCGGAAAAAAGGTTTGTTTTAAGTTATGGCCGAACCGATCGTCCAATGATCAAAATTTTTAATTATCAAGGTCAATTAGTAAAAGAATGGCAACCTTTTGCTTGGGGGTTTGTTGGTGATATTTCTTTGGCTGTCGCTGATTTGGACAATGATGGATCGGATGAAATTATAGCCGGCGCCGGGCGAGGGGGAGGACCGCAAATAATTATTTTTGATCAAAACGGTCAGCAAGAATATGATTTTTTTTGGGCGACAGAACAAGGTTATCGCCAAGGAGTGGAAGTGGCGGCCGGTGATATTAATGGAAACGGGGAAAAAGAAATTATTGTTAGTTATTTGCAAGAGGGAGAACAAACCATAAAATTTTTTAATGTTTTTGGTGAAAAAGTGGCTGATTCATTGATGGTGGAAGGCAGTGATAATTTTGAACCGGTCAGAGTGGGATTGCTGGATCTGGGCAACGATAAGGTTGAAGAAATCTTGGTTGGCTTTAGTTCCGGTTCTGTTCCCAAAATAAAAATTTACCGATTGGACGGTTCAGTTATTAATGAGTTTTTACTTTATCACGAAAGTTTTAAAGGTGGAGTGAACTTTGTTGCCAAAAGTTTTGATCATGAAAATTTGATTGTCAGTGGATCCGGTTTTAGTGGCGGGCCACATGTGCGTTTTTTTAATGGCTTTGGTTATTTAAAAAAAGATCCGGCCTTTTTTGTTTATGACAAGGATTTTCGTGGCGGATTGGAAGTGGATGTAGTTGATTTAAATGACGATGGAAAAATGGAATTTATATTTTTACCGCAAACCCTTGGCTTGGGAGAACCAAATTTTTGGCACAAACATATTGCCATTGATCTTAGCGAACAACAATTAAAATATTATCAAAATAATAAATTGGTGGAAAGTTATTCTGTTTCCAGTGGTCGGCGGGGAATGGAAACGCCGATTGGAGAATTTAGGCTCTTGGCCAAAAACCAAAGAGCTTATTCAGCCAAATATGATTTGTATATGCCTTGGTGGATGAGTTTTAAAAAGGGATATGGAATTCACGAATTGCCGGAGTGGGCCAATGGCTATAAAGAAGGACAAAATCATTTGGGTTGGCCCGTCTCTCATGGCTGTGTGCGTCTTGGCGTGGGTAATGCTGAAAATTTATATCACTGGTCACCCGTGGGCACCCCTGTGGTTATAAAAAGATGAGCCATTTTGATTTATTGGTTTGTTCATGGACGATTAAACATATTTTTTTAAATAAAAAAGAAGAACTGACAATATGTTATTACAAAGATTGGTGCATCTTTGGTATAATAACCAAAGAAAAAACAAGTAATAATAAAAAATATGCTTCAAGAAAAACAAATTCCTGATCAGCCAAAAGCCAAAGAGCAAAAACCAAAACCTGAAAAAGAAAAACAGCCTGAATTAACTCCGGAGCAAGAAAAGGCAAAGACAGAGATGATTGAAACATTATCTAAAGGTTATGTTAATAAGGCCATAAAAATCCGCGATAAATTCAATGTGCCGGATTCAGTTATAGCCTCTGCCGAGGTGCAAGAAGCGGCTAAGCAGGAGATGATTAATTGGTTATCTAAAGGCGATCTTTATTGGGCCATAAAAATCCGCGATAAATTCAATGTGCCGGAAAAAGTGGCGCAAGAAGTGGCTAAGCAGGGGATGATTAATTGTT
>CAZPBK010000012.1:14873-24918 GCA_964584985.1 uncultured Gammaproteobacteria bacterium | reverse complement strand
ATACGGATGATGATAACACCATTCAAAAATTGGAAACCACCAGTAATACTGCTACAGGTGGCAATACCAATACCTTTACCTTTAAGACTCCTATCCGAGTTTCCAAGGATAAAACCAGTCGTTTGACCTTGAAAGCAGATCTTCTTTCAGCAACTGCTACAACTGGTTCAGATACTCATACCTTTAATGTTAATTCCTCAGGTGATGTTACCGCAGTCGGTTGGGAAACAGGTGAAACAGCCAATAAGAGTGCTACTGGAGACGGTCAGGCTCATCAGTTAGCAGCTAACGGTGCATTGAAGGTTACCGCAGCTAATGATAGAGCTGAAGCCGCTCAATTTGTAGCCGGCACTACCGGTAATTCAATGATGAGTTATAAGATTCAAGCAACCAAGGAAGAAATAGATGTAACAGAACTTTATGTGGCTGTTAATATGGATACAGATGATGCAGCCGACGCAACAGGTGACGGAACAGGTGATGATCATCCAAATGCCAATATTGACGCTGTTAAATTATATATTGACGGTGAGCAGATTGGATCTGAAAACGGGTATACTTTTGATAACAGTGGTAAGGCGCATGTTGTTCTTGACAGTGGGGTATTTGTTGCACCAAAGGAACCTAATTATGCCACCTTGGACATCAAGGTTGATTTGGCCAACAAAGACAATCTATATGATGCTGAGATTATAGAAATCGGATTAGGAGACTCAGGCGATGACGCTAGCACTTGGGATGGACAGAATGGTGTTGCTATTGCAGGTACTTATGGTATCGTAGCTACTGGTAAGAGTTCCGGAACTCAAATTACCAATGTTAGTTCTGACGGAACTGGTGGAGGTAATGTGGTTGCTTCTTACCACATGTTTGTTTATGATGGAATTTTGACTGTTGATGCCAATACAAACACTCCAAGCGGTACAGCTACTCCTGGTAATAACAAGGAGGTTATGGCTGTGGACTTTACCGCTACAGGTGATGACATCTCAGTTCAGGGACTAGAATTTTGCTTAGCCGGTACAGCAACTAACAATGCTGCTAATCCAACTGGAACTTTGTATTTGAAGAGTTCTGATCTTGGAACCACTTACAGTGATATTTCTATGGCTTTATCCGGAGACTATGATGTTTATTGGGATAATGTTGTTGGATCTAGTTCATATTACTTTACAGCTGACGGTACATCAGGTACTACCTGTGTATCATTTGGTGATGGTACAGATGTTACTGTAGCTAATTCTGCACAGGATGCTATGGAAGAGCTTGACACCAGTTTAGTTGTTTCCGCCGGAAGCACCAAGACTGTAAAATTGATTATGGATACAACCGGAATTGCCACCAATGAGACTCTTCAGGTTTCCTTGGATGCAAATTCAAATTCATCTTACAATGTTACTGAGGAAGGTGTTATTTGGAAGAATTCAAGTGGAAATCTTGTAGGGGACGTAGGGGATTCTGTTACTGAAACTTTGACGAAGAATTTACCTGTTTACGGTGGTTCTTTAGTTTACTAGTTGAAAAGATTCAGATACACAAAAGGCCTCGCTACGCGAGGCCTTTTGGCTTTTTAAAAAAACTGTCATCCTGAGTTTACCGAAGGAGACAGTTTTTTTATGATTAAATATAAATAAAATATATTGAAGTTTTTAATTTAATCATAGGTGCAGAACATTGTTTTTGGTTCTACTGATTTCTAATACTCGGGCGGGATTCGGGCAGAACAATGTTTTGGTTCTACTGATTTCTAATACTCGGGCGGGGGTCGGGCAGAACATTGTTCTGCCCCTACCTCCTGATTATTAATCCCCAATGTGTTGATATTTTATCCTCCTGTATGTTATAATACCTTTGACAATAAACAATAAAGATTAAGATTTTATGAACAAAAAATGGTTGGGCATTATTATCATAGTGCTGATTTTAGGTGTAAGCGCGTATTTTTATTATGATTATAATAAACAAAATAGTCAGCCGGAGATTTTACAGATTGATACGGAGTTGGAAATGAATGAAATTCAGAGTGAGCTTTATGATCAGTTAAAACAGGATATAGCCGTTGATCCGGAAGATTACAGCGCCAGATTTAAGTTGGGGCGGTTGAAACAAGATTTATTGGATAAGCAAGGAGCTATTGAAATATATGAAGAGCTTTTGCAGGAAAATCCGGAAGATATTGCGGTTTTGCAAAATATGGCTGATATGTATTACAGTTTAAAAAATTATGAGAAAGCTGAGGAATTAAATTTGCAAATCCTTGAGATAACGCCAAAATGGGTTAATGCTTATCGTAATCTTTTGATGATTTATCAGTTCCAGCTTCAGGATAAAAAGGAAAAATTCGCTGATCTTTTGGATAAGGCTTTGGAAAAAGCGCCGGAACTGAAAAACGATCTTTTGGGTATTGGTGTTCGTTATTATGATGATGTAATGAACAATAAAGAAAAAACCATTGAATATTTAGAGGAAAAATTAAAAGTTGATCCTGATGATTCTGTGGCCAAACAGCGTTTGCAGGAGTTGCGTTAGGCGGTAAGGTTCAGGCAAAAAATTATTAAGGAAGTGTTGAGATCCTGAAACATTCTCGTCTGTCATTCTGTTTGTCTGCCGGTCGGTAGGAACTTGCTTGCCCTACACCCCTCGTGGTATAGGGACTCAGAATCTCAAGACCACTCCCGCTTGTCATTCTGAACTTGTTTCAGAATCTCAAGAACTCTCTAATGTCATTCTGAACTTGCTTGCTCTGTACCCCTAGTGGTATAGGGATTCAGAAGCTCAAGAACTCTCTAATGTCATTCTGAACTTGTTTCAGAATCTCAAGAACCAAAAATGGAATACCGGCAGAAAATTATCAAGGAAATTGTTAGATCCTGAAATAAATTCAGGATGACGACAGGGAAATTGTTAGATCCTGAACTAAATTCAGGATGACGACAAGGAAATTGTTAGATCCTGAACTAAATTCAGGATGACGACAGGGAAATTGTTAGATCCTGAACTAAATTCGGGATGACAATTGGGAATTATTTTTGCCTGTCTTGCCTGTCATTCTGAACTTGTTTCAGAATCTCAAGAACTCTCTAATGTCATTCTGAACTTGGTTCAGAATCTCAACCAACCTTCCTATACTGCTTTTGGTTACAAAGGGCGGGAACAGGAATTACAAAAAATAAAAAATAAACAAAATATAAAATATGAAAAAAATTTTATTATTAGGTTTAATACTTTTTGCTTTGCCGGCCATGGTTTCGGCTTCGGAAGAAATAAGTTTAAATGATTTTACAGAAGAGGAGTATTTTTACGAATCCACTTTTGATAACTTGGTTTTGGATTTTACCATTGATACCGGTCGTTTTGACTTAATGACCGCGCTGGTGGTAAAAAATAGAGGCACGGCCTCTGCTCGAGATGAGATTGAAAAATTGGTTTTATATAAAGACGACGGTGACGGGGTGTTTGAGGGTTTTGGCCAAGATCAAAAAGTGGCTGAAGCTGAATATGATTATTCCAGCACGGCTTGGCCTTTTTACGGTTTTTCTCAGGGCGTTTCCACTTACGGAGATCGATTTTTTGTGACCGTCGAGACCAAGCGCAACGGCACTAATAATAAATCTTTTGAATTTGCTTTGACCGGTTTTGACGATGTAAATGACAATGGCGAGTATGACAGCGGTGATTTCGGCCTTTTTTTGGAATCCGGACGACAGATGCCGGCAGGCGAAATGCTTAATAATGGTTCTTCAGCTTATAAAACTTTAATAATTGATAATTTGGCTCCGGTGGTAACTTTGGACAATCTAAAAGACGGGGACGAATTAGCTCAAGGCGGTTTTACCATTATTGGGCAGGCCAAGGATCAAGGAGGCTCTGTGCCTTCTTTGGTGGAGATTTGTTTTAACCAGGTTTGTCACGAGGTTTCCGCCACTTCAAGCAATTACCGCACTTGGGAATATGAATGGGACGGTGGAGATGAATATGAATATCAGGTTTATCTTAAAGTCGAGGATTTTAATGGCAACAGTTATACTTCCGAGCCGATAAGCATTACCAAACAAATTATTTCTTCGGAAAAATCCACAGTTGAATTTAATAAAACCACAGCTTTGGCCGACGGGCAAGACGCTATTCAGGGTATTGTCACTATTTGTGATGCAGAAGGCAATCCTTTGCCGGATAAGGTGGTTTATTGGAACGAAGTGGTTTCTGATTATTTGTCCATTATCGGTGCGGAAAAAGCCACTAATTCTCGCGGACAAGCCATTTTTAATATCAAATCCGATGAGCCGGGGGTTTTTAAAACCAATATTACGGCGGGAGATGGGGTTGTGATTAAGGAAGATATTACTTTGACCTTTGAAGAACCGTCTCCGGAAGAACAATATGAGGAGTGTTGGATAAAACAGGAAAACGATTCTGCGGTTTCTTATGTTAATATTAATGGCGTGCGTCATTTATATCCGAGTTTAAGTGTCTGGCAAAGTTATTATGGTGATGATTTTTCCCGAGTGGAAACAGTTGATTCTTCAGTGATTTATTCTTATTCTTTGGGTCAAAATGTGCAAATAAAACCGGGCTCTTTACTAAAATTAAAAACAGTGGCCAAGGTGTATCAGGTTTTGGACGATGCCACTTTGCGTTGGATAAAAACCGAGGAAAAAGCCGAGCAACTTTACGGCGAGGACTGGAACCAAGATATTTATACTTTGCCGGAAATATTTTTTAGTAATTATACCTTGGGCGAACCGTTGGAGTAGGGACAGAACATTGTTTTTTTCGGGGTCATCGGGTGAAGATTTAAGCTGGATTACTCCGGAACGAATTATGAATTACAACCGCAACCTTTTGTCATCTTGAAATTGTTTCAGGATCTAAAAGGTTGCGGTTTTAAAGAACAATAAAATAAAAAGAACCATGAGATTCTGAATCCCTGTACCACGATGGGTACAGGGCACGCAGGCAGAAAGACATTTAAGAATTATTTTTTATAGATTTAAGCTGAATTTATTGGAAAAAATGATTCCGGATATCCACAGGTTTTTATCATTCAAGTTATCCACAACCAAAAGAGGTTTGTCAAATAGGTTTGACAGACTTTTTTTTATTTTAAATTTTCTAGTGTTTTATTTAATGAAAATATTGACGGCTCGGTTCGTCAGTTTTGGTTTGAACAAGTTAAATCAAATTGAAACAATTATAGTGTCAAAACAAGCGGAAATAATAAATAATTTAAAATTTATGACAAAGAAAAAAACAGAAAACAAAAAGACCGAGCCGGAAAAAGCCAAAAAATATGATAAAGAGCTTTTTCAACCGGGTGGCACTTATTTTCATTGCGGTTCCATTATCGGACATAAAAATGTTTTTGTAACCAGTGAATACGCCGATCTTTTGGTTAATGCTTTTAAAATGGCCGAAGTGCAAAAAGATGTTAAAACCTTGTCCTTTGTAATTATGCCCAACTTTTTTTACTGGATGTTTCGGCTAAGTCCAAAAAGTAAAAATCCGGTGGAGGTTTACGGTGAAGTAAAAAAACAAGTGGCCGGTGGGATTTTGGATAATTTGGAAAAAGAAGTCAAAGAGGGTTCTTTTAAAACCCTGCCGCTTTTCAGCCACAATGAACGGGTTGGTCGTTCGAAGCCGGAAAAAATTCGTTGGACTTTTGAAGAATACGCTAAAAAATTTAAGCAAAATAAACGCTATCGCATTTGGACACCAAAGACCGAGATTCGGTTAATTGATAATGATCAACTTTTGCAAGAAAAAATAAAATGTATTCAAGCGGCTCCAACTTCCGAAAGATGGCAAATGGTTTCCAGTGTGGAAAAATATCCATATTATTATTTATGCGATGAATTGGAGGGAGAACCGGCCAAAATTAGTTTAAGCAGTCTGCCGGCCGCATCTGAATTAAAAAGCGAAAAAGTGACCGTTTAGTTTTGACATATTTAATTATTAACCGCGATCAGCGGATTAGGCCGGCTGATCCGTTGATCGCTACAAAGTTATGTCCAGAAAATTTATACTCAGTTTAATTTTAATTATAAGTTTAGTTTGTTTTAATATGTTTAACAAACCGGCCCAAGCGGGCCTGGTTGACAATGAGTTTAACAACAGCTCTGTCAATCAATATATTTTAATAGATTGCCAAAATCTGGATTGTCAAGTTTTTTTTGAAGATGCTTTAAAGGAAGATTCAAAAGAAGAGACAAGTGAAACAGAAGATTCATCGGGAACAGAGATAAATGCGATTGAAGATAATGAAGAGTTTTTTGAAAGCGAGGGAAGCGGGTCGGACGATGACCAAAATTCCGTTGATCAGGACTTGGATCAAGAGTCAACAGACACAAATGATAATGATTCAAACCCACAAACATCCGAGACAGAGGAAACTGACCAAGAAACTGATCAGTCTTCCGAAGCTGAAGAAGGTTTTAATAGTGAAGAAGAAACGAATTCCGAGCCAGCGGAAGAAGGATCCGAAGAAGCCGAAAATCAAGAAACGGTTGAATATTTTCCCAACGATATTATAATCAGCGAGGTTATGGCTGCGCCCTTGCCCGGCAATTCGGAATGGATTGAACTTTTTAATCCCGGAATTGAGGAGATTGATCTGACCGGTTGGAGGCTTACCGAGGGCAGTGGACAAGAAACAGTTCTTTCCGGAGTAATTGAATCGGACGGGTATCGAGTTTTTGATAAATCAAGTTTGAACAATACCGGCGACATTATTACTTTAACCGATCCGAGCGGACAAGAAATTGATCAAATTGTTTATGGGGATTGGCCGGGTTCGGAGGTTGAGACAACGGAAAAAGATCACAGTTTGATTTTGTATGAAGAGCAGTATTTGGAAACTGAATTGGCTACGCCGGGCCAAGAAAATGTTTATCAAACGACTGAAGAAGAGGCTGAACAAACGAGTGATAATAATTTAGCGGATCAGGTTGTTGACGAACAACAAACTGAACATGATTCGGATTTGTCAACCGAGGAGGATGAGCTTGCCAATGAGGAAGACAGTCAAAACCAAGAAAGCGATTCAAGCAATTCAGTCGAGGAGCAAACTGTTGACCGGGAGGTAAACGAAACAAACCAAGAAACTGATGATTCTCAAGTTGATGAATCGAACCAAGAATCAGCTGATCAGCAGATTAGTGCTTATCAGTATTCGGAAAGTATCAGAGTAAACGAGATTTTAGCTAACCCCGAGGGTTCGGATGATTTTGAATGGCTGGAACTTTATAATTATGGCCAGGAAGATTTAAACCTGTTGGGTTGGAGCTTACAGGACAATGGTGGCAGTTCAGCTTATGTTTTCGGTCAAGAACAAGAAGAGGTAATAAAAGCCGGAGAATATTTGATGGTTAAAAAGGAAAAAACCAAAATAACTTTAAACAATTCTTCGGATTCGGTAATTTTAAAAGACCCGAACCAAGTGGAGATTGATCATATTGATTATTCTCAGGTTAAAGAAGGTCAAAGTTATTGTTATTTTACCGACGGTTGGCAAAATACCGACCAACTCAGTCCCGGTGCGGAAAATATCAAACCGGCTTTGCAAGTAGCGGACTATTCAGGTTCTTCTTCCGGCAGTTCTACGACCGCAACTGCTTATTATCCCGAGTATTCCATTCCCGAAGTGAAAAAGTTAAAAAAAGGAGATTTGGTTAAGATCCAGGGGCAGGTAGCGGTTTTGCCCGATGTTTTTGGTAAAAATTATTTTTATATTATGGACAAGGAGGCCAACGGAATTCAAATTTATTTTTCCAAGGCTGATTGGCCGGAGTTTTCTATGGGCCAAAATTTAACCATAAAAGGCAAGATGTCGGAGAGTTATAATGAAAAACGGATTTTGGTTAGCCAAAAATCAGACATCCAAGTTCTGGAAAGCCAAGATTTACCTGTGCCTAAAAGTATTACGGCCAATGATTTTCAAGAAAAAAACGAAGCCGCTTTGGTTAATATCACTGGTCGGCTTTTGGAAAAAGATTCCAGTCATTTGTTTTTGGGCGACAGTCAAGGGGAGTTTGAGGTTTATTTAAAACAAAAAACCGGGTTAAGCGCAAAACTTTATTCGGAAAATGATGATTTGAAAGTTACCGGAATTTTAAGTCAGTACAAAGATAAATATCGGCTTTTACCCAGAAGAACGCAAGATATTGAAAATTTATCTTGGCAAAGTGAGGAGCAAATGGGCGTTATCCAAGAAAATGATGTTGATCTGGCCGGTTCATCTCAGGATTCAAGCAAAAAGGGCTTGATTTTGGGACTGGTGGCGGTTGGTTTGATCTTGCTTAACGCTGTCATCTGGTTGCGCAAGAAGTTAGATTTTTCCAAACTAAAACAAAAAACTTTTGCTTTGTTGGCCAAAAAGCAGAGTTAATTTATTTCCGCGAAAAGCCCGAGTTTTTCGGGCTTTTCGCGGTTTGCTTTAAGCTTTTTAAAATATTCTTTAACAAGCCGTATTTTTCTGTGTATAAGTTTTGTTAGTTATGTAAAATTATGGTATAATTATATTGATCGTAAAGTCTATTTTAATGAAAGACCAATTACTTAAAATTGGGCAAACTTTTCAAAAAATGCTGAATCGTGTTTTTAAGCATTTGTCTTTTAATATTCTACCCAAAAACAAAAAACTAAAAACAGGGCTTGTAGTATTTATTTTGGTCGGTGTGTTAGTGATAGCCAGTCCGGCTTATGCTGGTGTTGAGGAAGTTTTAGCTGCTATGGGAGAGGCTATAATGAGCGCTATTAATCATCTTCTTCTTTGGGCGGCTTATGGCTTGGGATGGTTAGTGACCAAGGCTTTTGCTGTAGTTGTTTTAATAGCTGCGCATAATGAATTTGTCACTTCCCCGGCCGTAACCAAAGGCTGGGTTTTGATGCGTGATACCTGCAATCTGCTTTTTGTAATTATCTTACTGGTTATTGCTTTTGGTCAAATCTTGGGCATAGAAAAATACAGTATAAAAAAGACTCTACCCAAAGTGGTTATTGCAGCTATTTTGGTCAACTTCAGCAAACTTATCTGCGGACTTATGATTGATTTTGGCCAAGTGATAATGATGACTTTTGTTAACGGCTTTGCTGCCACGGCAGGTGCCAATTTAACCAATGGTCTTGGCTTAACTAAATTAATGAAAATGGCTGAAGATCCAAGCGCTGACGGGATAGAACAAAGTGATATTTTTTTAAGTTTGTTTCTAGGGGTTTTTCTTTTATTGATTACTTTACTTGTAGTGATTTTTATTCTCGGACTTTTGGTTCTCAGGATTGTTACCTTATGGCTTTTGGTGGTTTTTTCGCCGATTGCTTTTGCCGGTGGAGCTTTGGACTTCACCAAAAAATACGCTAATCAGTGGTGGGAAAAATTTGGCTGGACCGTAGCTGTGGGGCCGGTTTTAGCATTTTGTTTATGGCTCAGTCTTTTGATGATGTCTAATCCGCAAGATAATTTTACTCAAATTGATGCTTCGGCCATTGAAGAAAAAGCTAATTATGGTCAGACTTCTGAAAGTGGTAAAATAAATAATTTGGCTAACTTTGCTATTGCTTTGGCTCTATTGATAGCCGGTTTGCAGATTAGTCAACAAGCTGGAGGTATGGTGGGATCAGCTGCCGGAAAAATGAAAGGAGCGACCACCAAGGTTGCTAAAGGCATGGCTATGAGAATGACCGGGGCTCAATTTGTTTCTGATCGAGGAAAAGCGATCGCCGGAGGCTATATGGCGGCTAGAGCTAAAAGAAAAGAACAAATTCTCGGTAAATACAAGGGAGCTGGTGAAAGAGCCGGGGTGGCGGCTACCAGAAGTATGGGTGCTCTTAAAAAAGCGCCGGGTGCGGCTATCAGAGGCGGAGCTTATGGAGGAGCCGGAGCAGTCAGAGGGCTTTTTAAAGGTGGGGCAAAAGGATGGAAAAAAGGTAAAGGTTTACCGGGCAAAATTGGCAAGGCTTTGGCCGGTGCTGGAGCTGGAGCGACGGAAGGATTCGGTAGAATGGGTTGGGAAGGAATGAAAGAAGAATGGCATAAAGGCGGTTTTGGACG
>CAZPBK010000012.1:0-14773 GCA_964584985.1 uncultured Gammaproteobacteria bacterium | reverse complement strand
CTACCGGTAAAGTGGATCACTTGGCTTCTTCACCTAAGGATATGAAAGAAGCGATGAAAGAAATAAGCACCAAACAGCAAGCTAAGATTTTAAAAAACAGTGACAATAAAGGTCTTATGCCTGAAGTGGCCGCGCATATTGAATCTGATGATTTAAGGGCTTTGGCTAAATATGCTTCCGGAGAAAAGGGCGATAAAAAAACCAGAGAAGGACTGGGAGAACTGATAAACGGCTCTTTAAATAATATTCATCAAGGTGAAGTCTCCGGAGCTACCTCCGAGCAAAAAGACAGAGCTATTGGAGCTAGGCATCAAATAACCGACTTGGCCGCTGACAGTAAATCTTTGGGTGGTCTTGGCAAAGAGCTTAAAGGGAAAATTGAAAAAGAAGCACTTAAGCCACCGCATTTTGAGCGGGAAGCTTCGGGTTGGATGAAAAGCGGTGGCAAGGCTTATAAAAAGGAAAAGACCGGTAAATGGAGAGAAAGAAGGATTAGTGAACCCAAATCTCCCGGCACTTATGTTAACACGGTTAAGGCTTCTGATCTTGAGAAAAAACTGGTTGACCATATAGATGGGATTGAAGAAAAAATAGATTATCATGTTGGCTCCAGGGATGCGACCAGCGATCCTACGGAAACAGCTTATCACGATGAAAAGATAACTAATTTGGAAAATGAATTAAAAGCGGTAAAAAGTTAACAGATAAATACTAAACATGCCTACAAAAAAAACAAACAAAAAGAAATTGTCCGAGCCGGCACGAAAAGCGCTTGAAGCCGGTTTTGGCGTTCAGATTAATAAAGCCTTGGCTGAACAGTATGATTTAACCATTGGTCAATTGGCCAAGTTGAGTACGATTATTAATGATTTTTATTACAAAAAGATAGACATTGCTCAGATACAAGATATTTTGCAAAGTCGTTTAAATATTGACCAAGAAAAAACCAAAAAATTGGCCAAGGAGGTTTTAGGTAAAAGACTTTTAATAGTGGATGATAGCTGGTTTAACGGCGAGGTTTCTGAAGAATTGAAAAAAATTGGTGTGGATCCGTCCGACTATGACAAATTCGTTAAAACTTATTACAACCGCATTGTAGAAGAAGAAGCCCAAAGAATTGCTAAAAAAGAAGCGGCTGAAGCAGAAGAAAAAGCTGAAAAAAAAGAAAGAGAAGAACAAAGGCAGTCATTGAAAAAAGAAAAATTAAGCCAAGCGCCAAAAGCCATTACCAAGCCGGAAGAAGAAAAAAAAGATGTTAAAAAAGTTTTTCAATCTCGGATAAAGGATATGCTGGAAAAAGCCGGATTTAAAACCAAGATTGATATGGATGTGCGGATGCTTTTGCTTTTGGCCAATGATGAAACCGAGGAATTTCAAAAAGAACTTTTGACCACTTTATTGAACAATGAAGAAAAATTAACTGATGATAAAATTGAGATAAACGATGAGAAAGTGGAGCCGACCGTGGCCAATTGGCTGAAAGATTATAATATTTTTGTTGGCGAAGAAAAAATTACCAGTACGGTTAAAAAAGCCCAGTATTTTACCGGCTCGGAAAATGTTGAAAAATTAAAAGAAGAAGAAAAACAAAAAATTGATCATTTGTTGGATCTGTATATAAATCTGGATAGTTTTTATGAATTGGCCAAGCGCAAATATTTGGATGATATTGAATTTTTCACTTTAACTTCCGAGCAAAAAAAGGCTTATGATGAGTTTGTTAAAAGTTTGGATTTGGAAAAGGGCTCAGCTGAAAAAGAAACAAAAACAGCGGAAGAAAAAGAACCGGCTGATATCATGGAACTTTATCAGGACAAGCCCGATGACAGGCGACTGATTGAAAAGGAAAAAACCGAGATTATTGAACAAACCAGGAAAGAATATGATGAGGTGGCTGATATTTTTGAGCAAGCGCTTTTAAATAGGAAAAAGCATAAAATAATAGCTTGTTTGGAAGTTTTGGTTGATATTGGCGCTTTGGATAATCTTTTGGCCAAGGATAAGCGCTTCACTGATTTATTGTTTGGCTATTTTAACCGCAATAATTTGCAATCGGAAAAAGATAAATTTAAAAAAGAGCCATATCAGGCCAAATATATTCAGGATTTTTTAAAGTTTGTCTTTTTGGAGCGTTTGGGTTTGTCGGAAAATGAAGGTGCCAGATTGGCCGCCAATCTATCCAATATTTTCGCTTCCTACGGACAAACGGATTATGCTCAGCTGGCCTATTTGGATTTAAATGATTATAAATTTAAATGGACTGAATTATGAATAAAAAACAGCCGATAAAAGGGTATGTTTTAATAAAGGACAAAGAAGGCAATCTGAAATATTATAAAGATGGTCGATTTTTTGATCTTGAAGAAATAAGGCGTTTGCAACAAAAAAGTCGAGAAGAAAAAAAACAAAAAAGTAAAAAGTTGGAGCCGGTTTTTACCCTGGAGCAAAGAAAAAGACAAAATGAAAAACAGGAAAAAGAAAACAAAAGTACGGAAAAGAAAACAAAGCCTGCTGAAAAAGAGATGAACAAATTATCCGAAAAAAAAGAAATAGTAGAAAAAAACAAAGAGTATTCGGCTGAGAGAGATAAAGATAAAGATAAAGATAAAAATAAGAACTTTGATCCGCAGTCTAAAAACAAGGAGATCGATTTGGAAGAAGTAAGGCAGGATAAAGATCTTTTCAGCAAAAGGAATCAAGATCATTCTTTGGTTGATCGGCATGTTAATGCGGTTATGGACAAGTTAAAAGTCAAATTCAGTGATGAGCTGATTAAAACCAGGTTTGCCAATATTTTGATAACTTATTTCAGAGGAATAAGAAGCGATAAAGAGATATTTTATATTTTAACTTTGCCCAAATCAAGCGGAGGCTTGGAGCTTCCCGAGGAAAAGGCCAAAGTGGTTTTGGCCGCGGTAAGAGAAGAGGCAAAAAACTTGGATCACAAAAGAAAAAAAATTATTTCAGGTAAATCCGAAGAAAAAAATCATCTTTTGGAACCGCCACCGCCTGAAATAATTGACAAAAAGGAACCGATTGAAAATTTGGCTGATAAAATGAAAAAGTCACAAGAAAGAAAAAGCAGTATGGAAAAAAATATGGGCAAACCTATGGTCAAAAGACCGGGGAAAAATAAAAGACAAGAGTTTACCGGACCGAAACCGGAGATAAAAGATGTAAAATCGGAAAAAAGATTGATTGGCCCCATAGATGAGTTGGAAATGATGACACTTGATGATTTTCGGCGTCTTGGCAGGGATGAAGAGGAAATAAAAGAAGAATTGATTGAAAAGATACAGATTCTGGAAGAAGAATCCTTTGTTAAAAGGGTTAAAGGCCTAAACGCTTGGAAAAGATCACCTGTTTTTAAACTATATTTGGAAATGATGCTTCAAGGTATCAATCAAAAAAAATCCATAAATCGTGTGATAGAAGATAGACAAAGAAAAAATATTCCCAACCTGACTTTAAGCGAATATGAAATGATAGCTGATTTTAATAATAAAATTTCCGTATAAATATGCAGCAATTTTTAGTGCCGCAATTTATTGATGTGGAAGATAAAATTATCGGTCCGATTACGACCAGACAGTTTGTTATTATGTTGGCTTCTTTGCTGTTGGTTTTTGTTTTTTATAGATTGTTTAGTTTTTTTGTCTTTTTGTTCGTAGCCGTTATTACAGTAGCCATTGCCGCTGTTTTTGCTTTTGCCAGGGTTAACGGACGACCTATTCATTACTTTCTTTTGAATTTTATCCAAACTTCTAAAAAACCCCGATTACGGGTCTGGAATAAAGAAGCCTATGTGAAAAATGTTCAAGAAGTGAAAAGTGAGATAAAAGAAAAACAAATTAAGAAAAAGAAAAAAGCTCCGGTTAGTGGTTCTCGGCTGAGAGATGTTTCTTTGATTGTAAACACCGGAGGAGTTTACACCGGAGGTGGTTTTGAGGGAGAAAATAGCCCACCGGAACAATAGTAATTATAATAATTTTAAGTTTTCATATGGCTAAAAAAAACATGAACAAAAATAAAATATCCCAGTCCACTCAGTTGTTTTTGGATATTGCCGAGATAAAAAATGATACGGTTATATTAAAGGACGGAAGTATTCGCGGAGTTTTGATGGTTTCCAGTATTAATTTTGCCTTGAAATCAGAAGATGAACAAAACGCCTTGGTTTCTTCCTATGTAACTTTTTTGAATTATTTGGATTTTCCCATTCAGGTGGTGGTGCAATCAAGAAAGCTGGACATAGAAGGTTATATAAAGAGAATTGAAAAAGCGGAAAGAGGTTTAACCAATGATTTATTAAAAAGACAGATTGTTAATTATAAAGCATATATACAACAATTGATTGAAGGCGGTAATATAATGACTAAAAGCTTTTTTATAGCTGTTCCTTACAGTGCGGTGGAAGACAAAAAGCAAGGGTTTTTGCAGCGTTTGAATTCTGTGCTTACGCCCGCCAAGGTTATAAGATTAAAACAAAAAAAGTTTGATGAATATTCAAGAGAACTTGATCAAAGATTGGATAATGTAAAGATGAATATAGCTTCTTTAGGACTTAACGCCACTCGTTTGGATACTCAAAGTTTAATTGAGTTATATTATAATGTCTATAATCCGGTTACTTCCAAAAGTCAAAAATTGCAGGATCTTGAGAAAGTAAGAGTAGAAGAATATTAAATTTAAATATTATAATTACATATGTTTGATCCAAAAGATATAAATAAGAAAAAGCCTTCTTTTAAAAACAAAATTGAGTTTGAGGATGAAGCTGAAAAGGTTAAAAAGACAAAAGAAAAGTCACAAAAGCAACAAAAAGTTTTGGAAAGAGAAAAAACTTATCGTCGGGGAATTACTTCGGTTTTGGACATTGTCGCTCCTCAGGCTTTTGAGGTGAAGCCGGATCATGTTCGCTTGGGCTCAGTTGTGGCCAGGACTCTTTTTGTTATGGGCTATCCGCGTTATATCGGAGTGGGTTGGTTTGCCCCCATTATTAACTATAATGCCACTTTGGATATTTCCATGTTCTTTTATCCCATGGATTCGGCAACGGTACTTAAACAATTAAAAAACAAAGTTGGTGTTCTAACCGCACAGTTAACCAGTGATGCGGAAAAGGGTGCGCCTCGTGATCCCATGAGAGAAACCGCTTTGCGTGATATTGAAAAACTAAGGGATGATATTACTCAAGGAACGGAAAAGTTTTTTCAATTCGCTTTATATGTCACATTGTACGAAAAAGATAAAGAATCTTTGGATAATTTAACCGAAGATGTGGAGACCGTATTGGGAACTCGTTCCATTATTTCCAAAAGAGTGCTTTATCAGGCCGAGCAAGGATTTAATTCAACAGTACCGATTTGCAATGATGAGTTGATGATTACTTCCAATCTTAATTCTTCGCCGATCGCTTCCTCTTTTCCTTTTATTTCTTCCGAATTGACTTCTGATAACGGCATTTTATTCGGCATAAACAGACATAATAACAGCTTGATTTTATTTGATCGTTTTTCTTTGCAAAATGCCAATTCTTGCGTATTTGCCACTTCCGGTGCCGGAAAAAGTTACACCATAAAGCTGGAGGTTTTGCGCAGTATGATGTTGGGAACCGATGTGATTGTTATTGACCCGGAAAGAGAGTATAAAAATCTTTCTGACGCTGTGGGAGGAACCTATGTTAATATTTCTTTGAACTCTGAAAGCAAAATTAATCCTTTTGATTTACCTCGCAAGATAGGACAAATGTCTACGGCCGATATTATTCGTAGTGCGGTTATCACTTTAAAAGGACTGTTGCGTTTAATGGTAGGAGATATGACGCATCAGGAAGATTCTATTTTGGACAGAGCCTTGATAGAGACCTATGCTAAAAAAGATATTACTCCGGAAGCGGATTTGTCCAGAACCGAACCACCGATTATGCAGGATTTGTACGAGGTTTTGGAAGGCATGGAAGGTGGCTCTGATTTGGCACTCAGACTGAAAAAATATACCACCGGTACATTCTCCGGATTATTTAATTCGCCGACCAATGTGGATATGACCAATCAATTGGTGGTTTACAGTGTGCGGGATTTGGAAGATGAGTTACGACCAATGGCTATTTACAATATTATTAATTATATTTGGAATGTTGTTAGATCCGAGGTTAAAAAACGGATTTTGGTAATTGATGAGGCTTGGTGGCTTATGCAAAATGAGGATTCGGCCAAGTTTGTTCATGCTTTGGTTAAAAGATGCCGTAAGTATTATTTGGGAGTGACTACCATTACTCAAGATGTAAATGATTTTTTGCTCAGTGAGTACGGCAATGCCATTTTAACCAATTCGGCATTAAAGATTTTGATGAGACAAGCGGATTCGGCTATTGATTTGGTGCAAAAGACTTTTAACCTAACCGAAGGTGAAAAATATTTGCTTTTGGAAGCCGGTCTGGGAGAAGGTATATTTTTTGCCGGCAATCGTCATGCAGCCATTCAAGTCGTGGCTTCTCCATTGGAAGATCAGTTGATCACCACTGATCCGCGTCAGCTTTTGGAAATGGAAAAGCGCAAAAAGGAGGAGCAAGAAAAAATTGAAAAATAAGTAAACAATTAATTTTTATATTATGAATAATAGGAATAAAGTTTTAATCATTATTATTGTCGGTTTGGCGGTTATCGCCGTGCTACTTTGGGTCTTTTTGGGGATTGAAAAACCGGAAAAGCCAAAGGACCAAACCGAACAACCGCAAAAACAAAAGATTCTTCAAAAAACCGGAGTTAAGGTTATTAAAGAACCGGAGACTAAATTGACCGAAGAACAAAAACAAGAAATTTCAGTTGAAGCCTTTGCCAAAAGTTTTGTGGAAAAATTCGGTACTTATTCTAATCACAGTCAGTATAAAAGTATAAAAGAACTTTTGCCGTACATGACGGTGAATATGGCTGACTGGGTGGAAGAAACCTATTTGTTAAAATTAAACAAAGAGCATGATCCGGACGGTTTTTATTATGAAATAAGCACTATTGCGCCAACGGCCGAGATTTTGGAAAAAAATGAAAATAGTCAAAAAATAGAATTGCAAACCCAGCGAACGGAAAAAAAAGAAGATGAAGCTCCCGAGCAATTCAGGCAAGATATTATTTTGGAATTAATAAAAGCAAATGATAATTGGAAAGTTGATGCGGCTTTTTGGCAGGATAAAGAATAAGGGTTTTTTAAATAAAATCCTTGATTATATTTTTCCAAAGAAATGTTTGGGATGCGCCAAGGAGGGGGAGTATGTTTGCTCCGCCTGTTTTGCAAAAATAAAGTATTTAGAAAGTTTTTCTTGTTTTTTTTGCCATGAAGAAAATCTTTCGGCCGGAGTGTGTTTGGCTTGTCAACAAAAATATAACATTGATCAAGCGGTGGCCGTTGCGCCCTATAAAAATAATCTTGCCGGACAAATGGTGGAAAATTTAAAATATAATTACATTGAGGAATTGGCGGAAAAGTTGGCCGCCTTGATTATAACTCAAATTAAAGATTTAGAGCTGGGAAAAAGAATATCAGAATATACCTTGGTTCCGATTCCTTTGCATAAAAAGCGTTTGGCGGAAAGGGGTTTTAATCAAGCGGAGAAAATCTCACAAATTATTGCTGAAAAATACGATTTACCACTGGCTTTGGATTTGCTTAAAAGAGTTAAAAATACTTATCAACAAGCAAAATTGACAAGAGAGCAAAGATTGGTTAATTTAAATAATGCTTTTTCTCTAAATTTGAACAAAAAATTACCAGAAAAAATAATTTTATTTGATGATGTTTTTACTACCGGAGCTACCTTGTCGCAAGCGGCCAAGGTTTTAAAAAAGGCCGGGGTGAAAAAAGTTATCGCTTTAACCGTGTGCCATGGTTAAGCAAATGAGTTTTATATGATAATAACGAGCTATATAAACCCAGATTTGGACGGTTTGGCGTGTATGGTGGCTTATAGGGATTTCTTATCTTACCAAAAAGTTGATGCTGTTGTAGCCATATCCGGTCGGCCACAAAAAGAAGCGGAATTTGTTTTTAATGAATTGAACTTACCTTGGCCGGAATATTTTGATAAAGTGTTCATTAATAATAACGAAAAAATTATACTTGTTGATGTGGCTAATAAGCTTGTTTTGGATAAAAAAATAGACCCTAATAATGTAGTTGAAATAATAGATCATCATGCTACTGCTCAAATTAGTGATTTTCCCAATGCAAAAATACAACTCGAAATTGTTGGAGCGGCTGCGACTTTAGTTGCCGAGAAATTTAAAAAGCATAAAATAAATATTTCAAAAGATGTGGCCACTTTGTTGTATTTAGGGATTATATCAAATACTGCTAATTTACAATCTAAAAATACTACTAAAAGAGATATTAAAATTAGCCGTTGGTTAAAGAAAAAAATTGACTTGTCTGATGATTTTGTGACTAAGATGTTTAAATCAAAATCGACTTTTACTGAAAGTTTGGATAAAGTTTTACTACAAGACTTAAAGATTGTAAAGGCCGGAGGAGTAGTTTGCAGTGTAGCTCAATTAGAAATTTTTGGAGTTGATACCTTTTTAGATAAAAATTACAAAGATTTTGTTCCAACTTTGAAAAAAATTAAACAAAGTAAAAAATCTGACTGTTGCTTTATGGTCTTGGCTGATATAGAAAAAGGTTTTAGTTTTATTATGGCTGCTGACAATTATTCGCAAGCTTTATTGGAAAAAGCATTAGGAAGCAGATTTAAAGATCTCAGTTGTGTTTTTGATCATTTAATCTTAAGAAAAGAAATTCTAAAAAAATTGGATTCTTTAAACTAATATTAAAATATGAAGATATTATTTACCGGAGGCGGAACAATCGGTTCGGTAAGTCCGCTTTTGGCCGTAAAATCGGAAATGGAAAAACAAGGAATTGAGCTTAGAAGCGCTTGGGTCGGTAGTCGCACCGGCGTGGAGGTTGAGGTTATGGCTAAAGAAGAAATTTTATATTATCCCGTATCTTCGGGGAAATTCCGCCGTTATTTCAGTTGGCGTAATTTTTTGGATTTGTTCAAAGTATTGGCCGGTTTTTTTCAGTCAATTTCCATAATAAGAAAATTCAAACCCGATTTAGTAATTACTGCGGGTAGTTTTGTCAGCGTTCCGGTAATTTGGGCGGCTTGGTTTCTAAGAAAAAAAATCATTGTGCATCAGCAAGATCTGAAAACCGGTTTGGCTAATAAACTAATGGCTCCTTTGGCTGATAAAATCACGGTTAGTTTTGAAAAGTCTTTAAAAGATTTTAATAAAAAGAAAACAATTTTAACCGGCAATCCTTTTCGCCGGGATATATTATCCGGTTCAAGGGAAAAAGCGCTTGAATTATTCAATCTGCAAAAAGATTTGCCCACTGTTTTGATTATGGGAGGTAGCTTGGGCGCGGAAAGAATCAATCAGGTGACGCTGGATTCCATCTCCAAACTAATAAAAGATTGTCAAATTATCCATTTGTCTGGAAAAGGCAATGAGGTGCAATGGTTAAACAAAAAAGAGTTTGGTGATTTGGCTGAGCATTATCATAATTATGAATATTTATATGATCGTTTAAAGCACGCTTACGCAGTGGCTGATTTGGTGGTTTGTCGAGCCGGATTGGGTACTTTGACCGAACTTAGTCTTTTGGAAAAACCGGCCGTGGTGATTCCCATTGCCAGGAATCAACAAGAAGAAAATGCCGAGTATTTTTCTGAGAAAGACGCGGTGATCACTTTATCGGAAAATAATTTATCATCCGAGAAATTTGTTGAGCTAGTGAAGAGTTTGTTAAGAAATTCTAACAGTTTAAAACGCTTATCACGATCAATCGCTCAAATGATGCCGAAAGAGGTTAATGAAAAATATGTTCAGCAAATAAAAAAATTATATGAAGGAGAAAAATAAAAAAAAGGTTTTTAGATTGCAAGAAGGGGAAAAGATTTTAAAAGAAGTTTTTCACCATCATATTGTTATTATTCCTCATTTAATTGCTTGTTTTTTTATTCTGATTTTGGATTTCTTCTTAATGTATTATCTGTTTTTGCAGGGATGGTGGGGAGTGGCGCTCTTTGTTGCGGTTATTATTATAGTCGGTTTTTATATTTTCAGATTGGCCTTTTTATATAAACACAACAAATTCATTGTCACCAACCAAAGAATAGTGGACATTGAACAGCCCGGTTTTTTTGAAAAATACTTAAACGCTTTTTCTTTTGACAAAATAAAAAGATCCGAAGCCGTGGTAAAAGGTCTGGGCTCAATGATTTTTCGTTACGGAAATTTGAAGTTACATCTTAAAGAAGATGTTGGTCCTTTTGAACTGTATAAAGTGGCCAAGCCTTTGCGACTCCAGCAATTTATTAATGAGCTTTTGCAAGACAACAGACCAAAATCCAGTCAAAAAGATCTTAAACCAATGGATTTGATTATGGAAGAAGCCGGTTTCTTAAATGATGGACAAAAAAGAAAAATAATTGATTTGTTGGAAAAGCAACTTGACAAAGAGGAAAGTAAAAGGGATTAAGTGTTTTTAATTTGCTCTTTTTTATGATATAATTACCTTATGCTTAAAAAGACCAAGCAAAAAAAAACAAAGGATTTTTTTTCTTTTTTAACGGTGATTATTCTGGTTTTGGTTTTGTTTACGGTTTTGTTGGGGGTTGTTAGAGAATATAAAAAAAGAGTTAAGTTGGATAAGGAAATAGCCTCCTTGCAACAAGAGCTGGAGGAAACAAGACAAAAAGAGCAAAGATTTTTACAATCAATTGAAATGTATGAAACAGAGTTTTTTTTGGAACGCGAAGCCAGAAAAAAGTTTAATCTAAAAAAACCGGGTGAACAAGTGGCGGTTATAAAAGTGGATGAGTATTACAATGTGGATGATTTAAAAAGAAAAGGAGAGGAACAAAAAAAAGGGACAAGAAGCTTTGTAATGAATAATTTGCGAGATTGGTGGAAATATTATTTTTCCGTTGAAAATTAGAGTTAAAATTTATAATTATAATAGATAATTAGTAATTAGTAAAAGTATTATTTATGACAACATCACAAGAAGAAAAGTCCAAAAAAAAGGAAAACGGTTTTGTGGCTAAGATCAAGTCTTTGTTTTCCGGCTGGGGGGATAGAATAAAAAAAATCAACAAAAAAGTATGGATTATTGTTATTTGCGTTTTGGTGGTAATAATTTCTGTTTTGGGACTTATCGGATTTGGCAGTTACTATATGGGCTGGGATAATCCAACAGTGAATAAAATTGTTAAATTTATGCCGGTGCCGGCGGCTATTGTGGATGGAAATATGGTAAAAATGTATGATTGGAATCAGGAAGTGAAAGCGGTGAAAAGTTATTATCAAAGTCAAGGGAAACAGATTCAACCCGGAGAAGTGGAAAAACAAGTTATGGATAAAAAGATTCAAGTGGCTCTTTTGGAAAATGCGGCTGATCGTTTTGGTGTAAGGTTAACTGATCAAGAAGTTAATGAAAGTTATGAAAAAATAGCGGAAAATGCCGGTGGTCGCGATGAATTAAAAAAAGGAGTTTTAAATCTTTTCGGTTGGACTGAGGAACAGTTTAAGGAGCATATGGTCAGACCGGAAGCTTTGTATGAAAAATTGTATGAAAAGATTCCGAAAACCGAAAGATCAATAGCTATGGCCAAAGCACAGGCTGAAAATGTCTTGTCATTATTGGAAAAGGGCGAAAAATCTTTTTCCGATTTGGCCAAAGAATACAGTCAAGATCAAGCTACGGCTGAATCCGGAGGTGATTTGGGTTGGTTCCCCAAGGGCGTGATGGTTGAGGAATTTGAAAAAGTGGCTTTTGATTTGTCGGTAGGAGAAGTGAGTGATTTGGTTAAGACTGAATTTGGTTATCATTTAATAAAAGTGGAAGATAAGGTGGAAGCTGATGATGAAACAGGGGAGGAAAAAGTAAAAGCCCGACATATTTTGTTCAAATTTCAAAACCTTCCTGATTTTATGAAAAATTATCAATCCGAAGCCAGTATTTATAATTTTGTGGCCAACTAAATTTTTTGTTAATTATGAAAAAGTATTTATTTTTGATTCTTGGTCTATTATTAATGGCCGGCGGAGTAAAGGCAACTGATCATATTCAGTTTGTTCAAGATGTTAACATTGACCGGCCGACCATAGAAAAAGGTTATACTTTGGTCAGTCAAGATGAAAAATTTTATTTGGGGATTTTTCCAAATGTTTTGGCTCAAAGAACCAGAGTGGTGGTCAAGCAATTTGACAAGGATTTTTTTGAATTTCCTCCGGGCTGGGAGCCGGCCTGCAATGTTTATGAGTTTGATATATTTAATAAAAAAGCCTTTAAGGATAATGATCCTTTAATAGTTAGAATAAAAAATTTGCCAAATAATCAAAAAGAAAAAAAACTATTTTTTTACAACGGAATAATAAAAGAGTGGGTTCTTTTGCCTTCGGAAATGCTTGATCCCGATCTATTGCAATCCTATATTCATTTGCCATATGCCAAGTTGGTTGTTTTGGAAAAAGATAATACAATGGCTACGGGAAAAGCCAGTTGGTATGCTTATAAAGACTGTATGTGCGCGGCTTCTCCCGATTATCCGAAAGGTAGCATTTTGCGCGTAAAAGACTTAGATACAGAGAAGGAAATTCAGGTGACAGTTAATGATTACGGTCCTGACAGAAGTGTTTTCCCTGATCGGATTATAGACCTGGATAAAGTGGCTTTTGAAAAGTTAGCGCCTTTATGGGTGGGGGTTGTGGATAATATTTTGGTGGAAAAAGTGGAAGATCTTGAAAAAACTTCTGAAAATTAAAGAATATCAAGTTATATTAATACACGATTTTTTGTTTTTAAGTTAAATTATAAAATATGATTAGGTTTCGCCAGGTGACAAAATTTTATCAACCCGATACTTATGCTTTAAAAGGCGTAAATCTCAGGATAAAACCCGGAGAATTCGTTTCCATTATCGGACAAAGCGGCAGTGGGAAAACCACTTTGATTAAATTGTTAACCGCTGAATCTTTTGCCAGTAGCGGAACCATTAGCGTGGGAGGTTGGGATATTTCCAATATAACTTATAACGAGGTTCCCTTACTTAGAAGACAAATAGGGGTGATTTTTCAGGATTATAAACTTTTACCGCAAAAAACGGTTTTTGAAAATATTTCATTTGCTTTGGAGGCTTGTGGGGCACCTATGAAAAAAATTCGTCGGATTATACCGCAAATTTTAAAAGTGGTGAATTTAAGACATAAGGCGGATAATTATCCGCGACAACTTTCCGGAGGCGAACAGCAACGGGTGGGCATAGCTCGCGCGTTAATTCATCGCCCAAAAATATTAGTGGCTGATGAGCCGACCGGAAATCTTGATTTGACCAACACCAAGGAAATAATAGATTTATTAAAAAAAATAAATGAACTCGGTACTACCGTTTTGTTGGTTACGCATGATAAGGATGTGGTTAATATGTTAAAGAAAAGGGTTATAGTTTTGGAGCAAGGGCAAGTGGTCAGCGATCAAAAGGTCGGTCGCTATGTGATATAAAAAAACAAACACAAAATATTTTTATGAAACATACCTTTTTTAGAGCTTTTAAATTCGCTTTTCAAGATTTTTGGCGTAATATTTGGTTAAGTCTGGTTACGGTGACGGTTTTGGTTTTGGCCTTGTTGTCAGTCAATGTTTTGATTTCGTTAAATGCCATATCCAACAGTATTATTAACTCGGTGGAAAAAAAAGTTGATATAAGTGTATTTTTTAAAGAAAATGTGACTGAGGCGCAGGTAGATAATTTTCAAGAGAAAATCAAATCAATGTCTGAAGTAGAGGAGAGTGTTTACATAAGTAAGGAAAAAGCTTTGGCTGATTTTAGAGAAAAACATCGTGGAGATAAGTCAATAATGGAAGCTCTACGGCAGGTTGAGGAAAATCCTCTTTTGGATGCCTTGGTAATCAGAGCCAAGAGTACGGATGATTATAGCAGGATTTTAAGTACTTTATCCATGGGTAAAAATCAAGAATTAATAAAATACCAAAATTATACTGATCATAAAAAAATCATTGAAAAAGTAAGTGTTCTCAGAGATAAAGTAAAAACTTTTAGTATCTCTTTAACGGCTATTTTTTCTTTGATTGCGGTTTTAATAGTTTTTAACTCAATTCGGGTGATGATCTATACACATAGAGAAGAAATTGCGGTGATGCGTCTGGTTGGTGCCAGTAATTCCTTTATCAGAGCTCCTTATATATTGGAAAGCGTTATTTATGTTATTTTTGCTTTTATTATCGCTATGATTTTTTTGTATGTTATTATAGGTGCGACTGGACCGTATTTGAATGATTTTTTACAAACTTATGATTTTAGTTTGTTGAACTATTATGCGGAAAATTTCTTTGTAATATTCGGTGCGCAATTTTTGGCGGTAGTGGTCTTAAATATAGTTAGCAGTGGAATAGCTATCGGTCGTTATTTAAAGATATAGGCTTTACAAAAATTAAAATTTATGTAAAGATAGGTAATATCATAATACATAAAACCGTGTTTGTTATTTAAAATAATATTATTTTGGAGAGGTGCCTGAGCGGTCGAAAGGGGCACCCTGCTAAGGTGTTGTGCCTTAACGGGTACCGAGGGTTCGAATCCCTCCCTCTCCGCCAACTTTGGAAGGGTGGCTGAGTGGTCGAAGGCGGCGGTCTTGAAAACCGTTGAACCCGTCAAAAGGTTCCGTGGGTTCGAATCCCACCCCTTCCGCCA
>CAZPBK010000011.1:0-26588 GCA_964584985.1 uncultured Gammaproteobacteria bacterium | reverse complement strand
TAAGCTGGGCGTCCTGGGTTCGAATCCCAGTGGCCCCACCAGCCTTTTCCAAGGCTTCGACTGTTATAACAGTACAGTCTGTCAGATTGAAGGTTTTGTGATAATCGGTAAATATATGTCAAAAAACATAAAACATTTTGTTTACATTGCATAAAGTTTATCTAAAAAAGATGAATTTTATAAAGGTTATACAGTTAATCTTATGAAAGATTAATTAAACATAATCTTGGATTATCAAAACATACTACAAAATTCAAACCATGGAAAATTATCTTTTACTGCAGTTTTGAAGATAAACAAAAATCTATCAATTTTGAACAATATTTAAAATCATGATCAGGTCGCGCATTTGCAAGCAAAAGATTTATTTAAAACTATTTGCCTATGGCGGGTTTACCCGCCGAAGTTGAGAAGCAACATAGGCGGGTATAGTATAACGGCTTATTATGTCAGCCTTCCAAGCTGAAGATACGGGTTCGATTCCCGTTACCCGCTCCATAAAAAATCACTAATTTATTTAATTTAGTGATTTTTTTGTTTTAAAATCCCCCTTACCCCTCATGAAAACCGAACTTATTAAACAAAAAAGCACCCCTTGTTGAAGTGGGTGCTTTTACCTTTGTTTTTCCTTCCTTATTTCAAGCAAATAAGTTGTCAATGATTTTGTTGATCTTTACCTTGTCAAAATCATCCGTATTGACTCGGATCAACTTATCACTGCAATCAATCGGGCTTACATCTGAAAAAGAGATTTTATAATTAAGATGATCCACATGCCCCAGATGTCTTTCACCGCTTTTATTCCTGCTAATAAATCTTTTTTGCCGAATATCCTCGCGCGTTTCGCAAAAAACCTGCAATAAGTTGAATGGATATTTTGCCAGCAAAAATCGCCACTTTTCATTGGCCAGTTTAACGGAAAAAGCCGTTTCCACAACAAAGGATTGTTTCCCCCGTAGTAAACTTTCAACAATAAAATACATCAAATCAAATGAAGCTTTTCCCAGCTTTCTGGACCATTCTCTATCCCCTGTGCCAAGATCATCAAACAGTAATTCTTTTAACTCATCACGGCAAAGGCAAGGAACACTCAATTTGCCTGCTATTTTTTTGGCAATGGTTGTTTTGCCTGTCGCCGGCTTGCCATTTACCAAAAGTACAAAAGTTTCCTTCATAGTTATCCCCCTTTTTTACTTTATAGCAAAACCATCTTACAATATTCGCTTTTTTAAAACAAGGGCAACAATTTTTTTTATTATTAAATCCCATAAAAATATTTCAACAACAGCTTTTTTATTTAAAATAATGAAATCGTTACTTGTTATCTATACTCGTTGACCTTTACTTTTGTGGTCTTCCATTTTTAATAAAAAATAATATATATACGCACATTACTTCTGCCTCTTGCAATTGTTATAATAAAAAGCTACTATTGTGATTGATGGGAATATTCAACATCAACAAATTATAAGTACGGAGGTCTTTTTATGGCAGATCTGAAAATCACCCACAGCAGTAGACAACAAGGGACTATTCGCTCTTTAAGATGCCAGGTCGGTAATGAACTCATAGAAATCTTTATGCTCTTGCCCGGTAAATACACTCTAAAGGCTCAAAAAAACGCCACTATTCAATTACTAAAAGGCTCAACTCCTTATATCAACGGGTTTTACTGTGTTGAGGGCAAGTCTCCAGTAAAAGCTGGTCAAAAAATAAATATTAAGCAAAGGGAGTCAAGACCGGCCATATTACAGATAACTTGGCACTAAAGTTATCTAGCACATCTACCTATTAGATGTGCTTTTTTGTTTTAATAAAAAAACAGATTCCTTGCTCTCCAGACAAAAGCCTTGACAATCTTGTAAATTTGCTGTATACTTAAGCTCTTATATATATTACCTTTTTAACAAGGGTAATGACTCGAACCACTTTTGTCTCATATTTGTGACCTAGTTGGAGATCGGGTTACAAACAATAATATGACACAAAAGAAAATGATTACTTTTGCTGACCTTGGTATTTCAAAAAGCTTAGCAAAGATATTAACTTCAAAAAAAATAATTAATCCAACAAAGATTCAAGAAAAATGTATCTCTTTTGGGTTAAATAATAAAGACATAATTGGTATTGCTCAGACAGGAACTGGCAAAACCTTAGCTTTTGGTTTACCAATAATTGAAAAAATAAGAAAAACAAAAGGCAAATGCTTGATTTTGGCTCCGACAAGAGAGCTAGCTGATCAAATTTATGAAGTTATGACATTTATTGGTCAGCCTTTTGATATAAAAACAGCGCTCTTGATTGGCGGTGTTTCTGCTGTTCCACAGAAAAAGGCCTTATCAAGAAATCCACAAATTCTTATTGCTACTCCTGGAAGATTAATCGATCATTTACATCGAGAAAATTGTAGATTAGATAATATTACTACCGTTGTTCTAGATGAAGCAGATCGAATGCTTGATATTGGCTTTATGCCACAGATAAATGAGATTTTAAAAACAGTACCAAAAAAACGCCAAACACTTTTATTTTCTGCTACTATGCCTCCGGCAATTACTAAGTTGTCAAATAATTATATGCTTGATCCTGTCAAAATAGAAATTGCCCCATCCGGCACCAGCGCTGAAAAAATACATCAAGAAATATTCATTGTCCCCCCAGAAAACAAACAAAACCGCTTAAATAAAATAGCAAAAAACACCAAAGGAAAGATTTTAGTTTTTACTAGAACAAAATTTAAGGCAAAAAAAGTGGCTAAGGTCTTACGGAAACAAAATATTTCAGCGGTTGAAATCCATTCCAATAGATCAGTTGGCCAAAGAAACCGCGCCTTGGAAGGATTTAAGTCTGGAAAATTTCAAGTTATGGTAGCTACTGATGTTGCGGCTAGAGGAATTGATGTAAAAGATATTTCACTTGTTATAAATTTTGACCTGCCTGAAGACGCAGGAGACTATGTCCACAGAATAGGCCGAACAGGCAGAGCCGGAAAAAATGGAAAAGCAATAAGCTTTGTGGAGCCAAGACAAAACTACAAATTAAAAAAGATTGAAAAACTGATAAAAAAGAATATCACAATAACCTCAGGCAAGAAAAAACTTAATAAAAAAAATACTAGTAAAAGTAGAAATCACTTACCAAGCAGAATTCGCAGAAAAAGAAAATATGGCAAATATAGAACAAGCTATAATCATAAAAAAATATAATATGGAAATTAGAAATATTGCCATTATTGCTCATGTAGATCATGGGAAAACAGCCTTAACGGATGCATTAATGAAACAAACAGGAATGTGTGAAGAAGATCAAAGCATGGACAGTGATAAGCTTGAACAAGAAAGAGGAATTACTATTTATTCAAAAAATACTTCTGTAATTTATAAAAATACAAAAATAAATATCGTGGACACACCTGGTCATGCTGACTTTGGTTCTGAAGTAGAAAGAATCCTTCGATCAATTGATTCAGTTCTATTAGTTGTTGATGCTCAAGAAGGGCCAAGGCCACAAACTAGATTTGTTTTGAAAAAATCTTTAGATCTTGGCTTAAAGCCAATTGTTGTTATTAATAAAATTGATAAACCGGCCTCTAGAGTAAGTGAAGTGGAAGAAATGATTTATGAACTTTTCCTTGATCTAGGTGCAAATGACGAACAGCTAAGCTTTCCAACCTTATATTCAATTGCCAAACAAGGAATTGCCAGAAAAAACATGGCAGACGATAATAAAGACCTAACTCCGTTATTGGATGCTGTTTTAAAATATGTTGCTCCGGCAACTTCTTCAAAAAAAGAAGCTGAGCAATTAAAACTTCAACCTTTTAATCTAGCATATGATAATTTTTTAGGCAGATTAGCTGTTGGTAGAATATATGAAGGTAAAATTACTCAAGGACAAAATGTTACCGTCTTGAATCCTAACGGAAAAAAACGAACAGGCAAGATTACAAAATTATTTACTTTTCATGGAATAGAGAAAAAGGAAGTAAAAGAGGTTATAGCAGGAGAAATCGTCATGATCGCCGGTTTACCCAACATTTTTATTGGCGAAACAATTTGTGAAAATGAAAATCAAAAGGCTTTACCAAATATTACTATTGATGAACCGACTATTTCTCTTAATTTTTTGGTAAATGATTCCCCTTTTGCCGGACTGGAAGGAAAAAATGTTACAAACAGTAAAATCAAAGAAAGATTAGAAAAAGAATTAGAAGTAAATGTTGGATTAAAAATTGATTTCTCAGAAACAACTCATTACAAAGTTTTTGGGCGTGGTGAATTACATATTGCTATATTGCTTGAAAATATGAGACGAGAAGGTTATGAATTACAAGTCTCGCAACCAACGGTTATTGTAAAGGAAATTGCCGGAGAAAAACAAGAGCCCTATGAAGAAATAACAATTGATGTACCTGATGAAATGTCTGGTGCTGTCATTGAAAAAATTTCAAAAAGAAAAGGAACTCTTGAAAATATACTTTCAAAAAATGGTCGAACCAGATTGGTTTTTGAAATTCCGGTCAGAGGACTACTCGGTTATAAAACAGAATTTGTTGTAGATACTAGAGGTGAAGGAATTTTTTGTAGCCGGATGATTGGCTTTAAAAAATATGCCGGTAAAATTAAAAAAACAGAATCAGGATCAATGGTTTCCATGGCCACCGGTAAAGCTCTTGGTTTTTCATTATTTAATCTGCAAGACAGAGGAAACCTATACATAGATGCCAATGTAAAAGTATACGAAGGTATGGTTATTGGTGATGCTTCCAAAGGAATGGACATGGAAGTAAATCCAATCAAAGGAAAACAATTAACAAATATGCGATCATCCGGTGCTGATGAAGCCATCAATTTAACACCACCAATCGAGATTACAATTGAAAAAGGTCTTGGTCTGGTAAAAGATGATGAATACCTTGAGATTACTCCGCAAAACATCAGGTTAAGGAAAAAATACTTAACTAAAAATGAAAGAAATAAACATCCTTAAAAAAACAAATAAAATAACAAAAAACGTCGCTTCATGCGGCGTTTTCTAGTCACTAAACAATTTTTTTATTCACATGAAATGATTATGCCAAAGAGACCGTTTTAATAAATATTTTTAACACATTGTAACCACCTAAAACCACCAAACATTGACAAAAAAGATAAATATGCTAAACTTAAATGTTCTATAAAATTAGACAATCAGGAGGAAAAAATGAAAATCTTTGCCACTTCGGATCTGCACTGGAAAGCAGTCAAAGAAAAGGGCGACCAAAGTACCCGCAGATTGGCTGAATATGTTTGTCAAAAAGGAGAAAAAAACGATGTCCTGCTTTTGCTGGGCGATCAAGGTAGCAGTCTTAAACACATTGCCGAATTACTCGAACTTTTTCAAACCTTTCCCGGAAAAAAGCTGGCCGTACCCGGTAATCATGATCTTTGGTCAAAAACCGGATCAACTGAAGATTACTACCAAACGGTCTTGGACTTAATGGAAATCAAAAACTTTCATCCCCTGGACAGAGCAGCCGTAAAAATCCAGGGCATCGGTTTTGCCGGTTGTGTGGGGTGGTATGATTATTCTTTCAAAGATGACGAGGATATTCCCTTGTCATACTTTGAAAAGAAAATCTCGCCGTACTCCAATCAACTTTGTTGGCGAGACGCAACCTTTTGTCGCTGGGGAAATTCCGACCAAGAAGTGACTAAAAAGCAACTGAAAATTTTGGAGAAACAGCTTTGGACACTTTGTGAATGTAAAACAGTAATCGTGGGCCTGCATCATGTTCCTATCAAATCATTGCTTTTTCAACCGCGCTCAATCCTACCTCGATCCAAACGATTTACCAATTCTTTTTTGGGAAGCCAAAAGTTCAGCGAAACAATTGAAAGTTTTCCCAGGACAAGATTGGTGCTTTGCGGTCACATCCACCGGAGAAAATCAGTCAGGAATGGTAAAATTCTATACACAAGTATAGGTAGCTCTTACCGGAGGAAAGAGTTGAATGTAATCACGGTTCGCGGTAAAAAAGCGGATCACAAAGTAAGAAAATTCTAATTCAAATCCGTCCCCGTATACAATTTACGGGGACTTTTTTTTTGGGTTTTTTACTGTCATATAGTACAATAGAATAACAGTATTAATAACCAAAAAATATGCCTCAGGAAGCGGAAAAATTACCAAAACCGGAAAAACAAGAAAAACCAATCAAAGAAAACCAAGCTCTTTCAGTTGAAGACTTTCAAGAAAAAGCTGAAACCAAAGTTGATAAATTAAAAAAATCAAATGCTGAAAAAATTGATCAACTGACTGAAATGGTAAAGGATCAGCCTGACAGCCAATTATCTAAAATTCAAACAAAATTAAAGCAGATGAATTTGGAAGCTGAAGAAAATTTGAAAAAATTATATTCCCAGTTAAAGCAAATAAAGCAAAGTCATAGTGACCTTGAGCCGGAAAAATCTTTTTCCCAAAAAACCGACGCTCTAAAAAAAGAAAAACAAGAATATAGCAAAAATATTGCTGAAACCTCCGCTAATATTCAAACCAAAATTGATATTTTGGGAGAAACAATTTTAATGCAAAAAGAAAAACAAGAACCAAATCCAGAAGAAATAAAATTACATCTAAAAAATTTGATGGGAAGTCTGCATGAATTCAGCAATTTGGCTGATCCCCTTTTGGACGAAAACCAAGAACACTACAAGGTTTTAACTGAAAAAATGGTCAACACCATTCGTCTGAAGTTAAAAGTCGGGGATAAAAACATTGAACAAATTTTCAGTGATGTTTTTCATGAATTCAGTGACTTTATTGATGAAGAATTGGTCGCCGGATATATAAAAGGTCAAAGGGAAAAAGGTCTCCCGGTTAATGTGGAGGAAGCCAGTCGTTTTATTTATGGCCGATCATCCAAAGAAGTGGAAAGGATAAAAGAAAAAAACAGAAAAAAAGTGGTAGAAAAAATTAATGAGCTAAAAGAAAAAGGAGAAATTGAAATTAAAGATATTTCCGACTTACATGCTATTTACAACAAAAGCATTGTGCCTAAGGACATGAGCCAAATGAGAAAATCAGAGTATATCAGCTTTGGCAAAAGAGTAGGCACTCTGCCCCAGGATGTAGAAAAAGAAATGCTTTCCTTGGTGGAAAGAATAAACACTTTATTTGATAAAAGAGCTCTGGGTATGTCCAAAAGTCTGTATACTATAAATGTTGCTAAAATACACAACATTATGTTGGATATTCATCCTTTTGCCGACCGCAATGGTAGCACCGCTTTGATGTTAATGGAAGTCCTTATGGCTCGTGAAGGCTATACACCTTCTGACAAACGAGAAAAAGATTATTATAAAAAGGTAAGAAAAGTTTTAAATAATAATCCCGTAGCTATGGCCACCGTAGGTTATGAACAGTTTTTAATTAACCAAAAATACGGCTACTATAAAGGAGAGACCACTAAAAAACCGGAGAAGCAATCCTTATACGAAAAAATGGTCAACAAAAAAAGACAAAGAATAAAAGATTTTAAAAAGCAAATGAAAAAATACAAATAATTATTAAAAAACCCGCCAAACAAGTGTATTTGGCGGGCTATTGGTACAAGTCGGTAAATCTTTTTTAAGTCAAATAAAATCTTAGACAGTTTTTTGGTTTTTTCTAATCAAAAACCAAAAAGGAAAACGCTCCTAAAAGACCAACAACCGTTACCACCAAAAATAAAAACATAGTCGCTGTTTTATTGGACTCGTCTGTTTGTGTTAGATAATCATGAACGGCTGTATACATAAGAAAAAGGTAACCATAAGCGGCCACAACAATCAAACTCACATATGGAGGGAACCTGGTAAGCAACCAATACATCAAACAAATAAGTCCCGCGCCAAATAACAAAAAAAACAAAGCAACATAAATCATTTTTTTCATTCTCAATGGTGATTCTCCCATGTTTCAGTTCCTTTTGATTATTTTATTTCTTCAAAAAAAACAAAGATCTGTCTGTATTGATAATCAGATCAATGACTGATACTTAGCTCAGATTAGAATCCGAGCTTGACTCCCAGTATAAAGCGCTCAACTACAAATTCGACATCTTCACTTCCGAGTGGCACCCAAGCTGTCCAAATATGACCTTTGACCGCAGGGAAATACACCTCGGCTAAAGGTCCGACGCCCGACGGACGCCGATCCTTGATCCCAAAAGTCAACCGGCCTGTAACTTTGGTGCGGAAGGTAAAATCGTACCAAATAAAATCATGATTACCTTGATAAGCTTTTTCACCGACTTCTAACATGCCACAAAAACTGAAACGCGACCAGCCCATCCACAATAGATAGGAGGTCCGAAGATCGATTCCCTCCGGTGCTTGCTGTCCTCCCAGACTAACTCCCATTTTCAGCCAGTCAAAAAGTTTCCAAGTCGGACCGATGTGAGCCTGAGCAAAAGACTTGTTGAATAGAAAAAAGGTTCTCAGCCCCAATCCGTTTTTCCAGGCCAACGAATATCCGCCATTAAAAGTGAGCTGCTTATTAATTTCTGGCGTTCCACTCAATAGTTGAAAGAAGCCGACAATCTCTTTGTCCTCTTTGGCCAAAGCCGGAAAAGTTAAACAAACAAACATCATACAAACTACCAAAGATACAAACGCTTTTTTCATTGTCTCCTCCGTTATCAGGTCATTGAATAAACGCTTGAAAATAGCCTTATTTTTGTAAACGAACCTCGTAAAAAAGTATCATAAAAAAAACAACATGTAAATACTTTTTATCTAATTTAAGTCACTAATCAGTCACAAATAACAAAACAAAAATTTATCAAGTTGACAATATTAACTAAATTTGCAATAATCATATTGTCACAAAACTTATGACAAATTAACATTTCCCTATGTTGGAAAAAAACTTAAAAAAATTAAATTTTAGCGACAATGAAATCAAAGTTTATTTAACTCTTTTCAAGCTGGGAAAATGTCGCGCCGGAAAAATCATTGAACAAACCGGTCTGCATCGCAATCTGGTCTATTCAGCACTGGAAAAATTGGGAAACAGAAACTTGGTCACCAAAGTCCTTGGACGAAAAGCAGCTGAATTCTCCGCCAACTCGCCCGATTCCTTGTTGGAAGAGATTGAACACAAAAAACAACTGGCCAACCAAGCAGCTCAAGAAATCAATAAAATGATTAACAAAGAACAGCGAGACATTAAAATATATGAAGGCCTGGACGGCATAAAAAAAGCTAGAAACCAAAGGCTTGATTTGCCAAGCGGATCGGAATTTTTTGTCATGGGCGCCGGCAAACTGACCCAAACGCCGGAATTGGAAAAATTTTGGCGCCAATTTCATAAAAAGAGAGAAAAAAAGGGCATTAAACAAAAAATTCTTTATGAAAGTACCACTGATCCGGCCGCTATGGAAAATATCAAATGGCGCAATCAACAACCGGGATTTGAATCAAGATTTTTACCCTTTACCATTGACTCGCCTTTTTGGTTTGACTTTGCCTCCGACCGAGTGAATTTAGGTTTTGCCGGAAAAAATCCTTTAACCATTAACATAAAAAGCCAAGATCTTGTCCAAGGGTTTAAAAAATATTTCAAATATTTTTGGAATCAAAAAGTTATCACCAAGACAGGTTTTCCCGCCTTTGAAAACGCTATGAACGAAATGCTTGATGAACTAAAAGCCGGCGAAGAATACCATGTCCTGGGAACCACCGATAATCAGTTGGAAAAACACAAAAAAATAAATAAATTTTATAATAACTTTCACAAACGCCGTATTGAAAAAGGCATCAAAGTAAAAATGCTCAGTTATGAAGAGTCTTATAAAAATATAAAAAAAAGATTTAAAACCGTTGATCCCAAGGGCCTTTTAAGTCAATTGAAGAGTTATACCACGGCTTCGGCCAATCCAATGCAAATATGTTTATATAGACGAAAAGCCTTGATAATAATTTACGAAAAAGAACCAACTGTTATCTATTTTAACAAGCCTGAAGTTTATGAAGGTTTTAAAAACCAATTTGATAAAGCTTGGCAACAAAAGATAAAAGCATACGAAGGAACCAAGCAAATAAAAAACCTCCTTTGGGAAACTTTGGATTTTGGTGATTATTCGGCTTTTACCGAAGGCATAAAAATCGTACAAGTGCTGGGCAAAGAATTTTTTATAAAATGGCAACAAGAGAAAAAGAAGAGAGGTATTAAATCTCGCGGAATCATGAATGCTAAATACAAATCTCAACCAACAGTCACCAAATCAATAACCCAAATAAAATTTATTCCGGGCTATATAGTACCAAGCGTAACTTTAATTTTCAAAAACAAAATTGTCAATATAAATTTTTCCAAAGAACCAAAGGCTTTCTTAATTGAAGACTTGGAAATTGCCAAAAGTAATCAAAGTTATTTTGACCTTTTGTGGAATCAAGAAACCTATGTGTTGAAAGGGCTTAATGCGATTGGCGACTTATTCAATGAAATGCTTGAACACAAAGAGGTTTGCTTGATCGGAGCCAGAGGTTATTTTATTGATTTATACCCTAAATTTACCGACCGATGGGAAAAAAAGGCTAAAAAAATTCCGGGATTTAAACTTAAAAATATTGTTGATCCTTCAATCCTCGGACATCGTATAACCAAATTTCCTTTTGCTCAGACCAAATACACTTTGGAAAAAGAATTCTCCAAGCTAAGTGTTTTTTGGATTTTCGGTAATAAAGTAGTAATAAGCAATTGGACGGAGAAAGAGCCAACTGTGGTTATTATTGAGAACAAGCACATTTATAATTTATACAAACAGCAGTTTGATCTACTATGGAATAAATAATTTTTCAATTACTGCTCGATTTTATAAATAAAAAAACACTCAAGCTAACGAGCGTTTTTTATTCATCAGACTATTCAACAAAATCAACCTCCACTCCGATAAACCGCGCCATTTCTTCAGCCAATTTTTTTTCTTTTTTACCCTTCATGTCGTGAAAAAAAAGGCTGGCTTTTTTTTTGGTCTTTACCTGACTAAGCAAAAACTCTTGGCCTTCATTTTCCACCAAATAAATATTATGCATATAATAAAGACCGCTTTTCCCTTCTTCGGCTTGGTACTTTATGGTTGTTTTGACTCTTATATTTTTTATATCGGAGAAATTCCATTCTTTTTTTGTTTCACTGACCAAGGATTTTCGGCTAAAAACCACTTTGTTAATGCTTTTATCCAAAAAAACTTTTATTGAGTTAAAAGCAAAAGGTATTAATATGAGAATAAAAGCGGTGGCAATCAAAACCTTATAATCTTGTTCATAAAAAAATATAGCCAAAGTGGCTATCAAAAAACCAATCATCACAATCTTAATAAAAAGCATCTTTTCCTCCAAAATCATCTTTCCGGAATCTTTATAAGTGATTTTTAACATAATTTTTGCCAATTAATTTTATTTAACGGTTTTTTCCGCTTGTTGCAAATCCAAAGATAAGGTTTTGGACACTCCGTCCTCACCCATGGCCACGCCGTAAAGCGCGTCGGCAATATGCATGGTTACTCGATTGTGAGTAATTATAATAAATTGAGTTTTATAAGAAAGTTCCTGCAAAATTGCACCAAACTTATGAGAATTGGCATCATCCAAAGCCGCCTCCACCTCGTCCATAACCACAAACGGCGCCGGATTGCTGTCAATAATGGCACAAATCAAAGCCAAAGAAGTCATGGTTCTTTCCCCTCCCGACAAAACAGCGATATTATTTATTTTTTTATGAGGTGGCGCCACCATTATTTCTATCCCGGTATTTACTAAAGCTGATTTTTCTTCAACCAACCGCTTTTTTGTCTTATCCGGTAAATCATCTTGATCTTCCGCCATTTGCTCCGGAGTTTGCTCAGCTTGCTTGTCCGGCTTTTTCTCCTGCTTTTGTATCAAATGGAGTTTGGCTTTTCCACCTTCAAATATCTTAGCGAAATATCGTTCAAAAGCTTTATTTATTTTTTTGAAAGAAACATTAAATTGTTTTTCAATTAACTCGTCCAATTCTAAAACCACTTTTTCCAAATCTTCAATGGCTTTTTCCAAATCATTGACCTGCTTACTTAAAAACTCGTATCTGTCGGACACTTCTTTATGCTCATCAATTATTTCCGGATCAATGCCGCCGATTTGCTCCAAGTTTTTCTTTAATTTACTGATCTCAAACCAAAGTTTATCAACATTAATTATCTCTTCTTCGGGTTTTAAATTTTTCAGCTCGGTTTGTTCGTCCAATTCCTGCTTTACTTCTTTGATCAATTCTTCTTCTTTGGTTTCCAGACGCGCCAAATCAATCTTATATTCATTGTATTCGGTGTTTACTTGATTAAGTTTATTTTGATAATCCTGCATTTGATTTTGCAAATCAAATACTTGTTTCTTTTTTTGTTCTTCTTTTAAATTAAACTCGTCAATTTTTTGTCGTAATTTGGAAATTTCTTGTTCCACTTCATTCAATTCTTTTTGCACTTTTTGCCTGCGGTCTTTTAATTGTCTTAAAAAAATATCCTGATCCTTGGGATCAAGCTGATTTTCAGCAATTTCACTACTGATCTTTTCTTTTTCCTTTAATAAATCCTGCAAATCCTGGTTCAAACCTTTTTGTTTGGTTTCATAAACCTGAAGCTCCACTCGCGAATCGTTCAATTGTTCGGACAATATTTGTTTTTGTTTTTGAAAATCCTCAATTTTTGATTTTAATAAAGTTTTTTGTTTTAACTTTTCTTCATGTGAGCCAAAACCTTGCTTTTTCAAAAAATTCAAATCCCAGGAACTGTTGAAATTCTTTCCTCCGCCTTGCATGGCTCCGCTTTTTTCCAAAATATCTCCATCCAAAGTAACCATCCTCTCTTTGCCCACACCAATAGCTTTGGCATTTTCCAAATTATCAACAACAATGGTACCTCCAAAAACAAACTCAAAGGCTTTTTTATATTTGGGATCAAAACCAATTAAGTTAATGGCCGTACCAATGGCGCCGGTATTTTCCAAAAGTTTTTTTTGTTCTGTTTTTGGCTTAAACCCTTTTATTTTGTTCAAAGGTAAAAAAACCACCCGACTTAATTTGTTTTTTTTCAAATACTCAATACATTTAATAGCCGTATTTTCATCCTTAACAACCACCGCGCTCAATCGTCCACCTACCGCATTGGCCAAAGCTGTTTCATAAATCGGCTCCACCTTTCCCAACTGACTGACCGTGCCGTATATGCCTTTTATAAAATCAGACTGTCGCAGTACGGCTTTTACGGCTTCAGCTCTGGGATTGATCCTTCCACTTTTTATTCTGGTTAAATCATCCTCCACCGCCTGCAAATTATTTTTCATTATTTCCAATTCCGATATTATTTCTGAAAATTTGACCTGATTTTGTTGAAATTCAACCTTTTTATGTTCTGTTCTGTTCTGCAAATTACTTAAACTTTCTTTTATTTCGCTTATTCTTTTTTCCAATTCTTCTTTTTTATTTTCCAACCAAGAAAGATTTTGTTTCCCCGCCTTTACATATTCCAAATTCATTTTCCCCTTTAACTCGGATAAATCTTTTAAAATGTCATTTTTCTTGTTTAATTCTTTGTTATATTTTTTTTGCAATTCATTAAAAATTTCTTTTCTGGACTCTTCTCTAGCCAAACCGGCCAATTTTTTTTGCAGGCTTTGCAAATTTTCATCCAGTTCTTGTTTTAAGGCCAGTTTAACCTCGGCTTTTTCTCCCACTTGCTTTTTATCTCTTTGCAAATTTTGCCAAATATGACCGTAATATTTTTTTTGTTGAATAATCAAATCATGCTCCACGGTTTTTCTTTTTTCCAGTTTTTTAACTTGACGAGAAAGAGAACGCAATCTTGGCTCCAATTCAGCTAAAATCTTATTGGTTTGATTCAAGTTATCTCGACTGCGCTTCAAACGATTAACCGACTGATCTCTTTTTATCTGGTACTGCTTCACCCCTGTGGCTTCATCAAAAAACTCTTTTCTTTCCCAAGGAGAAATATTGATTATCTGATCAACCATGCCCTGCCCCACGATGCTGTAAGAACGCTGACCAAAATTAGCTTTGGCCAATAAAATCAAAATATCGTAAAGCCGTACTTTATTTTTATTTAACAAATATTCGGTTTCTCCGTCACGATAAACTCGGCGAGTCAAAACAACTTCGCTATAATCAATAGGTAATTCTTTGTCTTCATTATTCATATGTAGTTCCACTTCGGCAAATCCTTGTCTGGCTTTTTGTCTGGATCCGCTGAAAATAACATCATCGGATTTTTTACAACGGATTAATTTTAAACTCTGCTCTCCCAAAACCCAGCGAATAGCGTCAGCCACATTGGATTTTCCCGATCCGTTGGGACCAACAATGCCGGTAATGCTTTTGGCCTTGGAATCTTGACTGGACTTCGCTTGAAAATCAAAAACCGTCCTTTTGGCAAAGGACTTAAAACCCTGGATTTCCAATTTTTCCAAATGCATATATTATATTTTCTTTAAACATTAAGCATTTTTAGCAGAAATTTTCAGCTAAAGCTATACTTATTATAGCAAAAAAAACAACCGGCTCCAAGGCCGGCTGTTAACAGTTAAATAATTCTTTATAATTCTATTTTTAACTTTTTTTTAACCGCTGCATATATTTTTTCATGTCCTTTTTCATTGGGATGAAGGCCATCTGCCAAATCTTCATTTTGCAAAAGATCATACAAATCAACAAAATTAATTTTTTTATCAAAACAAACTTTCTTTATAATTTTATTATACTTCTTCCCTTTTTTGTTATTATGCCAATGCTTTCGACTGAATAAAATTGGGTTAGTTAATTCCTCGTTAACGGGAGTAAGACCAAGAAAATAAATATTGGGACAATAAAAATTAGCCGTCTGATATATCCTTTTTAGATTATTATTAAATTTTTCTATTGGTACCCAATAATTCTCAGGTTGTTCTATACCAGCGGAATCATTAACTCCAATTTCAATAAGACAAATATCCGGATTTCGTCTTTTTATTTCCGGCTCAAGGTGTGAAATCAGTCTATCCGTTGTTTCTCCGCATATTCCCAAATTATAAAAATTATGTTCTTGATTCGTGTTTTGATAAAAATCCAAAGCCAGCCGGTTAAACCAGCCAAACTGTTTTTTATCCGCAAATCCGGCGGCGATTGAATCACCCCATAAACATATTGTTTTACTCATATTACTCAACGGTTACAAAAATTGAATCGGTTTTATAAATACTTCTGTTTTGATCGATTATTTCAGCGTAAAGTTCGTATTTCCCCGCTTGCTGAAGGTTTTTCCACTCGGCTGAAATATTGGCCTTTTTAGGCAAAATAACCGTGGCAAACATTTTTATTTTTCCGGAGTCAATATGTTTTTGATAAAATTTAACTTTATAAGCAGCCAATAAATCATTTAGTACAGCTGAAATGTTGACCGGAAATTTTTCTTGACCAATTAAAACTCCATTTTTTGGACTGGTCCAAGATATATTCGGTTGAGGCATATTTAGATTAAAATTAACTTCTTGCACTGCTTCGGCCGAATTGTCCACATCATCATAAGCCACTGCTCTTAACTCATGATTACCGGGTGGGAAATAGGTTTTTATTCGATAATTAATCAAATCATAAGGCGAAGAACTGACAGTCTTAATCAACCGATTGCCCATATAATACTCCACTTTAGACACTCCTCTGGGTGCGGATGTACTAATTTGAACGGTTAAATTTGCAGAATCAATAATTTTCAAATCTTCAGGATTGGTAATAAAAATATTAGGTTTGTTTTCCGGTTTGTGCACATCGTCAAATTCAGTTGGCGGAGTTAAGTTGGATATTTTTTCCTCAGAATCTTCCATGGATTCTTTTAACCATTCCACAACCGCTGATTCCCAAGAATCATATTGCGGATCTGTGGCCAAAGGATCTTCAGGAATCGGTCCGCGCGGATCATCTTTATATAAATAATGTAAAATACAATGAGCATCATAAAAAGTTTTCTCTTCAACCGCACTCTCGGGAGTATATTCAGTGGCCAACTTGCCGGAATATTTATCAATTTTCAACTTTTTCTTTTCTCCTATTTCACCGTCCAAAATGGGTTTGCCTGTTTTTTCAACCTGTACGGCCGGAAAAGTTTTATTTTCCATGTCTTTTAAGGCTTCACTCATATAAGCGTTCCAAATCGGAGCAGCCACCACTCCGCCGGCCGCACCGCGTCTCATTTCCGAATTATCATTATTACCCACCCAAACGCCGGCAACCAGATTGGGACTGTATCCCATGGTCCAAGCATCGCGATAATCATTGGTGGTTCCGGTTTTGGCGGCCACTTGTCGTCCACTCACCGTTAAATAGCTTCCTTGACCAAAAACATAAGCTCTAGCCGCATCATCGGACAACACATTGTTTAAAATATTGACCTGTTCACTATCAATTACTCTTCTTTCCCTATCTTTATATTCATACAAAGTATTACCTTTGCTATCTTTAACTTTAAGAACGGCTACCGGCTGATGGTATACGCCTTCATTGGCCAAAGTGGCAAAAGCGGCCGTATGCTCCAAAAGTTTTACTTCGCCTCCGCCAAGAACCAAGGACAAACCAAAACGAGATCTTTCTTCAAAAGAGGTATAGCCAAAAAGCTCCAGCATATCAATCACTTTTTGTACTCCCACCAAATAAAGCGTTTTTACCGCAGTAATGTTTAACGAGCCTTGTAAGGCTTTTCTCATAGTTACCGGACCATGCTCAACTAAATCATAATTTTTGGGTTCATAGTCCTTGGTCTCGGTTTTAAAAGTAGTTTCCACATCATATAAAACAGTATTTGGAGTATATCCTTTTTTAAAAGCCGCCAAATAAACCAACGGCTTCATCGAAGACCCGGGTTGGCGTAAACTCAAACTGACATTAACATTACCATCGTTTTCCAAATCAAAATAATCCTTGGAACCAACCATAGCCAAAATCTGTCCGGTTCGGGGATCAAGAGAAACCAAAGAAGCATTATGAAAATCATACTGTTCTCCCCGATCTTCTACGCCTTTAACCACGGCTTGTTCGGCAATTTCTTGTTTGTCCATATCCAAAGTGGTGATTACTTTTAATCCACCATTTTCCACCAGTTCACTGCCAAATTTTTCACTTAAAAATTCTTTAACATACATAACAAAATGAGGCGCTTTTATGGAATCTTTTTTTATGGCAAATTCTATTTCTTCAGCCCGGGCTTGTTTGGCTTGCTCTTCGGTTATATATCCGTTTTCCACCATTTGGTTCAATACATAAGCCTGGCGATTAAACAATTCTTCGGTATGCGAACCATAAGGAGAATAATAAGTCGGAGCCTTGGGCAGAGCGGCTAAAACAGCGGTTTCTCCCAAAGTTAAATCCTGCACATCCTTGTTCAAAAAGGTTTGACTGGCCGACTGAATACCATAAGCTACGCTACCATAAGGAATTTCATTTAAATACATCTGTAATATCTCATCCTTGGAAAAAACCTGTTCAATCTTATAAGATAAGATAAATTCTTTTATTTTTCTGGATATTTTTCTTTCGTTGGTTAAAATAGCGTTTTTTACAAACTGCTGAGTCAAAGTGGAACCGCCACGAGCTCTTTTTCCGGTCAAAGGATCAATTATCACTCCTTTGAACATAGCAGCTAAATTAAATCCTTTATGCTCATAAAAATGCTTATCCTCGGCGGAAATAGTAGCCCATTGCACAATATCCGGAATATTTTCCAACTTCACCAAGGTTCTTTTTTGCTCACCATGAACATCGTAAAGCATGGTTTCCGCCTGCCGATCATAAATCTTGGTGCTCTGTGCCAAATTTCTTTCCAAAATCTTATTGGGATTGGGCAGATCGCGCGAATACCAAGCAAAAGCACCAATTAAATAAATAACAAAAATTAAAAAAACGGCTATTCCCAAAACAAAAAGCCTTTTTATCCATTTTTTTATTTTCTTTTTTCGGTTACGCTTGTTTGATTTTCTGGGATTTTGATATTTGGGCGGGCCGTGTCTGACCACCCTGAGCTGTGATAGTGGCATATAATCTTAAATTTTATTTATAGCCTGAAAAATATTATTCAAATATTTTATTCTTTTTCCCTCGTTCCATTGATAAAAGTAAAATCCCGGCATGGATTCCAGTTCCAAAACCAAGAATTTTCCTTTTTGCGAAAGCAAAAAATCAACTGAATAGATCCTGGGACTATATTTTTTTAAATTTTTATCTATTTGAAAAACAATTTTTTTTATCTCCTCAGGAATGTTTTTTACAAAAATTTTTTTTGCTCCAAGGGAACAGTTGGCTTTGAACTCTTTTTTTTCGGGTACCCTCAAATAAGCATGGTCAATAGCGGAATTAATCATCATTACCCTAAAATCAGAACGAAAGCCTTTTTTAAATCCTCCGGATGTTTCTATAAACTCCTGAACAATCATATCCTCGTCACAATCCTCCCATTCATTGTTTTTGGTAATTAATTTAACATCCCTTCCGCGAAGACCGAATCTTGGTTTAATTACCGCTTTTTCAGTTTTTATTTTTTTCAAAGCTCGTTTGTACTGCTCTTTATTTTTAACCAAAAAAGTTTGAGGATGATCTTTCTCAAGGATCAATTGAGAAATTTTATATTTATCAAAACAAAGATCGGTAAATTCAGGATCATTTATTATTTTATGATATTTTTTTAATTTATTTAAAAAAACAATATTTTTTCGTGTGTAAATCAAATAGCTATAAACAAAATCAACATTTTTTATACTCTTTTCCTCCTTTTTCCATTTCCCCTTGTCCTCTTTGGTCCAAGCTGAAGTAAAAGTCTCATCTTTATATTTGCTCGGAGAAGAAAAATAAACCTTTATTTTGTTTTCATCGGCAATTTCAGTAAACAAAGAAAAAGCTTTATCGGTCAATCTGTTCTTAAAAGGTTTATTGTCCGACCATCTTATTTGTTTAGTTAAGAAAATTAATGTTTTCATGTCTTTTTCTTCTTACTTTTGGTTTCCGGAAACAGTTGATCAATAATGGCTTTGGCCACCGGACGCTCTTTACCGATAAAAGGTTTATGATGCATACTGATCATGGGTGAATCATTGACTTCTATAATAATGTAATTTTTTTTGGTCGGTTTTTTGGTAATATCCTTGGTTAAAAAATCAATTCCTCCGTAAGCCAACCCGGGGATAGCCTTGATTACTTTAACCGCCAGCTTTTTTACCTCGGGATGTATTTTATAAGTCACATCAATACTGTCTCCGCCGGTAGATAAGTTTGAATTGGGACGAAGAAAAACAGTTTCATTTTTCTTGGGTTTGTATTTAAGAGACTTTTTTTGTTTTTTTAAAAATACCTTAATCTTTTTGTCTATCCTAATTTTCACCAAACTTTTTTCATGGCCTCGTCCACGCCGCGGATCCTGATTTTTTATTCTGATTAATTGTTTAACATTGTTCACTCCATCTCCGATAACATTGGCCGGCACTCGCCAAGTGGCGGCCACAAATCTTTTCTTGGTGGCAAAAAGACGGTATTCTTTGCCAATAAATTCCTCTTCCACCAATACCTTTTTCTTTCGTGAATTAACAAAGGTCTGTAAAATTTTTTTAAGTTGGTGGTCGGAATTAATTCCCACATAGACTTTTTTCCCTTGGGTGCCTGAAACCGGCTTAACCACCACCGGATATTTTATTTTATGACAAAAAGATATTATTTTTTCTATTTCCCTGGCTTTAAAAATATCTCCTTTGGCTACGGAAACTCCGGCTCTTTTAAAAAAATATTTGGCAAAATGTTTGTTTTTTTGAATCCAATAAGCAATGCAGTCCGTCTTTGATGTTCTTTGTCCCACAATAATTTCTTCATGTCTTCGGTGTTTTAAAGACAAAAGACTACCACTGGCCAACGGCCCTTTATTAAAGATTTTGGAAACCTTTATACCTCGCTCTTCCGCTTCATGGGCGATCAAATAAGTACTGTGATATTTAAAATTCTTTGGTTTTAGCATGATGTATTTAAGTTAATTTTTATTAAATAAACTTTAGTTTTCTTTAATCAACCTCTCAAAATTAATTATAGTAATGATCTTTTCTACTTGTTCGGATCAATTAAAAACTTTTTCAAATCTCGACAACCCACAATTAAAGGATATTTTAAATGCTCGCGCATGATAATTGAGGCGTTTATGTTCATTTGCTGGCCGGCCAATTCAATCTTCAACGGCACTTCTATTCGGTAAGATACGCCATGACTGCTGAAAACCTTTACCACAGCCACAATATCTTTATGCTTTTCCAACTCTTTCCAAATCTTTTTTTTGCTTAATTCTTCAACCTCTTCTTTTGTTAAAATCCTTTTTATATTAAATGATTTGTAATAATCAATCGCTTCGCCAAAACCCAGCTGACGCGCAAATTCTTCATCAATTGAACTTATACCGGCGCCGGTGTCCATTTTGGCTTCCACTTTTTTCCAATCGTTGTTTCGGCCTTTTATTTTTATGCTATTGATTACTCCCAGTATTTTTTTACCAATTAAGCTTTCCACCTCGGTTTCAACTTCCCCGCCGAAAAGTTCTTTGGCTACTTTTATACCTTTTTTAACGGTTTTTATTTTTAATCCTTTAACCCGATTCAATCGTTCTTTCAAAGGAGCCATGTTGGCAATTTGAATGGATAATCCGGGATGAGCGTTCAGTTCTAAAACCACCGGACCTTTTTCTCGGTCAATGGCAATATCCACTCCGGTATAATTCAAACCCACCGCTTTGGCAGACTTTATGGACAACTGCAAAACCTCGTTCCAATCGGGTATTTTCAGGTTACGCAAAGGCAACTTTATATTAGGCAAGGTTTCAATCACTTTATCTCTTTGAATAGCGTAGGTGGTCATACCCGTGGCAATATCAATGCCCACACAAATTCCGCCATGATGCAAATTTGATTTGCCGCGCGAAGATTTGGTCGGCAGGCGCAACATGGCCATGATCGGCACCCCGTTGTAAATAATAACCCGAATATCCGGCACGCCTTTATAAGCATAAAGCTTAAAAGCCGGATGAATCTTTAATCTTTTTTCAAAAAAAGCAATATCCGGAACATTTATTTTGGAAAAATCACCGTCCAAAATATTGGAGACTCGCATCATTATATCCGATAAATCAGCTTCCTTGTTCAAGGGCAAAACCCATTTACCGTTTTTTTTACGACCAAAAGTAACCATGATTCCTCCGCCCCCCAATCCTCTATTTGGTTTTAAAACAAAACTTTTGGGCAGTCTTTTCCAGTCAAAATTATAAAACTCTTTTCTGTTTTTGATAACCGCTATAAGCTCGGAAACTGGAAGATTGTGTTTTTGTAACAGTTTTTTGGTTCTTAATTTATCATCAACCAAATCAACCTTGTACTTGCTGGAGCCAGGCCTTATAAATTTAAGATTTCGGGAATTTATACCCAAAATCAGATTACTTTTCCTCAGACAATTCCACATTTTTTATTACCTTTCTAAATCTATAATATTCGGTCAAACGAAGACCGGGCCAACGACCGATTAAATAATTGAAAACAACGGTCAGTAAAACAAATTCCGGATACCCCAAGATCAGAATTTTTAAACTTTGCCAGCTGGCCAACCAATAACAAACAATTGATAATAATAAAGTCTCAACAACAATAATCACCGCGGCCTTGCTGCCCCTTTCAATCTGCACGGTGATGAATTTCTCAGTTAACAGAACCATTACCAAAATGGGGAAAATGGAAATCTCTATCAACCCTGATTTCCCAAAAAAAGTTCCAACCATAAAAAAACTAAATATGGCAAAGCTGACCAAGGTCAAAACAATGGCCATTCTGGGCAAATAAGCCAAACGCACTTTTCTGGCCAAAAGACGCCCCAATGTTCCCACCAAAAGAGTGACAATAAACAGAGTTAAACCGTATTTTAAACCGGTCACCAAAAAAGAAACAGCCACAATGGAAGGCGTATAAATTCCCAAGGCCTTTAAACCGATAATCTGACGAGAAAAAGCCATTACCGTAGCAATTACCGGCAAAATCAAAATCAAATAAATGGTATTGAGCGGAACACCCCGATCAACCATAAACCCTACAAAAAAAGATAAAAAATTCCACGGTTTAAGCTCACTGGCTTCTCTTTTGGAATGCAAGCCCAGCAAACGATACTCTGAATTATCTTTTCGTAAATCTTGCAACAGTGAATTTAAATCCGAATTGCTGAATATTTTGTTTTTAGCTTCCGGCCTGGCCAAAACAATAAATTGAGGTTCTAAAATATTATATAGACTTTGCGCCAGTTTAGCCGTAACCGTAAAATTTTGGTCGGTAATCACTACAAAATACTTATTATTAAAACCAAAGCTGGTGTCATTTTTAGATAAACTTTGAGCGGTTTCCAAAAGAGCATTCAAGCCCAAATCCTGTTTGGTCCAAATAACAATTGATCCGGCCTGCCTAATATCTTCTTTATTTTTAATAATTTTATCGGCCAATTCCTTTTCCGCAATATAGCCGGCGCTGTCTTCAGCTTCCTTAATGTCAGCCACCAAAATACCTTGACTGCTGGCCATATCACTTATTGTTTTTAATTCTTCTTCACTAACTTCATTATCACTTATTAAAACGAAAATGTCCTTATCCACATTTACAATAATTTCGTCAGAATTTTTTAATTGACCGGCTTCAGAATCCGCCTTCATATTCAGTTTAACTCTATAAACACCGGAATTATTGTAAACATGAGTAACTTCTTCTCCTTGACCTTTGTATCCATCGCCAAAGTCCCAATTGTATTCCACCTTTGAAACATTTTCCGTTACCGAGCCTATGGCTGAAAAGACTATCTTTCTGTTAACCACAATATTGCGATCCTTGCCGGCTACAGCTTTTAATTTTGGTTCTTGGATCAAATCCTCTTCCTGACAAAAACCAAAAATCGGCAGAATGAATCCGATCAGTAAAATGAATATTAATATGGCTTTGAAATTGAATTTCATAATTTTAAATTATTTTTTATCCAATCCTGTTTTTTCCGGCGGCACATATAGCCACGGCTAAAGCGTCGGCCGCATCATCCGGACGAGGAATTCTTTTTAGTTTTAATAAAAGTTTTACCATTTTTTGCACTTGTTTTTTATCAGCTTGTCCATATCCGGAAACAGCTTGTTTTACTTGAAGCGGAGTAAACTCAACAATGGGAATTCCGGCCAAACAAAGACCCAATAAAATAACGCCTCTGGCTTGACCGACTTTTATTGCAGTCTTTACATTTTTGAAAAAAAACAATTCCTCAACTGCAGCCAAATCCGGTTTATATTTTTTTATTATTTTTTCCAAATCTTGATGCAAATATTTTAAACGGTCTTTAAATTCTTCTCCGACCAAAGTCTTTATCACTCCGTAATCAAGTGTCTTGTATTTATTGCCTGAAACCTTGATAACTCCGTATCCGGTCAACCCGTATCCGGGATCAATACCTAAAATTATTTTATCTTTTTTCATAAAAACCGATAAGTCCAGAAAGTAATAAATCAATAAATTATATTTTGAATTTTTTTGTTTTAAGACTGTTTTCTAAATTTGTCAACTCTTTTTTTCAAATCATAGCATCTGTTTTCGGTTCAAATTTTCAATCTTTTTTGATATTTATTCAAGTTACCCTCTGTATTGTCTTATTTTACTTAATCAAGGTTGGTGTAAACATTATTAACATCATCATGTTCCTCCAATCTATCAACAATTTTATCTATTTTTTCCAAGACTTCCTCATCAACCGTTTGCTTTTCTTTGGCCAGCCATTCAATTTCCGCATAATCAGTCTTTAGGTTTTTTTCTTCCAAGTATTTTTTCACTTTTTCGAAATTTTCAAAAGAAGTAATAACGGTCAAACCCCCGTCTTCCTCTTTAACATCTTCTGCTCCCTGATCAATTAATTCTAAAATCAGTTCATCTTTATTTTCAATATCATCAAAACTTAAACGAATAACCCCTTTATGTTCAAACATCCATTTTACGGAATTTTGCGCACCCAAAGAACCACCGTTTTTAGATAAAATAGCTTTAATCTCCGGAGTGGTTCTGTTTTTATTGTCAGTCACTCCTTCAATCAGCAAAGGGATTCCGTTCGGACCATAGGCTTCGTAAATAACCGATTCCAATTGTTCTCCTTCCAATTGTCCGCTACCTCGTTTTACCGCTTTTTCTATTTTATCCTTGGGCATATTGGCTGACTTGGCCTTATCAATGGCCATACGCAAAGAATAATTCATCTCCGGATCAGCTCCGTTTCTAGCCGCAATGGCAATATTTTTGGCTAATTTGGTAAAAATATTACCGCGCTTGGCATCGGCCGCCCCTTTTTGCCGATGAATCTTATGCCATTTACTGTGTCCACTCATATAATTAAAATTAATAAAAAAAATTTTTGCCTATAAAGCCTATAAAACAGAAAAGTCAAAAGTTTTATTTTTATTTCCAATCTTTTGACCTTTTAGGTTTTTGCACTCAATAAAATTAGGTTAAATTTTCATGTTAAGTATAGTAAATTTTCAGCAAAAAATCAAGTATTTAAAGATAAAATATTAAAAATAACCTCGGTGGCTATGGGGCTTCCAAAGTCTTACGGGCTCAAAATAATTAGAAGTCCCGGATGGCTCTGATCCAAATGCAAAAAGAAATAAAAAAAAGGCCCGCCTCTATTCGCGGAGCTCGCCGACGCAAGGCAGGGGAAAAGAGCAAAAAGGGAATCAAATCATCAATACATCAAGGAAAAGATAAGGATAAAACAATGTTTTATCCGGTATTTCCAAAAAATATTTAATCTGCATTACCAGGAGAACAAATTACAAATAGTAAACAAAACTTTTTATTTATATCATCCGCCTTTAACCAAAAAACCCAAACTGTGCATAAAAAAATTGCCTAAGCTGTTTTAGTTTGATAAGTTAATATTAGAACTAAAGAACTTTCAATCACTTATGCCGGCGTTTGATAAAAAATACGACAAACAAAACTTGCATGAGGTTATTTCCGATTTGCCATTGCAATTTTCACAAGCTTTGGAAGAAACAAAAACAAAAATAAATCCTCAAACCAAAAAAATCGTTTTCTGCGGTCTGGGCGGCTCTGCTCTTCCGGCCAATATCTTGAAAACTTTTTTGTGTGCCGACAAAATTGATTTTAATATACCCATAAAAATAAGCCGAGACTATACTTTACCGCAACCGGTTGATAAAAACTGGTGCGGTTTTTTTGATTCATATTCCGGCAACACCGAGGAAACCTTGTCGGCTCTAAAACAAGCGGAAAAAATCGGCTTAAAACAAATTGTTGTTTTGGCCAATAACGGACAACTAAAAAAAATCGCTCAAAAAAAAGGTTATAAATTTATTCAAATTCCGGACACCAAACAGCCCAGAATGTCCTACGGCTATATTGTCGGTACCATGTTAAAGATTTTTCACAATTCAAAGATAATTGACTTGGATTTGGACAAGTTAAAAACAGAAACTCAAAAAGTTTATAAAAAAAATAAAGACTTGGAAAAACAAGCCAAAACCTTAGCCAAGAAAACCCAAAATTCTGTTCCGCTGATCTACGCTTCCAATATTTGGAAATATCTGGCCATGGTTTGGAAAATAAATTTTAATGAAAACAGCAAAGTACCGGCTTTTTGGAACGCTTTTCCCGAATTAAATCATAATGAAATGGTTGGTTTTGAAAACACAAATTGTCAGTATAAAAATATTATTATTCAAGATCCGGCTGATCATCCGCCAATAAAAAAAAGAATGCAAACCTTTCAAAAAATATTAAAAAATAAATTAAATACTGAAATTATAACTATGCCTTCCGGCTCGGTCGCTTATAAAATGTTTTACAGTTTAAGTTTGGGATTATGGACTTCTTATTATTTGGCACTGTTAAATAAACTTGATCCGGCACCGGTCAAATTGGTAGAAAGGTTTAAGAAAATGCTCTAATCAGCCAAGCTGTTCTTTATATATCAGGCTGAAAAGCCAATCAAAAAAAACTGCCCTTATCCATGCTTGGAGGGCAGTTTTTTCTTGTTAATCATGTATGTATGGTGAATTTTGTCATCTAATTCAATCCAGTAGCGTCAGTTAATCCCCCCACCACAAAGTTAGTAATGGAATAAGCAGCCAAAATAATCACCAATCCAATAGCCGCTTGAACCATAATGCTTTTGGCTTTGTCCACTTTTTCTGAAGATCCACCGGCCGTCATCCATAAAAATCCGGCATATATTACCAAAATCACCGCTATTACCCCTAAAAAACTCAAAACTACCTTAATTATCTGTCCAACAATTTGTGGTAAATCAGTATTACTTGTTTGCGCTACACCTGCTGCGTCTCCTACCGATCCAAGAGGCGAGTCAGAGCCAGAAATGTTAGGAGCGGCCGCCAAAGCGCACTGCGGAGAAAAAACAAAACCAAGGCTCATAAGAGCCACAATCATCACCAAAAATGTACTCAGAATTTTTTTCATAGAAATTTATTAATTATTTTTTATATTAAATTATTTTTT
>CAZPBK010000010.1:15434-36227 GCA_964584985.1 uncultured Gammaproteobacteria bacterium | reverse complement strand
TGGAGATTTTGATAGAATCCGGACAAGATATGTTCCACTTTACATGTAGTAGAAAGGGAAACGCGGAGGCTACTTGGTTTTTTGGTAAGAGCGTTATTAAGAACTTGAGGTTCTGGCTCTTGTCCTGATTTTTTCAAAAGAGACAAAAACACAAAAAGAGGCAACATCGGCCTCTTTTTTTCTTGGTTAAAATTGTTATTAAGGGGTTTTTTCAATCAAACAAATACGGCGTGCCAGATGTTGGTCTTTCCGGGTATAAAGCCAAGTTTTTTTAAGTTCAAAATTGTTTTTTAAGATTTTTTCAAGATCTAATTTTATGGAACCTTTTTTGGTTTTAAATTCCGGAAAAACAAAAACTATTGTTCCGTTCTGAGCTAGAATTTGGTTAAAAGAATCAAAGCATTTTTTATAAAGACTTTCCAGCCGTTCGGCTATTTCCTTGAGTTGACCCGAGGTCTCACGGCCTTTTAACGGCGGGCCCAGATCAGGCTCGCTAACAATGATGTTTATGGAGCTGTTCTCCATTTTTTCGCTCAGGTTTTGGGCGGACAGATTAAGGATTTTGGGTTTTATGTTCAGATTAAATTCATCGGCCAACCATTTTAAGTTTTGCTGACAGCTTTTTATGGCTTTGGGGTTGGTGTCAGAACCAATGATTTGGTTAAACCCCAAAAAATAAGCCTGCTGAATAATCGTGCCCGAACCGCAAAAAGGATCCAGGATTTTGTCTGTTGGTTTAGCTTTTGATAAATTAAGCATTATTTGAGCCAGTTTTGGCGGTAGCATTCCGGAATAGTCATCGCGTGCCGGTCGACCAAAATCAAGCTTGGAAAAAAGAGCAAACGGTTGAACAGATAAAGTTTTTCCCCAAAAAATTTGTTCAGCGGTTTTTAAAGAAACAAGTTCTGTTCCGTTTTTGTTCAAAATATTTTTTTGCACCACCACGGAACTGAGAGGATAGGCTTTGGCGCTGACAAACCTGGCTTTTTGACCTTGGTTTTTTAACTCCTTTTTTATATTTAAACCGATTTTATTTATATTGTAATTATGTCCGTAAGCACTTAAGCCGAAAATAACTTTTTCTTTGTTCTCAGGTAAAAGAGCTTTTATTTCTTTGGGATCAAAATTATCGGTTGATTTTATGATTTTACCGATTTTCACCGTGCCGGCCAAAAGCTTGTTTAATTTTTCCGGCTCCATGTCTTTGTTGATTTGGTAAATCAAAAATTGTTCTGTTTCTTTCAACAGAGTGCTTTTGGAATCGATTTTACTGATCTTGATTTTGATCTCATCAGCGGACAAGCGAGGCTGTCGCCCGAGGATAAAAAAGTATTGCATATATAATTTTTCTTATTGTATCTTACAATTTATTTAAAATCAAAAAATGGCTAATTTAGCAGACTCGGCCAATTTGAGGAGAGAGATTTTTAGTCGAGTGGTGCTAAAATAACCATTTGTTAATATTACAGTAAAAAAAATGATTTGTCAAGAGCCGTTTGTATGGGCTAAAAGTGCAAAAATAAACCACTTAAAACTAATCAAAGGGGTTGCTTCTTGGACTGTCCTTGACCTTTTTTGCTAAATTTGATAGAATAAAACTAATTAAAGTAAAGAAAAACGATGGTAAAAAATATTTTTTATGAACATAACTGAATTGGCCAGAAAATTAAAAGTGGAAACAGACGAGCTAAGGGGAAAATTGCCTGAGCTGGGTTTTGACATTGGGCAGAAAGCCATTAAAGTGGATGATCAGCTGGCGACTAAAATTATTCGTGCTTGGAGAAATTTTGAAGATCGGGAAAAACAAAAACAAGAGTACTTAAAGATTAGTCAAAAAGAGGAAAAGGATGAAGAAGATTCCAAGGAAAAAAAACAGGTGGAGATTCCCAGCGTATTAACGGTAAAAGATTTTTCCGAAATATTAAAATTACCGGTGACCGAGGTTATTTCCGAACTAATGAAAAATGGAATTATGGCCTCCATGAACCAAAGAATTGATTTTGATACTGCAGCTATTGTGGCTGAAGACTTGGGCTTTGATTCCGAAGAAGTGAATTTGGAAAAAGAAGTTGAGCTTGATAAAGCCAAAAAAGTGGCGGAAAAAATCGCCGGTCAGGAAGAAACCGAATACAGGGCGCCGGTGGTGGTGGTTATGGGCCATGTTGACCATGGTAAAACCAAACTTTTGGATGCCATAAGAAAAACCGATATTGTTTCTGGAGAAGCCGGCGGGATTACTCAGCATATTGGTGCTTATCAAGTCAGTAAAAAAGGTAAAAAATTAACTTTTATAGATACGCCGGGCCATGAAGCTTTCACAGCCATGCGTTCTCGCGGAGCCAAGGTGGCGGATATAGCCATTTTGGTCGTGGCCGCTACCGAAGGTGTTAAACCTCAAACCATTGAAGGACTGAAAATAGCCAAAGAGGCCGGGGTGCCGATAATCGTGGCGGTTAATAAAATTGATTTGCCGGAAGCTAATGAAGATAAAGTCAAACAAGAATTAGCTAATCACAATTTATTGCCGGAAGAATGGGGAGGTAAAGTTCCTTTTGTTCCTATTTCCGCCAAATTTGAAAAAAATATTGATAAACTTTTGGATCAATTGGCTTTGACTACGGAAATTATGGAAGATAAACTTCAGGCTAATCCGCAAGGTGATTTTTACGGTAGTATTATTGAATCTCATGTGGATAAAGGTGCCGGACCGATTGCCACGGTTTTGGTTAGAAACGGGACTTTACAAAAAGGAGATTGTTTGGTGGTTGACGGTATTTTTTATGGAAAAGTAAAGGTTTTGCGGGATTATAAAGGCCGGGAAATAGAAAAAGCCGGACCATCGCAACCAGCTGAGATCATGGGGTTGAAAATAGCACCCAAGGTGGGCGACATCTTGGAGGTGGTTGCCAATCCGAAAGAAGCCAAACGAACCAAGTCATATAAGATAAAAAAAGAAGAAAGTTTTATAAAAAAAGAATGCGAGGAAAACGAGGAAGATAATCAAGAACAAAACCTGAATCTTATTTTAAGGACGGATGTTTTGGGCTCTCAAGAAGCTATAGTGGAATCATTGAAAAAAATTGAAACCAAAGATGTTAAAATAAAGTTTGTTGATAAATCTTTGGGTTCGGTAGGTGAAAGTGATGTTTTAAATGCCGAGGCCACAGGATCGATAATTTATGGTTTTAATGTTCATCTTTCATCCAATGTAGAGGATTTGGCCAAGGAAAAAGATGTGGAAATAAAGCTCTACAGTATTATTTACGAATTAATTGATGATGCCAAAGAAAGAATAAGAAAATTAAGAAAAGCGGAGATTGTAAGAAAAGATATGGGAAAAGTGCAGGTTTTGGCCAGTTTTAAAAAAGGAGATGATTTGCAGGTTATTGGCGGAAAGGTGTTGAAAGGCTCGGTAGAACCCGGAGCCAAGGTAGCTGTTTTGCGAGGTGATGAGTTTATTACTTCCGGCCAGGTGGAAACCTTGCAAGTGGGGAAGCAAGAGGTAAAAGACTGTGTTAAAGATCAAGAATGTGGAATAAAATTCAAAGGACAACCTTTGATTGAAAAGGATGATGTTTTGGATGTTTACCAAGAGAAAAAGGTTTATCAATAAAAACATGAAAAATTATTTTATCTGAACGGGCGAATAGGCCCGTTTTTTTATTGTGGAAAACCGTTTGACAAAAAATATGTTGATGTTACTATGTGTAATACAAAGTAATACAATAAAAAATAAATTTTATGCGTTGTGTTGTCACACTTTCCCTGCCTGAAGAACTTTGTCGAGAGATGGATAAACAAATGAAGAAAAACCATTTTTCCAATAAAAGCGAATTTATGCGACATATATTTCGTTACTGGTTGGCAGAACAAAAAAATCAAAAAAGAACAAACAAATAGTTTGTTTCTTGTTTAGAAATAAATAAATAATTTTTAAAATTTATGCCTAAATACGAGGTAATTATTGTCGGCGGAGCTTGCGCCGGTCTGAGCGCGGCTATTTATACTTCTCGTCGCGGACTGAATACTTTGGTTTTAACCAAAGATATTGGCGGTCAGATGGCCATAACCACGGAGGTGGAAAACTATCCCGGTTATAAAAGTATTAAAGGTCCTGAATTAGCCATGAAGTTCAAAGAACAAGCCGAGAGCTCCGGAGCGGAGATAAAAATGAACGCAGTAAAAAAAATAGAAAAAAAAGATAATGGTTTTTTAGTGAAAACAGAATCAGAAGATTACTTGGCGGACAGTGTTATTTTGGCTTTTGGCTTAAAACAGCGACATTTGGGTGTGCCGAACGAAGAAAAGTTGACCGGACGGGGAGTTTCTTATTGCGCTACGTGCGACGGACCTTTTTTCAAAGATAAAAAAGTGGCGGTTGTCGGAGGAGCAAATTCTGCTTTTGACGCGGCTGATTATTTGGCCGAGTTGGCCGAAAAAGTCTATTTATTTGTTCGTAGTGGAAAGTACAAGGCGGAAAAAACCTTGATTAAAGCGGTAAAAAACAAGAAAAATATTGAAATAAAGGATTTTGTGGAAATAACCGCTTTTAAAGGAGAGGAAAAATTGGAAAAAGTAGAATTAATTAATAACAAAACCCGGGAAAATTCAGAGATGGAGTTGGACGGTGTTTTTATTGAAATCGGTTGGAAAAGTATGATAGATGATTTTGTTGGATTAAAAGATTTAATAGATGTTGGTGAAAAAGGTTATATAAAAACGGATAATGCGGGAAAAACAAGTTGTCCCGGTATTTTTGCCGCCGGGGATGCTACCCAAAGTCCTTTTAAACAAGCTGTTATTTCCGCGGGAGAGGGTGCCAGAGCCGGATTAAGCGTGGCCGCATATTTGCGTCAAAAAAAAGGAAATGAAGATTCTGTTTCACTTTTTGATGATAGTAGAAGAAACAAAAAATAAAAGTCGCTTTTTGCAAGCGACTTGGTTGCGAACACCTTGTTCTTAGCCATAGATTATGATTAGCAGACTGGTCAAGCCCGAGGGGATCATGGAAAAGAACATTCCGATCATCAGGGCTTTGTCTTTTTGAAAGTAGCCGTGCAAACCGGCCACCATTTGCATGAGAAAGAAAAAGCCAAAGGTTAGCAGAGAAACATTTTCAGCGTTATGAGTTTGCAGAATCTTGATCGGCTGTGGCCAGAGTATAATGGCGTTGATAAGCAGTCCCAGTCCGAATATCCAGGCGACAATTTGTTTGAATTTTTGTTTCATTTATCCTCCTGTTTTTTTGCAATAAAGAACAACGATTTTGGATATTAGCAAAAAATAAAGATCTTGTCAATATAAATTAAATAAAATTAATTAAATAATAAAATAAATAATATGAGTACACCATTTGAAAACGCCATTAAGCAATTGGAAAAATCGGCCAAGATTTTGGATTTAAAACCGCAAATTTTTGAATTGCTAAAAACACCGGACAGAATATTGGAACTCAAGGTACCGGTAAAAATGGATGATGGCAGTTTGCGTATTTTTAACGGTTATCGTGTTCAGCACAATAATTGGGCCGGCCCATACAAAGGCGGTTTGCGTTATTTTCCAACGGTTGACTTGGATGAAGTAAAAGCTTTGGCTTTTTGGATGACCATAAAAACCGCGGTGGTCGGTATTCCCATGGGCGGAGGTAAAGGTGGTGTAACTGTTGATCCGCGGAAATTGAGTGACTCCGAGTTGGAAAGGTTAAGCCGGGAATTCGGCAAAAAGTTGGCGCCAAACATTGGTCCGTATATAGATGTGCCGGCACCCGATGTTTATACTAATTTTAAAATAATGAATTGGGTTAAAGAATCTTTTATTGATTTTAGAAAAAACAATTATAAAAAGTTCGGCTTGGAATTAACCAAGCAACAGGAAAAGAAAATGCAGGCGGTAATTACCGGAAAATCAGTGGATCAAGGTGGCAGTTTGGGGCGAGATCGAGCTACGGCCATGGGCGGATTTTTTATTATCCGTTCTTTGGTTGAACGAGAACATTTTCAAGAAAGACCAAGTGTGGTTATCCAAGGGTTTGGCAATGCCGGTTCGGTTATGGCTGAACTTTGTTTGGCCGAGGGCTACAAAGTGGTGGCCGTATCTGATTCTCAAGGGGGTGTTTATGATCCGCAAGGACTGAATATAGAAAAATTAATTGCCCACAAACAATCCACAGGTCATATTCTGGGATTTGAACAAGGTGAGAAAATTAATAACAAAGAATTATTGGAATTGGAGACGGATATTTTAGTGCCGGCCGCTTTAGAAAATGTTATTACCGCGGAAAACGCGGATAATATAAAGGCTAAATTTATTGTTGAGTTGGCCAACGGTCCGGTTACGCCTGAGGCTGACATGATTTTGGCTAAAAATGGCTTAAAAATAGTGCCGGATGTTTTAGCCAATTCCGGCGGTGTCACGGTTAGTTATTTTGAATGGCAACAGAATTTGGAGGATCGTTATTGGTCTGAATCCGAGGTTTTTAACAAGCTTAAGGATATAATTTTACCGGCTTTTGAACAAATCTGGCAGATTGCCGAGGAAAAGAAAATTGATTTGAGAACGGCCGCTTTTGCTCAAGCCCTGGAAAGATTACAGAATCTATGGTACAATGAATATGATAGATAAATAATTAATTTTGAAAAACTTATGCCAAGAAAATTGAATCCGGCTTTGAAAAAGCCATTAAAGCTTACTCCCGAGTTGGAGGAAGTAGTGGGTAAGGGTCCGATGCCAAGATTTGAAGTGGTTAAAAAAATTTGGGCCTATATTAAAGAAAACGATTTGCAAAATCCTGAAAACAAAAGAAATATTTTAGCCGATGATAAATTAAAAGAACTTTTTGGCGGAAAAGATGAAGTGACTATGTTTGAAATGACCAAATTGGTTAACAAACACATGTCAGACGAATAAATTGATTTTATTAAAAGACTCGGGATTTGATCTCGGGTCTTTTTTAGTTGTTGTTTTTTTAAAAATATGATTAAATTAATAATATGAATTATGATTATGAAAAAAAACTAAAACAAAAAGGTTATAAACAAATTTGCGGACTGGATGAAGCCGGCCGTGGGCCGTTGGCCGGTCCTTTGGTGGCCGGGGCGGTTATTTTGGATCCGCAAAAAGCGGATTTTTTTGAATTAATAAAAGATTCCAAGGCTTTGAATTGTAAAAAAAGAGAAATTATTTTTGAAAAAATAAAATATGGTAGCTTGGCTTGGTCGGTGGGAGTGGTCGGACATTGGGAAATAAACAAGCATGGTTTAAGCTATGCCAACAAAATCGCTATGAAAAGAGCCTGGAAATATTTAGAAATAAAACCGGATTTTATTTTATCTGATTATATGGCCGGTCTGAAATTTGTCACGCCCTTTGAATTGATTAAATCAGGCGATAGCACAATTTTATCCGTGGCCGCCGCTTCCATAGTGGCCAAGGTTTTTCGTGATCAAATGATGTTGGCTTTTGCCAAGAAGTATCCTGATTATGGTTTTGAAAAACACAAAGGTTATGGTACCAAGTTTCATTTGCGGGCTTTGGATAAATGCGGTCCATGTGAAATACATCGGACAAATTTTAAACCGGTTAAAGAAAAGCTTTTATGATTTTTTTGAAAACATTCAAAAAGGTCACCGCTGAACAAGCGGTTTTTTTGACTTGAAATTACAATAAAATTGCGGTAAAATACAAATATAACAGTTTAAAAAGAAAAAATAGTCTTATGAGTAAATATAATTACAAAAAAATTGAAAGTAAATGGCAAGAAAAATGGAGCAAAGACAAGCTTTATCAAACCGGCGAAGACAAAAACAAACCAAAATATTATCTTTTGGATATGTTTCCTTATCCTTCGGGAGCCGGCTTGCATGTGGGACATCCTAAAGGTTATATCGCTACCGATATTATTGCTCGTATGAAAATGATGCAGGGTTATAATGTTTTGCATCCCATGGGGTGGGACGCTTTTGGTTTGCCGGCGGAAAATTACGCCATAAAAAACAAGGTTCATCCCAGTGAAGCGGTTAAAAAAAATGTTAAGGTTTTTAAAAATCAATTGGAGAAAATCGGCTTTACTTATGATTGGGACAGAGAAATAAATACCACTGATCCGAGTTATTATAAATGGACACAGTGGGCTTTTTTGAAAATGTTGGAAAAAGGTTTGGCTTTTCAATCTGAGGAACCGATTATTTGGTGTCCAAGCTGTCAGACCGGTTTGGCTATGGAAGATTTGGAAGATGGTAAATGCGAGCGTTGTGGTAGTGAGATAGAGCGCAAACCAATGCGTCAATGGGTTTTAAGAATTACCGATTATGCGGATCGGTTACTAAAAGGCTTGGATGAATTGGATGAATGGCCGGAATCAATCAAGGAAATGCAACGAAACTGGATTGGTCGGTCTGAAGGAGCTGAAGTGGTTTTTAATATTAAAAATGAGGATAATAAAATAAAGGTTTTCACCACTCGTCCGGATACGCTTTTTGGGGCTACTTTTTTGGTTTTGGCGCCTGAACATCCTTTGGTGGAAAAAATAACCACTGAAGAAAACAAGCAAAAAGTATTGAAATATCGAAAACAAGCAGCGGCCAAATCTGATTTGGAAAGAGCTGAATTGCAAAAAGACAAAACCGGCGTTTTTACCGGGGCGTATGCTATCAATCCGGTTAATGGTAAAAAAATTCCAATTTGGATTGCCGATTATGTGCTGATGAATTACGGCACTGGCGCCATTATGTCCGTGCCGGCGCATGATCAGCGAGATTTTGATTTTGCTAAGCAACATAATATTGAAATTATCAATGTTATTGAGTCCAAAAGCCGGAAAAATAATTGCGTTCTTGTTCATGGTTCGTCTAGCTCCAAACAAAGCGATGAGTCAAAAAATAGACCAAACAATGAGCGTCATTGGTTTAGTTGGCTAAAACAGGAATTACAGAATAGCGATTGGCAGGTTGAGAATCCTTCAATGCCCAAAAATTGGGAGCCTGATTATAATGAATGGAAAAAAGAATTTAAAAAAGTAAAAGTAGATGAAGATTCAACCTTGATCGGTCATAGCGCTGGAGCAGCCTTTTTGGTTCGCTGGTTGGGCGAGACTAAGAAAAGGATAAATAAGTTAATTTTAGTTGCTCCCGGAAAAAATAAACAAGAGGGTAATGAAAGACTGCATTCTTTTTATGATTTTGAAATTAATCCGGAAATAAAAAACATGGTTAATGAAATTTGCATTATTTGTTCTGATAATGATGAAGATTATCGCTTGGATAATGCCAAGAATTATTATAAAAAATTAGGCGGTCGTTTTATTGTATTGAAAAACAAAGGGCACTTTGTTGAAAAAGACATGGATACAAATGAATTTCCCGAACTGTTGGATATTGTTTTGGAAAAAGATAAAGCCAACACAGATATTGAAAATGGTGTAATGATAAATTCCGACCAGTTTAATGGTTTGCCGGTTAAACAATGCATTGAACAAATAACTTCCTGGCTGGAAAAAAATAATTTGGGAAGGGCTACGGTAAATTATAAATTACAGGATTGGGTTTTTTCCAGGCAACGATATTGGGGCGAGCCGATCCCGGTAATCCATTGTCAAAAATGCGGAACAGTGCCGGTGCCGGAAAAAGATTTGCCGGTGGAATTGCCCGAGGTTGAAAGCTATGAGCCGACCGGTACCGGAGAATCACCATTGGCCGGTATTGACGATTGGGTCAATACGAAATGTCCAAAATGTGGCGGTTCGGCCAAAAGAGAAACCAATACTATGCCACAATGGGCCGGCTCAAATTGGTATTATTTGCGTTATATTGATCCGAAAAACGATCAAGCCTTGGTTGATCCTGAAAAAGAAAAATATTGGATGCCGGTGGATTTTTATGTTGGAGGAGCCGAACACGCTACCAGGCATTTGATTTACGCGCGTTTTTGGCATAAATTTTTATATGATATCGATGTGGTAAATCATAAAGAACCTTTTATTCGTCTGCAAAATGTTGGTTTGATTATGGCGGAAGATGGACGAAAAATGAGTAAACGCTGGGGTAATGTGATCAATCCTGACGATATTATTAAAGACTACGGAGCTGATGCGCTTCGGGTTTATGAAATGTTTATGGGACCTTTTGAGCAGGCTGCGGCTTGGGATACCAATGGTTTGCGTGGAGTAAAAAAATTTTTGGACAAGGTTTTTAACATTGCTCAAAAAGATAATTGGTTGGAAAAAGATGAACCCGAGGTTATAATTGAATTGCATAAAACCATCAAAAAAGTGACTAAAGACATTGATTCCATGGACTTTAATACGGCGGTGGCGCAAATGATGATTTTTATAAATATGATTCAGCAAAAAGGTTGTTCCAGAGACAGTTTTGCCAAATTTTTGCAGGTCTTGGCTCCTTTTGCTCCACATTTAAGTGAAGAACTATGGGAGAATTTACAAGGAAAATCAAGCCTGTTTTTGTCCGAGTGGCCGGAATATGATGAAGAAAAAACAATTGAACAAACTGTAGAAATAGCTATTCAAGTTAACGGCAAACTCAGAGAAACAATTAAGACCAAGCCTGATATTAAAGAAGAGGAGTTAAAAGAAAAAGTTTTGCAGTTGGAAAAAGTAAAAAAGTTTGTTCACGGTCAAGAAATAAAAAAGGTTATTTATGTAAAAGGGCGTTTGATAAATATTGTAGCTAAATAGTTAAAATTATTTAGATAAACTAAAAAACTCTGCAGGATGTGTCCGGCAGAGTTTGTTGTAATAACTTAAACTGTATGTACATAAGAATATTGGCTAGACTCTATTGAGAAGAGTCTTCCAACATAAGCTTCTTGATTTTCCCCAAATGAATTAAATTCGGCTTTTCGCCATTTCCCAGTCCCGATGGTCCGGCTGCAATTTTATCAAAGCGCTGGGTTGTTTTGTATAGCCACACCATCATCATGAATCCAGCAATCGTTTTGTACAAAGCGTCCGGGTGGGAGGGGTTAAAGCGTTTCATCTCATGTTTTTCACCTCTGGTTAGTGTTGAACATACCTTGTATATATATTATAGCCTTTTTTGTCTTACCGGGAAAGTTTTTTTCTGTGGAAAAGTTTGTTTAGGTAAAAACTTTTGATTTTTTATGATATAATATTGGTATAGAAAAAATTATATGGCTTTGTCACAGGAACTTTTGTCATTGGGCTTGAACAATAAAGAGTCCGAGGTTTATTTGGCGGCTTTGCAGCTGGGTTATTGCAGTGTTCAGGAAATCGCCAAAAAAGCCAATATGAACCGAACAACGGTTTATACTCATATTAAAAATTTAATCAGTCGAGGATTGATGAGCGCTGTGGAAAAAGCGGGCAAGGTTTTTTATTTGGCCGAGCGTCCGGAAAAATTAAAATATATTCAAGAGCAACAGGAAAAAGAAGTGGCCAGGCGTAAAAACATTTTGCAAAAAATAATGCCCGAACTGGAATCAATATATAATGTGGCCAAAAATCGTCCCAGCGTCCGTTATTTCAGCTATGAGAATCCGCAAGAACTGGCTCAAGTCAGAAAGGAAATTCAAGAATTGCGAGCCGATGAAATGTTGAATATTTTTAATTATGATTTATATAAGGACTATATTGATAAAAAACATATTGAAAAAATATTGGATATGGTTGGCGAGTTTAAAGCCTTGTATATCAGCCCTGGTAAAATATTGGATTCTCGTTTGCACGATTTTTTGGAGCATGAAAAATTTAATATAAAATTTTTATCGGAAACCAGATTTGATTTTTTAAATGAAATTTTAATTGGGGACAAACAAGTTTACATTGCCGGGCGAGGGGATTGGCTGATTATCAACGATCGGCTTTTTGCTCAAACTCTTTCCCTATTATTTCACGCACTTTGGGGCATAGCTGAAGAGTTTTAATTAACTTTATGATTAAACAATTGCAAACAATAGGACTGTCAAAAGAAGAGGCCAAAATATATTTGGCGGTTTTGGCTTTGGGTAAATGCAATCTTCCCGAACTTTGCGAGCAAAGTGATTATGATAAGAATGTGGTTGAACAACAGATTAATAATTTAAAACAAAAAGGTTTATTAAAAATAGAATTGGAGAACAAAAGACTTATGTTTGTAGCGGAAAAACCGAATAAATTGTTTGATTTAACCGAGCTGAAACAAAAAGAAAAGATTTCGGTTATGCCCAGGTTGGATTTTATTACCAAGGAAATGCTGGAAAGTCCCAATGTGTGTTTTTTAGATTCAGATAAAATTATAAATTTATGGAATAAAGAAATCAAAAAAGAAAAGACCAATGAGGTTTTTTTTATGGGGCGGGGCGTTTGGTTTAAAAAATTGTTTTCAAAAAAATTAGAAGGTTTTTTGATTAAAGTTAATTTCCTTTGTCTTGATAAGCAAGACTATAATAATACTAAAGTTAATTTTAATAAATTAGAAAAGCGATCCTTGCTTTTGCCCGGTTTTAAATTAAGTTTAGGATTTTTGGACGGAAGGATTTTTTGCTTTAAGTCCGGTAAGAATGAAAGATCCTTTATTATTGATGATAGGGTTTTGGCTTCGGGAATGAAAGCTGTTTTTTTCTTATTGTGGGAACAGGCTGAAAAAATAAGCTAAAAACAAACTCAAGAAAAGTTTGTTTTATTTCATGGCGCAACAGCGCTTTTTTATTTTACCCAGCCCGCTTGATTAATATGTTCATCCTTTTCCAAGGCGCTGGTTAAAATATTTTTTGTTTTTATTATTGAATGGCCGGTTTGACTGTCTGTAGCTGAAAGTGAGGTATTGCCCAAGATCTTTATTATTTGTTCTCGGTGTTTGGCCAAAGGCGTTATTTCTATGGAAAAATTGGCATGAGCTTCTTTGGTTTTTTCCGATAACTCTTTTATTTTCCAGGTTATTTCTCTCTTGGGTTCATTAAAGCTTATTTCTCCAATCGTTTTAAAGCTTTTTCCCGGCCAAGTGGCGTATTTCGGCAATTTGGCGCTTATTTCCGCATTTTCTATCTTATGGATATCATTGTTTAAATCCCAAAAAATTTGTAAAGTGGTTTTATTTCCAACTTCCGGCGGCCATGGACCGGAACCGATCGGCGTGCCATCTTCATAATGGTATAGCGCTTTTATACCAATGTCCAAATTTGATTTTAGGTTTAATTTTATTTGATTGCTTTTTATTGGTTTTTGTTGTTCTTTGTCAGAGAAAAGATGGACTTCAGCCCGGCTTTGTATTTCAATATTATTTATGGAGTCTTGCGGAAGATCTTTTATCTCTTGGTAAGTTCTCAAAGGCAGGGAAAAAGAAATCCTTTCTTCTTCATTGGCCTCGAATTCTTTCAAAGAGGAAATTTGTTCCTTGTCCCAGATTATTTTCTTCCCTTGTTCGGTTTTTCTTATTGTCCCGAAGTTTTCATCTTCAATATTTTCCCAATCAAGAATATCAACCGGTTTGCCGATTAAGTGTAAAACTATTGATATATCTTGATAAGTGGCTTCACCGGAGTTATTTACATTCAAAGAAAAGTTTAATTTATCTCCCAGGTTAACACTACTGTTTTCGGTTGAACCGTTAATCAGAAGATAATTGTTAATGGCTTGTTCAATTATATTCAGATTAATTTTTTTTGTTTTGGCAACATGGTAAACATTTTCATTATCGGGGAAAAGCAATTCCAAGTTAAAATTTTTTTGTTCTTGTTCTTTTTCTTGCTTGTTCTCTTGTTCAAAGCGTCCTTCAATATTTATTGTTTTTGATTCTCCATGTTCGTTTAATTCAGGGATTATCCAAGAGTTATCGTTGTCAAATTTTTTTGGTTCCGTGCTTATTATTTCAAATTTTTCAGGAAAAGAATATCTTACTTTTAAGTTTTTATAATTTAAGTCAGTATTATTTTTTAATTTTGTCTCAATATCAAATTTTTGTCCCGGAGTTATATTTGCGGGAATAGAGGTTATTAAATCAATAGAAGGTTCTTTTAAATTAAGACTGAATTTGGCACTTTTTTTAAATTCCGAATGAAAGTTGTTTGGTTCAAAGACTATTTCCGCACGCAAAGTTTGTTTTTCTTCAAGATTGCCGATTATATAGCCGGTCAGAGAGATTCTTCCTTCCTCTTGTGGCTTCAGATTCCCCAGCTGCCATTGATGATTGCCTTTGACCGGTTGACTTGATTCCAAGACAAAACCTTCAGGATATTGAATCAATAAGCGACTGTTCAAAAGGGTTTGTTCTCCTAAGTTTTTATAATTAATTATATAATCAAAACTTTTTCCCATTTGCGCTTTTTCCGGGGCGTTAATTTCTATTTGTAAAGTTTTTTCTTCAAATTTTTTTTGACTTTCAAAATATAAAAATCCGGCTAAAGAGGTACCGGTTAAAATAAGCAATCCGATAATGATCAAAAAAACAATTTTTCTTTTTCTTTTGGCTCTTGTTTGTTTTATAATGTCTTTTAACGAGTATTTTTCCGGTTTTAGCTTTTTGGCCATTTTTGTTTTATCCTCAAAATCAGTATCCTGTTCATAAAGTTCCATTAATTCCTTTATTGGATCTTGCTTCGGGTACTTTATTTTATGTCTTTTGAATTTATAAGAGGACTTTTTTTTGTTTTTCCTTTTTTTAGCCATAAATTAGTTAATGGTTATAACCATTAATTGGTCTTGCTTTTTTTGTGATCTGAAAGAATAGGTCTGCTTGTCTTTTTGAATGTTTTCAGGATAGATCCAATCGGCTTGTGTTTTCGGGGGTAGAGATATTTGGGCGTTGTAAGTCGTGTTTTGTATTCCTGATTGTTTTTGCCAATAAAGAGAATAAAAATTATTTTCTTCAGTGCCGAATATTTTTTGCCAAATTTTATTTTGGGGGAATTTTTGTTCAAAAGGTAGGCGATAGGTTAACTCTACGGTTTTGTTCTCACCGGGATCAAGGCTTAACCAGTTGCCAAAAACAGTTTTATTAAATTCGTTGTTTATATAGGTACCTGACTTTGGTTCAATCCAAGTTTCTCCCTGTATTTTTTTCAAGTGTTCGTCTGTCTCCAGATAGTTTTCAGGGGTTTCAAACATTTCCGCGGGAATTTCTGAAAATCCCTTGGCTTCCACCAGTTGAGAGCCTTTCGGCACATACAGCCTAATAAAGGTTAAATTATTTTTATCGGCAAATTGATTTCCTTTTTTACCCAAATGTGATCGGGTGATTTTAACGGTATTGGTTATTTGGCCGTTTTTGTTTATTTCGGCTTTCAGGTTAATATTTTGTTTTATATATTTATCTGTTTTTCCTCCTCCTATATTGGAATTTATCACTGCCAAATAGTCTTTGGAAGTGGAATTTAATTTTCCGGCCCAACCATAGGTTTTTATTTTATCCTGGATCCCTTGGTTTTTGAAATACATTTGTATTTCTTTGTTTTGCAAGGCCAAACGCAGGGTCTTGGTCATTTTTAATAAATCGGGCCCATTGGTTTGAAATATCTTGTCCAAAAGTTCGGGCGCTAAAGAGCCCAAGATTTTTTTGGGATTATTTTGATCTGATTTTTGGGTTTGTTTTATTGATGTTTGCAATTTTTCAGTGAAATTTTCAGGAGTGAAAACTTGTTTACCGTTTTCTAGTTCAATATCACCGGTTATTTTTAGGATTTCCGGGATTAAACTTGAATTAATGGCGATCACTCCGTCAACGGTCGGTCCTCCGGCTTCTTCATAAAACCATTTTATTTTTTTGGCCGAGGTTGGAAAATCCGGAAACCAATTGGCGTCCTGGAGTTGCCATTCGGCATTAACCACATGCAGGGGATAAGGGGAAATTTGTTTTTTAAAAAGCCATTCTTGCAAATCATAGGTGCCTCCTTCAGGAATTTCAATATTCACGATTTTCCCTTGATTAATATCTACTAAAGCCAGACTGCCCATGAATCCGCCGGTTGGTCTGAGTTCATTGATGTTTTGAAAGACAAATAAATATCTTTTTTTATATTTTTCACCGAGAATTTTGTTTATGGTTTTGGAAAAACTGGATAATTCCTTAAGGTCTTCGGTCAAAACATTGATGAATTTTCCGGCTTGCAAAAATTGCTCTTGATTATCTTTCGGAACAGCGGATATTTTTATTTTGTTTAAATTATTGTTTATCGTGTCCAGTTTGGGAATTATTTTTTGCAGTTCGTCCCGAATTGTTTTAACTTTTTGGGTAAGCGGGGTTTGGTTATTTTTAGTGAATTTTTCATAAAGTCCGGAAATATTTTTTCCTATTTCAGTAATGCCCTTGCCGGTGTTAATTAATCTTTTTGCATCTTCAATGTCTGCGGAATTTTGTTTTACCAGATTGATGGCGGTTTTTATGCCCGGATTTATTTTCTCCAGCCTTTCTTCGGCCTGTAAAAGGTTGGTGTTGGCATTGGAAAAACGAGCAGAGGCGGTTTTGGCGTTCTTATCTCCAAGAGCCTGTCCGGCAATTTTCAAATCTTCATAAGCCGAAGTGGCAAAAGTCATTATCTCTTGTTTGGAATCTTGTAATTTTTGATATTTGCCAAAGCCTTTGATTGGAATAACTATTAAAAGACAAATGGCTATATATACGGCTAACTTACGATGCCAAAGATAAGGTAAATTAAAATGATAAAACCAAGGTTTTTTGGTAAATTGTTCCTTGTCACAGTTTGTTTGTTTTTCTTTTTTCGCAGAGTGTTCTATAATCGGTTCTTCATGCTCGGCCAGGATGTTATTTTCAATCTTTGAAATTGATTCAAGTTTTGGTTTGGCTTGTTTTGTGCGACAAAAAGCTTTTTCTTTTTCTTCTGATCTTTCCTGAGTTTCTTGTACTTGAGGCGCGGTATATTGACCTTTTTCAAAAAAGGAAAAAATTCTTTGCTTTTCTTTATTCTTTTTTTGTTTTTCTGCAATCTCTTGACTTAAATCCAAAACAAAAGGGGAATATTCAGCGCGTTTGGCCATGTTTTTTACCACCGGATGATGGTGTTTTTTGGTTTGACCCGGTTTTATCGGTTCATCTGGGAGTATTTCAGCCAACTCTTTCATTATTTTTTGTTGGGTTTGTTTATCCGGTTTTTGCTTATAGTGTTTTTCCATCAATGAATCTATTTCATGTTGAAGTAAACCAAAACTAAGAAGTTGCTTTTTAGCGGATTTTTTGTTTTTTACAGCTTTTTTTGACTTTGAACAACTCTTGCCCGTTATTTTTCTTTTTTTAGCGGTTTTTTTTGTGCTTTTTTTTCTCCCGGTATTTTTTTTAGCGGAAGATTTTTTTGTTTTTTTGGCTGGCATATTTTATCTAAGCGGATTTATAAATTTCCAGGGTTTTACTTGCGCATTTTTTCCAGTTGAAGCGTTGAATGTTTTTTTGAGCTTTTTTTTGTAATTCCTGACGCAGGTTATTGTTGCTCAATATTTTGTTTATTTGTTCGGCTATTTCCTGCGGTTTACGGGGATCAAAGTAAAGCGCACTATCAGCCAAAACTTCAGGCATGGAAGAAGTCTTGGTGCTGACCACCGGGCAACCACAGTTTTGTGCTTCAATGGCGATCAAACCAAAACCTTCAATAAAAGAGGGGAGAGCAAAACAGTCTGCGCCCGAGTAAAGAATTGGCAAATCGTGATCTTTAATATAACCCGGAGTGATTATTTGGTTTTTAAAAGTTGAACTTTCTATTTCCTTTCTGGCCTTGGTATAATGCAGATCCTCTCGTCCGCCCAGGACTAATTTATGAGAAAGGTTGGTGTTTTTTTTAAGTAAATTAAAAGCTTTTATCAGCCCCTCCAGGTTTTTGTGCTGACGCCAAACTCCCACAAAAAATATATAAGGTCCTTGAATTCCGTATTTTTCTTTAACTTTAGATATTATACCATTATTTTCAATAATTTTAAAACGCTCGTCCACACCTTCATAAGTGATTTTTATTTTTTGCGAATCAATATCAAACATTTTGTTTATTTCCTTTTTGGTATTTTGAGAAACCGCTATAATTTTTTGCGCTTTTTTTGTGGTTGATTTGAAAACTTTTTTATGCGCCCAGCGTCGCCAGCCGGATTTGGCTTTATGTCCGGGATAATAAAAAGGCGTTAAATCATGGATTGTGCAGACTGACTTTCCTGTCCAAAGAACAGGAGAGTTAAAATGAGGAAAATGAATTAAATCAAAATCGTGTTTTTTTAGCTCCCAAGGAAATTTAATTTGTTCGGCGTAAGAATAATGGGGGATATTGACTAAAATTTTTTTTACGCGGTTGTTTGGAGGAGTAAAGCGAGAGTATTCAGGATCGTTCATAAAAAGCAGATATTGATTTTTCTGGTCAATCCTAAAAAGTTCAGCGGTCAATTTTTGAATATAAGTGCCGATTCCGGTAAATTGTTCATTGCCGTACATGCGACAATCTATAGCTATTTTCATAGGAGGTGATTAGTAATTTGTAATTAGGATTTGTTTAGTTGTTTTTTTGTTGAATTAATAAGTCCATTTATAAGTTGTCCAAGATTTTTATTTTTATCAATCATTGATAGAAGATCTTTTTCGTTGATATAGTTTAATGATTTAGATAAATATAAGTGGTTTTGTGTTTCTGATAGAGAGCCTCTGGATTGGTGGTAAAACTTTATTTTGTCCTTGTAGTGAAATCGTCCAAAACCTTCTGAGATGTTAGCCATTATTGATGATGAAGATCTGCGTATTTGACTGATTAGTCCATAAGTTTCTTCTTTTGGGTAGGCTTTTGTAATTTTGTATATGTTTACGGTAAAGATATGTGCTTCTTTCCAGGCTAGTAAGTCTGTAAATGATTTTATTTCTTTTGTCATATGATTAAACTCTGACTGCTGGTTACAAATTACTAATTACTGGTTACTAACTACTTTACATTATTCCAAACTAAACTCCAAATACTTTTCATGGTTTGGGCCGTGGCTTTGTCTTCAATTATAACGGCAGCATAAGGTTTTCTAAAGGAAAGAATGGAAATTTTGTCACCATAAATATTTATTTCAGTTTCAAACTGAACATCTTTTACTAGTTTTGTTTCGCGTAAATGTTTTGAATCAAGAGATTTAATTTTTTTCCCTTGAGGGCCTTGTTTGGCAATACAATAAAAAAAAGAGTTTTTTTTAATTCTTGCTTTTGGTATTTTCCAGAGAAAATCTTCAGGCAGGGCGGAAAACATTTCTTCGTAATCTGAAAAACCATAAATTGGTTGATCCTGAACTGCGTAGTCAAGGTAAACTTTTTTTAAACCTTCTTCACCTTGATAAAATTTCACTTTAGGTTTGTTGGCTGGACGATTAAAAATACTTAAAAATTCTGGCAAATTGTTTCTGGCTTGTTCAATCCTTTTTTCAGCTTTTTTAATTACTGATTTTGGATTTTCTGCGACCAAAAGTAATTTGTTATCTTCTTTGATTTCAGAAACCAGGCCTAGGTTTTTTATATCTTCAAGAAAATTATAAATGCTGGTTCTTTTTACATTAGACTTTTCAGCCAGCTCTTGAATTGTAGCTGATCCCAATTCCAAGCAGGCAAGGTAAACCTTAGCTTGTTTTTTTTGAATGCCCAGCTTGGTTAAAGAATCTAATAGATATTGCATATTTGTCTATTTTGTAGACATTGTATATTGAAAAGATAAAAATGTCAAATTATTGTAAATTTACTCTTTTTTAACAAATTAAAGTAGTGAAGCTCTGATTGTCTGGTCTAAAATCTTGACACAGGTTGGTAGTTTTAATATAATAAGTTGTTTATAGTCCTTTGACAACAAGGCTTTCAACAGGCTCAAACTCTTTGAGGAGGTGAATATGCCATTAGTAAAAGTTCTCTTTGTGTGTGTTTTTATTTTGTTTTTTGTTCGAATTGTTTTGGTAGTTTATGAACGATTTTCAAAAAAGGATTTAACTTCTGACATAGAATTAATTAATGCTATGAATTCTTATTTTGTAGCTTTTGCTGTTTTTTGTTGGTTTATGTATATGATTGTTTCGTATTTTAAATAATATGTTTAGTTGTAAAAATAATTCCAGATTAAGCAATTTATGTTCAACCTTTAGGCTTTGCCTAAAAGGAGGTTAGTATGTTAGAAATTACGCTTACTAAAATAGTCGTGAAAATCTTGGGACATAATATTTTTGTTGCTTATGTTGCCGAAGCTTTGCAAGAAAGACAAATAGCATATCAGACTAGAAAATATGATTCAGGAAATGGTTATCCAAATCAGCTTGCAGTTGCTTTGTTGATTAAGGAGTTATTTCAAAAGAACAAGATTACTGCCCAGTCAACTTCATCAGAGCTGTTTGAAATTTTGGGAAGTGGTAAGTATGGTTTAGTTACTGGTATTTATAGATTGCATATGAATAATTGTTTTTGGTTTGAAGATGGAAAGCCTTTTTATCCGAATTTGCCGAATCACCAAGTTGTTTTGAAGGAAAAAGAGCTTTGTTTGGATTTGGATTTTGATAAAAGGAAAGTTACATTGAAGGAAAAACAGGAGAAAAGGAGGAAATAAAATGCATGCATTTATCATCATCATCGTTCATGCAATTCTAGTTGTTGTAGTTTTGTTTATTGGTTGTTTTTATTTAGTCAAATATGAAGCTGGTGACAGTATTAATGAAGTATGGCAGTATAAGTTTGGCCGCTGTATGCACTATGCAGGAATATTGGCAATCTGGATGCTTTTAGCAGCTGTAATTACTGGTTTGTTTTATGGTATTTTTGCTTTATTTCATTTGCCAGATTCAAAATGGCTAGAGTTTGGCTCTTTGTTTTTTGGGTATCTGATCAGTGCACCGTTTATGTATTATGCCAATAA
>CAZPBK010000010.1:0-15334 GCA_964584985.1 uncultured Gammaproteobacteria bacterium | reverse complement strand
AAATGCTAGCTTTCCCTTTGTGGGGCGCTGATTTGATTGTAAATGTTTGGCAAAATTATTTTTCAAGTTGGTGTTCAATGGGGATTTTTGTATTTTTTTATGTTGGGATAGATATTATTTTAATGTTTGTTATTGCTTTTCAATTAGAAAAGTATCAACCAGAACCTTTTTGTGAGCCGGAAGAATTACGGGTTTATTCAAAAGAAGGCGTGGACCTATGGTATGAAAGATATCGAAAAAAAACAAAAAAGAACTACTTTGATTTACCTTTTTTCGGATAAGAAAGGAGGGTGACATGAAAATTGGTGTTTTTATTGTTAATGGTAAAATAAAACCAATGGAGAAACATGATACTTTATATTGTAGATTTTTACTTCTTGTCGGGGAAATTAAACTTGTTTTTTTTAATGATAATTACGAACAAGTTCACGAATATCGATTTCCTGGTCGTATGGATATTATCGGGAATTTGGATACACAGACTAATCGTTGTCAGAGAATTAAGTCAGTGACCGAAGTTATTGTAAAAAAGTTCCCTTTTTTTGATCAAAAGTGGTTGGAGCAGAAAGTTGAGAATGATCTTATCTTTGATTACGCTAGATATTACAAAGTATTTCGACGAAAGGAGGAGAACCATGAAAAAAATCCCAAGTAGAGTCATAGTTGACGGACAAAAATGTGAAATTCAGGTTGAATTTAGAGTAAAAGTATACTATTATTACCGATTTGTTGATTTTGTTGAACAAGACATAAAAGTAGAAGATTTTATTACGGACAAGAGTTTTGAAAATTTTGATCTTACCAATTTGTGGCTTTGGGATAGTAGGTTAAGAAAACATGTATTCTATGTTTTAGTAAGAATTATTTGTCCTAATGAACAAGTTGTTGTATTTGAAGGAATAGTAAAACAGTATATTTATCCTAGGTTGAAAATAAATTCAGCCAATCCAAGTGATTATTTTGGAGAATTGGTTAAGTTGTTTTATACTTTGGAAGATGATAAGCAATTTGAAATTATGGATAGTCTGAAACCACTTGTAGATATCGATTTACATGTTTGTGAGCAAATGGCCAGAAATCGATTGAAATATAAGTATGGACTTTTGTTAAATTATCGATTTTGTCCAGAGGAAGAACGCGAAGAGTACTATAAAATGAAACGAATTGATTGGGTACCTGGAAGTATTAAATGGCTGGAAGAAAGACTTGAGCAAATTGCTGTTTTCCGTAAAAAATATAGACTTGGTGAGGTTGATTTTCCGTTCAATAAAATATCTAAAGATCAAAGGCTATTGTTGAGTTCACTTTTGTCTGAGTAAAAGGAGGAGATAATGAGTCGTTATTATCGGAGAAAGAATGAAAGCGTACGAAGCTTTAACAGAAGAAGCAGAATAAACGCAATGTTTGATCATGAAGATAATACCAAGGCAAGGATGCGTTTGGATAGATTACAATTATATAAGGAAAAATATTGGCCAGATCGTGAATTGAGACAAGACCTTTTTGATCCTGATAAAGGTTTTCGAGGTCGTTCGGCTGGTTTTTCAATACTAGGTTTGATTCATGTAGATAAAATGGAATTTGCTGATGGAAAAACACTTCGATGGTATGAATATTGTGGTTATTGTACTGACGAAGGAAAACCAATTTATAGTTTGCATTGGCTGATTTTTAAGCTTGTATCTTTGCTAACTTTTCAGAAGTTTGATAGTAAAGGAAGGCGTGGTTCAGATTCTTGTTTTTTTGAAGTGAGATCAATTTATTATAATAGGGATTGGCGTTCTGTTCGTTATGATTGGTTTCATTGGTATCATTGGTAAACAAAACTAAGGAGGTCAAGATGAAAAATCAACTTTTTTTCGTCGTTTTTTTACTCTTCATGTGTAGTTGTAATGATCAACAAGCTTCACACAAACAAAAATCGTCACCTGTTCCGGTGGTGGAAAATAATGAAATTTTTGAACTAACACTTTATCCGGAAATGAACAAACATTCTGAGATTTTGTGTGGTAAGTACAAAGCTCATCGTGTTCATACAGCTTGGAAAGGTCAGACTGTAGAATGTGTTACAGGTGTTCATAAATTCAAATTAGTTAGTATTGCTAGGCAAAAAGATTTTGATAGTGTTCAGAAAGAACTAGAAAAATATGGCAAGATTCCTTGTGTTCAGTGGATCGAAGCATTTAAATCACGCTTTCCTATTTCTGATGGTCTTGGTTGGGTCATTGTGGCTGATCCTGCTTTTTATACTGAGGTATGGTCTGGACATGGAACCAGTTATTTGTTTTTGTCAGGTTATAAGGGTAAACAGTGGGATGGTCACTTTGAATGGTGTAAAACAAAAAATAGAGAAGATTGGCGATGGTTGGTTATGGTTGAGTAATAAGGAAGGTGAATTATGCAGGGACTAGTGTTTATCTCTTTTGTTTGTTTAATTGTTGTTGTTTTGACTCGTGTAGTTGTAGGTCTACTTGATCGCTATTCCAAAAAAGATTATGGTAAAGTTAAGGAGACTTGTACAGCTTTGATTGGTTTTTTTATGGTTGTTTTATTAGTGTTTTTAGCTGTTATGGGGGTGAAAGAATTTATTCAGAATTTATCATAATTGTTAACATCGCAGTAAAGGGTTTTTTTATAATGCAAAAGATCCGTCTTTCAAAAAGGCGGATTTTTTTTAAAGCAGTTAATGAAAATTTTTTAAGAATACCTTGATTTAAGTCAGGGCCAAGGAAAAACTTTTCAACTCTTTATGGTTTGTTCAAAATTATTTAACAAAGCCTGCGCCGTAGTGTACCAATTATAATATTTTACTTTGGTTAAACCGCGTTCAACATAACTTTCTCTGGTGGTCTTCTCCAGCATTTGTTCGGCAGCAAAAAGCAAATCCGCTTGATTGTTGGGGTCAATAAGTATGGCTGTTTGCCCACAAATTTCCGAAAGTGAAGAATTATTGGAGGTGATTACCGGGCAACCGCAAGCCATGGCTTCCAACGGCGGGAAGCCAAAGCCTTCATAAAAAGAGGGATAAATAAACATGTCGGCCAGATTGTAAAAATATCTTTTTTCCAGATCTGAAATAAAGTCTGTAAAAATAATTTTTCGGCAATCGGTTTTTTTTATTTCCTTGTATTTCCAGCCGTGTTTGCCGGCAATAACCAAAGAATATTCCGGATGTTTTTTTTGAAATTCTTGAAAAAAGGTTATAAGGCCTTGGATGTTTTTTCTCGGTTCAATGGTGCCCAAATAAAGAATGAATTTTTTCGGTAGATTATACTTTTTTTTAACTTTTTTTAGGTTGGGATCGTTTGGATTAACAATTTTGTAATTATTGGAAATCCCGGAATAAATAATTTCAATTTTATCAAAGCTCAAGTTGTAATGAGTTTGCAGATCCTGGCGAGTGTTTTCGGAAACCGCCACAATTTTTTCGGCTTGATTAAATATTTTTTTGGGGTTAATAAATTTATGCCAAAGTTTTCTTTTGAAACTTAAAAATTCGTTAAAAAATTCAAAACTTAAATCATGCGCCGTAATCATAAAAGGACAAGAGGTTTTGGAAAAACAAATATTGGGAAAAAAGAAAAGATCTATTTCGGGAGTATGATATTTTTTTTCTATCATTTTGTCCAAGCGAGGATATTTAAAAAATTTTAAACTCAAATTCAACAATTTATTGGGCAAACGAAATTGACAATAATGAATGTTTTTTTTGGGGAATTCCGGAATGTAGGGAGAAACATTTTGCCGCGAATTATAAAAAAGATAATAATTGTTTTGATTATCAATTTCAAATAAATGTTTAAGCAAGTGAAAAGTGTACTCACCAACGCCGGTCAGTTCTCTTTCCATTAAACAACGGATGTCTATGGCGATGTTCATAGGTTGGTAATTGAAAAATAATTTAAGCGTATGAAGATCATTTAAAAAACAATAAAGTTTAATCCGATAAAATCAAACATTTTAAATTATTGGTATTCTTTTTTGTGGTAAGAAGAAAAATATAGGGTAAAGCTATTAGCTTTTTTGTTTTTCCATTTTATTGACAATAAATTCCTTGATTTTGTGCTTAAATATTTTTTCATCAAATTTTAGGGCGTGTTGTCTTATTTCTTCAGGTTCATAGTTTTTTGATCTGAATCTGAGGATTTTATCAGCCAGATCTTCCCAGGTTTGTTCTTCAAACAGTGTGCCGGTTTGGCCTTCAATTACTGTTTCTAAAGCTCCGCCGGCCTTGTAGGCGATTACCGGTCGTCCGCTGGCCATGGCTTCCACCGCGGTAATGCCAAAATCTTCATATTGTGGATTTAAAAAGGCCAAGCATTGGCTGTAAAGTTTGGCTTTTTGTTCTTCAGAGACCTTGCCCAGAAACTCAATATTATTTTTGGCTTGTTTGGCCAGTTTTTCGCGTAAAGGTCCGTCACCAAATATTTTTAAAGGCAAGTTCAAATGATTAAAAGCCTCAATCAAAAGATCAAAGCGTTTATAACCAACCAAACGACCTCCGGCCAAAAAATAATTCTTAGTTCCGGCGGCTATTTTAAATTTATCGGTTTCTACCGGTGGGTAAATTACCGTGCTTGGTCGATTATAATATTTTTTTATTCTTTTTTGAACTTCATTGGAATTAGCAATAAAATGATCCACGCGTTCGGCGGCAATGCGATCCCATTGTCTGAGTTTGGTTAAAAAAATTGGTAAAAATTTTTTTATAATAAAATTTTGATTTAAATTTTGCAAATAGCCGTGGGTATTGGTCCATAAAAATCTCGGCGGTGTATGGCAATAGCAAATATGAGTTGAACCCGGTCCGGGGATTATGCCTTTGGAAAAAATAGAGGAACTGGATAGAATCAATTTATAATCAGTCAGCTGATGATGTTCGGTGGCTGCCGGCATTAGAGTTAAAAACCATTCATGTTTGCTAACCCCCAAAGGCATTTTTTGTAAAAAAGAGGTTTTGATGTTTTTATCAATAAAATCAGTTGGACAGTTTTTTTTATCAAAAACCAAAGTGTAAAAAGGATTTTGCGGAAAGATATCCAAAAAAGCCTTGGCCACCTTTTCCGCGCCACCGTCCTGAGTCAAATGATCGTGTACCAAAGCCACATTCATAAGTTTATTTATAGAAAATAGTTATATTTATACAATCAGTTTACCAAAATTAGGAAAAATTGCAATAATGTTTTTTAAAACAAAAAAACGCACAGACAAATGTGGTTTTTTATATAAGAGTAATTTTTTAGTTAAAAAAGTCAGATCTTGGATTTTCTGGTCAAAATCACCCAAGGAGTTTTTAGCATTATCCAAAAATCAAGCTTTAATGACCAGTTTTTAATATAATAAGTGTCCAATTTTACTTCTTCATCAAAGTCAAGGTCGCTGCGTCCGGAAATTTGAGCCAAGCCGGTGACACCGGGTTTTATGTCCAAAACTCTTTTGTGAGCTTTTTTGTATTTTTCCACTTCTCGCGGTTGGTGTGGGCGCGGTCCGACCAAACTTAGATTACCGATCCAAACATTAAAAAGTTGAGGCAACTCATCCAAGGAGGTTTTTTCCATAAAGCGACCGATTTTTGTGCGACGAGGATCGTTTAATATTTTATAAACCGGCCCTTGACGCTCGGATTGTTTAGTAGCCAGCTTTTGTTCATATTCCAACACAGTTTTTTGATCAGTATATTTTTCAAATTGTTTACCAGTACAATACTTGGTATACATTGATCGAAATTTGTAAACATTAAAAAAACCTTTTTTGGAAACTCGTTCGTTTTTATAAATAACCGGTCCGGAATCTTCCAGTTTTATTAAAAGAGCCAGCACCAACATGATTGGCGAGAATATGATTATTAAAATACTGCTAAAAACAAAATCTATAATTCTTTTAATAATTTTACCCCAGCCGTCCAGTTTGGTTTTTTTTACCTCCACCAAGGGAACACCGGCAATTACATGAACCTCCACATTGGTGGTTCTGGCTTCAAATTGTCCGGCGGCGTATTTAAAAATTATATTATTTTCCGTGCAAAAATCAGCCAAAGCCACCGAGGTTTTTCTGGAAAGATTGGGGTCGGTTTGGATTATTTCGTCAATTATTTTATTTTTATGTAATTTTAAAAGCCGTTCTTTTTCTTCCGAGCCGAAATCTTTTATTTTGTCAATTATTTTATAGCCCAAACGTGGTTGATTTTTAAAAGTTAAAATAATTTCTTCAGTGTTTTTATCATGACCAACGATTACCGTACTGTGACAGCCCCAGCCCAATTTTAAGCTGTATTTTTGAATCTTGCGCAGTAAACTCCTGACTATCATTACCAAAAATATACTGAACAGCCAGGCGGCCAAAACAATAAAACGAGAGGAAAAAAGTTCTCTGACAAAAAACATGTAAATAATTACCGCGCTCATGCCACTGGAGCAGGCCAAAATTATTTTACCCAGTTCGTCAGTTATTTTTCTGGATTGAAATTTATAAAGTCCGGCCAAAGCGAAAAAAGCCAGCCAAACGGCTGCGGTAATAAAAACAAAAAATAAATATCGGCTGAAAGGCAAATCAAAAACAATCGGCCGTATTTCTCTGATGGCTTGATTATAGCGCAAAGTATAGGCTAAAAGTCCGGCCACAACCAAAGTCAAATAATCAACCGGTATTTTTAAAAAAGTAAAAAAAAGTTCCGCTTTTTTCTTCATAAAATTTAATATTGTTGTTTGTGAAAATTATAGCATTAAAAAAAGCCCTGAACAAACGAGTAAGCCGGATTCTGTTTCTTTGTTCAAAAATGAACAAAGGTGCTGCAATCTATCTGGGACCGTTGTTGCCAACGGCCTCTAGCGAGCTACCAAACTTGCTCTTGCACTCGGGCAAGTATTTAGCCGTTTCAGCCGAGTTTTCCGTATAAATACTTTATAACTCGGATAACCCTTTGACGCCAAAAGCAAAAAAGGGTTTTTTGTCCTCGCGGACAAAACGTCTCTGTTCGCAACTCTACCTCACGGTTGAAGGGGGTTACCCTTTGCCCATGTTAATTTCCCAAAAGGGAGATGAGTGTCCGGACTTTTCTCTCTTTGTTTTAAAAAGTAAAGAGAAGCAGCCTGTTTGTTCAGGACTTCAATAGTATAGCAAATTTATTGTTTTTTGTCAATGGTATTGTCTAAATTTAGACTAAAAAGCCCGCCCAATAGCTTGGGAGGCTTTTTAAAATTCAGTGGAAGTATTGATAAACCGTTATCAAAAATCCGCTTGTTTCTTATCATTATCAGTTATTAAACTTCAATTATAACCGGCATAACCATGGGGCGTCGTCTGGTTTTTTTGTACAGAAGATCTCCAACATGATCGCGCAGTTTGTTTTTCAAAAGCATGGGATCAAAACCGTGTTTTTTGTCTTTACCCACAATCTTTTTGACCAGTCCGCGCGCTTGTTCAATCAGTTCACGACTTTCTTTCATAAAAACAAATCCGCGAGAAATAATATCCGGACTGCCGACCAGTTGTCCGGTTTTTTTTCTGACTGTAGCGATAACCACGAACATGCCGTCTTCGGACATCATGCGTCGATCGCGCAAAACTACGGCTGAAACATCGCCTACACCCAATCCGTCAACCATGACATATTCTGTGGGTACTTTTTCCGAAGTTAATTTTCCGACCACTTGATTTTGTTTTTTGGAAAATTCTATAATTTGTCCATTGTTGGCGATAAAGATATTTTCTTTGGGAATGCCTACGCTTTCGGCCACTTGCCCGTTTATTTGCAACATAAAGTGATTGGCTTCAATCGGAATAAAATATTTTGGTTTAAACAAGTGAATAATTAATTTCAAATCTTCCTGTTTGGCGTGTCCTCCGGCGTGAATATCCATGTGTTGATAGTGATAAACCTTGGCTTTTTGTCGATAAAAAGCGTCTTTTAAGCTCTGTACTGTTCTTTCGTTACCTGGAATAACCGAGGAAGAAAAAACAACTGAATCACCTGGTTTTACTTTTATAAAACGATGTTCTCCCATGGCAATTCTGTTCAAAACCGCGTTTTTTTCTCCTTGAGCTCCCGTACCGACAACCGCCACTTTATGATCCGGTAAACGCTTGAATTCTTTTTGGTCGCGAATCAAAGTACCTTTTTTTATTTTTATATAGCCCAAATTTTGAGCGATTTCCACATTGTTGTTCATGCTCCGACCGTCAAGATAAACTCTACGGCCGTTTTCTTCAGCTACAGTTATGATTTGCTGTATTCGGTTTAAGAGTGAAGCAAAAGTACCAAAGATTATGCGCCCCTTGGATTCAGCGAATATTTTTTCAATGGATCCGGTAATTTCACTTTCCGAAAGTTGATGCCCGCTTTGACCGGCATCGGTACTGTCGGCCATTAAAGCCAAGACTCCTCGGCCACCGATTTGAGCGATCCGATTAAGGTTAATCGGTTTATCACCAATGGGGCTTAGATCAATTTTAAAGTCTCCGGTGTGAGCGATAACGCCCATAGGAGTGTCTACGGCCACGCCGAAACTGTCCGGAATATTATGGTTAACTCTGAAAAATTCAACAGAGAATTTCCCCAGATTAACTTTGCTTTTCTCCGGATCAACAATGGTTATATCCAGTGGATTTTTTTTAGAATATTCTTCATGTCTTTTTTTGATAAGTCCGGCGGTTAGCTTGGCCGTGTAAATGGGCGGATTGCCCAACTGCGGACATAGATGAGAAATTGCTCCAATGTGATCATAATGTCCGTGCGTAATTATAACGCCGCGGATGTTTTTGGCTTTTTTCTTTAAATAGGTGATATCCGGAATGATATAGTCAATTCCCGGCATATCTTCTTCAGGAAATTGTAATCCCATGTCAATGATAATAATATCATTGCCATATTCCAAAACGCTCATGTTTCGGCCGACTTCTTCCAGACCGCCGAGAGCGAAAACTCTTAACTTGTTTTCTTTGGAATCATAAGTTTTTTTTGCTCGATAGTTTTTGGGATATCTTTTTGTCGAGCTTTTTGTTCTTCTTGGTTCGCGAGTACCGGTTTTTCTGTTTCCGGTCCCGGCGGATTTTATTTTTTGTGAATAGTTTTTTTTCATCATGTTTATATTTTTGCGTTTTTGAAAACCAAAAGGATGAGTTTAGCAACCAATTCTTTTCAGATCAAAAACGCAAGAGATTAATGTTTAATAAATAATTAATTCAATTAATACTTTTGTGATAATTTAAAATAAAGTGGATATGTTAAAATTACCGGCTTTATTTTTTATAATAGATTTTCAAAGATCAATGGGGAAGAATTTTCAAACAAAATAAAGTTATAAAGTTTTTTAGGAGGGGCTATTTTGTCCATTTACGATCGGTTTTTATATACCAATCAGTGACATTGTTAAATCTGTTGGCCGGTTCAATTATCTTTTCCGTGCTAAACCCCTTGATTTTTTTATTTTGAGGATAGGTATAGGTGGGATTGAATAGAAAAATCGCCGGAACTATTTTGGCTAATTCAGCTTGAAACTCTTTGTATTTGGTCGCGCGTTTTTTGCTGTCCATTGTTCCTCTGGCCGTTTCCAAAAGTTGATCAATTTCCGAGTTGTTTAAGGAAGTCAAACTAAGTCCGGGGTAACTGCGTTGGGAAGAGTGCCAAAAAGGAAAAGGATCAGGGTCATAGCCAAGAATTTGTCCATAAAGTAGAGCTTCGTAATCTCTATTTTTGATTATTTCCGGCATCTGGTTTTCATTAACTATATTCAAGTTCAATTTTACTCCGATCTGTTGCCATTCCCGTTGTAGTTCCTTGGCTATTTCTACATTTTCCGATTGATTGACCGTGGTTAAACTAAATTCCAAATATCGTTTGTTTTTTTTACGCACTTGGTAGGCGTATTGTTCTTCCTGTGAAACAGTAGATTCTGTTTTTTTCGTTGCTTGTTCTTGTTCATTTTCTTCCTTATCTTCCGTCTCCTTGTTTTCCGTTGACTGTTCGGTTGTTTGATAATCTTGCAGTTCCCAGCCGGCCTTTTCCAGCTCGGTTTTGGCGTGATCAATATTAAAAGGATATTTTATAATATCCGGATTATAACCCAGAGTTTCGGGTAGGATGCATGAATTAATAATTTGTGCTTCGGCGTTTAAAATATTATTAACTATTTTTTCTTTGTTGGTGGCATGTGATAATATTTTTCTTACGGAGTCGTCTTTTAGAATGGCGTTATTGGCATAGTTGAAAAACACGGCCGTATATTGGGGAAGATTCAAAAGATGAAAGTTTATATTTCTGTTGTTTATTATTCTGGCTCTGATTTCTTTGGGCAAATAGCTTATTCCGTCAACTTTTTTATTATTTAAAGCCTCAACCGCCAGATCAAAGTTGGGATAAAATTTAAAAACAATTTCTTCCACATAAGCCTGATTGTTATAATAATCTTCGTTTGCTTGCAATTTAAAGTTTTTTATTTCACCGTTTTTAGTTTTTGCTAAGGATTTGAATTCATACGGTCCGCTACCAACCGGTTTTAGGTTATATTCGGCCAAAAGCATGTTTTCCGGTCTGATGTTTTGCCAAATATGTTGCGGCAAAATTCCCACAGTTAGACTTTCTAAAAACGGAGCAAACGGTTCTGATAAAACAAAAGCAATTGTATATTGGTCCTTTTTTTGTATTTTGATGCCTTGGAAATTAAAGTAAATTGGAGATTTGGTTTTTTTGTTTAATATTCTGTTGAATGTAAAGATAACATCATCAGCATCCAATTTTTCACCATCGTGCCAGTAAACATTTTTTTTAAGTTTAAGGGTGTAAGTTAATTGGTCGTTGCTGAGTTTGTAATCTTTGACCAGATCTTTAGTCAGACCTTGATTGGTAAATTTGAACAAACCGGAAAAAATCAAAGCGCTAATGTCTAAGTCAACATCGTTAGATTGGGCAAAAAGAGGATTTATGTAATGAGGAGAGCCAACCAAGCCTTCGGTATAAACTCCTCCATAATCGGGTTTTAATTCTGAATTTGTCCAATACAGGTTTATCAAAAGACTGGCTACTGCCACAAGTAAAATACCGGAGGCGATCCTGATCGTTAATCGCTCTTTTCCCGAAAGAAATTTCCCCACATAGTGAAGTTGTCTGCCCGTGGGTAACTTTTTTTTATTGGTTAATTTTTGAACCAAAGTTTGATCATGTCTTAAAAACTTTTGAGTTTTGTTTTTTTGGCGTTTTTTTAAAAAAGCCAACTTAAGAGCACTGATCTTTAATCTGATTTTTCTGAATATAGACACAAGCTACAAAAAGTTAAAAATTCAAGTTATAATAAACTTTGTTTTTATAGACTTTTATTTTCAACTTTGATGAATTAGGCCTGAAGCAAAATATTAGCCAAAGATATGCCTAAAAATAATATAGCGAAGATAATAGTTAAAATAAAAAGGTTTTTTTCCATGCCTCTTTTGGTGCGATACGCATTGGAGTTGTCTGATCCGCCAAAAAGACTTCCCAGTCCACCTCCGCGATTTTGTAGTAAAATTAGCACCATTAGGATGACAGCAATAATGACTTGAATAATGGTAATGGCGTTAGTCATAAAAAAACTTATTGATCGAATCAATAGCAGTGTAGCAGTCTGTTGCAGATTTGTCAATGTTTATACACTTTTTGGTTATTTTTGGTCAATAGTTGATATGTGCTATAATAGTTTTATAAAGAATGAATATTTATGAAAAAAAAATCTGTTGAATTGTTAAAAGTCAAAAGATCTTGGTACAAACGTTGGTGGGCTGTAATTCTATATGTTTTGGTCGGAGTTTTATTGATTTTTGGCGGAATGATTATTTCTCAAATGATACAAATGTATGGACAAATGAAAACCGGTACTTATGTGCCCAGCAATTTTTTGGAGGAAAATCCGCCGTATGAGATGAAGAAGTTGGTGGATGATTTCAGCCCGGTTCAAGGCGGAGAGCAAGCTCCGATAGTTTTGGTGGAATTCGGAGATTTTAATTGTTCGGCCTGTTCCAAGTCTTTTCCCGTTATTAAACAGTTGATTAATAAATATCCGGAAAAAATAAAATTTTACTGGCGTAATTATCCGGTGATTAATGAATCTTCGGCCGAATTGGCTATTGCCGGAGTTTGTGCTGACTGGCAGGGAAAATTTTGGCAGTTTCATGATTATTTATTTGCTAAACAAGGTAATTTACAGCCCGCGGGGATGGAACAAGTTTTGCAAGCTGTGGGTATTAATTCAGATGAATTTTATGATTGTTTGGAAAATCCTTTATCCAAGGCTCAGGTAAAAAAAGACTTTTTATTGGCCGAGGATTTGAAGTTGAGAGGTACACCGACCTTTTTTATAAACGGTTATAAAATTGAAGGACCGGCTGATATGGAAACTTGGGACAGAGCCGTGTCGCAATTAATGCTAATATATGAAAAAAAATCTGGAAATTAGAATTCATGGACGAGGAGGACAAGGCTCGGTAACCGCAGCCGAACTTTTGGCGGTGGCCGCTTTTTATGATGGAAAATTTAGTCAGGCTTTTCCCAATTTTGGTGTGGAAAGGCGTGGCGCGCCGGTGGAAGCTTATGTTCGTATTGCCGATGAAAAAATAAGATTACGCGAACAGATTTATAACCCTGATTATTTGATTGTTCAGGACTCCGGTTTAATCAAGGTGGCTCCTCAGGTAAAAAAAGGTTTAAAAAAGGTTAAAGGAATTTTAATAAACAGCCAAAAATCAAAAGCAGAGCTTTGGCCGGGGATAAGATGTAAAAACTTTTATACTGTGCCGGCTACGCAGATTGCTGTGGAAATTATTGGTAAGCCCTTTATTAACACCGCGGTTTTGGGAGCTTTTACAGCTATGAGCCAGGTGGTAAGTATAAAGTCTTTGGAAAGGGCGATAAAAGAAAAGTTTGTCGGCAAAGGAGAAAAAATCCAAATAACCAATGTTCAAGCCATGAAAAAGGCTTATCAATATATTAAAGATAATTATAATCTGGAAAAAGAATAAAATATATGAAAAAAAATTTGGCGGTCAGTCCGGGAACAACCAAGAAAAATAAAACCGGAGGATGGCGAACCTACGGACCGGAGATTGACCAAAGTCGTTGTATCGGTTGCGGGCAGTGTGCTCAGGTTTGTCCGGAAGGTTGTATTTTCCCGGTGGGCGACAAGGCTTTGCAAGGAAAAATTGTTTATGAAAAAGATCTTGATTATTGCAAGGGCTGTGGACTTTGTGCGGCAAAATGCCCGGTTAAATGCATTGAAATGAAATTGGAGGATAAATAAAAAAGTGAATATTAATATTAAAGAAAACAGGAAAAATAGAAAAGGAGAAAAAATAAATAAAGGCTATTTGGGATAAATTTAATCCGAATTATTCCAAAACTAATTACGAATCACCTTATAAAAGTTTAATCCGCATCAGTTTAGGTAAACAAAAATAAAAGCGTGGGGTTTGGGGCGGAAGGCTGAGCTGTTGTTGGTAAAAAATACTTGAAAAACAAGTTGCGAATCATGGAGCCCTAAAACTTTTGCTACCTTTGGTTACAAAAGTAGGAATGAAAAAACATTGGAAGTACCTGAGAGGTTCTGTTTTGTTTCTGGCGATTCAGAGATTTCATTTTCTCTTGAAAAAGTTATCCCAATTTTAATCAAGAGAAAGGAAAGATAAGTAGGGCAAAATATTTTTATTCAATATCATTTTCACCAAATTAAAAGTTATAATAATTGTAATATGAAACATTGTTTGGAAGGTTCAAACGCCGTAGCCAAGATAGTGGCCAAATGTCAGCCGGCCGTGGTTTCAGCTTATCCAATTACTCCGCAAACCCATATTGTGGAAGATCTTTCCAAAATAAAAGCAGACGGAAAAGCGGATTTTGAATTTATTAGAGCGGATAGTGAATTTGCCGCCGCCTCCATTGTGCTTGGAGCGGCCGCCACTGGAGTCAGGACTTACACGGCTACCGCTTCTCAGGGTCTTTTGTTGATGACCGAGGTTTTGTTTACCATTGCCGGGTTGCGATTACCCATGGTTTTAACTTGTGCCAACCGCGCGGTTTCCGCTCCCATAAATATTTGGAATGATCAGCAAGACGCAATGACTGTGCGCGACAGTGGTTGGATAATGTTTTTTGCCGAGGATAATCAAGAGGCCGTTGATCTGCATCCGATTGCTTACAAAGTATCTGAAGCCACTCGTTTGCCGGTGATGGTCAATATGGATGGTTTTATTTTGACTCACACTTATGAGCCGATTGATTTGCCAAGCGAGGCTCAATTAAAAAAGTTTTTACCAAAATACCAACCGGAAAAAGGACAATTCCTGGATGTTCACGATCCCAAAAGCTTGGGTTGTTTTGCTACTCCGGATGATTATATGGAGATTCGCCGGGATTTATTTGACGATATGAAAAGTTCTGAAAAGATAATTAAACAAGAATTCAGCAATTATAAAAAAATATTTAAAAGAGGTTCAAATGGTTTAACTGAATATTACGGCCATAAAAAAGCGGACATGGTTTTTGTGGCTATGGGTTCGGTGGTTGGCACGGTTAAAGAGGCAGTTGACGAATTAAACGACCAAGGACTTAAATGCGGAGTTTTAAAATTAAAAGTATTCAGGCCGTTTCCAGTCCAAGAAGTGGTATCCAAATTATTAGGCGTAAAAAAAGTGGCTGTTTTGGAAAAGGCGGTTTCCATTGGAGCCGAAGGTGTTTTGGCCGGAGAAGTCAAGGCTTGTTTAAACTCCCCAAAACAAAAGATTCAGTCATTTATTGTCGGCTTGGGAGGTCGTGATGTTACTAGAAAAAATATTAAGAGTCTATATAAAAAGATCCAACAAAAAAACAATAAAACGGTTTTTTCCGGTTAATATTTATGAAGCTTAAACACAAAATTTATATTTCAGCTTGCGGGTTTATTGTTTTGCAGATTTTTTTCTTGACCTTTTTTGTTTTAGCGCCGATCGCTTCTGCGGAATTTACCATTAAAACACCGGCTGGAAAAGAAATTACTTTGGAAGAAGCTAAAATCAATATACCTTTTGAAAGCCTGAGTAATGAAATGAAAGTGACCAGTGATGATATTCAACCGTGCGAAGATGGGGGAGATACTTTATGTTTAAGGATTCCTTGGGTGGCCAAATATATCGGAGCTCTGTATCGTTATGGGGTGATTTTCGGTTCAATCTTGGCGGTGGTTATGATTATGATCGGTGGAATTTTATATTTGATCGGTGGAATGAATCAAACCATGATTAGCAAAGGAAAGGGTTATATTGTTGGCGCGGTCACCGGTTTGATTCTTTTGTTGGGGTCTTATGTGTTGTTAAACACGATCAATCCCAGATTGATAAA
>CAZPBK010000009.1:0-42480 GCA_964584985.1 uncultured Gammaproteobacteria bacterium | reverse complement strand
ATCAGGAATTTGTTTTTCTTGAAGCATATTTTTTATTATTACTTGTTTTTTCTTTTATTATTATAGCAAGCCCAAAATAAACAAACAATTTTACTGTTATTCCTTAGCCACCCTCTTTTTTAGCTTAAAAAGTAAATTTAGTGCTTGCAAAGGAGTTAAGTCCTCAGGATTAAGTTGTTTTATTTCTTCCAAAACTTGTTTCTCCTGTTTATCTAAGGATTTTAAAGGTAAAGTTTTTTGAATCTCTTTTTCAGACAAATCAATGTTTATCTTTTTTTTACCTTCCAATGACTTTAGAATCTCTTCGGCCTGATTAATTAAATTATCAGGCAAACCGGCCATGCGCGCCACTTCCAAGCCATAACTTTCCGAAGCCGCCCCTTTGACTATCTTGTGCAAAAAAACCACGCCTTTTTCATTTTCACTGACCGCCACACAATAATTCTCCGCTCGGGGTAATTCATCCACCGCTTTGATTAATTCATGGTAATGAGTGGCAAAAAGAGTTTTAGCCTTTATTTTCTCGTGAATATACCCGATTATAGCCCAAGCCAAGCTTAATCCGTCATAAGTGGAAGTCCCGCGTCCCAACTCATCAAGGATTATCAAAGATTTATCCGTAGCATTGTTTAAAATATTTCCGGCCTCCAACATTTCCGCCATAAAAGTGGAAACTCCTTGACTTAAATTGTCCGAAGCACCCACGCGAGTAAAAACGCGATCAACCACAGACAATTTAGCTGATTCAGCCGGCACAAACGAACCGATCTGAGCCAAAAGCACAATTAAAGCGGCTTGGCGCAAATAACTGGACTTACCACTCATATTCGGCCCGGTTAAAAGAATAAACTGATTTTTTTGACTAGCCATTTGCAAATCATTGGGCACAAACCTTTTATTTTGGACTACTTCAATCACCGGATGACGACCTTTTTTTATATTGATCTCGCCATTATCCGTAATTTCCGGACAACAATAATCTTTTTCCACAGCCAAAAAGGCCAAAGAAACCAACACATCCAATCTGGCCACAATATCCGCCGCCTTTAATATTTGAGAAAAATATTTAGTTGTTTTTTCCACAATTTGTTCAAAAATTTTATGTTCCAAATCAAAAATTTTTTCCTCAGCTCGGAGAATTTTTTCTTCATACTCCTTTAATTCCGGAGTAATAAAACGCTCGGCATTAACCAAGGTCTGTTTACGAATATAGTTTTCCGGCACTTGCGATAAATTGGTTTTACTGATTTCAATATAATAACCAAAAACCTTGTTGTATTTTATTTTTAACGAAGATATACCACTTCTTTTTATTTCTTCAGCCTGGAGTTTGGCTAACCAATCTTTTCCTCCGCGAGATATTTTTCTAAGCTCATCCAACTCTTGATTATAACCGTCAGCGATCAAACCGCCTTCATTGATCATGGTCGGAGGATCTTCAACAACTGACATCTCCAAAAAGTCAACCAATTCTTGCAGATCCGGGAGATTATTTTTGAATCCATTCAACAAACAAACAATATTTTCTTGATCCAAGTTGTCCTTTAATTTTGGAATTAACTTCAAACTTTGTCGTAAAATGGCCAAATCTCTTGCATTACCTCGTCCACAACCCAACCGACCGACCAACCTTTCCAAATCATTAAACCGCTTTAACAATTTGGTTGTTTTTTTTATCAAATCAGTATTTTCCTTAAAAAAGCCCACCGCCTCATGTCGCTGTTCAATGTCCTTTTTGTTAATCAAAGGCAAGGTAAGCCAACGACGCAACATTCGTCCGCCGGCTCCGGTTACGGTTTTATCAATAACCGACAACAGACTGCCTGAAAATTGTCCACTCACCGAAGAAAAAATTTCCAAATTACGAATAGTGGCCTCATCCAAGGCCATAAAATCCTCAAAAACATAACGCTTTATTTTTTTAAAATGTTTAAGATCATTTTTTTGCGTCTGTTGTAAATAATCAAAAAGCAAAGCGCCGGCCTCGACCCCACTCTCCATATTTTCCAAACCAAAAACCTGCAAATTCTTTACTTGAAAACAGTTTCGCAAAAACTCACTACCACTACCGGTAAATTCCGGTTGATGAATATGCGGATTATTTAAGCGAGAAATAAACTCTTGGTAATCTTCATTGTTAAAAAGTTTTTGAGTAATAATAACTTCGGAAATATTAAAACGAAAAAGTTCATTGGCCAAAAGATTCAAGTCCGCCGTCTCGGCCACCTGCAATTCTCCGGTACTTAAATCAGCCAGAGCACCCCCCCAAAAACCTTTTTTGTAAAAAAGTCCGGCAATATAGTTATTAGCTTTATTTTCCAAAGTGCCTTTAACCAAAGTGGTACCCGGAGTAACCACTTGAACCACTTCCCTTTTAACAATGCCCGGTAAATTGGGATCACTAATCTGCTCGCAAATGGCCACCCTTTTTCCGGCTTTTAATAATTTGGATAAATAATTTTCCGCAGCATGATATGGCACGCCGCACATGGCCGTTTCGTTTTCCCTCCCCTTATTTCTGGCCGTTAAAACTATATCCAAAATAGCCGCCGCCTCTTTGGCGTCATCTCCAAACAATTCATAAAAATCACCTAAACGAAAAAATAAAAGTTCATTGGGATACTTTTGCTTTATCTCATAGTATTGTTTAAGCATGGGCGTCAACTCCGCCATATTTTTCAAAAAAATGGTTTAATTCTATTTTTATATTATCAAATAAGCCTATTACAAGCAAACCATTGACAAAAATCCTATCTTCATTAAGATATAATGAAATTTGTTCTTTAACCAAAAGGAGGTCTTTATGAAAAATGCTGATAACATTAACTTGGACAAATTGATTGGGCGTCAAAACCTCAAAATCGTTTCCATTGATTGGCGCAAAGCCGGAGGTTGGTTTATTTTCAAACCGCTAACCTTGATTGCTTTGTGGTTTTTCCAGTTTGGAATTCTCATTCATTATGAATTTCAGACAAAATTATTGCTCTATCTTGCCGGTATTTGGATTTTTATTTTGTTATACTTTCGCCAACCCGAAGATTTCAGCGACATCACCAAGAAGGCCATTATCGGCAAAATCCAAATTCCGATAATTGAAAAAAACAAAAAAGGCATCTTGGTGGCTAACCAAGAGAACTCTACTCAACTCATCAGTTGGCGTAAGGTTGCTCTGATAATTGACAAAGATGTCCCTCGCGATACTTTGCAAATCTCCGGTGATTTCAGTAGTCCCAAAATCATTCTATTTATTCCCCGCTATCAAAAAAAATAAAGTTCAAAAAGCGTTCCTGCATCAGGAACGCTTTTTTCATAATTAATTTATGATTGCTTTATTTTTTACCCGCCTGTTCATAAATATTATCCAATTGCTCAGCCCATTTTTCTTCTTTTTCCTCTTGATTGTTGGTTTTTTTCAAGTGGCTATTCTCTTCCGACTCATAAATATCCTTTGGCTGAGACGGCTCATTGGTTTGTTTTTTCCCCTGTTCTTTAACCACTTTTTCTTGCGCTTTTTCTTGCGCTTCCGGGCTACCAACGCATTTATTGCAATAATCAGGATTTGTTTTTGACTGGCGCACCCCGGCCAAAGCGGAAAACCAAGCCCAAAAACCTTTGATCGGCGCGCCACATTTTTTACATTTTTTTGTCATAAATTATAAGTCACAAATTAAACTTTTGTGCTTCTTATAGTATAACCGGTTTCAACAGCTACTGACAAGGTTTAACCACCTTTAACGATCTCTCCTCCGCCAAAACATTGCGAACCTTTGTAAAAAACACAAAATTGTCCTAAGGCCGGAGCTCTCTGAAATCGCGTAAAGTCCACTTGGTATTTTTTCTCCGATAATCGGTAAACCCGAGCCACACTTAACCGGGCGTTGTATCTTATTTTACATTTAAATCTTGTTGGAAATTTTTTCGGTTTTTCCAACCAATTTATGTTTTTAACGGTTAATTCTTTTTTATACAAATCTTTTTCCTTCTTAGAAACCAAAAGTGCGTTTTTCTTTTTATCAAAACCAGCCACAAACCATGGTCCATCCGATAATTTTAATCCTTTTCTTTGACCAATGGTAAAATGAAACAACCCTTGATGCTCCCCCAATGTTTTACCATCAGCAATATTAATAATCGGGCCCGACTTGAAATCAATTTTTTGTCGCAAAAAAGAAGCCAATCCTTTGGATGGAACAAAACAAATTTCTTGAGATTCTTTTTTTCCGGCAACCGGCAAATCCAAATCACCGGCCATTTTTCTTACTTCCTCTTTTGTGTATTTCCCCAAAGGAAAAAGAATATGTTTTAACTCTGTTTTTTTCAGTTGATGTAAAAAATAAGTTTGATCCTTTTTTCTGTCTTTGGCATGACAAAGTTTGAACTGACCGTTTTTTCCTTTTTTTATTTGAGCATAATGACCGGTAGCAATAAAATCAACCTTTAACTTTGAAGAGGCTTGTCGCCAAAACTCACTAAACTTGATAAATTTATTGCATTGAACACAGGGATTGGGAGTTAAAAGTTTTTTATAACCAGCAGTAAAATAATCAATAACTTGTTTTCTAAATATTTCTTTGACATCAAAAACATAAAATGGAATTTTCAAGAAGGAACAAACTTCTTCAGCTTGCTCTTGATCCTTTTTGGAAGAACAAACCTTTTCCCTCCCCACATTAATTGATTTGTCATGACCAAAATCAAAAAACACACCAACCGCTTCATAACCCTGTTTTTTTAATAAACTGGCCGTCACGGAAGAATCAACTCCCCCGCTCATACCAACGGCCACTTTTCCTTTTTTATTTTTGGACATACTCTTTTTTAAAAACAACCAACTATCCCGCTTTTCTCAATTTAACCGAAACCTCGGGTAAAAATTTATTTTCATACTCATCAATCACCTCCACTTTATTGTTTTTTAAGAGTTCGTTCCACATTAAATCCGACAAAACCTGTTCAGAATCACGAATATCGGTTTTTAAATCGTCCAATTGCTCAAATTCACTACCATACTCGGAGCGCACAGTCAATTCAATTTCCTTTTTTCGAGCCCTTAGTCGGCTGAGTTCTTCGGAAAGATCTTGGTATTCTTTGTTTTTCTCATAAGCTTCTTTGATCACTGAATTGATTTCCTTTTTCTTTTTTTTGTTTTCACTGATTTCCTGATAGAGATTTTTGATCTTGCTTTGAGCGTCGGACATAATAATTTTATTTGTTTATTTATTAAACAACAAATGTAATTATACCAAAAACAAAAACCGTCGGCAAGACCAACGATTATATTTTTTTATTTAAATCCAAAAAATTACAAATTTTTTTTCAACAGGCTGTAAACCTCATCATAATTTTTATCCTTTTGCGAGCCCATGACCAAGGCCAGAATTTCCTTAAAGCCTTTTTTGGCTTGAGAAACCAAACAATAACCAGCCTCACTTGTCCACCCGGTTTTGCTACCGGTAATATAAAGATCTTTATTTAAAACCTTTTCACTGGTGCTTTTTAACTGATAACTTAATTGACGGTTTAACAATTTTAACCGATAACTCGGCGAAGTGGAAGCTTTTAAAATATCAAAATCACCAAAAGCCTGACGTGCTATAACGGCCATTTCTTTAGCAGTGGAAACATTTTCACGACTAAGACCGGTCGGCTCCACAAAATGCGTTTTTTTTAAGCCCATTTTTCGGGCTTTATCGTTCATTAATTGAATAAAATCCTTACGGTTCAATCCGGTGGAGCGAACCAAGGCTTCGGCCGCATTATTACGCGAAGCCACCAAAGTGGCGTAAAACAAATCGCGAATAGTTGTTTGATCTCCCGGATCAATCCAGAGAGTGGCTCCGCCAACAAAGTCTGATTCTTGCATAATTACCATTTTCTCCCAACCCGGATTATTCTCCAAAAAAACCAAAGAAGTCATTAATTTGGTTAAGCTGGCCACCGGTCTGACTTCATTAATATTTTTTTCATAAACAATATCCCCGGATCTTTTATCCAAAACCACAGCGGAAACAGCGGTCAGCTCATCAAAGACTTTTTCAAACAAAGCCACTTTGGCACAGGGAAAAACGGTTCTAACCAAAGCTCTTTTTTTTCTCCAATCAATTTCCGTAGGTAGTTTTTTCCAATTTTTCTTGGTTTTGTCAAAATAATAAGCCTGCTTGTCCAATTTATTGTCAGAAGAAAAATTAAAAACCAGCAAAGCCGGCTTAACTAAAAAACCCGGTTTGTTTTTTTTGATTTTATAAATATACTGTGCGGAAGCTAATTTCATTCCCGCCGGAAAAGGTCCCGGCTCGTCAACTCGCTTGATACTCAACCTTACCGATTTTTGATATTGCCCGGGAAAAACCGGCATCAGTAAATGTTTATCCTCGCTTTGCACGGTATAGCCTTTATTAACTGTTTCCCGATCAAGCTTAACTTTAACGGAATTAATGGTTTTTGCCTCCGTGGACTGATACAGACCAAAAACAAAAACTATGATGGAAAGTAAGATTATCCAACGTTTTATATCCATTTATTTAGCTCTTAATAATTTTATTCCTCTTGGCGTTAACTCATAACAACCGGCCTCAGGATGTGCGGAAGTTCCCTTTTCCAAAGTAAACAAAACTCGATAATCAGATTCTTCCAAGTTAACAAAAGTATAATTACATCCGGCTTTTTGACAAACCTCCAAGTCCGAACAAACCTTGGTAAAATCAGGATCATTAAACCCGGCCAAATCATTCATTATTTTTGTTAATTCGGATCTTTTATTTTTAGCGCAAGAACTTACCAACCCGGGCTGACAAAAAGTCTGCTTATAATCGCCGGCCTGGTTTTTTACCACTTCCATAGCACTACGCAAAGCCTTTATATCACTAACTCTTTTTACATCGCGAACCCCGGCCTGTTTGGAATTCAAGGCCAAAACCAAAGCGGTCAAAATCAAACCAACAACACCGGCCACTATTAAAATCTCCACCAAACTAAATCCTTTATGGTTTTTAGCTGTTTTATTTTTCATCAAATTTTTATTATTTCTTGCTATGAACTCTTGGAAATACCTTTCTCCGTCAACTCATAAAATCCGGAATTTTCAAATTGACCGGCTCCATTTTCCAAGTAAAACTTAACCTCATAAGAGTCCTCACCCGTAGTTATCTCATATTCACACGGTCCGTCAGTCGCGGTTCCGCAACCGGTTGACGGAGATAACGGATCTTTTAAATTAGACACACCGGGCAAAAAGTCCTCAATTTCTCCGCCCGTACATTCATAAACCAAACTGCCGTCCGCACAAGTTACATCATAAGAACCGTATTCAGTATTAATTAGTTCCATGGATTTTTGCAAAGCATCCATGTCGGAAAGTCTTCTGGCGTCTCTCCCTTTTTCTCGAATGTTGCCCAAAGAAACCACGGCCATAGCCGACAACAAACCGATGATGGCAATAACCACCAACAACTCAACTAAAGTAAAACCTTTGTTTCTCATATTTTTTTTAGCCTTTAACACTTAGCAATTTATACAAATCATACAAAATTGCCAAATGTTAATTTATGTATTATTTTTTTTCTATCCCTTTTTCACTCAACATATAACAACCGGGCTGGTCAAACTTTCCCGCGCCCTGCTCCAAGTAAAAATTCACCTCAAAAGAATCGGCTGACAAAGCAACAACACTGTATTCGCAAGGGCCGGTACAATCTGCCTGACAATCCACACTTGGGTCGGCGGGATCTTTCATGTTTTTCAAGCTTGGTAAATAATTTTCCAAAGCTCCGCCGGTACACTCATAAACCATATCCCCGGCCACGCAATCAGAATCCTCGTCATTATCATAACTGCCGGCTTCACTGTTTACCAACTCAAAGGCGGTTTTTAAAGCATCCATATCCGAAAGACGCCTGGCGTCACGGCCTTTTTCCCTGATACTACCCAAAGAAACCACGGCCATAGCCGACAACAAACCGATGATGGCAATAACCACCAACAGCTCAACTAAAGTAAAACCTTTGTTTTTCATAAAAATGAAATTAATTTTTTATATTTCCTAAGTAAATTATATCACATATTGGAGGAAACTTCATACATAGGCATAATAATGGCGACAATCATTACGCCAACAGCCACTCCCAATACAATCATAATAAAAGGTTCAAGCAAGGACATTAAATTTCTAATTATATTATTCAGTTCTCGAGTATAAAACTGACTGATTTTTTTTAAAACAGATTCCACCTTGCCTGTTTCTTCCCCTGTATCCAACATTTGAGAAACCATTTTTGGAACATGGGGACTTTTATAAAAAACTTCCCCGATTTCTCCTCCGTCTTCCACTGTTTTTTTAGTTTCCAAAATTAAATCTTTATAAATAACATTATTCATCATTCCTGAGGAAATGGTCAAGCTCTCCACAATATCCACGCCTCCTTTTAATAAGGTGTTCATCCCCGTACATAATCTGATTATAGCCATGTACGAATATATTTTTCCAAAAATCGGCAATTTTAACTTAAACAGATCCAAGTATCTTTTTCCTTTTTCTGAACGAGAAACCATATAAAAACCGGCCACAATCAAAGCTACAAATAAAACAGCCAACCACCAAAAATTAACAAAAAAATTACTGATTCCAATTATCCCCCTGGTGGCCAAAGGCAAAGTGGCTCCCGTTTCAATCAACATGGCGGTTAATCTAGGAATCACAAAAATCATCATTAAAATACCAATAACCAACAAAGAACCGAAAACAAACAAAGGATAAATCATGGCGCCTTTTATCTTGCCTCGAAGATCATAATCTTTTTCCAGTTGATCAGCCAAATATTTAAGGACTTCATTTAATCGACCAGAAACTTCCCCAGATCTAACAATATTAATAAAAAAATCATTAAATACCTTTGGATAATTTTCCAGAGCTTCCGATAGTCTGATTCCGCCTTCCACTTCACCGGCTATTTTATAAATAATTTTTTTTAATCTGGGATTGGGGGTCTGTTCCACAACATTCCTTAGCGCTCTAACCAAGGGAACTTCAGCGGAAATCAAAATTGACAATTGCCTGGAAAAGATAACCAAATCTTTAATTTTTATTCTTGTCAAAAAATCTTCAATATTGGCCAATCCTTTTTTCTTTTTTTCCAAAAATAAAACTACAAACCCTTTATCTTCCAATATACTGGCCGCCTGTTCTTTTGAAGAGGCTTCCACCAACCCGCTTTCCGTACCCTCTTCGGACTTTAAACTTTTTATTCTATACTTGTAAATAGACATAGATTTATAGTTGAGAAATCATCTCATTCTTGTTCTTTTACTTCTTTGCTAACCCTGAAAACTTCCTCCAGAGAAGTTATTCCCTGCAAGGATTTTATAATTCCATCTTGCAATAAACTGATCAATCCCATTTTGTCTATAACTTCTCTTACTTTTTTAGAAGGAAACCCATTGGCTACCAGTTCGCGCATTTTATTATTTATCGGCAAAACCTCAGCCAAAACAATTCTGCCACTGTATCCGGTCCCCTTACAAGCGGAACAACCCTTTCCTCGATAACCGATTAATTTTTTTTCTAAATCAATTTCTTTGGGCAAAGCTCCTGCCGGTAAACTCTCCAAATGATTTCTGACTTTCTCGGCTGTTTCTTCCGGCAATTCAAAAGACTCTTTACATTTGCTACAAATTCTCCGGCTTAATCGCTGGGCAATTATCAGATTTAAAGTTGAAGCCAACAAAAAAGGCTCCACTTTCATATCAATCAATCGGGGAACTGCACCGGCCGCATTATTGGTATGCAAGGTGGAAAAAAGCAGATGTCCGGTCAAAGCGGCGTGAACAGACATTTCCGCAGTTTCCGTATCTCTGATTTCTCCAACCATAATAATATCAGGATCTTGTCGCATCAGCGCCCTAAGGCCTGAAGCAAAAGAAAAATCAACCTCCGGTCTAACTTGAGCCTGATTAATTCCCGGAACATAATATTCAATGGGATCTTCCAGAGTTGAGATATTTACGCCCTCTTTATTCAATAAACTTAAAACGGAGAACAAAGTGGTTGACTTACCACTACCGGTCGGACCGGTAACCAAAATCATTCCATAGGTTTCTTTAATAGCTTGATGTATTTTCTCTTGGATGCTTTTATTAAAACCAAGCTGTTGCAAAGTAAGAGCTTTTGAAGATATATCCAAAATTCGCATTGTGACCTTTTCATTCCCGGAAAGCGGCATAATGGAAACCCTTAAATCAAACTCTTGATTCCCCGCCTCAAACTTGAAGCGGCCGTCTTGCGGAACTCTTGTTTCATCAATTTTCAAATTGGACAATACTTTTATGCGTGAAACCACGGATTCATGTATATAAATAGGCAAATTCAGTACGGTATTTAAAATTCCATCAACTCTGAAACGAACCCGCGAACTGTTTTCATAAGGCTCTATATGAATATCCGAAGCTCTGTTTTCTATGGCATGCTTAACTATCATGGAAACAATCTGAGCCACCGGAGCTCTTTTTATCACCTCCTGAATATTATCAGTTGAGACTTCTCGGGCTTCTTGCTTTCTTTCTTTTTCAACTCGGCTTATAGCTGTTTTAACTCCGCTTTGAAAAGCGTTGTAACGAGCAAAATTTTTCTTCCAAGCACTAAAAGAACACATATAATATTCAAGGACATAACCTTTGGTGGAAGCCCAAAAATCAATAGCCTCTCTGGCGTCATAATCTCCAGGATCCGCAAGCGCCACTTTAAGCACTTTTCCTTTTTTATCAAAACATATGGCTTTATGTCGCTCGGCTAACCTAAAAGGCATTATTTCCCTAACTTCTCGAACAATCTCTTTTTCCGACAAATCAACATAGGGATAATTAAAAAACTCGGCTTCTTTTTCAGCCACGGCTTCACTTTCCATAAACCCCCCTTTTACCAAAACTTCGCTCAAATCTTTATCGTTTGAACTTTGCAAAACGGACTTGATCTCCTTAATTTGGTTAGAGGATAAATCATTGTTCCGCACAAGGTATGTTAAAAACCTGTTGTTGTTTTCACTCAACATTTATATATCCATTTTCAAGTCTTAACTTGATTTTAAAGTAAAATTTTTATTTTTGTTGTATTTTTTTGAATGGATTTTCTCCGGATTTTAAAAACATATCCGTTTCCACCGGCCAATCTCCAAATTTTTTGAATTTTTTCAATTTATCGCTCTGCATTAAGTCTTCACTTTCCTCGGCATAATCTTTTACTGAAAAATCGCTCTTGGCTGAAAAAACAGCCTTACTTAAAAGTTTCGGCTCACCGGAAAAATAAAATTTATGTGCAGCCAAAACACCGACAATAACAATAATAATTAAAAATAAAATTATTAAAGAATTTCTTTTTTCTGATTTGGCCACTTGGTTAAGCATAATCTAATTTTTAAAATAATAAGTGCTTAAAGACAAACTATAAGAATCTTCGTCCGGACTGTAGATCAACGAATTAACATCAAAAATCCGAAGATTATATTCCAAATCCTTTAAAAAATCCTTTAATATAAAATAATCTCCTCCCTTTAAATTCAAATTCACATCCAAACTAGACAATTCACCCGCTTTCACTCCTTTTAACTCAAACCGGCTGGCTTGTTTGGAAATATCCACCATTTCCAAAGATATGTTGTTTTTAAAAGCAATACTCTCCAACTGCACAAATAGTTCCGGCAAATCCTTATCTCTTGGCAACATATCAAGTACTTTTTTTGAAGATTCCCGAAGATCATCATAAACAAATTTCACTTGTTCAAGCCGCTCCAGCTCATTGCTTTTTTTTGACAAAAGAGACTCTTGTTCTTTGATCATGTCTTTAATATCCGCTATGTAGGTCTGATAAAAGTAACCCATGGTAAAACTCCCAACGACCAAGACCAACAAAACAAAAAACAAAGCAATACTGCGATAATATTTAATAAAATTCTCAGAAAAAGTCATCCCAAAAGATCCGGCGGAGCGATTGACCGGCTTTTCATTTTTAAAAACTTCCTTTTTTTCCAGTTCCGGTAATTTGGTTTTTTTAGTGTTTTTTAAAGACATAGTTATTCAATCAATAAACTGTCGGGTTTTATAAACAAAAGTATGTTAAAATTTATTTCTCTAGGTTCTTCTCCGGAAATATTATCATCTGAATTTTCCGGACTGGAAATAGCAGTCACTTTGCCGGCTGAATTTATTTCCACCGAATCAACAAAATCAGCTTCCTGTAACACGGCCAGCTGGGTAGCCAAATCAGCGTATGTTTTAGCTCTAGCTTGCAAGTTAACCGAAAAATCCTTGTTTACCACCATATTGGTATAATAAACATTTTCTATTGTATATCTCTCCATCTTTGATAAAAACGCAGTCCAACGCAAATGATTGTCCACCAAAACATGCAAAACATCACTGCGTTTTTTTAATTTCTCAGCTTGCATTCTTCCCGTATCATAAGAATTTATTTTTGCTTGTGTTTGGCTTATCTCTTGCACTGTTGAATTGTATTCTTTTACCAACTCAACATTATGAAATTTAAAAATCAAGGAGCCTGCAGCCACAATCAAGGTAAAAATAAAAATCACCAATAACAAAATTTTCATCCTTAACCATAACTGCGCGTTCAAAACCTCTCTATAATCGGAAGAAATAAGATTTATTTCAGCCGGTGTTTTTTTTAATTTCAGCTTTTTTCTTCTTTTCTGAAAATATTCACTCAAAGGTAAAGAATGTTTTATCTGTGAAAGTTTATCTCCGGCTTCCCTAACCACCCTTTTTCCATGCTTATCCAATTTTTTACCCTTTTTCGGAATCCTCATTTTAAAATCATTATTTGATTTTTGCTTTTTCTGAGAATTTGACTGTTTTTCCGTTTTGTTTTTTGAAGAATAATCATCGTTTTTAACTTTTTGATCTTCTTTTACCGTTTGTGCGGGCTTAACTTTTTTATGATGAATTTTAAATTTAGCCTTTTTTTTATTTTTTGTTTTACTGTTATTTTCCGCACCAATCTTTACCCAATCTTTTTTCTTTTTTACCGGTTCTTTTCCCTTGGCACTTTTTTGTTTTTCTTTATCGGGTAAATGCATTGAAAATTCAGGCGAACTCATGGATTCACGAGTTTGCTCTCTGGCTTGTTTTTCTTTTTCCCTCATTTCCTCCGGAAGCAAGCTTGTTCCGTTGCTCATAATATATATTTATTTTATTATATTGCGCATTGCCAAACCTATGGAAGTAGCCATACGATTTCCGACCTTATCCAAAACCGGCTGTAAATCCTCCGGGTAAATAACCCTGGCCCACGGATTCCCCAAAAATGTCCTGATGCCCAAGGTTTCCGTAAAATACTCAGCCACATTAAAAAGATGAGCCGTTCCTCCACTAAGAACTATTCTTTCTATTCTTTTGTCCTTGTTTCCGGGCTGATCAAGATAAAAATCCTTGGTATAACGAATTTCGTCTATTATGGCTTGGATTGGTCGCCGAATTATTTCGGGCAACTCATTGTCTTCTCCTCCAAGTTGCTCATGGCTAGCCAAGTCACGCTTGTATTGCTCAGCTTGTTTTAAATCCACATTCAAGGTTTCCGCAATAGATTTGGTTATTTCCAGCCCCCCGATTCCCAGGCTGCGATTTAATAATGGAATGGAATTTTCCACCACCGCAATATCGGTATTGCCGGCGCCTATATCCACCACAATAACGGTTGATTTGTCTTTGCCCACCAAAGCTCTGGACAAGGCAAAGGATTCAGTTTCCAAACTTATCAAATTCAAATCCGCTTTTTTGAAAATCTCAATATATTTTTGAACAACTTCCTTGGCTGCTCCGGTCAACAACACTTGTAGATCTTTTATTTTATCCGACTTGCCCGAGGACTTTGTTTTTTGTTTTAGCAAAGAATCCGACCCCAAAACCTTCCAATCCAAAATCATTTTTTCCAAAGGCAAAGGCAAAACCTTTTTGGCTTCCCATTCAACCGCCGCGGTAACTTTTTTGGGCGAAGACAAGTCTTTTCTACTAATCTCAGACAAAGAAATAATTGAACTGAAAACTGCCGGAGCCGGCAAAGCGGTAATCGCCCTTTTGGTTAAAACCTTGCTTTGTTGGGCTACCTTTTTAATCATTTGCGCAGTTTCATCCGGACGATCAATCAGCTTGGCTCCTCCTTTTAACGAACGCTCCAAATAACCGTAAGTTACCAATTGAGCGCGTCCGTTGTTATTGGTTAATTCCACCATTTTTATACTGCTACCACCAATATCAACGCCTAAATAATCCGTATCACCGGCTTTATTTTTTGAAAATATTCCCATATAATCTTGTGGTTAAATTTAGTGTCAATTATACTTTATTTTAAATTTAATTCTTTTATATTATAACATTTTTAAAAGATTTAGAAAAATGTTTATCCACTAATTATTGGTTTTTGTTGAACTCGGGTAACCCGGCGATTAAATCGGAAAATCCGGGAGGCGGATTACCAAAAACTCGACCGTCATAAATGATTCTTTCTGCCGGTTCCTTGGTTTCCAAATCAACATAACCTCTTTCAAATTCAAACTTCTCAGCCAACATCAAGCCATTCACGCTCAACCGAGTATTATTTTCTTCCGATTGATAGCCAGTATAAATTGTATCTTCAGCATAAAAATTACCGGACAAATAGCCCACATCAGGCTTTATATAAATATTTCCTCCGGAACCGTCTTTTTTCTTAAGAACCAAAACCCCAAAACAAGGTAAATTTTTTAAATTTTTAATTGAAGATCCTGCATAAAAAATGTTCCCGTTTAAAACCAAATCCCCTCTTACCACCAAAGTGCCTGAGGCTTTTTCTTGTCCCAAACTATTTAAAAAACTATGCTGGTCAAGCACAAAATCATCTCCGGCATAATAAACCCTTCCTTTTAAAACTTCATCTATTTGATCACTTGAATTAACGGCTTTTACCGGTCCGTATTGACCGGCCAGCAAACCTTTTATATCCAAATGACCCAGATTTTGATTGTAATAATTACTTTCTTGATCAGGCAAAAAAAGTTCATCCATTTTCTCGCTGACCCAGCCTTCTGAATAGTTACATTGACCGGTTTTTTGACAATAGGAATCAAAATGCACAATTGAACCGTTACTTTGAATCATATAAGTGGCATTGGGCTGATCCTCCGGCGCGCTGGGCTGATAAATATCTCCCAGTCCCTTTTGAGCGTAAATATCGCCACCAACGGTTTGCAAATAAGGTTGGTTGACCAAAGCCAGATCATCAGAAGCAGAAAAACGTAACCAGCCAAAACCAACTCCTTCATAATCAGCGCCCCAAGCCCAACCGACCAAGGCGTTGGTTTCCGCGTCCAAACCAACTCCGTACTTATAACATTCTTGGCATTCCGAGCATTCTCCATCCAAGCAATCACTGCAATTAGCGCAAATACCTCCGCTGCCTTGATTAATTTCTTGCGTAAAACAAAAACCACATTTTTCTTTTTCTTGTCCTTTATATTGAACACAGTTTCTACATTGAACTTTTGGATCTGAGTTGTTATAAACCTCCCCTTGCAATTTAACCCAACCATTTTTACCCAAAACCGGCCAACCTGCCCAGCCCGTTAATAAATTATTTTTGGTTATCTTAGCTACTATTTGAGCATCGTCGGGAGGCAAAAACATATTTTCTTGCGTTTCATCGCACGAAGAACCAAAACATAACCAACCGCCATACTCTGACCAAGAATAACCGAAGACTTCTTTGGTTTCGCGATCAAAATCAACTCCGTAATCAGAATTTAGACATTTATTGTTTAAACCGGAATTATAACAATTCAAAGATACCCAACCGATATTTTCCGACCAAGCCCAACCATTTATTTTATGAGCTTTTTCAGCCGATGAATCAGCGGTAAAAAAAACCAAGACACTGCAAACCACTATTAATCCTATTGTGAGAGTCTTTTTCATAATCTATAAATACATTATAACATATTCACCTGTTTTTATTAAAAAAAACCAGACATAAAATCTGATTTTAAAAAATAAAATTCAATTTTCTTTATTTAATTTGATTGTTTTTTTAACTTTTCATCCAAAGCCTTATTAACCATGGCGTCGGCTTCTTTGTTTTTCTCGCGATAAACATGATGGAAAACCACTGAATCAAACTTACTACGAAGATTATATATTTTCAAAAACTCTTCCGCCAAATCCTTGTTTTTTACTTTGTATAAACCGTTTATCTGCTTAACAACCAATTCACTATCAATATAAAACTCCAAATCATCACCGCCAAGCTCCAAAGCTTTTTCCAAGGCTGAAATTACCGCTCTATATTCCGCTATATTATTAGTGGCTGTACCGATATATTCCCCATACTTGAATAAAATTTTTTTATTTTTGTCTTTTATAACATACCCAATGGCCGCCGGACCGGGATTTCCTCGAGCTCCTCCGTCACAATTTATTATCAAACGCATAAATTTTTAAATAAATAATTATAATGGACTTATTTTAATAATACCAAATAAAAACGCTTGAACAAAATCAACCCCCGACTTTCTCTTGCTTTTTTAATAAATAAGTCAAAATGGGTGGAGTAAGCAAAGTGGTGAAAATTACCATTATAACGATTATGGAAAAAATTTCATCGCTAACCACTCCCAATGATTTTCCAATAGTGGCAAAAATCAACCCCACCTCACCCCGAGGCACCATACCAAAACCAATAATTGACTTATTCACTCCTTGACCACCAACCAAGCCGGAAACATATTTGCCAACAAAAGCCACCAAAGTAACAACTAAGGCCACCAAAACCACCTTTGGATCTTTTAATGTTGCCAGATTAACACTCATTCCGGTCATAACAAAAAATATCGGAATTAAAAAATTACCCAAAGGTTCGATAAAATCTTCAATATGTCTATGAGAATGTGGCGCTATAACTTTGTTTATTTTCTTTCTTTCATCAACTCTTATTTGTTTTAATTCCTTTTTTAGATCCTCAACCAATCCATGATCTTTAAAGTAACGAAAATGAACAGGATCCAGAATCAAACCGGCGGCAAAAGCTCCAACAATCGGAGCAAGGCCTATTTTTTGAGCCAAAAATGAAAAGATCAAACAAAATCCCACGACAATAGTAAACTTCATAGCCACTCCGGTATTTATTCTGGCAAACCATTTGCTGATTTTTCGAGCAAAAAATTGTCCCAAAACTATAGCTCCGAGCAAAAACAAAACAGCTTTGGCAATTATCCAACTTATCATTCCGATTTTCACCGCTCCCAAAGTAACCATGGCTGAAACAACCGCCAATATCATCAAGCCGATTACATCGTCAATAACCGCCGCGCCCAAAATAATCTTCGCTTCTTTGGTTTTTATTTTGCCCAGATCCTGAAAAACTCTGGCAGTAATACCAACGGAAGTAGCGGTCATGGCCGCACCCAAAAATAAATAAGCGTTTAAATCCAATCCCGGCATCAACCAAGGACCGATTAAATATGCGCCGGAAACAAAAGGAATAATCACACCGATAATAGCCACAAGCATGGCTTTAACTCCAACTTTTTTCATCTCGTGAATATTGGATTCCAATCCGACTTGAAACAACAGTATAACCACACCCAACTCCGATAAAAATGAAACTATCTGATTGTGTTTTAATGGCTCAAAAAAATCCACGCCAAACAATACCAAATTACCCAAGACAACACCAACAACCAATTCACCCAAAACCGCGGGTTGCCCAAACTTTTCAATAAGGCTTGACAGCTTGGCCAAAATTAAAATTAAAGCCAACCACATAAAATTCAAAGCAGCTCCGGCTCCATGACCTTGAGCTTCGGCTCCTCCACTCGCTTCAACAAAAGGAAAAAAAGTTAACACCAGACAAAGACCAAACAAAAAAAACAGACCTTTTTTATCAAAAGTCTTTTTAACAAAATTCAGCCCTTTAACAAACCCGACTTTGTTCATAAACCTTTTAATTATTTTTTAAAACAAAAATACGATGATATTCTATCGTATTCAATAAGATATTTCAAGAGCTAAACAAGCTTAATATCCACAATTTTATATTCCGGTTCTTCATTCCCGTTCCAACGATTTATGCCCAACTGACAAACCACTTTAATTTTGTCTCCGACATCTAACCTTTCAAACCATTCCTTTCCTCTGGAAAATAAAATCATTTTGCTTAAAATCGGTAAATCTTGTTTTACCATCAACCGTAAATGATTTTGTTTCTTTCCTATCAAGTCCATCGCCGCTATCTGCAGATCGTTGATAAGAAAAAGAGGCTTTTCGTTTTTCTCGCCATAAGGGGAAAAACGCTCCAAAGACCGCAACAAAAAAATATCAACTTCTCTTAATTTTATTTTCATATCAACAGTTAAAAAAGGCTTTAATTCTTTTCCTGATAGATCCCGCTCAATTACTTGTTTCATCTTTCTTTCAAATTTTTCTTTAACCGCCGGACTTTTCAAAGTAAAACCACAAGCGCCGGAATGACCGCCAAATCGCAACAAGTATTCCCCCGCTCGCCGGAGATTAAAAATAATATTAACCCCCTCAATACTGCGTCCGGAACCGACTATGCCGTTAACACTACTGGTCATAGCCAAAACCGGTTTGTAATATTCTTCAGATAATCTGCCGGCAATTAATCCGACCACTCCTGGCAACCATTCTTCATGATATAAAAACAAAATTTTATCCCTCTGAATAACGGTCTGTCTTGCCTGAATCATGGCCTTTTCCACAATGTCTTGTCTTTTTTTATTGTTTTGATCCAAATCACATACCAACCGCTCGGCTTCTCCCTCATCCTCTGTGACCAAAAGCTCAAAAGCGTTTTGAGCGCTTTTCAATCTACCGGCAGCGTTCAACCTTGGTGCTATTTGATAACCAATTGTAAATTCTTCCACTTTGGCAGTATTTAATTTTTTAAATAATTTTTTAAGACCGATATTTTTCGTTTGATTTAGAACAACCAGTCCCCACTTAACCAAAATACGATTCTCTTCCAATAACGGAACAATATCAGCCACGGTTCCCACGGCCACTAAGTCCAGAAGCCATTTTTTAAAACCTTTAGTCTCTCCGAATTGAGAAAAATCAGCCTTTTTTAATCTTTCCGGCTTAGCCGTGTCCAAGAGCGCCACAGCCAATTTATAAGCCACACCGACTCCGGCTAACTCCTTAAATGGATAAGAACATTTTTCAACTTTGGGATCCAAAATAGCCACCGCCTCGGGTAGTTGTTCAGGCGGTTCATGATGATCAGTGACAATCGTTTCAATCCCTTGGTCAGCTAAAGCTTTTATTTCTTTAACATTAGTAATTCCGCAATCAACGGTTATTAATAAATCAACCCCGGATTCAACGAATTTTTTAATATTTTTTGTATTTAATCCATATCCGTCCTTTTCTCTATGCGGGATAAAAACATCCGGAGTGTTTCCCAATTTCTTTAAAGTTTTATACAAAACCGCTGCGCTGGTCACTCCGTCAGCGTCATAATCACCATGAATTAAAATCTTTTCTTTGTTATCAATAGCTTTAAAAATTCTTTTAACCGCTTTTTTCATGTCAGAGAAAAGAAAAGGATCATGCAATTCATCATACTCAGGGTTAAAAAATTTTTCAGCTTGATCTTGGTCTTTTAATCCCCTATAATACAGTAGCTTGGCAATCACCGGATGATAACCGTAAAGTTCGCTCCTTTGTTTTTGAAAAGTTTTATTTTTTAATTTCCACTCTTTCATTTTAAAAAATTAAAATTAAATATTAAATAGATTAAACTCGTAATAAACATTTTACTATGAAAAAAAGTAAAATACAAAAAGCAGTCTGGATAATTATTGTAATTATTATGATTTTCTCCATGCTAATGTGGACCATGAGTTTTGCTATTTTTTAAATCGTCAAAATAAAAACCTCGGTTCTCCCAAAAAAAACCAGGTTTTTTAATTTAAACTCCGGCACAAAAAAAATCCTGCTTGCGAATGAGTTCGCAAGCAGGGAAAAGGTTTACTTGATCAGCCACAAGGCCATCCCTTTAACAACCGGGACGACCCACTTCGCGGCTGCCCAAATCGTGCACACTATCATCGTGCACACAAGGACACCCACAAAAATGGCTTGGCCGACAGCCAAAATGGCCTGTATTCCAACGGCCAATCCGAATATCAGTCCGATTAACAGACTGAACCCCAGAGTGAATGACATGGCCGCAAGTATGGCCAGCTTTAGGCCGTTGGCCACTTTGTCTGCCTCGCAACCGCAACAAAGTAAGCCACAGATAAAGGGAACGGCAACAAAGGGGCTGACGAACCCTCCCGCGATGAAACCGCAGGTCATGATCGTCTCTCCGGCCCACATCAGCAGGCTACCAAACAAGCCTGCTATTGCCGATCCGTAAAGGCCTCCGAAGATTGCTTGATCTTTTTCCTCCTCGAAACCCTTAGGAGTCAACAACTTGGAGGTGAAAATCACCACCAACAAGGTTGACCAAATCGGCCCAATGGCAATATCCCACCAATGGGATACTCCACCTGTGGCCAGGTCACTCTCAACTACCGGAACTTCCCCGGCAGCGAGATACCAGATTGCCCAGAACAGGGTAATCAGCCCTGCACTGAACAAAGACAATTTCAAAGAAACTTTCATTTCTTTTTTCATTTCTTTCATAATTCCCTCCTTTAAAAATACAATTGTCAAAACTACATCTTGTTAATATATCACATTTTTTTATTTTTGTCAATAGATAGCGGTAAAAAATTTTATTTTTACAAAAACTTACCTTAATTTACAACAATAAAACCCCGACTTGCTCAAAGCCCGGAGTTTTTATTTTAAATTTTAAGCTTGTTAACGCTTCATTACCGATAAAAAAGCTTCAGGTGGGATATTTACTTTGCCTTTCCCCTGCTCCATCATTTTCTTTTTGCCTTTTTTTTGTTTATTCAAAAGTTTTTGTCTTCTGCTCCAATCACCACCATAAAGTTTGGCAGTTACATCCTTTCTCAAGGCCGAGATCCTTTCGGCGGCAATAATTTTCCCGCCAATAGCTGCTTGTAATTTTATCACAAATTGTTGGCGAGGAATTGATTCTTTCAAACTCTGTACTATTTTCTTTCCGGTATTAAAAGCTGAATCCCGATAAACTATGCTGGCAAAAGCTTCCACCGACTCCTCGGCCACCAATATATCCATTTTTTGCAAATCAGCTCGCTGATACTTTTCAAATTCATAGTTCATTGAGCCATAGCCGGAAGTTACTGTTTTTAATTTGTCGTAAAAATCAACAATCAACATGGCCAAGGGAATCCGATAATGCAGAACCGCTCTTTTTTTATCAATATATTCAGTATTGATATACTCACCGCGACTATCTTGAACCAAAGTCATCACATTACCTATATAATCCTGTGGCACCACCACATCCATTTTAACAATCGGCTCCTCCATATGATCGATAAAACTCGGATCAGGAAATTCATTGGGGTTTTTCATTAAATAAGCGTCATCAGCAATTATTTGCTCTTTTTTTATATTATCCGGAAAACTGTTGGGACTTTTTAGAATAACTTTATAAGCCACGCTGGGCACGGTAATTACCAAGTCCAAATCAAATTCTCTTCGCAAACGCTCTTGAAAAATTTCCAAGTGCAACATCCCCAAAAAACCGCAACGAAAACCAAAACCCAAAACCGGTGAATTTTCCGGTTCGTAAACCAAGGCGGCGTCATTTAATTTTAATTTGCCTATGGCTTGACGCAATTCATTGTAATCGCTTCCTTCGGCAGAAAAAACTCCGGCATAAACCATAGGTACGGCTTCTTTGTAGCCCGGTAAAGGTTTTACGGACAAATCCTTACTTTCTTGTCTGATAACGGTATCACCTACCCGGCATTGTTCAATATCTTTAAGCCCGGTAATAATATAACCGATCTCTCCGGTTTTTAAACTATCTTTTTTGGTTAAGGTCGGCTGTAAAACTCCGCATTCCATAACTTCGCTTTGCGCCTTTGTGCCAAACATATAAATAGCATCATTTTTACCAACTTCTCCGTCAACGATTCTGGCATAAGCCACTACACCTTTGAATTCATCATAAAAAGAATCAAAAATCAAAGCCCGCAAAGGTTTTTGACTATCACCTTTTGGCGCGGGAACCTTATTAACGATCGCTCGCAAAATAGCTTCCACTCCTTCTCCGGTTTTAGCACTGCATTTCAAAATCTCAGACTGATCACAACCAAGCAAATGAATTATTTCTTGGCTGGCTTGCTCCACATCAGCTGCCGGCAAGTCAATTTTATTTAATACCGGTATTATTTCCAAGCCCTGCTCAATGGCCAGATAAAGGTTGGCCAAAGTTTGAGCCTGAACTCCTTGCGTGGCGTCAACTAACAGAATAGCCCCTTCCACCGCCGCCAAACTGCGGGAAACTTCATAGCTAAAATCAACATGTCCCGGCGTATCAATCAAATTTAAAAGATGATCATCATATTCCATTTGCGCCGGTTGCAGTTTTATGGTAATACCTCTTTCTTGTTCCAAATCCATGGTATCCAAAAGTTGCTCTTTCATTTTTCTTTGCTCCACGGTTTTAGTTAATTCCAAAAAACGATCCGCCAAAGTGGACTTGCCATGATCAATATGAGCTATAATACAAAAATTGCGGATTTTATTCATAAAAAATTATTATTATATCTTTAATGACACAATAACTTAATTTTACAAAAAAATCAAACAAAAAAAGACGGTTTGCCATCTTTTGACCTTCCTCTTTACTAAAATTATTCCCTCAGTCTTATCCCCTCTTTTTTGAATTTCACTTTATTGAATAACTTTCTTTTTAACCCGGCAAGAAAATTAAACAACTCCGGTGTTTTCAAAAGATAAGCGGTAATCCCAAAAACCGCCAAACCAATCAAACCGGCGGTCATTCCCTGGAAAGCTATACCCCAAAATTTACTCATATCAACCAGTCCACCCAACCAAGTTTTAGAGTATTGCGCAGACACCCCCATAAAAACCGAAGCTATAGATATTTTAACCAAACTTTTTATTATTTTATCATGAAAAAGACCACGGGTGGTTAAAGCCAAGAAGACCACTAAAATCAAAAAATTTAATATTGAACTCAAAGAAAATCCCAAGGCTAAACCAAGCACACCGATTTTTTGAATAAAATACCAGCTGAAAAATATATTACTGACCAATCCGATAAAAGCTCCGACAAAAGGCACAGTAGTATTACCTTTGGCATAAAAGGCGCGAGCCAATAGTGGCAAAAGACTTTGTGCAAAAAGACTGAGACTGAATAACCCCAAAGAATTGGCGGTTAAAATCGTATCCTGCCAATCAAATTGTCCCGTACCCAAAACCACTCTAACAATTTGCGCACGCAAAATAATAAAGAGTATGGAAACCGGAATCACAAAAAACAATATCTGTTTAAATACCGCCTGAAAATTTTTATTAAACGATTTTTTATCTTTTTGAGCGTAAGCCTTGGATAAAGCCGGAAAAACAGCTATGGCATAAGCCACCCCAAAAAGTCCGATCGGCAAATGTTGCAAATTATTGGCAAAATTAAACACGGCCAGACTGCCGGCGGCCAAGGTTGAAGCAAAAACCGTAATAACAATCAAATTCAGTTGAGAGCTGGCCAACCCCAAAATCCTCGGCCCCATCATTTTAGCGATTTTGATAAAATTTCGGCTTTTGAAATTTAAAATCGGTTTGTAGCGAAAACCCAGTTTAAAGACTGGAGGTAATTGAATAAACAAGTGTAAACCGGCCCCGATTATCACGCCAAAAACCAAACCATAAATATCAAACTTGTCGGTTAAAAACAAGGCTCCGAAAATAATACCCAAGTTGTACATAACCGGAGCCAAAGCAAAAGCCAGAAATCTTTTAAAAGATTGTAAAACTCCGCCAAAAATCCCGCTAAGACCAAGTAATATCGGGCTAAAAAACATCAACCTGGTAATTTGCACGGTTAAAGCCAATTTTTCTCCGGAAAATCCCGGAGTTATCAGGGGAACTATTTTATGGCTGAACACGGCCAACAAACCGCAAACAATCAATAAAACTAAACCTAAAATGTTTAAAATATTATTAACTAAATCCCAAGCCGTTTTATTGACTTTATAATCGGCTTTTTCTTCTTTTTTCAAAAGTCCGACAAAAACCGGAATAAATCCGGCGGAAAGCGCTCCCAAAATAATTAAATTGTAAACCAAATCCGGCACCCGAAAAGCGGCATAATAAACATCCAGCTCATTGCCCGCGCCAAACTGTCCGGCCAAAACCCGATCCCTGATTACGCCTAAAATTCTGGACAATAAACCGGCCGCGGCAATAACTACAGCGGCGGAAGAAATGGAATTGAATTTAGTGGAAAATATCTTTTTAAACATTAAATTTATCTTGGTTTAGCAATTCAAAAATTATCCGGGACAAAACATTTTGTTTTGTCCGAATCTCCGGGCAAAAATTCAATCCGAATTTTAATCAATCAATATCCGCATATCAACTGCTTTTAATCCTTGTTCATTAACCAAAGCCGGATTTATATCAAGTTCTTTAATTTCCGAAAAATCCATAGCCAATTGAGATAATTTTAAAATAGTCGAAACAATGGATTTTAAATTAACGGCTTTTTCCCCACGAACACCGGTCAGTAATTTATAGGTTTTAATTTTTTTTATCATATTTTCCGCCTGCTGACGACTGAGTGGGGCCAAGCCAAAACTAACATCTTTTAAAACCTCTACATAAACGCCACCCAAACCAAACATTAAAAGCGGACCAAATTGCGGATCGCGTTTTAAGCCAAAAATTAATTCCCGTCCTTTGAACAAAGGTTGAATTAAAACTCCGGTAATCTCGGCTTTTGGTTTGTTTTTTTGACAATTCTTTATTATTTCAGCATAAACTTCTTCAACCTCGGCCTTGGTTTTTAACCCGATTTTTACACCACCAACATCAGATTTATGCAAAATATCTCGGGAAATAACTTTCATGGCCACCGGGAATTTTAATTTTTGAGCAATTTCCCCGGCTTGTTTTCCGGATTGAGCCAGGCCCGAATTTATTACCGGAATATCATAACTTTTCAAAATCTTTTCAGCGCTGAGAAAATCAACGGTTTTATCAGCTTTGGCCAATATTTTTTTAACCTTGATCTTATTTTTTTCAGCAATATTTATTTTGGCGGGCGGTTGTTTTTTTCCTTTACATTTTTGATAAGAATAATATTTTTGTAAACCGTGCACCGCGGTTTCCGGATATAAATAATGCGGGATTTTATTTTTGCTTAAAAGTTCAATACCCTTCCTAACCTTGGATCCGCCGATAAAACTGGTCAATATCGGTTTTTGGGTTTGTTTACTTTGCTGAATAATAACCTTGGCGGTTTTTTCCACCTCGGTCACTGTTTGCGGAGTCAAAATCGTTATGGCCGAACCAACATTTTTATCGTTTAAAACTGTTTTCAAGGCCAATTCATAACGATCTGCGTCAGCGTCACCAATTACATCAACGGGATTATTAATCCCGGCGGAAAAAGGCAAATCCTTTGTTAATTTATCTTTGGTTTCTTTGGTTAAATCGGCTAAGCGCAAGTCACTTTCAGCAATTGAATCAGTGGTTAAAACCGCCGGTCCACCGGCATTGGCTACCACGGCTACTTGGTTATTTTTTATTTTGTAATCCCTGGAAAAAAGTTTTATCAAATTAAACAAATCAGTTAAGTTTTCCGCAACCACCGTATTGGTTTGTTCAAAAGCCGCCTTAACCGCACTGTAAGATCCGGCCAAACTGCCGGTATGAGAACTTATAGCCTTTTTGGCCACTTGAGTCTTACCGGATTTAAGAATAATCAAGGGTTTTTTGGCTGATAATTTTCTAGCTAAGTTTAAAAACTTTTGCCCATCGAAAAAACCTTCCAAATAAGCCAGCACCACCTTGGTTTTTTTATCGTTAATAAAAAATTCAATCAAGTCATTTTCATTAACACCCGCCTTATTGCCTAAACTGATAAAACGGGAAAAACCAAATCTTTTTTCTTGAGCCCAATCAAGCATGGCTGAGCAAATGGCTCCGGACTGCGACATAAAAGCCACTTCTCCCGACTTGATCATACCTTCGGCAAAGGAAGCGTTCAATTTAATTGTGGAATCCAAAAGTCCTAAACAATTTGGACCCAAAAGGTTTATTTGATATTTCCTTGCAATTTTTTGCAATTCTTTTTCCAATTCTTTCCCCTGTCCGCCAACCTCTTTAAAGCCGGCGCTGATAACAATAACATTTTCAACTTTTTTTTCTCCGCACTCTTTTAAAACTTGGTTGACAAATTTGGCCGGAATGACAATTATAGCCAAATCAATTTTTTTTGGCACAGCCTTAACCGAAGGATAGGCTTTTAATCCTTGAATTTTTTTAGTTTTTAAGTTTATCGGGTAAACTTTTCCGGAAAAACCGTAATTTATAATGTTTCTCAAAATCGTATACCCCAATTTCTTTTTTTCGGCTGAAGCACCGATCACGGCGATTGACCGCGGATTAAAAAAGTTTTTAAGCATAAAAAAAATTAAACAATAAGTTCAGCTTCGGTTTCCGTGCTTACTCCGGCCGCATTGGCTTCATCTCTATCTATATGGACAACCAACTCCGCATTTTCCTCTACCCTGACTTCCACTTCTTCAAAAGTAAGAGCTCGCGGACCATCAATATGTACTTTAATATTTTGTTTGTCTCTAAGATTTAATCCGGCCGCTTGCTCAGGCTCCACATGAACATGCCTTTTGGGGACAATTAATCCCTCTGTCAATTCCAACTCCCCTTTTGGCCCGATAAGTTTTATTGCACCGGAACGAATTACCTTGCCGGACAAACGCAAAGGCGCTTTAACCCCCAACCTTTGACTATCTGTGCGACTGACTTCTATTTGAGAATAACCACGACAAGGACCGTAGATTGGAATATTTTCCAATTTACCAGACTTTCCCTCCAAAGTAACCGTTTCACTTGACAAAAACATATCAAAACCGGGAAAATCTTTTTCTTTTTCCAATTTATAACCTTCGCCAAACAATTTCTCCAAATCAGACTGAGTCAAATGCGCATGGGCGGAACAAACCTCTACTTTTATTTTAAACATATAAGTTCAGTTATTTTTTTAACAAATAAACTTACGGTATAAAACCGCTGTATAATTAAATTATAACATTGATCCCAACAAAAAAAAAGTTTATAACTCAACAAAAAAACAATGATAGTAAATCAAAACATTGTTTTTTTTATTAAAAACCTATAATTTAACTTCCAAAAGACCGTTTTGCGCACCCACACGAGTTAAAACTCGAGCGCTGTTTCGAATTCCCAGCTGAAGAGCTTTTTCAAAATTATCCCACTTTACCAGTCCGGCTACCAAACCCGAAGAAAAAGCATCACCCGCGCCCACGGTATCCACGATTTTTTGTTTTTGACCGGCCGCCGGCAAATAATAGTACTTATCAAGCTGATCAATGGCCGCCGCCCCTCTGGCTCCCTGGGTAATAACCGCTTTTTGCACACCAAATTCACGCAATTTTTTTAACAAAAACTTAGTATTGGTTAAATCTTTTTTAGCTGTTTTCGGCTTAGCTCGTTTTACCAGCTCCAGAGCTTCATCTTTATTTAAAATCAATACTTCAACAGACGGCAAGAATTTTATTAAAACCTCCCAATCCTCTAACTGTAAATTGCCCGGATTCCAAGCTATTTTTGTATTTCTTTTGGTCTGGCGAATAATTTTATCAAATTCCATGGCCCAGCTCTGATTGCTTAGTGCCGAAACATAAAACCATTTGGCCTTAAAATTGCGCAAGCTGTGAACCTCCAAACTATCCGTTGCTCCTTTGTGGGTAAAAATAGTATGTTCTTTTTCTTTGACCGCGGTAATAATCACGGAAAAACCGGTTTTTTCCTTTTTATCCACCGACATTAAATAAGTGTTTATCTTTTTTCTTTTTAAATAACTGAAAATCTCTTGTCCCACCAAATCATCACCAAGACAAACCATGGGCGCCACATTAAGACCAAAATTTTTAAATCCAACAGCGGTATTCAAAGCTCCGCCTCCGTAATTAACAAAAATATCTTTGATCGGAATCTTGGCGCCATATTCCACGGCCATTAATTTTTGCCTGGTTAAATCTTTTTTGTTTTTAACAATGCTTATCTGGTCACTGTAAAACATAATATCTTTAAGTGCACTGCCCACAGTAACCACTTCAAATCTTTTCATATTGATTTTATCTTTATTTTTATTTTTATTATTTTGACAATATTATTATACAATAAAATCAAAAAAGGAGCAAAAAACCTTGCTCCTTGAAAGCGTTTATCTGTAAAAACTTTAATATAAATTATATTTCCGACCCGCTACCCACTTTTTCCAGCATTTTTTTTACCATATTTTTGTGTTTTATGCTTATATATAAAAATGCAACAATTTACTGCGCCAATTTTTCATCAAAATATTTTTCCAGATCCTTGATCTTCACTCTTTCCTGCTCCATAGTATCACGATCACGCACAGTCACCGCCTGATCTTTTTCCACGGTTTCAAAATCAACAGTCACGCAATACGGGGTACCAATCTCGTCTTGATAACGATATCTTTTGCCAATATTGCCCCGATCATCCCAAAAAACCATATATTGTTTATTCAAGTCTTGATAAATCTCTTTGGCTTTTTTAACTAATTTTTCCTTGTTTTTCAGTAACGGAAAAACCGCGATTTTATAGGGAGCCACCTCAGGTTTTAATTGTAAAACCACACGGATTTCATCTTTACTCACTTCTTCTTCACGATAAGCGCTGCACAAAACCGCCAAAACACTGCGATCCAAGCCCAATGAAGGTTCAATAACATGCGGTAAATATTTTTCTTGAGCTTGCGGATCAAAATACTGCAAATCCTCACCCGAAGACTCCTGATGTTTTTTCAAATCATAATCAGTACGATAGGCCAACCCCCAAAGTTCATCTTGGCCAAAAGGAAATTCATATTCAAAATCAATAGTTTTTTGAGAATAATGAGCTCTTTCATCTTTCGGAATATCCACGGCATAAAGTTTTTTCATATTAATACCAATCTCATCGGCATAATCCCTCATGTTTTTTTGCCAAAAATCAAAATCCTTTTGCCAATCAGAGTCTGGTGAAATAAAGTACTCCAACTCCATTTGCTCAAACTCCAAAGTACGAAAAATAAAATTTCCGGTAGTAATCTCGTTTCTAAAAGCCTTTCCGGTCTGAGCAATGCCAAAAGGAATTTTTTGATTAGTGGAATCCAAAACATTTTTATAGTTCACAAAAATAGCCTGAGCTGTTTCCGGACGCAAATAAGCGGTCAAAGCTTCTTCTTCCACCGGACCGATAAAAGTTCTAAACATGCCCAAAAATAATTTTTCTTCGGTTAAATTCTTCTTACCACAAATAGGGCAAACATTCGGATCATCCACTTTGTCCGGTCTAAATCGAGCATGACACTCTTTGCACTCTTTTAGCGGATCCTTAAAATTTTTCAAATGACCGCTGGCTTCCCAAACCTTCGGACTCATAAAAATTCCACCATCCAAACCAACCACATTTTTGTTTTCTCTGACAAACTTTTTCCACCAAATTGTCCTCAGATTATTTTTCAGTTCCACTCCCAAAGGGCCATAGTCATATGTATTGGCCAATCCGCCATAAAGATCAGAACCGGCATAAACAAAACCTCGTCTTTTGCACAAACTAACTATTTTCTCCATTTTTTTTTCCGACATAATTATTCAAACTTAATTCTAAATTAAACCGACATTACTTGTTTTTCTTTTTCCTCGGCCATATTTTCAAGTTTTTTATTCAATTCAGACACTTTTTTATCCAGATCTTCTACAAAATCATATTTATCATCTTCCGTAATATCTTTGGATTTTTCCGCTTCCGTAATATCTTCTTTAACCTTTTCCCTAATTGAACGAACAGCCACCCTGGCTTCTTCCAATTTTTCCTTTATTTGTTTAACCATTTCTTTTCTTTTTTCTTCGGTCATTTGCGGAACAGTGACTCTGACCAAGGTACTCTCAGCCGAAACACTTAAACCCAAATCAGCCGCGGAAATAGCTTTTTCCACCTCTTTAATCAAGTTTTTATCCCAAGGCTCCACTTCCATACTCCGAGCTTCGGGAACAGAAATACTGGCCACTTGTTTTAACGGCGTCTTTACACCGTAAGCATCAACCGCTACGCTGTCCAACATTGACGGATTAGCTCTACCCGCCCTTACGGCTGAAAGTTCTTTTTCAAAATGTTCTACCGCTTTATTAAATTCCTCTTGATGTTGTTCAATAAATCTGTTTGACATATTTTTTATAGTTTAATAATTAAATTTAAAAATTATTTCTTCATTTGTTTAACTCCAACATAAACCTTTGAACCGTCTTTCGGATGAATCAAAAATTCGCCGACCACTCGAGTAGTTGGCGTTTTCTTTACTACCCAACTATCTCCACCGTCAATAGATTTATAAACCGCCTCGTCCGTACTGTAATAAATATAATTCTCGCTCTGAGGATCAATTTCCACGGAATAGATCCTTTCCTCTCCCGGCTGAGTAACCAGTTCGATCGGCATCCATGTTTGCCCCTTGTCATAACTGCGTAATACTCCGTAGTCATTGGCATATATTATCATATCTCGACGGCTTTTGGAAAGTGAAAAATCATAAAATTCATCAGCATTTTTATAATCATCCATAGCCTTATTCAAATCAAGCCAATTTTCTCCTTTATCATCAGTTCTGAAAAGGCCTTTTTCCAAAATTCCGGCATAAACCACGCGCGTATCATATGGATCAACCATTATTTTATGAACTCGGTTTTCAAATTTTTTTGATAAAGACCAACTCTCCCCTCGGTTAACCGTTTTCAGCAAAGTTCCATCGGTCAAACCGGCATATAAAACTTCCGGGCTATACCAATCAATATCCATAGAACTTATCTTTATCTCAGGATTGTCCGAATAAAAAACCTTTTTCCAAGTTCTGCCGCAATCTTCGCTTTTAAAAATCCTGGTATGCACGGCGGCATATAAACGGCATTTGTTTTCCGGATCAATAGCCATATCGCGCACAAACCCAGTCGGCAGGTTTTTTAATTTATTCCAGCCTTGACCGGAATTATATGAATAAAACAAACCATCGGCGCGCGTACCGGTATAAATGGTTTGATCGTCGCTCGGATCAAATTTCATAAAATAAACATCCGTATTGCTTATTGATCCGGGTTGCTCTCCGGGAGTCATGAGTAAAGACTTGGTATGCCAGGTTTCAAAACGATCATCAGTAAAAAATACTCCGCCCAAATCAGTCACTTTGGTTTCACTGCTTTTAAATTTTATACAGCCTCCAAACCCCAGGATTACGGAGACAATAATCACCGTTAAAACAACTTTTTTGTACATAGGATTATTTTTATTTTTTATTAATTATTTAAAAGCAAATTTTCCAGCACCAACCGAGAATTAATATTGGCTTTTATATACTCTTTTGCTTGCTCGGCTCCGTAAATCAATCGACACAATTCACCGGTACTTTTTTGTTCCGCAAAAACTGAAAGTTCCTCTTCCAAATACGGATTGGCCAAAAGTTCCCTTTTGTAATTTTTCACCAACAAAACATCTCTGAGCAAACCGGTCAAGTAAGTCAACTTTTGCTGAATCTTTTCCTTATCTTGTCCCTTTTTTGTGTGCTGTTCAATTTGCTTAAATTTTTCTATAACATCATTTTTCAGTAAACCCAAAATCTCTTTATTCATTTGTCTATATTCCCGCAAAAGCTCTTTATCCGTAAAAAGTTTCATCGCCACCGTAGGTCTTCCATGAGCCATAAAAGAAAGTTCTTTGGCCAACTCCCTGTTTGCCCCTTTTTCAACCAAATAATCGTAAATGGCCGTCCTGGCCACCGGCAAAAATTTCAGAATACGACTTCGCGATAAAATAGTCGGTAAAATATTTCTTTTTTCTCCGGCTATTAAAATAATAACGGTCTTGGCAAACGGTTCTTCCAAAGTTTTCAAAAGACTGTTGGCCGCCTGAACAGACAAATATTCAGCTTCGGGAATAATTACCACTTTATAGGAATTCAAAAAACTTCGTTTGTTTATTCTTGTCAAAAGATCACGAACCTGACTCACACTGATCTGTTGTTTTACTCCTGACTTTTTAGCGCTTTCTCTTTCTAAAAAATATAAATCCGGATAAATTCTGTTTTCCACTTGACGACAAGCTGAACATTGACCACAGGGAGTTGTATCGTCACCGGCTTTGCCATAAAATCTTTTTCGATAATTTTCACACAAAATTGATTTGGCAAAAAACTTGGCGGTTAAAGTTTTCCCTACTTTTTTCGGACCGTAAAAGAGATAAGCATGAGCCATGCTCTGATTTCTAATTCCGGTCTGTAAATTTTTTTTTAACTTGTCATGGCCAATAATCGGCCAATTAAAATTCATTTCAGCTATCATACCTTTATATTAGCAAAATTTTGTTTCTTTGTTAAGTATTTTCCAAAACCTCCAAAGTCTGATCTGCGCATTTTTTCCAAGAAAAATTTTTTACCCGCTCAAGACCTTTTTTAACCAGCTCGGCTTTAATATAAGCGTCGGTTAAAACCTTTTTCATCTGCTCAGTCATTTGCTCAACATTTCTCGGATCAAACATCAAAGTAGCTCGCCCGGCCGCTTCGGGTAAACTGGTGGAATCTGAACAAACCACCGGACAACCGCAAGCCATAGCCTCCAAAACCGGAATGCCAAAACCTTCAAATATTGAAGGAAAAGCAAATAAATCCGCGCCGTTCAACCAAACCGGCAATTCCTCATCTTTAACCCAACCCGGAAAAATAATTTGTTCATCAAGTTGGTATTTTTTTATTTGTTTTTCCACTAAATTAAAAGTTAAGCCCTTGGAGCCGATCAAAACCAGTTTATGCTTTAATTGCGGATTTTGTTGCTTTAACCGGGCAAAGGCTTTTACCAGTCTTGGAATGTTCTTCTTTAATTCCAAGCGACCGATAAATAAAATATACGGTTCTTTTATTTTTGGCTCAAAGTCTTTGATAAGGTGGTAGGTTTCCTTGTCATATCCGTTGTAAACAACTTTTATCTTTTCCATGTCAAGATTATAAACATTGGAAATGTCTTTTTTGGAATACTGAGAAACTGTAATAATTTTATCAGCTTTTCTTTTTATGATTTTAATTGCCAACTTATGATAAGACTTGTCAGCCCAGTGATAAAAATCCGGAAAATGTTCAAAGCCAATGTCATGAATGGTCACAACCGCTTTGTCGGGTTTAGCCAAAGGCAAGGTATGAGAAGGTACAAAAAGCAAATCCGGTTTTTCCTTAGCCAAAAGCATTTCCCAAGTTAAGCGTCCCATGGTCCAGAAACGAGATAACGGCCAATTTAAAACTTTTTCTTCAAAATTTAACGGACACTTGGCCAAGTCGCCTTTTAACGGTTCATTGGTATACAAAAAAAAGCGGTTTTTCTTATCAATTTTTTTAAACTGCTCAATCAAATGATAAGAATACCACTCCACTCCGGTTTTTTTATTTTTATTGGCACGCGAAGCGTCAATGCCTATTAACATAACAAATTTTTACAAATTATATTTTCGCTCCTTATTCAAATCCTCGAATATTTCATCAACTCCTGTCTTTGAAAGCCCTTCTACATATTCACAATTAAAATTATCACAACTCTTCAATAAATCTTTTTCTTGTTTTATTTCTTTGATAGAGCTTTCCATGTTCTTGAAAAAGGTTTCTATCCCCTTTTTAACAGTTTTAACTCTTTCATCTAATCCATTATGAGCCAACCTATTATTTCTTACTCTTTTTATAGATTTCAAAAAATCTTCTTGCTCCCCTAATCTTTTCTTTATTCCAGCTTTTAATTCGCCTTCTTCCAACAACTCGAGAATATAATAAACGGAAAGTCGTTTTTTCTTTTTGTCTCCTTGGAAGTATGGAGGTTGTATTAATCTTTCAACCGATAAAATAAATGAATGTTGCAAAGAAAGCAAGCAAATATCCCAAAAATTTTTATATCTGCATCCCGGTATAATATTCCCCTTATATCGAATACAATTAGGATCCTTATTAAATTTTTTTTGATACTCAACAAATTTATTGTATGAATACATCCAAACACAAAATTGTTGCCAAGCTTTATCAACTTCTTTTATAAAAGCATTTAATAATTCTTTCGATATCATACTTTTTACTAAACCCGAACAATTATTTACTTGGTGGCCAGAATGGATCGTTTGTACAATTCCAAATTTTCCAAAGCTATACCGGTTCCCTTGGCTACACAAAGTAGAGAGTCATCAGCCACATAAACCGGTACACCAATAACCTTGGAAACCAACTGGTCAATATCTCGCAACAAACTGCTTCCGCCAGACATAATAATGCCTTTGTCTATAACATCGGCGGACAGCTCGGGCGGAGTATCATGTAAAACCTCTTTGGCCGATTCTATAATACCTTGCAAATCTTCTTGAAGAGCTTCGGTCACATCATTGGAATTAATGTTTATAGTTTTGGGCAAACCGGAAATCATATCCCGACCGCGAACCTCCATAACAGTTGGTCCTTCGCTGTACATGGCCGAACCGATTTCTATTTTTATGTTTTCCGCGGTGCGTTCACCCACGGCCAAATTATATTTTCTTCTGATATATTCGGCAATAGAAGTATCAAACTTGTTTCCACCGATTCTAACGGAAGAAGAAGCTACGATTCCCCCCAAGGAAATAACCGCTATTTCCGAAGTACCGCCACCAATATCAATAATCATATGTCCGGAAGCGCTGCCGATCGGAATATTAGCGCCGATGGCCGCGGCCACCGGTTCTTTGATAATATAAGCAGCTCTGGCTCCGGCGGCAATAGTCGCGTCAATAACCGCTCTTCTTTCAGTGGAGCTGACTCCGGCCGGCACAGCCACCATCACTTCGGGCCGAAAAAGTTTTATTCCGCCCACTGCTTTATTGATAAAATATCTCAGCATGGCTTCAGTGGCTTTGTAATCAGCGATCACTCCGTCTTTCAATGGCCGACTGGCAATAATACTATCGGGAGTACGGCCAATCATGTCTTTGGCCTCATCGCCCACAGCTAAAATTTTCTTGTCGGTTTTGGATATAGCTACTACCGATGGTTCGTTTATCACAATACCTCTTTTGGGCAAATGCACCAAAGTATAGGTTGTTCCCAAATCAATTCCTATTTTACGGATAAACATAAATAATAAAAAAATTAAATCACCCCCTATTATTCAGAAATAATTTAAATTAAGTTACAGTTCTTCTTGTTTTTGTTTTTTGTAATCAAGCAATTTATCAGCTTTGATCTTTGATTCCTGTTCCAAGAAAAATTTATTTACTCCCGGAATCATTTTAAGCCAGTCGGTTATCAACTTAACGACTTTACTCATTTTTACTTTGGCTTTATCTAAAAGTTCTTGAACGGCCTTGGCGGTTTTTTCTCCCTTTTGCCTAAACTCTTCTCGTCTATTTTGTGGTAAACTTTTATACAAATCTTCCAAACCTTCAGATAAAATATATTCAATGTCTTTTAGTTCTTCTGCTCTAGGATCATCTATTACTTGTTCTGATTCGGCTACCGCCGAAGAGACTTGTTTTCCCGCTTGTTTAACTTTTGCCCTTTTTTCCTTTTTTGACTTTTCCAATCGTTCGGCTAAAACTTCTTGTTCAAAGGCTTTTTTTTCTTTTTGATCTTCTTTTGTCTCAGATGTTTTTTCCGTTTTCGGTATTTTTTCCTTGGCGGAGGTAGGTGGAATAGTAGTCATACTTGATAATTATTTTACTTGTTTTTATAAATAAAGGCAAATTAGCAACCCTTAACAGTATACAGCATAAAAAGCTTTTGAACAATAAATTTGGGACAAAATTAGCTAAAACCAACCCACCTATTGACAAAATATTTTAATATTATATAATATTAAAATATTTTAAGTTTAAGGAGGTTTTTATGGAACCGATTGAAACTCTGGCCTACTTTGTTATAACTGCGACTTTTTTGCTTTGGCCGATGCATCTTGTTCTCTCTAAGATCGGCTATAAAAAGACTATCCCCAACTTGGTTAAAAAAATCCTCAAAAATTTTTTTGACTTAGTTATTGTTCTTTTGAAGACCTTTTTTAAGGGACTGTTTCACTTGATTAAATTCAGCTGGAACAGTTTGCTACGTGGCCGGCGTGGCACTTCCCATTTGTAAAGACAAGCCTTGGCCACACCCGGCCAAGGTTTTTCTTTTTTAAATATTTTTTAATATTTGTTTTAATTCTTTGATTGATTCCACTCTAACCAAACGACTTCTCATTTTTGCCGCTCCGGAAAAACCACGAAAATACCAACATAAATGTTTGCGCAATTCCACCAAACCGTGATCGCCCTTATTTTTATAGGCATATTGCGCTTGCTGTAAAACCGTTTTTTTTATTTTTTTTAAATCCGGTTCTGAATATTGGCCTTTTTTTAAATAATCCTTAATTTGAGAAAAAAGCCAAGGTCGACCATAAACTCCACGGCCAAGACCCAAACCGTCGGATTTAACTTTGGTTAAAATTTCTTTGGCTTTTTCCGGTGAATCAATTCCACCGTTGGCTATAAATACGCCTGAAAATTTTTCTCGAGCCTTTCTTAACATAGTCCAATCAACTTCTCCCTGAAAGCCTTGCTCATAACTGCGGCCGTGCAACATCAAAGCCTTGACCGATAAATCATTTATCTTTTCAATAAAATCCAAAACCGTTATTTTCTCTTGTGAATTTTTTAATTTTATGGAAGTGCGGGTTTTAACCGAAACCGGCAAATCGGTATTTTCACAAACAGCGCGTACCAGCTCATAAGACAAATCCAAGTTTCTCAGCAAGGCCACTCCCCCACCATGACCGGCCACTTTTTTGGCCGGACAACCAAAATTCAAATCCACTCCGTCAAAACCGGCCTTATTAACTTTTTCCATAGCCTTGACAACCAGCTCCGGCCTTTTTCCAAAAAGCTGAATCACCACCGGTTTTTCCTTTTTATCAAATTCCAACATTTTCAAAGTTTTTTGGGAATTATAATGCAAAGCGTCAATAGAAATCATTTCAGTATAAACCACATCAGCGCCGTTCTCTCGACAAATATGTCTAAAAGCCGAGTCGGTAATTCCGGCCATGGGAGCCAAAGCCAAAAACGGTTTTTCCAATTTTAACCAAAAATTATTTTTCATAAGCACCAGATAAAAAATCAGCCCCGTTTTTTGCAGGGCTTTTTCTTTATTTTATTTTTTTAACCTTGGTGGTGTCAGGAGCATCTTCCACCAACCAGCCCTTTTCTTTTAATTTATCTCTAAGCTGATCAGACTTTCCCCAATCTTTATAAAGTCTGGCCTGCTCGCGCTCTTTGACCATTTTTTTAATTTCTGCCGGTAATTCAGGCTCACTCATTTTCAACTTGTCTAAATCAAAGCCAAAGACCTTATCAAATTCCAAAAGCGTGGCCCTTTTGTCAAAATCATTAAGATCAGATCCAAGGACTTCCCACATCAAAGCCAAGGCTTGAGGCGTATTTAAGTCATCATTTATTATTAATTTAAATTGTTCCAAAAATTTTGAATCAACTCGGCCGTTTTGCCGACCCAAATCCAAAAATTTGTTTTGCAATTTTTTCCAGCTTGATTTGGCATTATCCATGGCTTCCCAACTGAAATTCAATTTGCTGCGATAATGCGCGCCCAAGCAAAAAAATCGGTACACAAAAGGATCAAAGCCTTTTTCTTTTAGTGTTTCCAAAGTTATAAAATTACCTTCTGATTTGGCCATTTTACTCTCCTTAAAAACCAAAAATTCATTATGCACCCAATAATTAACAAATTTTTTACCAGTTGCCGCCTCGCTTTGAGCTATTTCATTGGTATGATGAACCGGAATATGATCAATGCCACCGGTATGAATATCCAAAGTCTGACCAAGATATTTCATACTCATGGCCGAACATTCCAAATGCCAACCGGGAAAACCTTTTCCCCAGGGCGAATCCCATTCCATTTGTCTTTGCCGGTCTTTTGGCGAAAATTTCCATACGGCAAAATCAGTGGGATTCTTTTTTTCCGGATTTATCTCCACGCGCGCGCCTTCGTCCTGGCCTTTTAAATTCAATCTGGCCAGTTTTCCATAATTTTCAAACTTAGCCGTATCAAAATAAAGCCCGTCGGAAATTTGGTAAACAAAGCCTTTTTCTTGTAATTTTTTTATCAGTTCAACCTGATCGTCTATGTGTTCACTGGCTTTGGCCCAAATATTGGGAAAAATAATGTTTAGCTCTTTAAAATCGTTTTTAAAAGCCTTGGTATAAAAATCCGCAATTTCTTGAGCTGATTTGGCCTGACGACGAGCACTTTTTTCAATCTTGTCCTCGCCCACATCATTGTCACTGGTCAAATGTCCCACATCGGTAATATTCATCACCTGTTTAACTTCATAACCGTCAAATAACAGGGTTCTTTTCAAAATATCGCTAACAACATAAGCCCTGAGATTACCTATATGCGCGTAATCATAAACCGTAGGACCACAACTGTACATGCTCACTTTTTTATCTTTTTGCGGAATAAATTTTTCCACTTTTCTGGATAAAGTATTATATATATTTAACATATTTTTTAAACTTATATTATTGTTTCAACTTTTTCAAGGCACTTTATTTATTGATTGATTCCCGCAAACCAACTCAAGTTCACAAAAATTTTAATTGTTCCTTTTTTCTTATCTAAAGGTTCCAAGGCTTTACCCACTACTGAGCAAGGCTCGACCGCCTTCATGCCATAACCCTTTTTGGAAGAAGCGGTAATAAAATCACCCGGTTCAATATACCCGTTTTCATTTACCACTTTAACCGATACCAAACCGGACAAAGCCAACGGTCTGGTTTTATCCTTAATCTTTTTGCTTAAACCTATACTCGGATTTGTACTGATCACGCCTATGACCGTTTTATTATTTTTATCCGCTTTTATCAAATTCATTTCATTATCCACGGCTACAATATCTCCGGCCTGAACATCCGAATGACTAAACATGTTTTCCGCCAAATCTCCACATCCGACACACCCCTGCTGAACAAATAAAGTCTTAGTGGTTAAAGCACCCAGAACAGAAACATCACCCTGAAAATTACCGGCTAAATTCTGGCCGGAAGCAGTCAACCCAATTCCGTTTCTGGCCAAAGTGGCCGCAGCTCCCTCAATCTCAGTGTTCAAGCCCACCGGTTGCTTACCGTCAAAATAACTTATAGTAGTTTTCGCCAAATGACCGGCGCCATCGGTAAAAAGATTGGCAGTGACGGAAGTTTCATCGGACTGGGTTATTAAACCGCTTTTTTGACCATATATTTCAGCGCCAACTTGTGTACTGTTTATATAAGCACCATTTCCTTTCCCACTGAGATAAATCCCGGTATTTTCCGTTTGATTGGTCAAAACCTTTAAACCCAATTTATTAAGTCCGATAACATCGGCACTGTAAGCGCTCTCATCAGTCATAATCGTAGCAAACCTTTCTTTGGTGTTGTTCAAAACTTTTATCCCCGCCGTATCCGCTTGTTGCAAAACCAATCCATAATCCGAACCGGGATCAAATCCACTCAAACCCAGATGACCTTGCTTTACTTGAGCATTCGAACTGACATTTATCGGAGCGGGCACATTATCGTTTGGCGCCGACGCAGTCGGTTCACTCCAAGCGGCCGCTTTTTCAATTAAAATCCCACTGGCCGATAAAGTGATTATTAACAAAAGGTTTAAGAAAAACAATGTTTTTTTCATATTTCTTGTTTATTTTACTGATGCTATTGTATCATTATTTAGGCAAAAACACAATTCATGTTATAATATAAAAAATCGGATATAATCATTAAATTATTATAATATGAAGAATCCGACACATCTCTTCTTTCTGGCCACATTAATAACCTTAACCGCAATCATTGGTTTTTTGGCGGGAGCTTTGTGGACAAAATCATATCCGAGTGAACCAAATCTTGAAGCGGTAAAAAATCAAGCAATGGAAAAATTCGCCGAGCAGATCAAAACCTTGCCCGTTTATCAAAAAGCGGCCAAGCCGGCCGACAATCTGCTTTCCGGTGAAATAAAAAATCTGGGCAATGATTTTTTGATTTTAAAAATAAAGCCGCAAACCGTGGATCAGCTTTTACCCGGGAATAAAAACAAGCGAAAAATCTCAATCACTTCAACAACCGAGATCTTTCAAACCACGGTAAACAGCGATATAAATTTAAGTGATCCGAAAAACTACAATAAAGTTGTAAACAAAGATATTTTGAAATTTTCCGATCTTCAGTCGGGTAATCAAGTTTATATAACCATTGATCCTCAAAATAAAAATCAACAGCTCGTTGTTGCAAAAAAAATAGAGTTGCGTTAAATTTAGACGGATAAACAAAAAACCCCGAATCACGGGAGTTTTTTTATTATTTTATTTATTGAAATTTATTGATCAAAATCCTGAAGCAATTTTTTTTGTTTTCTGGACAACCGTTTGGGAATTTTAACATCAGTAACCACATACATATCTCCCTGACGCGAACCTTGCAATTCCGGAGCTCCTTTACCTTTTATTCTGAACTTTGTTCCCGGTTGTGTACCGGAAGGTATTTTCAAACTAATCTCTCCGTCCAAAGTCCTCACATCAATTTTATCTCCCAAACAAGCTTGAGCTATGGAAATCGGCACGGTTTTGTAAATATCGTTACCCTTCCTTTCATAATCCTTTTCCGGTTTAACTTGAATATTAACATATAAATCGCCCGGTACTCCGCCATAAGGAGCTTCGTTTCCGTGACCGGCCAAACGCAAGGTTGAACCATTATTAATTCCCGCTGGAATGTTTATTTCAATTTTTTGTTTTTCCCTGACCACTCCGGTTCCGGAACACTTGCTACAAGGTTTTTCCGGTTTTTGACCTTGTCCATGACAATCAGGGCAAACCGAACGGCTTTGAAAAGCACCCAGCATAGTTTTTTGCACTCTGGTCACCTGTCCGCTACCTCCACAGGTAGAGCATTGAATAATTTTAGTGTTCGGTTCGGCCATATTACCTTCGCAATGCGGACATTTTATAACTTTCAAAAGTTCAATTTCTTTTTTTATACCAAAAATAGCGTCCTTGAAATCAATTTGCAAATCAATTTGGATATCTTCACCTTGTTTTCTTCCTCTTTGTCGTCCACCGAACCCTCCTCCGAACATCTCTCCAAAAATCTCACCTAAATCTATTCCACCAAAATTCATTCCTTGAGCACCGCCACTACGAGCCTGACGCATAAAGTCTTCCCAGCCCATACCACCGCCAAATCCGCCTTGCTGATCAAAGGTGGAGCCAAACTGGTCATATTGTTTTCGTTTTTCCGGTTTACCCAAAATCTGGTAAGCTTCATTAACTTCCTTGAATTTTTCCTCATTGCCGGTTTCTTTATCCGGATGATATTTATGAGCCAATTTGCGAAACGCCTTTTTAATATCATCCTGACTGGCGCTTTTTTCCACGCCTAAAATTTTATAATAATCTTTGCCCATAAATAAATTATTTGTTTATCTCTAAATAATGTTTTAATTCCTTATTCTTATATTTGCCAACGATTTTATGATTTTCCGCACCCAAGGTTTGATAAAAAAACTTAGCCTTTTTTCCTTGGAGTCACGAAAATGCAAAATTTATTTTTTTTATTTCCGACAATCGCGCCCAAATATTGGCAATAATTTTTTGCATAAGTTTTTCTGCCAAACCTTGTTGTCTTTTTTTTGGCTCCACGCCCAAGGAATCTAGAACAAAAATGTTTTTGCTATTTTTTTTCAGGCGACCAAAGACAAAACCGTTTAATTTTTCATTTTCTTTAATCAGGACAATCAAGGGCTTTCTTTTTTTTATCTTTATAATACTTTTCCGAATAATTTGCTTCTGGCAAACAAAGGCGATGAAGTTGTTTTAATTCTTCAAAATCCTTTTTGCTCAAAGTACAAAATTCCTTGACCTTAATCATATTTTAATTGAAAGCTTTTTTAAAATTTTCAAATTCTTCCAACTGTTCTTCCACCTCCTTGTCGGTCAACAAAGGATTTGGTTCTTCTCCTGGCTCTGTTTCAATCGGTCTTGGCCGTAAAAAATCAAAATCTTCTGATTTTTTAAATTTTATTCCTTTTTGCTTAGCTAAATTTAAAAGTTCCCGATCCGAGCTGATTAAAACATAGTATGAAGGAGTATGACACATTTTAACAATTTCAGCAATACGCGCGTCAGCATCCCCGGCAAACTCCACCTGAACACTAATTGTGCTCAAATCTTC
>CAZPBK010000008.1:5966-45978 GCA_964584985.1 uncultured Gammaproteobacteria bacterium | reverse complement strand
GCGTGTTTCCGGCCGTGTGCCCTTCGGGAGTTGGTATCCTGGCTTTGATCAGCTGGGTTTCAATTCCGATACTATTGCTTATCGCCGTGAGGATCTCGGGTGTCGTCCCACCGGCAATTTCTTGTTGTAATTTAATGTTTGATATTTTTTTATTTTATTTATTTATTTTTCATTTTTAATTTAAAATTTTTCAGTATAAAAACTTAAAAATTGATTGCTGGTAAAAGGGTTGTCAAAAAGTTGTTTGTATGTTATTATCTTTTTAGCCTTTAAAAATATATTTATGAATTTGGTGATTTGCTTGACTTGTTGATTTTTTGACATTTACAATTATTTTATGTTTGTATAAACTAAAGTAAACAAAGATCATTTTTATTTAATATATTTTTTGGGTCGGTACCAAAGTAGCCAAATGGGGCAGACTGTAAATCTGCTGGCTTTTGCCTTCGTAGGTGCAAATCCTACCCGGCCCACCATTGAATTATTTTGAAATAAACGCTGAAAAGTGTTTTTTTATTTGCGTGAAAATCATCCACAGTTTACTCTGTTTTGGTTGGTTAAAATATTTTTTTTATTTGTTATAATTAAATTTGATAAGATAAAATTTAATAATAAAATTTTTAATTATGCCGGTTTTTGAGGAACCAAAAACCAAAGAAAATAGTCAGTCCAGCCCTTACTTGGAGGATAACTTGGATGAGGCTGATTTTGAACCGGGAGAAGATCTTCATGGCTCTTTTGAAACCGCTATTGAGCAATCTTTGGAGGTGTTGAATCGCGAACAAGTGGCTGTTGAAGATTTTGATGAGGCTATTTCTTGGTTGGAGCCGGTAGCTGCCGATGGGCTTCATTCGGCCTCTTATGCCGGTTTTGCCGAACGGGTGGATAATTTTTTAAAGGAATTATCAGCAATGCGAGATGGCTTGGAAATGGTTGATCAGCAGGAAGAGGATATTTTCATTGAAAAGGAGAATGAAGAGCTTTGGGCTATTAAAGAAACAGCCGAAGAGTTATTAAGAGATTTGCAAGAAGGTATTTAAAACTAAATACATTTTTATTTTTTCATGATCTTATTTTTTGTTAAATAAGGTCTTTTTGATCTTGTCAAATTTATTATTTCATGCTATTGTATTTATGATAATAATATAAATTATAGACCACATGCTTTTCTCGGCTTATTTTAGCCAAAATTAGTTTTATCCTGCTTGATTATCAAGCCAAGCTGATTGGAAAAGCAGAGGAAAAAAGGAAAATCTATGACAAACATTCCGAGTCTTAAGGACTTGATGAAGGCTGGTGTGCATTTTGGTCACCTGAAATCACGCTGGCATCCAAAGATGGAACCGTATATTTTTACTGTTAAAAACGGGGTCCATATAATTAATTTGGAGAAAACTCAAGAAGCTTTGAAGGAAGCTTTAGATTTTGTTAGAAAAACTGTGGCCGATTCGGGTACGGTTCTTTTTTTGGGAACCAAACCACAAGCTCAGGAGATTGTAAAAAAGGCGGCTGTTGAGTGTGGAATGCCTTATGTTGTTTACCGCTGGTTGGGGGGAACTTTGACCAATGCTTCCAGTGTTTTAGGTGTGATAAAAAAATATAGAAAATTAAAGGCCGATCAAGCCAGTGGAGCTTTGGATAAGTTTACTAAAAAAGAACAATTGATGATTAAAAGAGAAATTGAAAAATTGGACAGAGATGTGGGAGGTTTGGAGCAACTGAATAAAGTTCCTGAGGCTATTTTTATTGTTGATGTAAAAAAAGAAAAAACAGCTTTTAGGGAAGCGGTAAAACGGAATATTCCCGTAATTTCTTTTTGTGATACCAATGTTAATCCGGATAAAATAGATTATCCTATCCCGGCCAATGATGATGCTATTAACTCTATAAAGATGATTACCGAATTAATGGCTAAAGCTGTAAAAGAGGGACAAGCCTTGAAAAAAACCGACAAGCCGGAAAATAGAGTTGAAAAAAAAGTAAATAACAAATAAATAAAAGTTTGTCGGTTTATTGTTTTATTTTTAATCGGTAAAAAAATTAATTTGAAAAAGTATGTCAGATGTAAAAATTATAACCAAACTAAGATCGCAAACCGGAGCCGGGATGATGGATTGTAAGTCTGCTTTGGAAGAAGCAGGCGGGGATTATGATAAGGCGATCGATGTTTTAAGAAAAAAGGGCGAGGTCAAAGCCGCTAAAAAAGTGGCCGAACGTCAGGCCAAAGAAGGTCTTGTTTATACTTATGTACATTCCAATAACAAGATCGGAACAATGTTTGAACTTTTTTGCGAAACCGATTTTGTGGCTAAAAATGAAGATTTCAAAAACTTGGCTCATGAGATTGCTTTGCAAATAGTGGCTATGGCTCCGGAATATTTAAAACCTGAAGATGTTCCTGAAGAGGTTATTGAAAAAGAAAAAGCGGTTTACAAAGAGCAATTGAAGGACGAAGGCAAACCGGAAGAAATTATGGATAAGATTATTCAGGGCAAGATAGAGAAGTTTTACGAGGAAATTTGTCTTTTAAATCAAACTTCCATTAAAGACGATAAACAGACAATCAGCGACATGATCAAACAAATGATTGCCAAAACAGGAGAAAAAATTGAGATCGGAAGATTTGTCAGATATGAAATTTAATCAAATTTAGATTTATTCAAACTTAATATATATGCGTTTAGCCAAAGTAAAATTTGCTTCTTGGGACAAAGCTTATAGTTTTAAATTTTCTCCTGAAATGAATTTGGGGTCAAATGACTATGTTATTGTTGATACAAAAGTGGGGCGTGAAATGGGCAGAGTGGTTGACTTTGAGGAATTAACTGAAAATGAAGTAAAGGAATTGCCGGAAGATCCCAAGTCCATAATCAGGCAGGCGACAAAAGAGGACATTGATAAAGCTTTGGGACAGGAAAAGTTAAAAAAACAAGCTTTTAGGGATTGTCGGCAACTGATAAAAAAACATGATTTACCAATAAAATTGGTGGATGTTTATTTTACTTTTGATAATAATCGCATTACTTTTGCTTTTATTGCCGACGGACGAGTAGATTTCCGTTCATTGTTAAGAGATTTGATAAAAAAATATCATAAAAATATTCGTTTGCAACAGTTGGGAATTCGGGATGAAGTTAGGATTAATGGAGATATCGGTTGTTGCGGACGGCCTTTGTGTTGCCGAGGTTTTTATAAGGATTTGGGTAATGTTACTTCTGATTTGGCGGATCTTCAACAGGTTGCTCACCGCGGATCAGAAAGACTTTCAGGTGTCTGCGGACGTCTGAAATGTTGTTTGACTTATGAAAAAGATTTATACAATGAAATGGCCGAAGGTTTACCCATGGTTGGAGAAAAAATCAAAACACCTCATGGGAGAGGTGAGGTTATCGGTTGGCATGTGCTAAAGAGAACCGTGGATGTCTTATTGGAAGACAAAGAAACCGTTATGGAAGTGCCTATTAAAAAGTAGGCCTTTTTTTGTTTTTTGTGCTATAATTAAAAAGCAGATTAAAAATAAATCAGCGCGGCAATTAAACGGTGTCCGCTTTTTTTAAGCAAATAAATTTTATGGAGAAAAAAATTCAACAATTGAAGGATTCAGCCTTGAAAGAGATAGAAAAAGCCGTTAATTCGAAAAAATTAGGCGAAGTTGAACAGAAATATTTTGGCCGAAAAAAAGGATTGTTAAATGATGTTTTGAAAAAACTAAAGGATTTATCAAACCAAGAAAAAAAGAAAATAGGTAAATTGGCTAATCAGGTTAAAAATGAATTAACTCAGCAAATAAAAGAGCAAAAAGAGATTTTGCAAAAGAAACAAATTGAAAAAAGTATCCAAAAGCAGGATTTAGATATAACTAGACCGGGTAAAGTTGCCAAAAGTGGTCGTTTGAGTCCATTATCCAAGGTTCAATATGAGTTGGAGGATATTTTTCGATCATTGGGTTTTGTTATTTTGGACGGACCGGAAATGGAATCGGATTATTATAATTTTGAAGCCTTGAATATCCCGGCTGATCATCCGGCACGTGATATGCAGGATACTTTTTATGTCAAAGATCAAAATAATAAATTGGTTTTAAGGACGCATACTTCTCCGGTTCAGGTCAGGGCTATGCTGGAACATGGCGCTCCGATTAGAGCGGTAGTGCCCGGCCGGGTTTTTCGCTATGAAGCTTTGGACGCTTCGCATGAAAATACTTTTAATCAGTTGGAAGGAATTATGATTGATGAAAATGTTTCCATCGCCAATTTGATTGCGGTAATGAAAACTTTGTTAAAAGGAATATTTAAAAAACCGGTAAAAGTTCGTTTACGGCCGGGATATTTTCCTTTTGTGGAACCGGGATTTGAATTGGATATAAATTGCCTTATTTGTGGAGGGCGCGGATGCAGTGTTTGCAAACAAACCGGATGGTTGGAACTTTTGCCTTGCGGAATGATTCATCCCAATGTTTTAAAAGCCGGAGGAATTGATTCGGAAAAGTATTCCGGTTTTGCTTTTGGTTTGGGTTTGACTCGTTTGGTGATGATGCGTTACGGCATTGATGATATAAGACATATAAATTCCGCTGATTTAAGATTTGTCAGACAGTTTTAATTAAAAATTTAATTTGATATAAAGATATGAATATTTCGTTAAATTGGATAAAAGATCATGTTCCGGGTTTGGATCGGGTTGACCCAAAAGAATTGGGATTAAAATTAACCATGTCTACAGTAGAAGTTGAAGAGATGAAAAACTTAGCTGAAGATTTGGATAAAGTGGTAGTCGGAAAAATTACCAAATTGACAGAACATCCCAATGCCGACAAGCTGAAAATAGCCATAGTGGACGATGGAGAAAATAAATTAAAAATTGTTTGCGGTGGCAGTAATTTAAAAGAAAACATGTTCGTAGCTTTAGCCAAGGTCGGATCTCGGGTTCGTTGGCACGGTCAGGGAGATTTAATTGAAATGAAACCGGCTAAAGTCAGGGGAGAGGAAAGCCATGGTATGATTTGCGCGGCTACGGAGTTGGGATTGGATCATTTGTTTACCGATCCGGGAGAAAAAGAAATTATTGATTTGTCTGATTTTGATTGTCATCCGGGACAAAGTTTGGCCGAAGTTCTTGGCATTGATGATATTGTTTATGAAATTGATAATAAATCTTTGACAAATCGTCCTGACTTGTGGGGACATTACGGTTTGGCCAGGGAAGTAGCGGCCATTTATGATCTAAAATTACGACCTTATGATTTAAATAAAATAAAAACCAATAAAAAAAAGGATTTAACGGTAAAGGTTAGAGATTTTAATAAATGTCCCAGATACATGGCTGTAGTTTTGGAAAATGTTGAGATTGAAGAGTCACCTTTATGGCTAAAGAAAAAACTGCGAGCCATTGGACAAAAACCGATAAACAATATAGTAGATATTACCAACTATATAATGTATGATTTGGGTCAGCCCTTGCATGCTTTTTCCGCCGATAAAATAAGTGATAGTGAAATAATTGTGCGTCCTGCCAAAAACGGAGAAGAAATAACCACTTTGGACGGAGAAAAGAGAAAATTAACCGGACAAGATTTGCTTATCGCCGACAAAGAAAAACCGGTGGCTTTGGCCGGAGTTATGGGCGGAGCCAATTCGGAAATCAATGAAAACACCAAACAGATAATTATTGAGTCGGCCAATTTTGAGCCGACCGGAATAAGAAGGACCGCCGGTCGTTTAGATTTGCGCAGTGAAGCGGCTATTCGTTATGAAAAAAGCTTGGATCCCAACCTGGCCGAAAAAGCTTTAACCAAAGCAGTCAATTTAATTCAAGATTTAAATCCAAAAGCCGAAGTAATAAGCCCCGTGGAAAATCAAGCTAAATTTGATTTGGATCAAGGCCCGATAAAAATTGATTGGTCATATATTGAACAGCGTATCGGTGAGAAAATTGATAGTAAAAAAGTCCTTCACATTTTAACCTCCTTGGGATTTGAGGTTAAAGAAAAAAAACAAGAGTTATTGGTTAAGGTTCCGACATGGAGAGCCACCAAAGATGTGAGCATTAAGCAAGATATTATTGAAGAAATTACCAGGATTTACGGTTATGATAATTTGGAGCCTAAAATGCCAGCGGTGTCTTTGCAGTATTTTCCGGAGAACAAACTTCGTGGATTGGAGAGAAAAATAAAAAGCATTTTAACTTTAAACGGTGGAGCCGATGAGGTTTATAATTATTCATTTGTCAGTAAAAAGTTTTTACAAAAAATAAATTGTCCCTTGAACCATGTTGAATTGCAAAATCCTTGGAGCGAGGATTTGGCTTTGATGCGAAAAAGTTTGATTCCCAACTTGTTATTGGCCGTGCAAAAAAATATAAATATTTATAATGAAATAAACATATTTGAAATCGGTAAAGTGTTTGATAAGCGAAAAAGAGGAGAGATGATTGAACCGGACAGTAAAAATTATTTGCCCGAACAAAATTTAAAAGCCGGCGGAATTGTTTACTTGGATAAAGAGGAAACATTTTTTCAGGCAAAAGGTTTAATACAAGCTTTGGCTGAAAATTTAGATATGAATTTTGATTTTCAATCATCGGAAAACAGTTCTTGTGTTTGGATTTATCCCAATCAAAGTTTGGATATTTTTGTTGGTCGGGAAAAAGTGGGATATGTTTGCAATCTTCATCCGTTGGTGGCCGAAAAAATGGATTTTAAAGCCGCGGTTTGGGAGATTGATTTGAGTAAATTGGCCATTGCTGATCAACCGGTAAAAAAATTTAAAGAATTCAGTCGTTTTCCGGCCGTGGAATTGGATGTTTCCATGTTTGTGAAAAAATCGGTTCAGTGGGCACAAATAAGAGATTTGATCAAAGGAGTGAATCCGGAACTTATCAAGACGGTGGAATTGTTAGATGTCTTTAAAAATGATAAAATAAAAGAGGATACCAAGAGTGTAACTTGTCGGGTTATTTATCAGTCGGAGGAGAGAACCTTGGCAATGAAAGAACTGGAAAAAGAACATGATAATGTGGTAAAGAATTTGGAAGAAGTTTTGAAAGCAAAAATAAGAAAATAGAGAGATAAAAAACAAAAATAAACAAAAAAATTATGTTTCAAACCAGTCAGGATTTGTTTTATGTGGTTATGGCTTTTTGTGTGTTGTGGTTTACCGTGTTTTTATGTTGGGCCTTGTATTATTTGATAAAGGTTCTAAAGCAGACTGATCAAGTTATGTTGGAAGTCAGAACAAAGGTGAAAACCGTTTCCGGATTGATACACGGTTTAAAATACCGGATTTTGAAAAAGGGGTTAAGCGGGCTGATTAGTTTTTTCCAAGGAAAAAACCAAAAAAAGCAAAGCCAAAAAAGAAAAACAAAAACTAAAAAACAATAAGTATGCCTTCAATGGAGGTTGATGTTTCATTTTTTCAAAGTATTTTAAACAATCCAATGCTTTTGTTGGTTTTGGTCATGGTTTTGTTCGGGGTGGTTTTAATAGCGGTCGTTTTAATTGCTCGCTATTTTATTTTGGGGAAAAACAAGGTCAGTAAGGCTTTTGAGCGTAAGCTTATTTTGGTGACCATGCCTCAAGCTTCGGAAAACAAACAAGAAGCCGATAATTTGAATCTACAACAAGTGCAAGAAAAAATAGGAGTTATGGAGTCTTTGTTTGCCACTTTGGCCGGAGTTAAATCTGAAAAGGGATTTAAAGCTTGGCTGTTTGGGCATAAAGATGTTTTTTCTTTGGAAATGGCGGTTTTGGATGGCAAGATTCATTTTTTCATTGCCGTACCGGCGCATTACCAAAATTATGTGGAAGAGCAGATTACCGCGCAATTTCCCAATGCTTATTTGGAGGAAAGGCCGGATTATAATTTTTTCACTCCCAAGGGCTATATCAAGGGCATGATGTTAGGCTTGGCTAAAGCGGATTTTTTGCCGATAAAAACTTATAAAAAAGCTGATTCTGATCCGCTTAATTCAGTGATTAACGCTTTAAGCAAGGTTGATGAAAAAGACGGAGCGGCCATTCAGATTATTATGAAGTCGGCCAAACCCGGTTGGCGGGATTTTGGTTTAAAAGTGGCTTCCAAAATGCAGCAGGGTAAAAAGTTTAAAGACGCTTATAAAGAAGCCAAGGGAGGTTTTTTTGCTTCATTAAGAAGTTTTTTTCCAAAGGGCAAATCAGATTCGCCCGAACAGCCTCCTGAACAGTATCGCTTGTCACCGTTTGAAGAGGAGCAGGTTAAAGGCATTGAAGAGACCTGTAACAAAGCCGGCGTGGATACCAATATCAGGATTATTGTTTCCAGTGAAAATAAAGCCAAGTTGGACGCTTATCTTCACAATATCAGCAACAGTTTCAGTCAATATAAATTATTTAAATTCGGTAATCGTTTTGAAAAAGTATCCCGGCCGTTTAAGCGGTTGATAAATGATTTTATTTATCGGAAATTTGATGAGGGACGAAGTTTTGTTTTAAATACCGAGGAATTGGCTAGTGTTTATCATTTCCCTTTCCCTAAAATAAACAGTACCCCGACCATAAAATGGCTACAGGCCAAGAAAGCTCCGGCTCCGATGAATATGCCCAGAGAAGGGATTGTTTTGGGTAAAAATTTTTACAGAGGCAAAGAAACCACTGTTCGCATGAAAACCAAGGATCGTCATCGTCATATGTATATTATTGGTCAGACCGGAACCGGTAAAACTTATTTTGCCACCGGTATGGCCATGCAGGATATCAGAGACGGACACGGAGTTTGCTATATTGATCCCCATGGTGATGATTTGGATAATATTTTGGCTCATATCCCCAAGGAACGCGCTGAGGATGTAATTTTATTTGACCCGGCTGATACCAGTCGTCCTTTTGGTTTAAATATGTTGGAATATGAAAATACGGATCAAAAAACTTTTGTGGTCAATGAGGTAATGAATATTTTGGATAAACTGTATGATCTGAGAGCCACCGGCGGTCCGATGTTTGAACAGTATTTTAAAAATGCCTGTATGTTGGTTATGGATGATCCGGAATCAGGATCAACTCTAATGGAAGTACCCAGGGTGATGTCTGACGACGAGTTTAGAAGATTAAAATTGTCCAGATGTAAAACGCCGACCGTAAAAAGTTTTTGGGAAAAAGAAGCGGAAAAAGCCGGTGGCGAAGCTTCTTTGGAAAATATGGTTCCTTATATAACCAGTAAATTGGCGCCCTTTTTGGCCAATGATTTTTTGCGACCGATTATTTCTCAACAAAAAACCACTATTGATTTTAGAAAAGCCATGGATGAACAAAAGATAATCTTGGTTAAGCTGAGTAAAGGAAAGTTGGGGGATATTAATGCGCATCTTTTGGGCATGTTGATTGTCGGAAAAATCTTAATGGCCGCTTTGGATCGTTCTGATATGCCTGAAGAGGAAAGAAAAGAGTTTTATTTATATATTGATGAGTTTCAAAACTTTTTAACCGAAAGTATAGAAGTTATTTTATCCGAGGCTAGAAAATACCGTCTTTGTTTAACAATTGCCCACCAATATATCGGCCAATTGGTAAAGCAGGGAGATACTAAGTTTAGAGACGCTATTTTCGGTAATGTGGGAACCAAGGTGGCTTTTAGAATAGGGGTGGACGATGCTGAACTTTTGGCTAAAGAATTTGATCCGGTGTTTAACGAGGCGGATTTTCTCAATGTGCCCAAGTTTAATTGTTTTGTAAAGCTTTTGATTGACAATGCCAATCCGCCGGGATTTAATATGGGAACTTTGCCACATGAAGAATTGGATATACCGGAGGAAAATCAGGATCTGGCCAAGGCTATCGCCAAATTGTCCAAGTTAAAATACGGAAGAGACAAAAGTATTGTTACCAGTGAAATAAGTGAAAGAATGAATAAATTTTAATAAATAATAATTATCAGAATAATTATGTTCGGAATTTTTAAAAACAAAAACAAAAAAGTCAAGAATTCAAAACAAAGAAAAAAGAATGTAAACAAACAAACAAAAACAGATGATAAAGACAAAATGTCCACCGGGGAAGTTTTACAAGCTTTGAATCAAATGCAAAAGGACTTAGATAAATTAAAAACAGCGGTAACCGGAGGCGTAGTGGCCGATCACAGCGGTCAAAATGACGAATTGATTGAGAAATCAATGAATGAAATAAAAGAAAGAAATTCGGAGGTTAATAAAAGTGAAAATGAAAAAACAATTGAAGGAGTTTTTGACGGTCAAGCTATGATTGGATCCGACGGACAAGTTTATGATGTTCCGGCTAATTATGCGTCCAAATCAAAATTGGTGGAAGGTGATATTTTGAAATTAACTATTAATAATTTGGGAGCTTTTGTTTATAAACAAATAAAACCAATTGAAAGAATTAGAAAAACCGGCGAACTTTATCAGGATCCTCAAAGTTTACAGTTCTATGCTATGGCTGATGGAAAAAAATGGCGGCTTTTGTCGGCCAGTGTTACTTATTATAAAGGAGAAACCGGAGACGAAGTGGTTTTTCTTATTCCGGCCGAAGGGGGTAGCCGTTGGGCGGCTGTGGAAAATATAGTAAAAAAATAGTTTTTTTTACATAAAAAAGTTTGGATTTTTCCGGACTTTTTTTATTTGCCAAAAAGAACTGTTTTTGTTAAAATAAGTTAAGTTAAAAAAATGATATTTTATTATGTCCACAGCTTTGTATAGAAAATATCGTCCCAGACATTTTGCCGATGTTTCAGGGCAAAATCATATCAAGGTTACCTTACAAAACGAGGTGGCCGGTAATCGTTTGGCTCATGCTTATCTTTTTTGCGGACCAAGAGGAACCGGAAAAACCACTATGGCTCGTCTTTTGTCCAAAGCGGCCAATTGTTTGGATATCCAAAATAACGGAGAGCCTTGCAATAAATGTCAAAGCTGTGAAAGTATAAATCAGGGGAAAGCCTTGGATATTATTGAAATAGACGCGGCTTCTCATACCGGAGTGGATAATGTTAGGGAAAATATTATTCAGAATGCTCGTTTTACTCCCAGCAAGAGCAAGTATAAAGTCTTTATCATAGACGAAGTTCATATGTTGTCTATTTCCGCTTTTAACGCCTTGCTTAAAGTTTTGGAAGAACCCCCGAAATATGTGATTTTTATTCTGGCCACCACTGAAGCGCATAAATTGCCGGCCACTATAATTTCCCGTTGTCAAAGATTTGATTTCAAAAAAGTCCAATTCAATGACTTGCTGCAAAGATTAAAGTGGATTGCCGCACAAGAAGAGGTGAGTGTGGAAGAAAATGTTCTAAAAGTTATTGCCAAGCAGTCGGGAGGCTGTGTGCGCGATGCGGAAAGTCTTTTGGAACAGGTTTTTTCCCTTGGTGAGAAAAATATTACTTTGGAAAAGGCTGAGCTTATTTTGCCGAAAATGGACAATGAAAGTTTTTATAAATTTTTTGAAATGATTATAAAAAATCGTAGTGGACAGGCTATTGATTTGGTTAACGGATTGTTAAGGCAAGGCATGGATTTGAACCAATTTATTGATGGATTTTTACTTTTTTGTCGACAAGTCTTGATTTATAAGCTAAATAATCGTTTAGAAGAATTAAGCCTTGAGTTTCCTGATGATATTGTAGAAAAATTGGTGAATTTAAGTTCTGAGATTTCAACGCAAAATGTTTCTTTGTTGATAAAAAAAATACTTAGAGCCCGAAAATCTTTTGATGATAATTTTATTTCCCAGTTACCTTTGGAAATGGTAATTTTTGAAATGACCGATTCGGGAGGAGGATCAGAAGTGAATTTAGAAAATAAGACGAAAAGAGAAGTCTATGAACAACCAAAAAAGGAAGAAAAAGGGTCTTTTGAACAAAAAAGTAGTTCAGAAGGTTTTGAGAAAAAAAAACAGGAAATAATTGTGGAAAAATCGAAAAATGAACAAAAAAAAGATTTATCAAAAGATAAAAATAGAGAAAATAGTGGAAAAGATCATCAAGACTTGAAAAAAATAAATAAATCAGATAATATTGACTTGGATGAATTGTTAAAGAGATGGGCCCGGATTTTGGAAAAAGTCAAATTGGAGGATTATGGTGTTTATATGTCTCTTCGCATGGGTAAGCCGATAAGTTGCCAATCTGACAAAATAATTATTGGTTTTTTGTTTGAACTTCAGCGTCAAAGGTTGGAAAAGGTGGACAGTCAAAATGTTTTGCGTCAAGCCTTGAAGCAAACCATGGGATTTGATCCTGCGGTGGAGACCGCCATTGAACCGAGTCTTTCCATATCGGATTTTTCCAACGGTAACGGTTCTTCGACGGTAAAAAAAGATTTAAATGAAACCGCTGAAAATGTGGCCAAGGAATTTGACGGGGAATTGATGTAGTAAAATAGATCCATTAATCGGATATCCTGCCAAAGGCAGGCGTCTAATGGTAGCCCGTCTTACCGAGGCAGATTTACAAAGGCGGAGATGACAGATTTTGATTTTCAAAGATAACATATTTTATAACAAAAAAATTAATTAATCGGAGATCGTCTAATGGTAGGACGACAGGTTCTGGTCCTGTTAATCCTGGTTCGAGTCCAGGTCTCCGAGCCAAGAAATATTAAGCGGCGCGAGAGCGTCGTTTTTTCATATTCAAAAAGAGGTTTTAAGATAAAGTAGAAAATATGATATGATAAATATATAAAATATTTATAAAAAATTATGAAAAAAAATTTAATTTTAAAAATTTTTGTGGTTATTGCCTATGTTGCCATGGTGATTGTAAACTATTTAGCTAACGCTTTGCCGATTGGTGGAGTAACAACCGGAGAGGCTTCAGATTCTTTTGCCAATCTTTTCACACCGGCCGGCGTGACTTTTTCCATTTGGGGATTAATTTATTTGCTTTTGCTTGGTTATTCTGTTTATCAGTTTATTCTCAGGCAAAGAAAGAAAAAAATGGAGAAAACATTTTATTTGGTGGGGATATATTTTATTATAACTTCGATTGCTAATATTTTATGGATTTTTGCTTGGCATTATGGGATTGTCTGGCTTTCGGTTTTGATTATGTTTGTGTTATTGTTTTATTTAATAAAGATTGCCAATGTAATAAACCGGAAAAAGTATTCTCTTGTTGATACAATATTCATTCGTTTACCTTTCAGTGTGTATTTTGGTTGGATCACAGTGGCTACTATTGCTAACATTACTGTTTTTTTGGTAAGTGTTGGCTGGAACGGGTTTGGTCTTTCCGAAGTGGTCTGGACAATTATAGTTCTTTTGATTGGGGCGATAATAGGTGTCGGCCGAGCGCTAAAAGACAAAAATATTTTTTATATTTCAGTATTAATATGGGCCTATGCGGGCATATGGTTGAAACATTCTTCAGTCGACGGATTTAATGGGGAATATCCTGGTATTATAATGACCGTAATCATATGTATTATTTTTTACTTAACAACTATTGGATTTTTGTCGTACAAAAAGTTATTTTCCAAAAAGGTTTAAAGTAATTAAACGCTATAATATTCTAAAGTTTTATTTGATCTGTGAAATTCGTGAAAAATAAAAATTATAATATTTGAAAAGTCTCAGACATGATCATGAAATATAGCAGGACGCTTGAGGTGAAAATTATCTTTCCCCGGAATATTTTTTATGATTTCAAACTATAAAAATCTTGAATTTTATATTATGCCGGAATTATTATAAAGGTTTTTTTTGCCGAGATTACAGGATGGAATTTGTTTTTATAGGCGGAATAAAAAGTTTAAAAAGTAAACAGATTTGTTGATAAGTTTTTATGTTTTGGTTTATTTGTGGTATAGTATATATATAATCAACTTTCAGAGCGTAACTGTTGAGAATATTTTGAAAAATTGAAGTACGGAGTTATGACGAAAACAAAAAATAGGAAAAACAAATCTGAAAAAAAAACTTTTAATTCCAGAAAAGAGCAACCTTTTACCGTTGTTCTTTTTTCTTTCAAAATTACGGACAAGGGCCTTGAATTTACTTATATCAGTCCGGAGGTTGGTAAGGTTTTTGGATACAAAAAAACTGATTTTATTGAAAAAAATGATTTTTGGCTTGAAAAAATAAAAGCAAAAAACAGAGTCAAGGCAAAGAACGCAATGAAAAGGCTGTCTGCCGGAAAAACAAAAAGTCACAGCGCCGAATACGAGATAATGATTCAATCCGGAGAATATAAAAAGTTCAAAACTGTTTTCAAGGTTAATCCCGATCAAGCAGACAAGGGATTGGGTTTTTTTATGTTAACGGAAAAAGACCAAAAAAACATGGTAAAAAGGGGAGAAGACCCTTGGGCGATTATAAAAAAATCTCCACACGGACTATGTGTGTTGGATGGTTCGGGAAAAATTGAATTTGTAAATGAAAGTGTTTTGAAATTTTTTGGAAAAAAGGAAAAAGATATTTTGGGGAAAAATATTTCTCAGATAACTTTATGCCGACATAAAGATTTATCCAAACAAGTAAAGCAAGGCTTAAAGGGGCGTAGATTTAAAACCGAGGTGGTTTTTTCGGCTTCGGTCTCCGGAGGCAAAAAAGTAAAAAAAAGATTTACCGGAGTACCGATAAAGCTAAAAGGAAAAACAAAATTGGTTATTATTATTGAAGATTTTACGGATTTGGCGGAAACAAAAAAGGCTTTGGAACAAAAGCGACAACAATACAAAAATCTTTTTGACAACATGAATATGGCCGTGGCCGTATATAAACCGATTAAAAACGGAGAAAACTTTGTTTTTGTTGATGTGAATTCGCGAGCGGAACAAATAGATAAGATAAAAAGAAAGGAGATAATCGGCAAAAAGGTTACCGAGGTGTTCCCTGCGGTTAAGGACTTCGGACTATTTGAGGTTTTTCAAGAAGTTTGGCGGACGGGTCAGACAAAGCATCATCCGATTTCCGAGTATAAAGATAAGAGATTGATCGGTTGGCGGGAAAACTGGGTTTATAAGGGAGAAGACGGTTTTTTGTTTTCCGTATATAAAGATGTCACAAAGCAAATGCAACTGGAAAAAGCTTTGGAGAAAAGTGAAAAAAAATACAGGCGTTTTTTTGAAAATGCTCAAGTCGGTTTTTTTAGAACGGACATGAAGACCGGAGAGGTGTTGGAGGCTAATGAGGCTTTGGCGCGGTTTAGTGGATACAAGAATAAAAAAGCTTTTTTTGAGGCCAATTATAATATTTCCGAGCATTACAAAAACAAAGAAGACAGAGCCAAGCTTATAAAAAAATTAAAAACAACCGGAAAAATGGTGGGGGAGGAAGCTCCTTTTATTCGCAGTGACGGTCAAGAAGTCTGGCTCAGGTTTTCTATTCGTTTAAGTGAAAACGGTAAATACATTGAAGGCGTGGCGGAAAATATAACCGAAAGAAAAAAATTGGAAAAAGCCTTGAAAAAAAGCGAAGAAAAATACAGAAAGTTTTTTGAAAATTCACAGGTGGCTTTTTTTCGTACAGATGTTAAAACCGGAAAAATGTTGGAGGCCAATCAGGCGTTGGTGGATTTTACCGGATATAAAAACCGGAAGGAGCTTTTTGAATCGGATTATAATATCGCTGATCATTATCTATATGCTTCAGATAGAAAAAGAATGCTTGAGATTATAAAGAAAAAGGGTAAAGTAAAAAAAATTGAAGCTCCTTTTGTTAAGTTGGATGGATCAGTGGTTTGGATAAAGTTTTCCGGGCATCTTACCGATGAAGGCCGATGTATAGAGGGGGTATCGGAAGATATTACCGCTCAGAAAAAAGCGGAAGAAAAGTTAAAAGAAAGCCAACAGCGTTATGAGACATTAGTCAATTCTGCGGGTGATGGAATTTTGGAAGTGGACGCCAAAGGAAATATTTTGAGCTTGAATTCTAGCATGGAAATAATGACCGGCTTTGATAAAAAGGATTTTATTGGAAAAGATATAAGAAAATTAAATAACCTTTTTTCTTTTGAAGATTTGAAAAAAATAGCAAGGAATTTTTCCGAAAGAATGAAAGGCGCCGAGATAGATCCTTATGAGATTAAAATAAAAAAGGCGGATAAAAAATATCTTGTTGCTGAGATTAACGCCAGCCTGATTAAGGATAAAGGAGAGGTGGTCGGAGAAGTGATTATTGTTAGAGATATTACCGAGAGGAAAAAAAGGGAAAAAGCCCTTGAAAAAGCTGAACAAAAATATAAAACCGTTTTGGAACATACCGGAACGGCGACTGTTATTTTGGAGAAAAACAAAATTATTTCTTATTGCAATCGCGGTTTTGAAGAGTTGTCAGGTTATAGTAAGGAAAAAATAGTCAACAAAATGAAGTGGACTTCTTTTGTCTGCCAAGAAGACATGAACAGAATGAAAGCTTATCACCGGAACAGAAGATCTCCCGGGGCAAAGGCACCGAATAGATATGAATTTGGTTTTTTGGATAAAAAAGGTAAAAGACATGAAGTGATTCTGGATGTTGAGATGATTCCGGAAACCGGTAAAAGTGTAGCTTCTCTATTGGATATAACCAAAAGAAAAAAATTGGAAAAAACCTTAAAAGGCCGAGAAGAAAGATTTAAGAAGCTTTCCGGTCTGACCTTTGAAGGAATTATTATACATACCGACAAGGTTATAAAAGAGGTTAACAAATCTTTTTCCAGGATTTTCGGGTATACGAGGGATGAGGCACTGGGAAAAAACTTGATAAAACTTTTTGTGTCCAAAAAGTCTGAAGAAAAAGTTAATAAAAAAATAAATACCGGATTTGAAGAACCATATGAAGCTTTTTTGAAAAAAAAGAATGGAGACGAGTTCATAGCGGAGATTCAAGCAAGAAATATTGATGATTATAATGGTAAATCCAGAGTAGCGGCCATAAGAGATATTACTGACAGAAAGAAGACTGAGAAAAGACTGCAAAGGATTTTGAATAATATGACCGATATGCTTTGGATTGTTGATTTAAAACTTGGGGTAAAGTTTATTACTCCGTCAGTGGAAGATCTTTTGGGTTATAGTCCGGAAGAGTATTACGGTTTATCAGTAGAAGAAAAATATCCCAAGAAAACTTTAAAAAGAATAAAAAGACTTTTAAAAGAAGAAATGGCCAAAGACCGAGATCCGTCGGTGTATAAAGATAGAACCAGGATATTGGAGATACAACAATACAAAAAAGATGGTTCTTTGGCTTGGATTTCCATGAATGTATCTTTTTTAAGAGACAAAAAAAATAATATAAAAGAAATTTTAGGAGTATCTCGCGAAATCACCGAAAGAAAAATAGCTGAAGATGAATTGCGAAAAAGAACCAAGGAGCTGGAAAAATTTAATGAATTAATGGTCGGTCGGGAGCTAAAAATGATTGAATTGAAAAATAAGATAAAAAAGTTGGAAAAAGATAAAAACAATAATAAATAAATTCATGAATTTGGGCTTAAAAAATAAATTATTATTGGTTATAGTGCTGATTATTTTTATTTGCGGTTTGGCTGCGGTGGCTTTTGTTTACAAATATTCCGAAAAAAGTATTTTGGAGAATGAAAAAAATCATTTGGTAGATATGAACAAGGAAGTTGCTGATTGTTTTTCTCAGAATTTTGATTTTTCCACCTCTCTGGTCAAGACTATTGCCAGGCAAAGTGAAGTTATTAACATTTTGCAAGACCCCTTGAAAGAAGATTTAGACAAAACTGTTAGTCTATTGAGAAAATTCAATTTAGGCAATAGATATTCCGCCATATATTTAATGGATCTTAAGGGAAAGACCTTGGTTTCCACTGATCCGAGTTTTGTCGGGGAAAATTATGGTTTTAGAAGATATTTTCAAGGTGCTGTGCAAGGAAATTCGGAATTAAGTGTGGAGCTGGGAGTCACCAGCGGTGAGTGGGGATATTATTTTTCTACGCCGGTTAGGGACATTGAAAGCAATCTGATCGGCGTGGCCGTGATAAAATTAAGACCGGAAGTCATCCATGAAAAAATTAAATCTTTAACCGATGAAAAAAGAACAATTAAGTTGGCCAATAATCAGGCTTTGGTTCTTTATTCTTCGGAAAAAGGGATGAATATTGAATCCTTGGGATCTTTGAGTGAGGAGACGGCGGAGAGTTTGTGGAAGGAAAAAAACATAGACCCTAAAGAGGTAAAAGAACTACATTATGAAAAGGTGCAAAAGGCTATTTATGAAAATAAACAAAGCCTGATTTATGAAGAAGACGATCAAGCCTCCGTGGGAAGAGAGATTGTTTCCTTTTCTCATATAAAAAAGTATCCTTATTTTGTTGTGATAATTGAAGGAGTTGCTCCTTTTTCCAAAGAGGCTCAGAGAATAGCCTTTTATTTGTCTTTGTTTGTGGCTTTTTGTGCTGTCGGAGCCATTGTTTTGATCAGTTATTTTATTTCCGGTTCATTGAATCATTTGGAAAAATTAAAAAAGTCAGCCGATCGTATCGCCTCGGGTAATTATAATGTGTTTGTCCCCGAAGAGGGAGAAAAGGAAGTAAAAAAGGTGGCTGTAGCTTTTAATAAAATGGCCAAAGAGGTGGAGAAAACCAAGAAAAACATTGACAAAAAAGTTAAGAAAAGAACGGAGAGATTAAAAAAACTTAACCGGATTATGACCGGCAGGGAACTGAAGATGATGGAGCTCAAAGAAAAAATTAAAGATCTGGAAGAAGAATTAAAAAGATTAAAAAACAAATAAACCCAAGGCTTACGCCTTGCGACCAAAAATTATGAAAAAAAATAAAATCTGGATTATAGTGATCCTTCTTTCCGTTTTGGCTTTGTCTTTGGTTGTTGTTTTATTAAAATTTTTGGAAATAGAAAACAAATCGGCGTATGTTATAAAACAAAACGGAGTATCTGAATCAGAATCTGAGAAAATAAAGGTAGCTTCCGGTTGGAGTGTGAATGAAGATAGCAAAAAAGCGGTTGATGAAGCCATGTATTCCATTCGGTTGGGGTTAAACGGTCAGTCTCCTGATTTTTTGATTGTTCAAGCAACGGAAGGAATTGATTACAGTACTGTGATAGGAGAAATACATACTGTTTGGCCGTCGGTACAAATATTTGGGGGGACTTCGCATTTGGCGACCTTGACCGATGACGGTTATCATCAAGGGGAATCCGGTTCTTTATCTTTGTTGGGGGTTGTCAGTGAAAAAATAGAATTTGCGGTTGGGGGAAGTTCTTTTGCTGATTATTCTTCTCCGGAAAAAGCGGTGGAAGAGGCCATTGGCTTGGCCACTGCTGATTTTTCAGAAGAAAAACCGGAATTGGTTTTCATGACTTCGGCTCCCGGATTTGAAGAAAAAGTGTTGTTGGAAATAAAAAAGATACTTGGTCCTGATGTACCGGTGTTTGGGGGGAGTAGCGCCGACAATGAAATAAAAAATAAATGGCGACAATTTGCCAATGGGCGTATTTATAGCGAGGGAGTCAGTTTGGCCATGGTTTATATTGATAATAAAGTTCGTGATGATATAAAAATAAGCTGGGCCAGTCAATCGGGCTATGATTTGTCTGAACAAGGCGGATTAATAACCAGAGCCGAGGGGAGAATTATTTATGAGATAGACAATCGGCCTGCGGCCGAAGTTTACAATAACTGGACCGGTGGTAAATTTTCTCAAGAATTAATCAGTGGGGGAAGTATTCTTAATAAATCAAATATATATCCTTTGTCCAAGGTCTTGGCTAACAATGGAAAAATAAACTATCTTACCATTCATCCCGCTTCCATTGATGCGGATAAGGGATCTTTAGAGGTTTTTGCCGAGGTTAGAGCCGGTGATAAGATAGTTTTCAGACACGGAGATTGGGAGACCTTGTTGAATAGAACCAGTTTGGTTATTGAAAAGGCTTTGAACAAAAAGGAGATTGATCAAGATAGTGTTTGTTTTGCTCTTTATGATTTTTGCGGTGGCGCTTTGGGAGCCATTCCCAAAACAGAAAGGACAAAAATACCCGCTTTGATTTCCGAAAAGTTAATTAAGGCTCCCTATTTGGGGATGTTTACTTTCGGGGAACAGTTTTTTTTGGAGGGGGTGGGAAATACTCATCAAAACTTGGTCAGTTCGGTTATTATTTTTTGTGAAGAATAGATGAAAACAATCTTGAAATAAAAACGGATATACATTATAAAATTTATCTAACCATATTGAATTTTCATGCCGATAAAAAAAACAAAGTCATTTTCTTTTAAAATTATAATGGGAATAGTAGTGATTTTTGCTTTTGCCACGATTTCCGCTTTGGTAATCGGCTTTTTGTTGCAAGTCCAAACACAAAGAAAACACATTGTTGAAGAAAAAAGAAGTATGGTTAAAATTGTTGCCGAGAGCATAGAGTCGTCTTATAAAAAAGGGATATGGCCTTTTTCAATTCTCTATGAACTGCAAAAATCTCCGGATGTTCTTTTTTGGTGGGTGGTACGCTCCGACGGCAAGGTAGAGTTGGCCAATGATCCGGAGATGTGGGGAAAAAGGATAGAAAGTCCTTGGTTGGGAGCCAGAAGCCAGCTGATTAAAAACGGAATTGATTATAAAACAGGGGAAGATATAAAGGTTATAATTTATCCTTTGGAATTAAAGTCCGGTCAATATTATAATTTTTTTCTGGGAATTTCCATGTCCCCCATAAGGCTATTTAGTCTTTCCAGTATTGCCTGGGGCTTTTTTGTTTACATATTGATAGTAAGTATTCTTTTTGCTGTTTCCGTTAAATTAGCATCCAAGGTACTTAAGCCCATAAAAAAGCTTTTATCAGGGGTTCGCTCCATTGCCAAAGGAGATTTTGATACTCGTTTGACTATTAAAACCGGGGATGAGTTTGAAGAATTGGGTAAAGCCTTTAATAAAATGCTCAAAGCCGTTAAAAAGGCAAGAGCCCATGTTGATTTGAAGGTTGAGAATCAGACTAAAGAGATTGAGAGGAATTATCAAGAATTGGAAAAACAAAGAAAGGCCATTATGAATATTTTGGAAGATGTGGAAGAAGAGAAAAAAACGGCTCAGTGGGAGAAGGATAAATTAAAAGCTATTTTACAGGGCATTGGCGATGCGGTTTTTGTTATAGATAAAGAGTACAGACTTGTTTTATTCAATAAAGTGGCTGAAGACATTTCCGGATTTAGTGCTGAAGATGTTTTGGGTGAAAAATATGATCAAGTTCTTCGTTTTGTTTATGAGAAGGATCAAAAAACCAATAATGATTTTGTTGACAAAGCCATGGAGACCGGTGAGACGCAATTTATGACCAATCATACGCTACTTATAAATAAAAAAGGGGAAAAAATACCCGTGGCCGACAGTTCGGCTCCGTTAAAAGATAAAAACGGTCAAGTTGCCGGTTGTGTGGTGGTTTTTCGTGATGTAACCGAAGAAAGAAAGGTGGATAGGATGAAATCGGAGTTTGTTTCCGTGGCTTCCCATCAACTTAGAACTCCGTTGACTTCAATCAAACTTTTTATTGAACTTTTGGCAGATGGAGAAGCCGGAGAATTAACCGCACAGCAAAAGGATTATATTGAAGATGTCAGTGAGTCCACTGAAAGGATGATCAGTTTGGTAAATGAGCTTTTGAATGTTTCTCGGCTGGAGAGCGGTCGTATGAAAGTGGAACCCCAAAAAATCAGGTTTGAAGATTTTATTCAAAAAATTATTGATGATTCAGGTGTGTTGAGTGAAGACAAGAATTGCCGTATTGATTTTGAAAAACCGCAGAAAAAGTTGTCTAAGATTTCTTTGGATCCCGTTTTGATGAGGCAGGTGATTCATAATCTTTTAACCAATGCTATTTATTATTCACCAAAGGATCGTTGTAAGATAAAAGTCAAATTGCAAAAAAAGAAAAATGATTATTTGTTAAGTGTCAAGGATAAGGGAATAGGTATTCCCAAAAAAGAGCAAGATCGGATCTTTGACAAGTTTTTCAGATCGGATAAAGCGCAAAAAGCGCGTCCGGAAGGTTCGGGATTGGGATTATATATTAATAAGATGATTGTGGAAGAGGCGGGTGGAGAGATTTGGTTTGAGTCGGAAGGCCGAGGAAAAGGTACGACTTTTTATGTGAAATTACCGCAAAAAGGCATGAGCAGGAAAAAAGGTGAAAAAGGCATAGCCAAAAGTTAAGGTTGAATAAAAATTTATATCCTTGCGAAAAACAGTGAAAGCTTGTACGATTTATATATAAGCAAAAAGGATAAAAATTTTTTAAATATATTAAAATTGAAATTTATGAGTGAAAATAAAAAAAATATTTTATTGGCTGAAGACGATCGGTTTATATCCAAAGCTTATAAAGCCGGATTGGAAAAAGCCGGGTTTGAAGTGATTCCGGCTTATGATGGGGTTGAGGCACTGAAGAAAATAAAGGAAAAAGAACCGGATCTTGTTTTATTGGACATTGTTATGCCGGAAAAAAACGGATTTGAGGTTTTGGAAGAGATGAAGATGAACAAAGGCATGAAAAACATACCGGTGGTTATTATTTCCAATCTGGGACAGGAATCCGATATTAAAAAAGGGAAGGAATTGGGTGTTTTGGACTATTTGGTAAAAACCGATCATTCCATGAAAGAAGTCGTGGAAAAAGTTAAATACTGCTTATCCAAAAAATAATATGAAGGTTTCAAAGGAAAAATTAAGAAAATTACTGGTTGACCCGGGGCATATAAAAGAGGAGCATTTTGAGCAAGCGCAAAAAAGGGCCTCGGCTCAGGGACAAGATTTGCGAGAAGCTTTGATTGAAAAGCAATTGATTAAGGACTCTCAGCTTGGGCATTTGATAGCCGAAGATTTTGGCTTTGATTATGTCAATTTGCGTCGAGAAAAAATTGAGAAAGAGGTTTTACATTTAATCCCGGAATTGGTGGCCGCTAACAAGGGGGTGATTGCTTTTGATCAAATGAAAGATTATGTCGGTGTGGGCATGACTGATCCGAATGATCTTAAAACAATAAATTTTATTGAAAAAAGAACAGGACAGGAAGTTAGAGCTTATTATATAACTCCGAACGACTGGAAAAGAGCTTTGAAGCTGTACAAAGGTTCTTTGAAAGAAAAATTTTCCAAATTGATTGAGAGTTTGGAAGATGATTCAATCAGTAGAAATCAGAGAGATGAATTGGTTATAAAAATGGTTGATCTTTTGTTGGAATACGGTCATTATAACAAGGCTTCGGATGTACATATTGAACCTATGAGAAAAAAAGTGGTTGTTCGTTTTAGAATAGACGGTGTAATGCATAAAGTTTTAGAGTTTCCCAAAGAGTTGCATAAATTGATTTTATCTCGAATAAAGGTTTTGGCCAGGCTCAGGACGGATGAACATCGTAGGGCTCAAGACGGAAAATTGCGTTTTAAGGTTAAATCAGAGGCCGTGGATGTTCGCGTTTCCATTGTGCCGATTACTGAGGGGGAAAATGTGGTTATGCGTCTTTTGTCCGCCAAGAATCGTCAGTTCGGTTTGGTTGACTTGGGTTTTTCCAGGTCTAATTTGAAAAAAGCCAAAAAGGCCATAAAAAAACCGCACGGAATGGTTTTGGTCACCGGGCCGACCGGTAGCGGTAAAACCACGACCTTATATTCTTTTTTAAAGTTGCTTAACAGTGCCAAGGTTCATATTTCCACTATTGAGGATCCGGTTGAATATAATATTCAAGGTATTTCGCAAATTCAGGTGGATAGACAAACAGACTTGACTTTTGCCAAAGGACTCAGGGCGATCGTTAGACAAGATCCGGATATTATCATGGTGGGAGAAATTCGGGATAAGGAAACCGCCGGCATAGCTGTTAATTCGGCATTGACCGGACATTTGGTTTTGTCCACTTTGCATACCAATAATGCGGCGACCACTTTGCCCCGGTTACTTGATATGGATGTAAAGCCTTTTTTGGTGGCTTCAACCGTTAATATTATTATAGCTCAGAGGTTGGTAAGAAAGCTTTGTAAAAGATGTCGGCAGTCTTATCATTTGGGCCAAGAGGGCAAAAAAATGTTTAAAGAAGATAAGGCTCTTAAAAGAGCTTTGAAAAATAAAAGAAAAAAAGATCCTGCCAAACTTACTTTTTACAAGGGGGTAGGTTGTGAAGCTTGTGGAGATACCGGATATAGAGGTCGAACAGGTATTTTTGAAGTTTTGCCCATTTCCGACAAGATAAAAAAAATGATTACTCAAAGAGCTTCCAGTGGCGAAATTTTGGAAACGGCGCGAGAGGAAGGTATGATTACCATGCTGGAGGATGGATTGGAAAAGTCTTTAAATGGAGAAACCAGCTTGGAAGAAGTCCTTAGATCCAGCCAGGAATAGGTTTAAAATATGAAAAAACAAAAATCAAAAAAACAAACAAAAGAAAAAAAGAGCTTGTTTCAAATGGAAATATCCATATTCGGAGTCAGTTTGTCACAAAAAGTTCTTTTGGCTAAACATTTAAGTATAATGCTTAAGTCAGGTTTGCCGTTGCCTGAAGCTTTGAAGATTATCAGAGATCAATCAAGCGGAAAATTAAAAAAAGTTTTGACCGGAGTTTTATCATCAGTTAAAGCGGGGCGAAGCTTGTCTGAATCTTTCTCCTATTATCCTCGGACTTTTTCAGGGCTTTTTATCAATGTGGTCAAGTCGGGAGAAGTTTCCGGTAATTTGGAAAAAAATTTGGCCAATATAGCTGAACAATTGGAAAGAGAAAGGAAATTAAAATCAAAAATAAAAGGAGCCATGTTTTACCCGATCGTGGTTTCCGTTGTGGCCTTTGGACTTGGAATGGCTTTGGCTTTTTTTGTTTTACCGAAAATAACTCCTTTGTTTGAGGGGTTGCAAATGGATTTACCGATTACCACCAAGTTTTTGATTTGGTTTTCCCATCTTATTCGTGATTACGGAGGTTGGTTGTTGTCCGGGATCTTGGGATTTGTTTTTCTTTTGGTTTGGTTGGCCAGACAAAGGTTTTCTCGTCCGGTAACGCATTGGCTTTTGTTGAAGATCCCTTTGATAAAAAAGATTTCCAGTGATACTAATTTGGCGCGGTTTTGTCGGACTTTGGCTATGCTGTTAAAAAGTGGTTTAAATATAGATGAAGCTCTGGAAGTAAGCAAGGACAGTTTAAATAATTATTATTTTAGGAAAAGTTTGAGTAAGGTGAGTTCTCATGTGTCCCGAGGAAGTAAAATAAGCGGTTCTTTGTCTGATTTTAAAGATTTGTATCCGGCCATTGTTATACAAATGATAAAAGTGGGTGAAGAATCGGGAAGATTGGAAGAAACCTTGTTTTATCTCGGAGATTTTTACAACGGAGAGGTAGACAATGCCACCAAGTCTCTTTCCACCGTAATTGAACCGGCTTTGCTTATTGTGATCGGGGCGGTGGTGGCCTTTTTGGCTTTATCCATAATTACTCCAATATATGAAATTACGGGTAATATCAGAAGATAGGTTAGGTTTTACCTTGGTGGAGCTTTTAATGGTTATTGCCATTAGTCTTATTTTGGCGGTGGTTGCCGTGCCTATTTATGGCAGTTTGCAGGTAAAGAGTCAAATAAATGAATCCACCAGTTTATTGATACAAAATTTGCGGATATCCAAAGAAAAATCTATGGCGCGGTTTAGTGATTCAGCTCATGGAATAAAATTTTTTTCCGACAGTTATGTAGCTTATCAAGGGAATTCTTATTCCACCAGAACAGCCTCTTATGATCGCAATTTTGATTTAGGCGGAGAAGTTGAACTTCAATGGAGTTTGTCGGGTTCAGGTCAGTCGGATGAGGTTAATTTTTCCAAAGGTTTGGGAAATCCCGATATGGTCGGAACGATCGAAGTGGCTTCTCAAACAATCGGTTCAAGTAAAACCATTGAAATAAATGAAATCGGAACAGTCCAAAGTCAGTAAACATTATAGTCAAAGATACGGTCAGAGCATTATAGAAATAATTATTGCTTTGGCTGTTTTTGCATTGATTAGCGCGGCTATGACCTCCATGGTGGCCGGGAGTTTTACTTCTCTTTTGAAAGGAGGCGAGTTTATACGAGCTGAGGCTTTAGTTCAACAGGGAGCCGAGGCTGTTAGAGCTGTTAAGGATAGAGCGTGGAATGAAATTATATATGATCAAAGTGCAGTTTCCATCAGTGGTAACCAATGGGATTTTGATGGAGAAGGAACTGATGAGACAATAGGGAAGTTTACCAGAACCATTTCATTTTCCGATATTTGCCGAAATGATTCCGATAATATAGTGGATTGTCCCGGGGATTATAATGATATATACAGTAAAAGAGTTGATTTGAGCGTTGAGTGGACATCCAATCCGGGGGTAACCAATTCAATTCAAAGAATTTTGTATCTAACCGATTGGAATTCCGTATTTTGGACTCAAACTGATTGGTCGGGCGGATCCGGTCAAAGCCTTTGGTCGGATGCAACTAAATATGATTCAAGTTCGTCAGTGGATGTCAGCGGAGTCGGTGAAATAAAACTGGCCACGGTTAGCGGTGGCGGAGGAGATGGTAGTTGGCAAGACGCGGCCGGTACTCTGGCCATAGATACCACGGATGTTGATTTTAATGCCGGCAGTTTTGATGGAACACAAACAAGTGGTTCCGGAAACGAAGGCAGTGTTATTCTGGCTAAAAATATCCAGTGGGCTGAGCATGATGATAGTGGAAGTGATTGGCAAGCTCTATATGATGTTGTTTTAACTTCTGAAACCAGTGGCTGGGCCGTGGGTGAAGATGCCAAGTTTATGAGTTATGACGGCACTGATTGGACGGAGGAGTATAATTTCGGTTGGGAAGGGGTGAACGGTTTGTCTTTAATCGCTGATGACGATATTTGGGCGGTCGGAGACAGTGAAAAAATCTGGCATTATGATGGTAGCGATTGGAGTCAGGACTCGGATACCGGTTGGATAAATTGGAATGATGTTGATATGTTGGATGCTGATTCCGGCTGGGTGGTCGGTGACAGCGGAACAGTGGCTGAATATAATGGTTCAACTTGGAGCAAAACCACCGTTCCAAGTGCTCAGGATATTTATTGTTTGGAAGCTTTTGATTTTGATAATGTTTGGGCGGGTGGAGATAAGGGGATGTTTTGGCGTTATAGTGGTGAATTAGATTGGTTTGAGCATGATGATAGTGGAAGTGATTGGCAAGCTTTATATGATGTTGTTTTAACTTCTGAAACCAGTGGCTGGGCCGTGGGTGAAGATGCCAAGTTTATGAGTTATGACGGCACTGATTGGACGGAGGAGTATAATTTCGGTTGGGAAGGGGTGAACGGTTTGTCTTTAATCGCTGATGACGATATTTGGGCGGTCGGAGACAGTGAAAAAATCTGGCATTATGATGGTAGCGATTGGAGTCAGGACTCGGATACCGGTTGGATAAATTGGAATGATGTTGATATGTTGGATGCTGATTCCGGCTGGGTGGTCGGTGACAGCGGAACAGTGGCTGAATATAATGGTTCAACTTGGAGCAAAACCACCGTTCCAAATAGTACGGACCTTTATTCGATCACAGTTGTTGATTCTTCAAGTGCTTGGGTCGGAGGACGTAATGGTCGGATTTGGTATTATAATGGCTCAAGTTGGTCTTTGCATACGGATACCGGCAATGAACGGTGGTATGCCATGGAAGCGGTGGCTGATGATGATATTTGGGCAGTGGGAAGAAAAGGGGCCATTGCTCATTATGACGGCAGTGCATGGGATGATTCCGTTAGTTCGCCGACAAGTGAGGATTTAAATGATTTGCGTATTTTAGCCTCCGATAATATTTGGGCGACCGGAGAAAATGGTGTGATTATTCAATATGACGGTAGTTCCTGGTCAGAAGATAAGGATACCGGAAATGAAGATTGGAACGGAATATATCTGTTTAACGAAAACTTGGGTTTTGTAGTTGGTGATGACAGTGAAATTTTTGAATACAGTTTAGATCCGGCTTGGAGAATGGATACGGATACCGGAAATGAGCGTTGGTATGCTATGGAAGCGGTGGCTAACGATGATATTTGGGCGGTGGGCGAAAACGGAGTGATTGCTCATTATGACGGCAGTGCATGGGATGATTCCGTTAGTTCACCGACCGGGGAAGATTTAAACGATTTACATATTTTATCTTCCGATAATATTTGGGCGACCGGAGAAAATGGTGTGATTATTCAATATGACGGGACCTCTTGGACTGAAATAACCGATACGGGCAGTGAAAATTGGAATGGAATATTTTTATTAAATGAGAACCTTGGTTTTGTGGTTGGCGATGGAATGGGGATATATGAGTACAATAATTTTTACGATTCAACCGGTACTTTTAATTCAGAGGTTATTGACGGAGGAGCCGGAATAAACACTTGGGATAATATTTTTTGGACGGAGAATTTATCGGACGGAGGCGATCTGACTGTAGCCACCAGGAGTGGCAATACGGCTTCTCCGGATTCTTCTTGGAGTTCTTGGAGTGGTGAGTTGAGTGATTTTTCAGGTGAAGACATCTCTTCGGCCGATTCCCGATATATTCAGTATCGTTTGACTTTGACTCGCGGTGACAATCCGTCTGAAAGTCCGGAACTTGAAGATTTGACAGTTGTCTATAATGCACCAACCGGTGAAGCTTTGAACTCTTTGGATTTTGTTTCTTCAGATAATATTTGGGCGGTGGGAGACAGTGGTACAATTATAAATTATAACGGCAACGATTGGGATAGTATCAGTTCGTCTGTTGGTGATAATTTGCAAGGAATTGATGTGGTCTCGGGCTCTGATATTTGGGCGGTCGGTAGTTCGGGAAAGATCTTGCATTACAACGGTTCAAGTTGGTCTGAACATACGGATACAGGCAATGAAAATTGGACAACGGTTTCCTTTTCTTCGACTACCAGCGGTTTTGCCGGAGGTTCCAGTAATAATAATATGGCCGAGTATGACGGGAGTACTTGGACCGAGTTTAGCGGACCGGTTTCCGAAGATATAAATGAAATTTTTATGTTGTCCGATGGAACCGGTTGGGCTGTGGGAGATTCCGGTAAAATTTTATATTATGACGGATCTTCCTGGAGTGAGGACAGTGATCAGGGTTGGCAAGATATATTGGGAATTTATATGGTAAGCGCTTCCGAAGGTTGGGCGGTGGGAGAAAGCGGTCAATATTGGTATTATAACGGTTCTTCTTGGAGTCAATATATTCGGATTGATTGGGATACTTGGAACAGCATATCCATGTTTGATTCTGATAAAGGCTGGGTTCTTGGCGAGGCTGATGAAGCCCGAGTTTGGGACGGGGTAAGCTGGGAGTTCCAAGAAATACCGACCACTCAAACCATTAATGATGTGGAAGCCATAAGCGGTAATGATGTTTGGGCGGTGGGTGAAAGCGGAACAATCATCCATCTTTATTCAGCCACCTCAGGCTATGAAACCAGCGGGGATTTAGTTTCTTCGGCTTTTGATATGGGAAATGTTTCTCCTGTTCAGGTTATTGAATGGGATGAAACCGTTCCGAGCAGTTGTTCCATTTCTTTGGAAGTGGCCACGGCTCCGGATTCCGGTGGAACACCCGGGACCTGGACCGCTTGGCAGAGCGTTACGGATTCACAGGGAACATTGTTACCGACAACTTTGAATGGAAATCAATGGGTTCGCTATAAAGTCAGTTTGAGCGGAGATGGTACGGAAACTCCGGTTTTAAGTGAAATAAGGATTGATTATAAGTAGAGTGTTAAAAAAATGAAAATTTTTATTAAAAAAACAAAAAACAATGGAAATAACAAAGGGTTTACCTTGGTGGAGACCTTGGTTTATGTCGGAGTGTTGGGTCTGGTTTTATCTTCTTTTATTGGTTTTGTTTTATCAATAGGAAATATGCGCAATAAGGTTTATGTCCAGCAAGAAGTTCAAGCCAACGCCAGACAAGCTTTACACCTGATAAGTCAAAGCGTTTTATCGGCCGATGCGGTTAATCTCGGCGCTTCAACCTTTGATTCCGATCCCGGAGTACTGTCTTTGCAAATGGATGAGAGCGTTGATGATCCCACCATAATCGATTTAACGGCTGATGATGGAATTTTGCGGTTGACCAAAGGAACATCTTCGCCCTTGGCCGTGACCAGCGATGAGGTAAAAATAACCAATTTGGTTTTTACTGATTTGACTTCAATCGGAAATAAAGAAAATATAAAAATTGAGCTAAGCGTTGAATATGATTCTGATGGTAATGGGCATTATAAATACAGTCAAAGCTGGCAAACCGCAGTCAGTTTAAGAGAGTAGAGTATGAAAAAAACAGATAATGATAATAAAAAAAATAAAAAAGGAGTGGCTGCTTTATTAACCATAGTTATTATTGCAGCCGCAGTTTTGGTTATGGCTTATACGGCTTCTATTTTGGGATTGGGTGAATTGGAAATGGGCTATACCATGCAAAAAGCGGGTGGAGCTTTTTCTTTGGCCGATGCTTGTATGGAGGAAGCTTTAATAAAGTTAAGGTTTGATTCGTCATATTCGGGAGAAAATTTAAATATTGATGATGGATCATGTATAATAGGGGTAACCGGTAGCGGTTCTGACCGAACAGTCATTTCTGAAAGTTCTATTGATAATTATTATAAAAAAATACAAGCGCAAATAACCATTTCCGGCGACGATATCATTATTGATTCGTGGCAAGAAGTGGAAAATTAATACTTTATGTTAAATTTATTCAACAAAAAAGCCATTGGCTTGGATATTGCCGATCATACAGTTGAGGTGGCGGAAATGGAAAAAAGCGGATTAAAAATAGAAATTAATTCTTTGGGGAGAATAAAATTGAAACCCGGCATTGTGGAAAAAGGGAGAATAAAAAATCCCCAAGAACTTCGAAAATTTTTAAAAGAAGTTTTTAAAAAGGCCAAACCAAATTCGATTGAGGAAAAACAAATTGTTTTTGGGTTGCCTGAATCACAAGTTTATACGGAGGTTTTTTTACGAGATAAAAAAGATGATAAGGAAGAAGAAGATTTTGTCAATCAAAAGGTTAAAGAAACCGTGCCTTTGCCGGAAGATGATCTGGTTTATTCTTATAAAAAAATAAAACAAGACAAGAAAAAAGAAACAATATTGGCGGTGGCCGCCGATAGAAAAGTTATTAGAGAATGGCAAGATTTTTTTGAAAAATCGGATTTAGATCTTCGTATTTTTGATATTGAAACTTTGGCCGTTTACCGAAGTTTGGGACTTAAGGAATCTAAAAAACCGGTTATTGTTTGTGATTTTGGTGCTGAAACCGTAAATATTTCCATTTTTACTTCCGGGGGATTAGAACATTCTTATACTATTTTGAGAGCCGGAAGATACTTGACTGAAGAATTGGCCAAGTCGCTGAAAATCAGTGAAAAACAAGCTGAACAAAAAAAGAAAAAAATTAACTTGAAGAAAGGGACAAAAGGTTCATCTATTGTGATAAAACATTTGCAACCGATAGTGAAGGAGATGAAGAAAGCGATTGATTTTTACATAAATAATGTTTACGCAAATTCAGAACCAAAAAAAGAAAAGGATAAAAACAAATTTGAAAAAATTATTTTGGTGGGAGGAACAGCCAGATTAAAAGGGCTTAGTGATTATCTGGCAACTGATTTAAAAATCAAGGTGGTTAAGGGAACTTCTGTTTATGGAGAAAAAAATAATTTTTTATACCTTGAGGCTATGGGATTAGCGGTCAGAGAACTTGAAAGGAAATGGAGGAAGAGAGATCCGGCCTTTGAGCTTTTGTCAAAAAAGAGAAAACAAAAGAAAAAAACAAAGCAAAAAGAAACGATAAAAACCAGAGTGAAGGCCGAGGAGGTGGAAGTATCGGAAGAAAACAAAGAAATTAAGAAAAACAAAAAACAAATAATAATTTTGCTTTTAATTGTTATTTTTGGAGCTTTGTTTGTCTCCGGGGCCTTTTGGCTACGCAATTATTTTGATTCTCAAAAGAAGCAAGAGGAAAATAAAACGGTTTTATCGGGTTATAAGTTTTCTGAAAAGGTTTCTTTTGAGTTGCCGGTAGCCGTCAATCCCCGGGAATATACTTCTGATAGAATAAGAGGAAGATTGATTGCCGATAAAAATATAAAAGAAGAACATGAAAAAACGGTAAAAGCCAATTTGGCGGATCAGTGGTTGGCTTTTTCCGCCTCCGAAGCTGATAAACAGGTTTTTCAAAGGATCCAAAATAAAGTTAAGGGCAATGAGTTTATTTTGGATAAAATTAGTTATATCAGTGCTTTAATTTCGGAGAATGAATATATTTATTTATTGAACGGCGAAGCAGATATTTCCAGTAAAACGGATCTTGATTTTTCTGCGGACTCTGAAAATCGGGAAAAGCAGGAAAACCAGGAAAATAAGACTGAAAGCAATAAAGAAAATATGAATTCGGCACAAGAAAAAGACAAGGAAGTAAATATTGAAGAAAAGGACAGTTCCGGTAAGCAGGTTAATAATGTAAAAGTTTTGATAAAAGAAAACTCTTTGGGTTGGCTTAATGTGCGTCAAGGCGCGGGAACTGATTTTTCCATCATTTTAAAGGTATATCCCGGGGAGGAGTATTTTCTTTTGGAAGAAGATGATGATTGGTTTAAGATTAAAATTTCTGAGGACGAACAAGGCTGGGTTTATTCTTCTTATGTGGAAAAGGTGAAGCATGTTGATTAGAATATTTAAGAAAAAAATGTTATAATAAAATGGAAAGAAAAAATATTTTTTATTTTTATGTATTGTTTTAGCTTTAATAAAATTCAAAAAACAAATAAAGGATTTACTTTAATAGAACTTTTAATTGTTATAGCCATTATTGCCATTTTGGCGGCCATTACTTTTGTAGCCTTGGATCCTTTGACTAGATTTCGTGATTCAAGAGATGCCAGGCGATGGTCTGATGTTTCTTCGGTGATTGATGCCATAAAAGTGGATCAGGTTGATAACGGGGGGGATTATTTGGAAGAAATTACTACGATGACTTCTGACCAGTGGTATATGATAGTGGACGGTGATATGGATCAGGGTTGTGATGACAATAACTCTTCATGCGCTCAGGCTGTGGATAGCGACAATCACTGTGTTAATTTGGAAGATTTGGTTGATGAGGGATATTTGGGCGATGTCCCCGTGAGTCCTGAGGGAGTTATTGCTTGGGATGATGGATCCGGTGATGGAGATGAGGGGACCGGTTATGTATTAAAAAGAGAAAGTTCAGGTATTATCCATATCCAGGCCTGTGAAGCGGAAAATGTGGATACTATCGCTATTTCTCGGTAGATGTAAATAATCAGTTTGAATATAAATATAAAAATTAAACTTAAATTCTATGTTTAAGAAGGTTTTGTCTAAAAAAAACAAAAAAGGTTTTACTTTGATAGAGCTTTTGATAGTCATAGCCATTATCGCCATAATAGCGGCGGTTGTGTTTGTGGCCTTGGATCCTTTGACCAGATTCAGAGATTCCCGAGACGCGGCTCGTTGGTCTGATGTTTCCGCGGTAATAGACGCGGTAAAAGTGGATCAAGTGGATAATGGCGGATCCTATTTAAGCTCAGTCGGTTCAATGACCGCGGGTGAATGGTATATGATTGTTGACGGAGCATCAATGACCGGTGGTTGTGCCGATAATAATACCGGCTGTGATCAAGATGTTTCAGGTGTGGGAAACTGTGTTGATATGTCCGGTTTGGTTACCGAGGGATATTTGGGTGATGTGCCCGTTAGTCCGGCCGGATCGATCACTTGGGATAGCGGAGCTGCGAACGGTGATGAAGGTACCGGTTATGTGATAAAAAAAGATGCCAGTGGTATAGTGCATGTTCAAGCTTGCGAGTCTGAAAATACCGATGAGATAGCTATTTCCAGATAAAAGACAGTAAAAATTTATTCATAACAAAAAAGAAAAATGATTGAAAAAAAGAATTGTAGAAAAACCCAAAAAGGTTTTACTCTGATAGAATTGTTGATAGTCATTGCCATTATCGCCATAATAGCGGCGGTTGTGTTTGTGGCCTTGGATCCTTTGACCAGATTCAGAGATTCCCGAGACGCGGCTCGTTGGTCTGATGTTTCCGCGGTAATAGACGCGGTAAAAGTGGATCAAGTGGATAATGGCGGATCCTATTTAAGCTCAGTCGGTTCAATGACCGCGGGTGAATGGTATATGATTGTTGATGGCGCCACTATGGTTAGCGGTTGTGCTGATAATGATTCTAATTGTGATCAAGATGTCAGTACGGATGGAAATTGTGTTGATATGTCCGGCTTGGTCAGTGAAGGTTACTTGGGTAGTGTTCCGGTCAGTCCGGCCGGCTCGGTCACTTGGGACAGTGGATCAGGAGCCAGTGATGAAGGTACCGGTTATGTGATTAAGAGAGAATCCAGCGGTATAGTGCATGTCCAGGCCTGCGAATCGGAAAATACCGGATCAATAGCCATTGCCAGATAAGTTATTTTATTTTAGCCTTGTGTAAAAGAGTATGTTGGGGAAAACTTATAATAAAAAAGGTTTTACTTTAATAGAGCTTTTGATAGTCATAGCTATTATTTCCATAATAGCGGCCGTAGTCTTTGTGGCTTTGGATCCTTTGACCAGGTTTCGCGATGCTCGCGATTCATCCAGATGGTCGGATATTTCAGGGTTACTCAGCGCGGTTAAGATTGATCAAGTGGATAACGGCGGTTCATATCTAAGTGCCGTTGATTCAATGACTGCGGGGGAGTGGTATATGATTGTTGACGGTGCCACTATGACTTCCGGTTGCGCTGATAATGATTCCAATTGCGATCAAGATGTCAGTACGGATGGAAATTGTGTTGATATGTCCGGCTTGGTCAGTGAAGGTTATTTGGGCAGTGTGCCGGTCAGTCCGGCCGGAGAGGTTACCTGGGATAGCGGTTCAACGGCCGGAGACGAAGGAACCGGTTATGTGATAAAGCGTGATGCTACCGGTATTGTTCATATTCAAGCTTGCGAGTCGGAAAATTCCGATTCCATTGTTATTGCCAGATAAAAAATTTTTAATAAAAAAAACAACTCCATATACGCGGAGTTGTTTTTTTATTTGAGAATGTTAGAACTTTCTTGGACTTTCACCCATCTTTTTATCGTGTTTTTCACCTCGTTCTTCCATGCCGGTCGCCTTTGAAGAAGGACTGGCTGTTTTGGAAACTTCTTCCTCATATTGGGCTTCGGCTTTTTCAATTTCTTCCTTGGAAATATCACCGATTTTTGGAGCCTTTTCTTCGGCTTTTTCTTTTTTTCCACCGAAAAGGCCTTTTAGTTTATCCATGGCTTTGCCCCAAAAGCTTTTTTTGAATTTAACTTCTTCTTCGCGGTAAGGCGAAGTCATTAATTCTTGAACTTTATCTCTAATGCCCATGGTTCTGGTCAATGAGTTTATCATTTTGGTCATTTTTTCTTTTTCCAAACGGTTTGAGTTTTCTTTTAGTTGATTTATGATTTGTACCATTTTTTCCAAATCTCTTTCCGCATAAGGCTCTCCGGTTTTTTTGTCCAGAATAACCTCTTGGTTTTTGACAGACTCAATCGCCGAGGTTATTTCCCCGAAGGTTGTAGCTTCTTGGATGTTTTTCTTTGTTTTGTTTATGGCTTCTTGTTTGGATTCGGCAAGGTCTGTTTTTTCTTTTCGCGCCACTACCTCTTTTTTTACTTCCTGTCTTTTGTTTTCTTCAACAACTTCATCCACTAATTCCTGTTTTTGTTTTTCAACTTTTTCTTGTTCGCTTTCTTCATCTTTAATTTGCTCTTTTAATTTACCGATTTGTTCTTCGGTTTCTTCTTTTGAGGTTTCCGCTTCTTGGTGTTCTTGCCAAATTTGATCTATACCGTAAGCGTTATTAAGTTTGTTGGCCTTATCTTTACTTATATAGGTTCCGGGAATGCCTTTTTTATCGGCCAGTTTTTCACGCCATTTTCCGGTTTTGTCCTTTTTGTAGGCGTATTGTCCTATTTCCAACCAATTATCTTCAGTGAAAAAGTATTTTGGTCTTTCTTCAATCTCAACTTTTCCTTCCTGCTCTTTGGCAGGTTTTTCAGGTGATTTTTTGGCTGATTCTGATAAATTTTCTTTCATATTTTTTACATTAAAGTTTATTAAATGTGTTGACTTATTAGCTGTTGGCTATTTCATTTCTGGCTTTTTCTTCTTCCTTTTTTTGTTCCTCAACCAATTCTTCGGCGAAATTTTCAATATATTTTTCTCTTTCCAATGAATCTTGAACAGCTTTCATTCTTTTTTCTATATTTTTTTCATCATCCGGTTGGTCTATGGATTTGTCTTTTATTTTTTTGCCGGTGTTTGGCATTTTTTCAAAATTTGGCATATTGATTTTAACTAAGTTAATTAAGTTATATATTTAAGATTTTAAGCTTTATCTTATAAGAATTATAGCACAGTTTTTTGTTGTTGTCAAGGTTTTTGGTAAATTTAGCTAAACTATGTTATTTGTTTGGTTTATTTTCCAAATTGTATTATAATCAGCATGTTAATAAATTACTTTTTATAAAAAACATGTTTTCCAAATATCTTGTTTATTTTGATGAAATAACCCTAAAGGGAAAAAACAAAAAGTTTTTCATTGATAAATTGAGAAAAAATTTAAAAGAGCTTATGGTCTTGCCTCTGAATATTGTCGGACGGGGGAGTAAGCTGGTTTTGGAGTTTTCAAAAGAGCTTAATTTTGAACAGGCGAGAGAGGTGGAAAAAGCTTTAAGCCTTATTCCCGGAGTGGCCAAATACGCTCCGGTTGCGGAGGTGCGAACCGATTTGGAAGTTATAAAAAAGAAAGCTTTAGAGATTTGTGAGTTTTATAAACCAAACAGCTTTAAGATGATCGCCAGCAGAGAATACAAAAAATTTAATTTTACTTCACCTGAAATAAGTAGACTTGTCGGTGGTTATATTTTGAAAAAGGGTGATTGGGAGTTAAAGGTTAAGATAAAAAATCCGGAATTGGTCTTGGGCGTGGAGGTCGGTAAGGAAAAGTCTTTTGTCGTGGGTAAAAGAAAAAAAGGCGTTAGCGGTTTGCCGGTCGGAACGGCCGGTCGGGCGATTTGTCTTTTGTCCGGAGGGCTGGATAGTCCGGTGGCCGCTTTTCAAATGATGAAAAGGGGAGTCAAGGTTACTTTTCTTCATTTTCAAAACAAAACCATAAACAGACAAGGTGTAGAATTGAAATTGCGAAAAATTGTGGAAAGGCTGGGAGCTGTTCAGGGCGAATCAGAACTTTTTATTGTACCTTTTGAGGACTTGCAAAAAAAAGTGGTGGCCGAAGTCCCGGCTGATTTACGCATGTTGGTTTATCGTCGAATAATGTTAAAAATTGCTGATCTTTTTTGTTTCAAATTAAAAGCCGGAGCAATAATTACCGGGGACAGTGTTTCTCAGGTGGCTTCTCAAACATTGGATAATTTGAAAGTTGTTTACAAAGCTTCAGAAAATATAAAATTAACCCCGTTAATCGGCTTTAATAAATCCGAAGTAATAGATATCGCCAGAAAGATAAAAACTTATGAACCTTCCATTTTGCCTTATGAAGACTGTTGTAGTTTTATGATTGCCAAGCATCCTCAAACAGGGGCGGACTTGGATAAGGTGCGGTTGGTGGAAAAGGGGATAAGTCTGGATTTACTAAAAAAAGCTTTTGATAATACCGAACAATTAACAATAAAAAGCCGGTAAAAATGATTGTTTTTGCCTCAAGAGTGGGGTGGGGGGCACGGTTTTCTTGGATATTGGATCTGAGTTATTACTGTTTTATTAAGCAAGGGGGGTTTTTTAAAAAAATCTGTGGATAACTTTTGACATACCGCCCTATTAATAATACAATACAAATAGGAATTATTCTCAATAAAGTTTTTTAAAATATCTTTTTATGACGGAAAAAGTTGGTAGAAGAATGACCAATCAGCGTCAGATTATTTATAATCATGTAAAAAAGCACTCACTCGCCCATCCAACGGCCGAGGAAATTTTTCAAGGTGTAAGAAAAAAATTGCCAAAAATAAGTTTTGCCACTGTTTACCGAAATTTACAAGTTTTAGAGGATCATGGATCAATTATTCCGCTTTATTATACCAAGGATCATGTGCGTTATGAGGCTATTTTGGATAACCATTATCATTTTGTGTGTTTGGGATGTGATAAGGTTGAAAATATTTCTCAGGAAGAGCTAAGCGAATTGGAGCAACAGATTGCCAAAAGGCATAAGTTCAGTGTTTTTTATCATCGCTTGTTTTTTTACGGGTATTGTCGTGATTGTCAGAATTTAAAATAAAAAACCCCTTCTAAAGGGGGCTTTGGTTGTTTTTTGGCGCTTATAAATATTTTTTAAATTCGTCCCAGAACTTTTCTACAGAAAGATTGTTGGAAAAGACATAGGTAATCATTCGAACGATTATTAGCAAGACCAAAATGGTGATAAATAAACTGGCTAATTGATTAATGTCCTTATCCAGCAGAATAAAGGACAGTGAAGCACCCACAGCCGGCGGATGAAAAGAATTGAGCAAGAATTGAGCAAGGGTCACCGGAAATATCACCAAAAGTATGTTCAAAGCCAAGGGTAGATCCAAGACCCGGTTGAACAAAAATATGATACTTGAAAAAAGAATTGCCAAGCTATAGCCGATTAAAGCGGTTCGGAGCTTGATTAAATGCTCGGAATCGGAATTGGTTAAAATGGCGGCCGAGGCGCCGACACTGCCAAAAAGAATAATGTTGGGCAAATTGGCTTTGAAAAGCAAGGCTAAAACAGCCACCGCCAATCCTGCTAGAAAAGATGGCCAAAATCGTTTGTGCCAAATTTTCTTTTCTTGTTTTAGCCAAGTTTTTATTTTTCTGTTCATGTTAATAAAAAAATTGATTTTTATTGAAAAATTCGTTATTCTAATTTTAACATAAATTATTTTTTCTGCCTATTGTGGCTAATTCTAAAATAATCACAGTTTGGAAAAATTTATGAAAACGGGAACTAAATTTGCTTTATCCGCCGCTCTATTGGGTGGATTCTTAATCTTCTTAGGTCAATCCGCCTTTTTAATTTTTGTTGATGATATTTTTGTTTTGGCGGTGTTAAGCGGACTTTTTGCCTCTTTGGTTTTATCTTTAACTGTCATTTCTCCGTTGGTGGCTGATCAATTGGGAAAAATAGGAAGAAAGGGTTGGTTCAATCTTTTGTTATTGGGTCTTGTAGGCGGTGGTTCCGGTTTGGCTTTTTTAAGAGCGATTGATCTGAGCGGGACAACGGAACAAGGAGTTATGATGGGCTCTATTTTGGTCTGGCTGACTACCCTGTTGTTGATTTTTTTGAAGAGATCATCAAGAAAAAAAACATTTTTTAATTATTCCGTATTTTTGTCTGCGGGAGGTGTTTTATTTACTTTGTGGGGATCTGATTTTAGTCTGAGTTATTTTTTGTTTTTTATCGCGGCGTTGCTTTTAGCCTGGGAATTTTTATTGGTGAAAAATATTCTAAAATCAGTTGAACCGGAAGTGGCCGCTTGGGCTAAGATGTTTTTTGGTTCTTTGGTTTTGCTGAGTTATGCGTTTTTTACGGGGAAGGCGGAATTGTTTTTATATGTAAATTACTCTCAATGGAGTTGGGTTATCCTGACAGGTGTTTTTTTGTTGATTTTTGTTTGGTCATGGTATCAAGCCATAAACAATCTATCTATTAGTTCTACGGCCAAAATTTTGTTTTTATTGTGTCCTGTGGGGATTATTTTGAGTCAATGCTTTGTTCAAAAAGAGTATTGGTTGAGCCTTGTTTTGTTAATTTTGGTTCTAACCGTGGGATATGGGTATTATTTCTTGAATAAAAGAAGTATGGCTCGAAAAAATTGGCAAACTCAGAAAAAGTATTGAAAATCAGTTAAAATAATTTTTAAAATACCCGCTTTTTGTTAAGCGGTATTTTTTATATTTGTTGACAATTTTTATCAAAATTGTTAAATTGAATTATTCAACAGAATTATTGTTCTTTAACCCAAGGAGGAACGGATGAAGGTTTTTAAAGAATATGTGGAA
>CAZPBK010000008.1:3342-5866 GCA_964584985.1 uncultured Gammaproteobacteria bacterium | reverse complement strand
TTGTTAAGTTCTTTTATCAACCAAGGAGGAGAAAATGTTTTTGTTTGCCAAAAAAAACATAGCCAAGATTGGTCTTGGCTCAAGAAAAAGAAGATTGTTGTCAGGTTTGGCTGAAAGCTATTTGGTTTACCAAAAGAGTCTGCCTGGTTTTGGTGAAACCACTGACATTATTCAGCTTAATATGATAGATATTGCCGTGGCTAATGAGATCTTGTCCGGGCGGGTGCGGCGTCAGGAAAAGGCGGAAAAGGTCTTGGCTGATCAAATCAAAAAATGTCAAAAAAACGGCTTGTCTGAATGGCGGATCAGATTGATAATCGGTTTTTTTTATCAAGGGGGAACAGAATGGCCAGATTGATTATGAGAATTTGCGGTTCGGAAGATCAAAAACTCGGAGAAGCGTGCCCCAGAGAAACTTTTGCCATTACTTTTGAGTCAGGGAAAACCTTGGCGAAGATATTCCAAGAATACGCAGATAAAAGACTGGGTTCTCCGCTTGTGAGTTTGAATCTGATTGACGGTGATTCGGGTCAAAAAAAACCAATCAATCCTGTGGATTATTGTCCTGAAGACGGGGATTTGATTGAACAATCCGTTTCCCCGTTGCCGTAATCTTTTTCAACAATAAAACCGCTCAACTCTTTGGGCGGTTTTTTTTAATGACAACAATTTTATTGTTTTAAAAAACAGTATCGGTTTTTATATCAAAACCAGTCCCCGCCTTAATTCCCCTGGTTTTTGTTGCGCTTCAAAAATTTCCGCAAAATTATTTTTTATAATTTCCAAGGCTTGTTTAATAGCCGTTTCCCTAACAACCACGGGAATAAATTTGAATTTTAATCTTTTAACATTTGGACCGATCATTTTGCCGATCAAAATATCAACGCCTTTAAGCGCTGTGGCCGTAGCTTCGGCTTTGCCCGGATCGCCGTGGACTGTTTCCTGGCTTTCTTGGTATTTTTTATTTGGCCGATTTTCCACAAATTCAAGCTTGTCTTTTTCCGGCCAGTATTGCCAGATTTGGAAATATTCAGACATGCCCACATGCTCTTTGGACTTAATGGTTTTTTGGTCGTCCGTGCCTAAAGCAATGGTAAATTCTCCTTTTATGTCCCAAATAGCTTTTTGTGGACAATTTTGCAAACACAGCCCGCAATTTATACACTTATCTTTATCAATTACGGCCAATCCTGTGTTTTTGTTAACTTTAATGGCGCCGGTCGGGCATTTTTTTTGGCAAACCCCGCAACCAATACATTTTTTTTGATTTATAAACAGCATAAATTATTTTCAACTGATTTATTATGTGTTATTATTTTATAATTAAGCTTAAACAAATATATATGAAAAAATCAATGCAAGGTTTTTTGGTCAGCCGAATAGAAAAGCTGGGCAATAAAGACTACAATCACATTACTTTTGAAGATTCAGGTAAAAAATTCGGTCAAATGCTGGAATCAATTGTGCCAAAAGTTGGCGATAGAAAAAAAGTTAAACTGACTATTGAAGTTTTGGAAGATTAAATTTTACTTGTTTAAAATAACCACAGACCGTTTAATAACCACAAAGCCATAGCCCCAAAGAATCGGCAACCAGATAGGCATGATTCCCAAAAAGCTATTTCTGACAAAGGTTTCTACTCCGGTGGAAATAAACAAGTATTCAGCCGCGGTCATAATTACCAGTCCGAAAAACAGGAACAAAAAATCGTTTTTTTTGTGTTTAAATAAAAAAGCCACCACAATAATTAAAATATATAAACCGGCCAGCCAATGGTCGTTTTTTATTATGGGAATCAAGACGATCATCAATATGATCGGAATGGTGTTTAGAAAAATGTGTAGAATTTTAGCGGATAAGCTCATTTTTTATTTTTTAAAAATTTAGATAAAGAATTATTTACGCAGTTTTTCTTGCCTGTCCGCCTCTGGCGAGACCCTCATACACGCTGTTGCGCGATGTAAATTATTTTAGCCCGTCACTATTTTGTAAATTTTTTCTGGTGACTGGTCTGCTTGAATAAAGATCAATCCTTTTTCTTTGGCTTTTTGGGCGAAGTCACTTAGATCTCTTAAAATTGTTTCTTGTTGTTCTTCTGTTTGACCCATTGGATTTGCTCTCTCGTTTTCAACAAAACGTTGTTTCAATACCTCGGGCGATATATCTAAATAGTATGCTTTATCAAATAAGTCGAGTAACTCAAGAATGTTAGCGGCGAACCCAAAAATATAAACACTTGATTTCTGTTCTGTTAACCACAAGTGCAAAAAATTCTTGTCCCATAAAAAATCATGGGTATCTAGCCATTCTTTGCTTGCATCGTGAGGAAAATCTACTTTGTTTCCTCTCTTATCAAACCACTGTCCAAGTCCTTTAATACTATCTGCGTCAATTACATTTTCACCATTCTTTTTCAAAAAATCGGAGACATAAGATTTTCCGGAATATGGCATGCCGGTTATAATAATTTTTTGCGCGATCTTGTTCTCTGCCATAGGGCTAAAATAATTTATTTTGTCTAATG
>CAZPBK010000008.1:0-3242 GCA_964584985.1 uncultured Gammaproteobacteria bacterium | reverse complement strand
TTTTTGTATTCCTCATTATTAAGTTTATCATAAAAGAATACAAAAAAGAAGCTGAAATTTGGGTGAGAGCCGAGCCTGTCCCTTGTTATACGCCCCGACGACTGAAAGGAGCGAGTTCAAAAAATATTTTTCGGGATTTTTTAGACATAGTTATTTTGATTAATTATTAAAAATTTTTATACTAAAAGCCCATGCGGTTTTTTCCGGGAAGGTCAAGTGAACATTCTAATTATTATCAAAAGCCCCGAAGCAAGACTGATTAGGCCGATCAAATATTTTAATTTTTCAGTTTTTGTTGATTTGACAAAATAAACGGCTAAGGGAGTGGAAATTAAGCCTCCGGCCAAAAGGCAAACTATCAAAATCCAGTTAACGCTTGCCATTCCGTTGATTAAAATAAAAAAGCTAAAACCGACTAAACTGACAATCCCTTCGGATAGAGCGGTTATTCCCACCGCTTTTTTAGGATCAACGCCGGAAAGAATTTGTCCGCCCGCCAAAACCGGTCCGTATCCTTCTCCGGAAAGGCCTTTGTTAAAAGAGGCCAAAGAGCCGAAAAACAGCAATCTTTTCCATGAAAAGGTGCGTTTTTTTGATTTTTTAATCAAGATAAAAATACCTATGGCCGAGACCAAGATCCCTATATAAAGTTTTAAATAAAAGGCAGGAATGTTCATCGCGGTAAAAACTCCCACGGTAATGGCGAAGATGCCAAAACCGATTAAAACAAGGAGTATTTTTTTGTTTTTTTTATCCGCAAGGTCAATATTTTTAAATCCATGATGTAAAAAACCGGCCAACAAGCTTAAAACAGCGCCGGTGCAAATAACCGCGGAAATTGCTTCCAAAGGAGGAAAATTAAAAAGAATTAATATGGCGCTGAGTGTGCCATAGCCCATACCCGCTGAAGCGTCCAAAAATTGAAGGATAAAAGCCGCAATAAAAGCGGTTATAATGAGTTCAGTCATTTTGTTTCATGTTATACAATTAGAATGATTTAATTCATTTATTTGGGAAAAAGGTTTTATTCAGCCTAACCCAAGTCTTCTTCATATTGTTTGTGTTGCTCGGTCTTTTTTTATAAATATAAGCTACCCCGTTTTTGTGTTCCTTTTTATTTTGCCTTGAACCAAAACAGGTTTCCAAAAATCGTTTGCTATCATTTTTTCACACGATTGACTGCTTTGTTCCATTGTTCGAGAATTCTTACATGAAAAGATCAATCATATTCCCAACCTTGCTTTCCTGTTCTGCTGTCGCTTTTTCAACCGACGGCCGGGGCAGGGATTTTGTTTTTTCATTTTTCAGTTGTTTTTTTTATAGTTTTTAAATTAGAAAAACATAAGAAAATAATTTAACAGGTAATAGAAAGACCGGCTTTTTATTGATTATTCATATATATTTAGATTGGGATTTAGGTTTATTTTTAACGGGAATATAATAAACAAACCAAATAAACCAGACAAACCAGAGTAATAAACCCCATTCTTGTTCAGCTATTCCGATTATTCCATAAAAGCCAAAAAAACCGAAAAATCCCAAATGCCAGTTTTTTCTTAAAGATTTTTTCATAATATTTAATCTAATAGATTAAAAAAGTTTGACATGTTTTGTTGACTGGAATTTTTTATTATATTATTATGAAAGCAGTGAAAAAGGGAAAGTGGCTCGGAGCCGATTGGTGGCTCTGAGCGCGAAAGGGCTGGAAATTATTGTAAATGATGCTTGTTCAAAAGGTTATTTGCACCTTCCCTGACCAGCGGCTAAGGTCCTGAAATGTGGTCTAATAAAGCGAGGGCAAAGCGCGGACTAGCTGATTCCACTACCGAAGCCTTGGGCATATACATTGTAAAATGCGGTACCTTTTTCACTCTTTACGGGGGTGGCTCATCCAGCGGCCCCTTTTTTTTATTGGTAAAAATGATTTTAAAGAAAGTTTTTTTTTAGACTTCTATCCAAAAGTTGCCACCCACTCTCCAACATAATGAGTTATAACAACAACTATAACGGCGATAGTTAAATGTTCCAAGACTACTTTATAAGGTTTTATATTTTGTTGCTGTTTTGCCATTAAGTAATTAAATATTGCTATTAAACTCAATCCCCATAAAACACAAACAATAATTGCGGTAAAAAGTGGTAAAAACATAATTGGAATAATAAAGGTTAAGGCAAAAAGGAACTTGGATAAAAAAGTGGCGATTGTTGACTCCCATATTTCTTTTTGGGAATGATTGTTTGCAGATTCTTCAGATATATGGATCCCCAGGGCATCTGACAGACCGTCCGCTATAGCGATTACAAGTATTCCGCCAATAATAACAAAAGTTGAGTGAGTGCCGGAATGCAAACCTACGATCAAGCCTAAGGTTGTAATTACTCCTGAGGTTAAACCAAAGCTAAAACCTTTTTTTATTGAAATTTTCATAGTTTTATCGATATAATGTATGCGTGTATGCGAAGTTTGTTTGACTGAACGGAAAACAAATTTAGGTGAGCATATTTCGCTAGGAATACGCGAACCGCATACACGCTATTCGTATAATAAAAGAGTACCAAATAGAGCACCCTTTTACAAATGAGATCAGCGCAACCCATTGTTGGGATATAGTTAGTTATTGGATGTATTCCTTTTCTTACATGTCTATTACATAGACTTTGCTCCATGTATCATCTCCTCTATCTTCATAATCCCATTGTTTTAATATTGGAACAAATATTTCGCGCCACCTTTCTGGGGTTAGTGGCGTTTTCGATAATGAAAGATGCATTGAAACAAAATGATGAATGTCCTTCTTTAGTCGTTTTGGCAGTTCAGAAATAAAAGCTATTAACTCTTTATAAAATTTTAGTCCAAACCCCTTGGGAAGTTTTGTTTCACCACTGTTATCAAAGCGTTGGATACTCGTTGATGCCTCTAAGTCCTTTTTCTTAAATTTTGATAATTGAAGTTCTGCCTCAAGAAGTTTTTTGTCTTTGTGAGTAATTAAAAATTGAAAAGTTATTGTTTCGTCCTCTATAGAGTTAAAACGCATTGCTTCTAAAGTAAGGTCGTTACCTATATTTTGTTTTGCCTCTAACATGTCAGCGTCGTAGTAGTCAAAGTCAAATTTCGAATCTTTTACTTTGGATTCAGCAAGAGGCTCGAAGTTCAAATTTACCAACATATGCTCCGGTAGTTTTTGCTCATGCTCAATTTGTCTTTCACAAAATTTAATCATATTTAATTAAAATAAAAGGAA
>CAZPBK010000007.1:15250-49936 GCA_964584985.1 uncultured Gammaproteobacteria bacterium | reverse complement strand
CCGGAGCTTAAATAGGTAATCCCCCCGGCCATGATCATAATAACCGCTAAGGCTGATAAAATAATAATGGCGTATTTGTATAAAGCGATTATATATTCAACCAACCAAGGAAGGCTGACCTCTTCGCCCGGTTTTACTTTTATGGTATCCCATTTGGGTAATTCCGGTATGGGTAAAGAAATCTTGGGCGGTTCCAAGGTCATTGTTTCATTTTTGGCTTTTAAATCAGCAACCGGCAGACCGGCAAATAAGATTAGACAGATAAAAACAGCTAAACTTATTTTTTTTACTTTTTTCATGTATTTAATATAAAATTATTATTTTAATTGAATGGAATGTACTTGTTTAGCGGCTTTGTCAGTGAAGTAAAGATATTTGCCGTCTTTAGACAAGGTAAGCTGATCAATGGTGTATTCATACATTGGTTCGGCTACAAAACTTTTGGTACCGGTGTTAAGATCAACTTTATAAATATAATCCGGAACAGTGTCGGCGATTTCCGGAGCCAAACCGGCTCCGGTAGGCAGTTCTTTTGGTACGGCGCAAAAAGCGACATTGTTGTTGTCAATTGTGCATTTTTCCGCCCAAGTGTTTAATTTAAGCGAATGATGATTTTTGCCGATATCGTTTCCACTAGCATCAACAATATGCAAAAGCGGTTTGTGATCTGAGTTTAAATTATGAGCGCTGTAAAGCAGTTTGTCTCCTTTTGGCGTCCATTGGGTTTGCAGTCCATAGCCATTGACCCTGATAGATTTGAAATTTTCTCCGTGCTGACCAACAAAATACAACTCAGCAGTGTTGGCTGTAGCGCCTTCTTTGAATTTGGCTACCACGCTTTTATTTGGTGACCAGTCCACCTCAAATTGATTTTCAGAATAAGAAATATTTTCCAGATATTTTTGACCCGAGCCATCTTTATTGGCAATGGAAATAAATCTTTGATCTTCACGGTCATTCATTTCTTTAAAAGCAATTTGCTTGCCACTTGGCGCAAAATCAAAATCAGTCCATTCTTTGGGCAAGGTGATTTGTTTGTTGTTTTGAAAATTGTATAAAACATTGGTGCCGTCGGGAAATTCCAAAATAGTTTCGTTATTATCCGGCGACCAAGTAATGTTTTCCACATTTTTGTAGATTCTTTCGGATAAAACTTCTTTTCTACCCCCAGGTGTAACTTTATAAAATTCTCCTTTTTCCGGATTATAACCAAATAAATCATTGTTTTCAGCTGATTTAACGATGGAAGAGGTGGTTTCGTAATCCAAAGTGGAGGTTCTGGTAACTCCGCCTTGAGCTACGGTATCAATGCGTCTTTCCACTTCCTCTTCTTCCGTCGGAATTCTGGTGACCACTTCTTCTTCCTCTATTTCTTCCTCCGGAGCGATTGGCTCGGCCTCTTCTTCTTCAATAATTCCGCTTGGTCGGCCTTCCACTCCTTTGGGCAGTTGGGTGATTTCTTTTTCTTCGGGCGGGACTTCGGGCGGAGTGGCCGGTTTAAAGAAAAGATAATAAATCAAATACCCGAAAATAAAAACCAAAAGTATAAAACCAAGAACCAAAAAGATTTTTTTCTTGTTTATTTGTGCTAAATTCATAGGTTGTTTTTATTTTAATTTTTAGGAAAAAAGGGAAGCTATCAAAATAATAATCAGTAGGGGGGGGGCAAGACAGCCCAATAATTGAAGAGCGCAGGAACAGCCGGCCATGGAGACCAAAATTTTGTCCGAACCTTTTTCACCAAAGGCCTTGTCCAAAAGATCAACAGCAAATAATCCACCGAGCATCATTAAAATAAATCTTATGCCGGTAGCCAGTAAGGGAAAAATAGGTAGACAGCCTTTTCCGCTAGCCAGTCGTTTTAAAAATCCTATTGGTCCGCCAAGGCTTTTGGTTTCTTTGCCCCTGGTGGCCGAGGTAGTACTTGACTTGGTTGTGGAACTTGCTTGAGGTCGCTTAATTCCGATTCCGGTTGAAGCTCTTGGTGTGATCGGTTCAGTCGGTTCTTTTGTTTGACTTGAAGTAGCGGGCCTTGGTAAAGGTAAAGGTTTTTTTATGGCTGTTTTGGGGCTTTCAGATTTAGTCTTGGGCTTGGTCGCGCCAAGAGCACCCATTTGAGCCATTGGGCGACCACTTGAATCTGTGACCACTTGCCAATCAGGTTGTTGGTCATTTTTTAAGTCTCCGAATCTTGATTTGTTTGAATCCTTGGTTTGAATTGCGCTTCGGCCGAAATTATTCATGTTAAGAGCGGTATTTTTTCTGGCTTTGTTTAGTGCTCTTTTGAATTTAAGAGAATCTGATTTTGTTTTATCAGGCTTTTTTCTCGGTTGAGCCGGTGTTTTTGGTTTTTTCTTACTCTTATTGGCCATGGATTTATAAAAGTAATACCCAAAACAATTAGACTAGTTTTGTCTGGAAATTTGGGCTTTTTTCTTATTATATTGTATAATGCTAAGGGTGAAAAGTCAAAATAAAAAGTTGATAAATAAATTAATAATTTATGGGAAAAGTAAAAAAAATCATTATTTTTCTAGTGTTTTTCTTGGCCTTGCCTTTTATGGGGCAAGCAAGTGATTTTGACGGCGGTATGGATCAAAATTATTTTGTGCCAGAAAATCAGGTAATTGGTCATACTGTTTGGAAGGCTGTTGATACTTTGGATATATCCGGAACCATGGAAAAAGATGTTTATGTTATGGCTGAAAATGTCGTTATTGACGGAGTGATAAAAGGTGACCTGATCGGAGTCGCCGGAAATTTGGAAATTAACGGAGAGGTGCGAGGGAATGTGCGCTTTGCCGCCGGAAAAGTAAAAGTAAATGGTAAGGTCGGAAAAGATTTGACTTTGGCCGCCGGTACGGTTTATTTGGGAGGTTCGGTAGGATGGAATACGGAAGCCGTTGCCGGTGAATTTGTGATAGCTCATGAGCAACCCGGTGATGTTAATTTATCCGCCGGACAAGTTGATATTCAAAACGATGTAGGCGGGAATGTTTTTCTTCGCGCCAATAATGATGGAAAATTTGTTTTCGCCGATAATTTGGAGATAGGCGGGAATTTGGAATATACCGATATAAAAAATAAAAAAAACTTGGATAAGGTTATTGTCTTGGGAGAAAAAGAAAGCAAAGATGTTAGAGAGATAAGAATAAACAGAGAGTTTTTAACCGGGTTGTTTTTGGCTGAAAGGATTACTTATTTATTCAGTCTTTTACTTATAGGCGTTTTATTGATTTTTGTGTTACCCGGGTTTTATCAAGAAGTTTTGGCTATTCTAAAAAAGCAAGACGGCGCTTGTTTAAGAAAGGGCGCGATTTATTTGTTTTTGATTCCTATCTCTTGTTTTTTTCTACTGTTCACTTTGATTGGCATACCCTTGGCGGCAATAGTTATGGCTTTGTATTTGGTGGGCGTTTATGTCTCCAAAATATTTGTTGGCGCCTTTATTGGTGATTATTTATTGAATCAATTCCAACGAAAAAACAAAAAATCAAAACCGATAAGTCAAGTGTGGAGTATGATTTTTGGAGTCTTTTTGGTGGTCTTGATTTTGTCCGTTCCTTTTATCGGTTTTTTAGGTAATCTGATGGCCAGTATTCTTGGCTTGGGGGCTATAATGTTGGTTTTGAGTAAAAGATTAAAAAAATAAATATATGAAAATAGATAAATCAGTTTTTAAGGCTTATGATATTCGGGGCGTGTATCCGGAGCAAATCAATAAAGGTTTTGCTTATGGGCTTGGCCGAGCATTGGCTTATTTTTTGCAAAAAAATTCTCAAAAGAAAAAGATAAAATTAGTTGTTGGTCAGGATATGAGGGAATCTTCTCCCGATCTTTTTAAGGAATTAATAAAGGGATTGACGGAACAAGGCGCCGATGTATGTGATGTGGGAATTGTTTCCACTCCCACCTTTTATTTTATTGTGGCCAAGGACGGATATGACGGAGGAGTGCAAATTTCCGCTTCACATAATCCGGCTGAATATAATGGTTTTAAAATGGTTAAAACCGAGGCTGTGCCACTCAGTGGAGATAAGGGGATAAAACGGTTGGCGGAAATTATGGAAAAAGAAGAATACAATAAAACCGAATCAAGAGGTCAATTAACTCAAAAAGAAAAGGCGACTCAAGAGCATGTGAATTACAGTTTAACCTGGGGAGATCCGGATAAAATAAAACCGTATAAAGTGGTGGTGGACGCGGCCAATTCGGTCGGCGCACCCATGTTTGAAAAGTTGTTTTCTGAATTGCCTTGCGAGTTGGTCAAGTTGAACTTTGAGTTGGACGGTACTTTTCCGGCGCATGAAGCCGATCCCTTGAAAGATGAAAACAATCACCAGCTTCAGCAAAAGGTTTTGGAAGTTAAGGCGGATTTGGGTATTTCCTTGGATGGTGATGGCGATCGCATATTTTTTATTGATAATACCGGGCAAACCATTGATCCGGCTATTGTGCGTGGAATTTTATCTAAAATATTTTTGGCTGATAATCCCGGAGCTTCTATTTGTTATGATATTCGTCCCGGAAAAATCACTGTTGATATGATTGAGCAAGCCGGCGGTAAACCGGTAGTCACCAGGGTGGGACACTCTTTAATTAAGGAAAAAGCCAAAGAGGTGGAGGCGGTTTTTGCCGGTGAATCCAGCGGGCATTTTTTTGTAAAACTGCCTTTTGGTATATTTGAAATGCCCATGATTGTTGCCTTAAAACTTTTGCAATATTTTTCCGCTTCGGACAAAAGTGTTGCCGAGCAGGTTAAGCCGTTTTATAAGTATTATCATTCGGGAGAAATAAATTTTTCAGTTGAAGACAAACAAGCGGTTTTCGAGCGTTTGAAAAGGGAATTCAAAAATAATCTGAAATATGATTTTGACGGCGTAAGTTTTGAATGGTCGGACTGGTGGTTTAATGTGCGACCTTCAAACACTGAAAATAAAGTCAGATTAAATCTGGAGGCGGTATCCGAGGAGATTATGTTGGATAACTTGAAAAAGGTTAAAAAAGTTATCCAAGGATAAAGGGTGAAAAAATTATCAAATGCGGATGGATCCATTTTTTACTCTCTTTTTTTTGTTTGGTATTTGTGATAGAATAAAATAAGTTAATATAATATTAAAATTCAATAAACTTTTATTTTTATGCTTTATACGATAGTTGTTTTTGCCGCAGTTTTAGCCATAATAGTTTTGTTCCACGAGTTTGGTCATTTTATTACCGCCAAAATGTTTGGCGCCAAGACCGAGGAATTTGGTTTTGGTTTTCCGCCCCGTATTTGCGGTTGGAAAAAAAAGAACGGAAAAAGAAAGTTTTTTTGGGGAAATAAAGATGTGGAAAAAATGGAATCAGAGGACACTGTTTTTTCGGTCAATTGGATTCCTTTGGGTGGCTTTGTCAAAATAAAAGGAGAAGATGGAGAAAATAAAAAAGAGAATGACAGTTTTGCCGCCAAAAAGATTTGGCAACGTTGTATTATTCTGAGCGCCGGAGTGATTATGAATGTGGTTTTGGCCATGGTGGCCCTTTCCATTGCTTTTATGATCGGCGCACCCCAAGTGCTTGATTCAACTGAAGGAGCCAAGGTGAAAAACCAGCAAATTCAAATAACTTCAGTGATAGAAAATTCTCCGGCGGCCGAGGCCGGCATAAAACCGGGTGATGCCATTAAAAAGATTGATCAACAACCAATAACCGGTATTGTCCAAATACAAGAATATGTGTCGGCCAAACAAGGTTCGGAGTTAATAGTAGAGGTTAAAAGATTGAACGAGCAAAAAACCTTTGCTGTGACACCTGAATTTTTAGAGCAAACGAAAAAACCGAGTTTGGGCGTTGGTTTGGCTAACACCGGAGTAGTTTCATATCCTTGGTATCAAGCTATTTGGATGGGGGTAAGAGCGGCAATAGTTATGCTTTGGCAAATAATAGTGGCTTTTGGTACTTTGATTAAAAATGCCATTGTTGGAGCGGGAATCGGTGTGGAAGTTGCCGGTCCGGTGGGCATTGCGGTTATGACCGGTCAAGTGGCCAGAATGGGCCTTGTTTATGTTTTGCAGTTTATTGCTTTGCTTTCTTTGAATTTAGCTTTGATAAATTTTTTGCCTTTTCCGGCTTTGGATGGCGGACGGGTCTTGTTTCTTTTGATTGAAAAGATAAAAGGCTCGCCGGTTAGTCAGAAAATTGAACAAACTATTCACGCTACCGGGTTTTTATTGCTTATTTTGCTGATGATTATTGTTACCGGGAGGGATTTGTTTCAATTTAAAGATTTTTTCATAAGTCTTTGGCATAAAATAGGTTTTTAATGTATTTTTAATATAATAAAAAGTATGAATAATAATAAAAATTTAGAAGAAGCTTTGCCGATTTCAAAAAAAGAGGAATTTAAGGAAAAAAAACAATCAGAGATTTTCAATTTGGATAAAACTGTAGAGTTTATTGACGAGCTTTTAGCCTATGAACAAGAAAAAGAGCCAAAAGGAGCCAAATATTATGATTGGGCGGGGCAGTCGAGAGATAAGGCGAAATTAAAAGATTTGGAAAAAAATAAAATGAGAAAGAATTGGTTTAACGCTTGCTTCGGATTATTGCAAAATATTTTTGTAGATTATAATCTTAAAGACCGGGAGGTTTTTGAAGGACTTCAGGAATACAAACAATTAGCTAGGGAGGAGTTGGAATTTGCCCGAAAAAAGAGGAAGGAGTTATTAGAAGAGCATGGAAAAACAGAACAAGAAGAAGATACATCTGAAGCTTTGAAACGTTCTTATCAGGCCAGAACCGAGACTATAAAAGAGTTAAAAAATAGTGATGACAAAGAAAAAAGTCTTTTGGATAAAAGGCGAGATTTAGTTGACAAGTTTGATAATTTCTTAAAAAAATATAGAGCAAAATTGTTAGAATTACGAAAGCAATATGAAGAAGAAAAAAACAAAAAATAAAAAAAACAATGTTTGGCGTTTTAACTATAAGGGTGTTCTTTTTATAATTTCCATAGTTTTGGTAGCTGCAATTTTGGCTTTGATTTATTTTATGTATACGGATTTGAAAAAGGTAGAGCAAGGTATTTTTAATTTGGATCAGCAGTTGGAGTCAACGGTAGAGAAAATAGATTATTCGGGGATAGGTGAGCAAAATGCGGAAAAATCCTTGCAGTTTTCCGAGGCCACTAAACAATGGAAAATTTATCAAAATGAAAATTTCCATTTCCAATTTAAATATCCGGCCGGTTGGGGTTATTTTGACTTAAGAGATTTATCGGAAAACGATGAAAAGATTTTTTCGGACCAACGATTTATTGGTAATTTTAGCCTTTTGGAAAGAAGGTTAAAATTACGGTTATCCACATATAATATGTCGGAGACAGAAGAAAAAAAATTTGCCAATGAAAAAGTTAATCAAATTGTCAAAGATTCAGAAACTGGGGAATGCGGTAATGAATTGTTTTTTGAACTGGAGTCTTTGGGATTGGGAGAAGTCCGAAATTGTTTTGTGCGGGAAAATATCTTGGGTCAAAGATTTTTAGTTTTTCGTTATTACAATTCAATAACTGAAGAATCAAATAAAGTAGCGGTTTATCCGCGTGATTATTTTTATCTTAAGCTGAACATGGCGGAAAAATCAGAGGCTGAAGAAAATTATTTTATTCAAAGTATTGTTTTTTTGAATTAATTTTTGTGCTATAATATAAAGTGAAAAGGATAATAAAAAACAAAAATAAATTATGACAACAAAACGGAGGAAGAAATCTACAAATAATAAAAAAAAGACAAGAACAAAGAAAACAAACAAAACAAAAAAAAGCACGAGTCAAAAAAAGCCGGAAACAAAAACGAAAAAATCAACGAAAAAAAAGATTGCCGAGCAAAAAAAACAAGATTTAACCGATAATCAAATAAGAATTCGTCTTTTGAAAACAGAAATTCAGTATTTCAAGGGATTGGCTATTATGGTGGTGGTAATGACTATCTGTGTTTTCTTGGCTTTTGGCGTATTGTTTAGCGCCATGTATTTGGAAGTAAGAGCAACGAGAGTTTCTTTTGAAAAGATCTTTTCCGACATGAAGAGTTCTCATGAAAAAAACATTGTTACTTTTGAACAGTTTAAAGATAAAAAAACGGTTGAAGAAAAAAAAGGTACTTTGGAAAAAAAAGACTGGTTGTTTTTTGAGAAATACGGGGTTAAAGTTTATTTTCCCAATGCCATGACTTATTTGGATCGACCGTTTAAAAAAGAATTGCACTTTTTTGTTGACGGTCAAGTTCGGGAAAGTGATTCCGCGGATCAAGGGGATATTTATTTGAGTTTTGCCAGTAAGGATAATTACAGTAATATGAATCTGGAAAATGAGCTGATAAAAGTGGCGAATGTTATTTCCACAAAATATACGGGTAGTATGGAAGAAATAATCTTGATTCCCATTAATGGTGATTATTTGGAGGTGCATATGGATAAAACTTTGGATTTAGAGCTTAAAAATTCTTTTTTGAAAAAATTGATTTTAACGGAATAAAAAAATTGATATATCAGATTAAAAAGCTGGGATGATTCCCGGTTTTTTGTTATAATGAAGAAAAGAATAATTAATTATAATTTTATGCTTAAAATTGCCATTAACGGTTTTGGTCGAGTGGGTCGAGCGGCTTTTAAAATAGCCTTGGCTCAAAAAAATATTCAAATAGCGGCTGTAAATGATTTGGTGGATATTGAAAACTTGGCTTATTTATTAAAATTTGATTCAGCCTATGGCAGATTTGGAAAATCCGTTAAAGTAAGTGGAAAGAATTTAATTATTAACGGAAAGAAGATACCGTTTTATTCGGTTAAAAATCCAGCTGAGTTGCCTTGGAAAAAACACAAGATTGATGTGGCCTTGGAATGTACCGGGGTTTTTACAAAAAAAAATCAAGTGGAAAAGCATTTAAAAGCCGGAGCCAAAAAAGTCTTATTATCCGCGCCGATAAAAAGCAAAGGAGTGAAAACCGTAATCAGGGGAGTCAATGATCAAGATGTGGGGTCGGAAAAGATTTTGGCCAACGCCTCTTGCACCACCAACTGTGCCGCCCCGATAATGCATGTTTTACAGCAAAGATTCGGAGTGAAAAAGGCCCTGCTAACAACCATTCATGCCGCTACCGCCAGTCAAAAACCGGTTGATTTGGCTCATTCAAAGGATTTTCGTCGCGGTCGTTCCGCTTTGAACAATATTATTCCGACCACGACCGGAGCGGCCAAAGCAACTGCCAAAGTTTTACCGGAATTAAAAGAAAAGTTTAACGGATTGGCGGTCAGAGTACCGGTAGTCACCGGTTCTTTGGTTGATATTGTTGTTTTGTTGAGTCAGTCGGTTTCAGAAAAAGAATTAAAGCAAGTTTTTATAAAAAAATCCAAATCTCGCAATTTAAAAGGGATACTTCAAGTTACCGAGGAAGAAATGGTTTCTTCGGATATTGTTGGAACCACCGGCTCGGCCATTGTTGATTTAAAATCAATAAAAGTGGTTGGTGGAGATTTGGTGAAAGTTATGGCTTGGTACGATAACGAATGGGGATACGCCCAGCGTTTGGTGGAAATGGCGGTAAAAATGTAAAGTAATTTTTAAGTTTATGCTTGTTTATTTTTTTATATTTTTTATTGGGGCTTGCTTTGGCAGTTTTTTAAATGTGGTTATACACAGGTTGCCGGAGCATAAATCAGTAGTGAAAAAAAAGTCCCATTGTCCATATTGTCATAAAGAAATAAAGTTTTATGATCTGATCCCTGTTTTAAGCTTTATTTGGCTAAAGGGAAAATGTCGCAGTTGCGGGAAAAAGATTTCTTGGCAATATCCGGCGGTTGAATTATTTACCGCTTTGTCTTTTTTGTTTATTGCTTATCATCATCAAGTTTTGGAAAGTTTATTTAATCCTTGGTTTTTTCGTGATTTGATTTTTGTTTTGGGTTTGATAATAATTTTTGTCGCGGATCTGCGTTATTATCTTGTTTTTGACTTGGTGGTAATTCCTTTGGCTGTTTTTGCTTTGTTTATTAATTTATTTTTATTTGGTTCGGATCTGGGATTTTGGTCAATGTTTTGGAATTTGGCTTTGTCGGCAATGCTGGGAGGAGGTTTTTTTTGGTTACAGTATGTTATCTCCAAAGGACGCTGGGTTGGTGCCGGAGATATCAGGCTGGGCGTTTTGTTTGGGTTTATGTTTGGATGGCCTCGGATTCTGGCCGTTTTAATCTTGGCTTATGTTTCCGGAGCGATTATCAGTTTGTTTTTGGTGGCTTTAAAAAGAAAAAACATGAAAAGTCAAGTGCCTTTTGGCGTATTTCTCAGTTTGGCCGCTTTGGTGGTTTTATTTTACGGTAATGAAATAGTTAACTGGTATTTATCAAAATTAGCGATTTAATTTAATATGATTTTTATTTTTAAGAAAAAAGGTTTTACTTTAGTTGAACTTTTGGTTTCCATAGCTATTTTGGCAGTCATTGTTTCGCTGGGAACATATTCGGTGCTTAAAAGCGATCCGGGGGATCTTTTGGGCTTGGAAGCAAAGCGATTCGGTGACAAAATTCAGTGGGCTCAAGTATTGGCTTTTTCTCAAAAAGAAGTTGAAGATAAAGTCCCCGAGGCTTACGGAGTTTTTTTGATAGCTAAAGATAAATATATGATTTATGCGGATTTTAATGATAATTGTTCTTACGATTCAACGGTTGATCAAGCGGTGGAAACAATTCAATTGGAGAAAAAAGTAAAATTTTCCGCTGATGATTTAAACAAAGGATTGTGTTTTAAAACCGCTGATATTTTAAACAATATTTGTTTGGACAATCAATGTCCGGCCGTTAACAATCAGACCTATACCCTGATTCATGATAATGGTCGTAAAAACGATATAAATTTTAACATTTCCACCGGCAATGTCCTTATTAAATAAAAAAAATAACGGTCAGACTCTAATAGAAGCCATGGTGGCGGTAGCGGTGATCGCCATTGCTTTGATTGGTTTTTTGTCGCGTTCAACTTTTACTTTTTTGGCCAGCCGTGAAACCATTCATCGCGGGCAGGCTTTGAATTTGGCCAGAGAGGGAATTGAAGCGGCCAAGCATATCCGTGATTCCAATTGGCTCAAGGGCTGTCCTGATCCGAGTGATTCGGAATGTCGTTATTGGGACAGCGGTTTGTTTGACGGCAAAGAATATCGGGCCTTGCCGGTTTATAATTTTGATTATCATATTTGGAAGATGTGGTTTATTTCTTCGAATTTTGATGCTTGCGTTGATTCCGATGAGTGTCGTTTGTATCAAAACAAACAAGGTTTTTTAACTGCGGAGGATTCTGTGAATAAGCCTTCTGATTTTTTTCGTCAGGTTGAGCTAAACCCCATTTGCGCCGAGGATAGTGATTGTCAAAACGGTATTTGTCAAAGCGGAAATAAGTGTTCAAGTCAAAAAATCGGTATTCGGGTGATTAGTCGGGTTCGCTGGAAAGAAGGCAGTGATTGGCGTAATGTAGAGTTGGAAGAATATTTATATAACTGGCGTTGATTTTTATTTTATGCGTAAAGGATTTAGTTTAATTGAAATATTGGTAGTCATGGCCATTTTTGTAACCATGTTGCTTTTGGTATCTGATATTTTTCTTTCAGTCTCCACCACCCAGAGAAAAACGGTTAAAACTCAGCAAGCGGTTAATAAATTAAATCTGCAAATGGAGCGTTTGGTTCAATTGGTTCGGTTAAACAAGATTGATTATGAAAAAATATACGAAAAAAATTATCCTGATAATAAAGAATTGTTTTTACTTGATAAGGACGGTCAATCAATTCATTTTTATTTGACCGAGTTCGGTTGCCAAAGCGAAGTTAAATCATGCTTAAAAATGGAATATAACGATCAGGTTAAAGATTTTTCACCGGAGTTGATTGATATTGATACTTTTGATTTTGTTTTGTCACCAAAAGAAGATCCGTTTGAATTTCAGCAAAGCGGTCAATATTATTTGGCGGATCGTCAGCCGATTGTTTTGTTGCGTTTCGGCGGGTATATTAAGGGAGCTGATTTTGATGAGCGTCAAAAAATAACACTGCAGACCGCTGCAGCATCAAGGAATTATGAAAGATAAATATAAAAATATAAAAAACAAGAGTCAACCGGGTAATGTTTTGATTTACTCTTTGCTTGTTATTGCCGCGATTCTAAGCACCACTGTTGTGATTTCCAATTTTTTGCAAACTTCAATCAAGCAATCTCAAACCATTGTTAATGCTCAAAAAGCCTTTTACGCGGCGGACAGCGGAGTGGAAAAATTACTTTATACAATAAGGAAACAAGAAATCTTGCCGGATTTTGAAGATTGTTCGGTTCCTTTGTCTTGCCGATGGGAAAAATCAGATAAATTGGTTTTGGAACGACGGCTGGATTTAGAGAAAAATAAATCAACGCAAATAGATGTTTTTAATCCGGAAAATAATGATATGGGAACCAAACTGGAATCCATTGGATTGGATTGGCAAGGGACCAATACTTGGTTGGAACTCAGCTTGATAAAATGGCCGGCCGAGCAAAGTTTTTCTTGGAATAGTTGGCAATTCGGAGATGAGCAAGAAGATTTGGTTGTTCAAAAGTTTTTATACAATGGAGAATCAGCCACTTGTAATTATCCGGCGGCCAGTTTGTATAATTATAAAATCAGGATCAAAGCGCTTTACGGATCAGCGGAAGATTTAAAAGTAACTTTGTATCCTATAGACGACAGAGGGGGACAACAGTTGGCTTTTAAAAACATGCTTACTTATTCGGTGATTGGCTCATCCCAAGGAGCAAACCACCTCATAAAGATCAGTTTGCCTCGTTTTTCTCCTTTGTTGGGAATGTTTGACTATGTTTTATTTAGCGAAGATAAAATAATCAAATAAAAAATTATGTGGATATTTTATGTTTTAATTGCGGTTTTGTTTTGGGCGGCGGTTAATATTTTGGATAAATACATTATCGGACATGAACTTAAGGATCCGTATTTGGTAACCACGGTTTTTGGTTTAACCACTTATACTCTGTTTGTTTTTATAGCTTTGGCTAACGGCTCAGTTGGTGTACCTGTTGTGGTGGCTATTATGGCCATGCTGGCCGGATTTAGTTATTGCTTGGCGGTAATTTTTTATTATAAGTCAATGCAAGGTATGGAGGTTTCGCATTTGGCCTTGATTATGGCTACCGGGCCTCTTTTTGTGGCCGTGGCTTCTTTTTTTATTTTTCAAGAAAAATTAAGTTTTATTAACTATACGGGGATAGTTTTGATAATGGCCGGAGCCATGATTATTTCTCATAAAAAAATGGTTAAGAAAAAAAACGATAAAAAAAGGAAATCAGTAAGTAAATTTATTTATATTATTCCGTTTGTCTTGGTTGGTTTGATGTCTTGTCGTAATTTACTTATGGAATATGTCAGCTCGGAGGTGGGATTTATGCCGATGATTTTTTGGATGGGGTTGGGCGGTTTGATTGTTCCTTTGTCTCTTTTGATTTTTCATCATCCGCATTTGAAAAAAAAAGCGGAAAAAGGCGTAATTCATCTTTGTGTAAGCGGTATTTTGTCGGCCTTGGCATTGATCGCGTTTGCTCGCGCTTTAACCGAGGGGTCGGTCACTTTAAGCACGGCGCTTTTGTCCACCAAGCCGATGATTGTTTTTTTGGCGGCCACTTTTTTAAGTTTTTTTCATCCCAATATAATATTGGAAAAACAGTCGAAAAAACTCTTGGTCAAAAAAATCGTGGCCATGTTTATTATAGTGGCTGGCGGAATTTTTGTTATTTTGTAATTATTAGCGGTTATTTTTGAAAAAGAAAGTAAATTATTGTAAAATTAAATCGGTTTATCAAAAAAAATTATATGAATAAAGCTCAAGCCAAAAAAAGATTGGAAAAATTAAAAGATCAGCTTCGGGATACCGATTATGCTTATTATGTTTTGGATCAGCCGATTATGTCGGACGCGGCTCGGGACAGTTTAAAGGACGAAATTGAAAAAATTGAGGCTCAATTTTCCGATTTGGTAACTCCGTCTTCTCCGACGCAAAGGATCGGCGGCAAGGCTTTGGGTAAATTTAAAAAAATAAAACATGTTGTGCCCAAATATTCTTTGGATGATGTTTTTAGTTTTGAAGAGGTTAGGGCATTTGATCAAAGAGTGAAAAGATTTTTGCACTTGTCCAAAAATCAAAAATTGGAATATGTTTGCGAGTTGAAAATAGACGGATTGAACATGTCTTTTTATTATAAAAAAGGCTTGTTTCAAAAAGCGGTGACCAGGGGGGATGGAAAGATCGGAGAAGATGTTTCTCATACTGTTAAGACCATAAAAAGTCTGCCCTTGAAATTAAATCAAGAAATTGATGTTGAAGTGGGCGGGGAAGTGTACATGCCCAAAGCCAGTTTTGAGAAATTAAATAAGCAAGGTCATAATTTTGCCAATCCGCGTAATGCGGCCGCCGGTACGGTTCGTCAGCTTGATCCCCAAGTGGCGGCGGGTAGAGATTTGGATATATTTTGCTGGACGGTTTATCAAGGGAAAATGGATAAATTAAAAACCCAGGACCAGGTTTTGCAATACATAAAAAAGATCGGTTTTAGAATAAATCCTGAATATAAAAAGGTTTCCGACATAGAAGAGGCTATTGATTTTTGTAAGAATTGGCAAAAAAAGCGGGACAGTTTACCTTATGAAATTGATGGTGTGGCCATTAAAATCAATGATTTGAATTTTCAGGAAAAAATGGGACGAGTGGCCAAATATGTGCGTTGGGCCTCGGCCTACAAATTTCCGGCCGAAGAAGCCACTTCAATTATCGAAGAAGTGGTTTGGCAAGTGGGGCGCACCGGAGCTTTAACTCCGGTGGCTCATTTGGAGCCCGTACAGATAGCCGGTTCCACGGTTAGTCGAGCCACTTTGCACAATATTGACGAGATTAAAGAAAAAGACATTAGAGTTGGCGATACGGTTATTTTACGCAAGGCCGGTGATATTATCCCCGAGATTATTAAGCCGTTGGAAAAGTTGCGCGATGGAGATGAAAAAAAGATTAAAGCTCCGAAAAAATGCCCGATTTGCCATTCGCCGGTAGAAAGAAAATCCGGAGAAGCGGCTTTGCGTTGCACCAATAAGCAATGTTTTGCCAAGGACAAGGAAAGATTGTCGCATTTTGTTTCGAGAAAAGGCTTTAATATTGACGGTTTTGGAGAAAACATGGTGGAGCTTTTGATGAATCAAGGATTTTTGGTTAATTTTGAAGATGTTTTTCAGTTAAAAAAAGGTGATTTAATTGATTTGCCGGGTTTTGGCGAAAAATCCGCGGAAAATTTATTACAATCAATTGAAAAATCTAAAAAAGTAAGTTTGGCCAAATTGATTTTTTCTTTGGGTATCAGGCATGTGGGCGAACAAACCGCTTTGCTTTTGGCGGATAATTTTTCGGCGAAAAATATCAGTCAATTTATAAAAATAATGCAGGACCAAACCGTTGAAGATTTAACAGACATAGAAGATATCGGTGAAGTGGTGGCTGAGTCCATTTATCGATATTTTTGTGATCAAGAAAAAATCAAACAGTTGAAAAAAATGGAAAGTCTTGGAGTTGAACTGGAAACCGGAACAAAAAAAAGCAAAAAAAGGGGAGTTGACGGAAAAACCTTTGTTTTGACCGGCAGTTTGCAAGACTTAACCCGCAGTGAGGCCAAAGAGCTTATTCAAAAAGCCGGTGGACGAACCTCTTCTTCGGTCAGCGAAAAAACCGATTATTTGGTTTTGGGCAAAGAGCCGGGTTCCAAGCTAAGTCAAGCCAAAAAACATAAAGTTGAGATTATATCGGAAAAGGAATTTTTATCCTTGGTTGAATAATTTTGAATTGAGGAAAAATGTTTAATATTAAAATTCCGTTATTGACTGATGGAATTTTATTTTGAAAGATTAATTTTAACTATTTTGACAGGCTAGCTTAAATTTACTATAATTAAGCTATATTTTGAAAAAATATGCAGACTAAAGAAGTAAGAAAAAAATATTTGGATTTTTTCCACGATCGGGGACATGCGGTGATTCCCTCGGCTTCTTTGATTCCGGAGAATGATCCCACCACTTTATTTACCAGCGCCGGCATGCAGCCCATGTTGCCGTATCTTTTGGGTGAAAAACATCCTTTGGGTACCAGGATTGCGGATTCTCAGCGTTGTTTTCGCACCCAGGATATTGATGAGATTGGCGACAGCTGTCATACCACCAGTTTTGAAATGCTGGGCAATTGGAGTTTTGGTGATTACTTTAAAAAGGAACAAATAACTTGGATGTTTAAATTTTTAACTGAAGAGTTGAACCTTGATCCAAACAGGATTTATGTTTCGGTTTTTGGCGGAAAAAAAGATATTAATATAAAGGCCGATGAAGAAGTGGTTGAACTTTGGCAAAAGCTTTTTGCGGCCAAAGGGATAAAAGCCGAAGTGGAAAAAGATCCGGAAAAAAACGGTTTGGGGCAAGCCAGAATTTTCTATTACGGAGAAGAAGAAAATTGGTGGAGTAGAGCCGGAGTTACCGGCAATATGCCCGAGGGCGAACCGGGCGGACCGGATTCTGAAATTTTTTGGGATTTTAGCCAAAAATATGAAATGCATGAAAACTCAAGATTTAAAAATAATCCCTGTCATCCGGCTTGTGACTGCGGGCGATTTATTGAAATCGGCAATAATGTTTTTATGGAATATTTAAAAACTAAAAATGGTTTTGAAAAATTACCTCAAAAAAATGTTGATTTTGGCGGCGGTTTAGAGAGAATGACCATGGCCACAATTGATTCTCCGGATATTTTTCATATTGATTTATTTGGCAAGGCCATTGATCTTTTGGAGGAACTTTCCGGAAAAAAATATAACCAAGATTTTCAAACCGATAAAGCCTTTCGTATTATAGCCGATCATCTGAAAGCGGCCACACTTTTGATTTTTGACGGAGCTTTGCCCTCCAATGTGGATCAGGGTTATTTTACTCGTCGGTTGATCAGGCGTTCCATTCGCTATGCCCGACAATTGGGTATTGAAAAAGATTTTGCCCAAAAAATTGTCAGCGGTTATATTGATTATTATTCGGATATTTACAAAATCGCCGAGAAAAAGTCGGAAATTTTACAAGCGGTGGCTGATGAGGAACAAAAATTCGTCAAAACCTTGGAAAAGGGCATGAAGGAATTTGAAAAAATGGCGAAAAAGGGAGATATCAGTGGCACGGAGGCTTTTGTTTTGTTTGCCACTTATGGATTTCCTTTTGAAATGACCGAGGAATTGGCTGAAGACAAGGGCCTTAAAATAAACAAAAAAGAATTTGATCAAGAGTTTACCAAACACCAAAATATTTCCCGTCAAGGTGCTGAGCAAAAATTCAAAGGAGGTTTGGCTGATCGCGGAGAAGAAACCACAAAACTGCATACGGCCACTCATCTTTTGCAGGCCGCTTTGCGTCAAGTACTTGGAGATCATGTAGAACAAAAAGGCAGCAATATTACCGCTGACCGATTGCGTTTTGATTTTACTCATCCGGAAAAGTTAACTGATGAGCAAAAAAAACAAGTGGAAGATTTGATCAATAATTGGATTGAACAGGATTTACCTGTTGGATGTCAAGAAATGCCTTATGATGAAGCTAAAAATAAAAATGTTATGGGGCTTTTTGAAGATAAATATGGTGATCGGGTCAAGGTTTATACCATTGGTGATGTTTCGGCTGAAATTTGTGGCGGTCCTCATGTCAAAACCACCGGAGAGCTTGGCCATTTTAAAATAAAAAAAGAAAAATCCAGTTCAGCCGGTGTGCGTCGTATCAAGGCTGTTTTGGCATAAAGATTGTATTTATTTAATATTAAAAAAATCCGCGGTGTGCGGGTTTTTTATTTATTTTGAAAAGTTTATTGGTTAATCAATTCATAATATGTTTGTTTTTTTTCAAGGCTCGTGTGATGAAGATAGGAAAGATCAAAGTGCTAATCAAGGCGGTGATTATCAGAGATGAATAAACAGGCGTATTTAAAAGTCCGAATTTAAAAGCAGTAAAAGCAATGGCTATTTCCACCGCTCCACGGGAATTCATGCCCCAGCCCACCAGATAAAGTTGTTTAAGTTTGAATTTGGAAAAAAATTTTAAAGATAAAGATCCCAGCATTTTGCCGGCTATGGCCGTAATTAGTATAATGAACAAGAGCCACGGGTTAAAGGTTAGAGATTGCAGGCTGAACTTCAGTCCCATGGCAATAAAGAAAAAAGGTACTATCAGTCGTAGGAGCCCTTTTTCCAAATATTGTACTGTTTTTCTTTTTCGGCCACAGATTTTGTTGGTTAGGGTGCCAATAAAAAAAGCGGCTATGGCTGAAAATAAAACAATCAGTTCCCGAATATTTAAGGCTTGGCAAAACCAAAGGCTGATCCCGGTAAAAAAGATTATTCCCAGCAAGTCATCAATTATGCCGGCGCCGATCATTAAAGAACCGATTTTGGTTTTTATTTTTTTAATTTCCAATAATACGCGCGCTTTGGTGGCTTCGGAAGTAATGCTTAGGCAAAGTCCTACGGTTAGAGCGGTGGCCAATCCATAATCCAGTGCAATAAATAAACTAAATCCCAGAATAAAAGGAATAAAAAAAGCCAAACCGGCTAAATAAGTGCTATATTTTTTTTGTTTATAAAGTCGGCTCCAAGAAATTTCCAGTCCGGCTAAAAACATTAAACTGATTAAGCCTATATTTCCAATAGTTAAAATAACTTCGGTATTGGGTTTAATAATTGCTTGGGAAAGAAAATCAGAGCCTAAAACCAAACCGGCCGGGATTAACCCAATGACTGTGGGTAGATTTAGTTTTTTGGCCAGTAGAGTAAAAATAAAGCCAACGGCCAAACAAATGATTAAACTTATTGTCAGAGGCATAATTTTTTTTCAATTCCTTGTTTTTAAATTTTATCAAATTTAATCTTATTTAACAATTTTTTAAAAAAGAAAAAACCGCTGTTTATTTTGTAAACAGCGGTTGATCGTTATTTCTGGTCAGTACGACCTGAAATCCATATCCTGGGAATTAGGCTGAAAAAAGAATGTTTCAGCCCGGATTTCAGTTTTCCGGTTTACCGGCAAGCAAAAGCAAGGTTGATACTTTGTCTCACCGGAGTATTCCAATGTCATTAGCCTCAGGAGGGAGAGGCCGGGGAAAAATTAACACTGGCCGGCACATGCTTTGAGGGACAAAGCCTCCCTAAAAGCAAGTCGCCACACTGACCAGAATATTGTATTATAGCAGTAGCGGATATATTTGTCAATAGCTGTGGTTTCGCTAAAATTAGAGTAGATGATTATTCACCATTGTTTTCTGCCGAGTCGGAATCTTGTTGTTTTAACGGAGAAAAACCCAGGAAGATAAGCTTTTGTCGCTTGATAAATTCCCCCAAACCAAAGATGGAAATCAAAATACTGTCCAAAATAATTAATTCAGTAAAAAGCTCAAGTTTGGCTTTGTAGTGAAACAAAGTCAGGGCGGCGATTATTGCGGAAAAAATAAGCCAAGCCAGGATAATGTATTCACTAAAACGCTTGACCGTATTTCTCGGATACAGTTTATGCTTGATTTTTCGCTCAATGGCATATAAAATCAGGCACAGATAATAAAAATAGGAGTAGATCTGAAAAAATCTGATTTCCAGCTGAGAAAAGTAGACCTGTAAATAGCAGATCAAGGTCATAATTCCGGTAAAAATTGAAAGAAACCATAGAATGTAGTCCCAAATAACCATTTTGTTAATTTGGGTTTGCACATCGTCAGTATTTTTTTTCATGGTGATCTCCTTTTTGATCAGTGAAGTTGTAAAAAACAGTTTAACATTGTATATTACCTTTTGAGCAAGAGAATGTCAACCAAAGTAAGGAGACAAACTTTTGAAAAACGGCAGAACGAAAAAAGACATATATGGCCAAAAAGGAATAATTAAAAAACTCGGGAAGGTTCTGAGTGGCTGTCTAATAATTTTTTTTAGTATTCTGGTGGCTGACTGTTTGTTTAGAATGTTTTTTAACTGGCTGAAAGTTTTGGTTAACGGTTGAGACCAAGATAAAGACTCCACACATTGGTGGAGTCTTTATTAGTTGCTAAAATAAAAAAAATTAGCTATAATTGGTTATGTTATGCCAATAGATAAAAAACAAATTGAACATTTGGCTGATTTGGCCAGACTGGGTGTTACGGAATCTGAAAAGGAAAAATATTCCGAGCAGATTTCCGATATCTTGGACTATTTTGATCAGCTTCGAGAAGTGGATACCAAGGAAGTGGCTCCATTGGCTCATGTTTTTGAATTGTCTAATATTACCCGAAAAGATAAAAATAAAAAGATTTGTTCACCTGAAGAATTAATAGCCGAAGCTCCGGAAACGGAGAAAAGACAAATTAAAATTAAATCGGTTTTGGGTAAAAAAACTTAAAAAATTATTATTTAGATTAGTTTAAATATTTTTTAAATACATGGATTTCAGTGATCTGACAATTAAAGAGATTCATCAAGGTTTGCTTAAGAAAGATTTTTCCAGTCGTCAATTGGTGGAGTCGTTCTTGGAGGTTATTCGTAAAAAGGACGATAATTTGAACGCTTTTATTACCATTACCGATGAATTGGCTTTGACTGAAGCTGACAGAGTGGATAAAAAAATCAAAGCCGGAAAAAAAATAAATCTTTTGGAAGGTGTTCCGGGTGCATTAAAAGATAATTTGCTTCTAAAAGGAGTTAAGGCCACTTCCGGATCCAAAATATTAGCCAACTATATTGGCACCTACGATGCTACCGTTGTAAAAAAATTAAAAGAGCAAGGGGCGGTTTTTTTGGGAAAAACCAATATGGATGAATTTGCCATGGGTGGTTCCGGAGAAACATCATATTTTGGCGTCACTAAAAACCCGCGTAATTTAAAAAAAGTCCCGGGAGGCTCGTCTAGCGGTTCGGCCGCGGCTGTAGCTTCGGGTGAGGCGGTTTACGCTTTGGGCTCGGACACCGGAGGTTCGGTTCGTCAGCCGGCGGCTTTTTGCGGCGTTGTGGGATTTAAGCCGACTTATGGACGCAATTCACGCTATGGACTTATGGCTATGGCCTCAAGTTTTGATCAGGTTGGCAGTTTAACTAGAACCACTGAGGACGCGGCTATTTTATTTGAGGCTCTGGCTGAGCAAGATGCCAAAGATTCAACCACCGTTGATTTACCCGCTCATGCGGTGGCCGGTTTGGAAAAATCATTAAAAGGTTTGAGAATCGGTATCCCCGAGGAATATTTTATCAAAGGGATGGACGAAAAAGTTGAAGCGGGAGTTCGTAAAGCCATTGAAAAATTAAAAAAACTGGGAGCGGAGTTGGTGCAAATAAGTTTGCCCAGAACCAAATATGCTTTGTCTACTTATTATGTTTTAATGCCGGCTGAGGTTTCTTCCAATTTGGCACGCTATGACGGAGTTCGCTATGGGTATCGAGCTAAATCCGGAAATCTTTTGGAGCATTACTTAAAAACCAGACGCCAAGGCTTAGGAGAAGAAACCAGACGCAGAATAATGCTGGGAACTTATGTTTTATCGGCCGGATATTATGATGCTTATTATAAAAAAGCGCAAAAGGTGCGCACTTTGATAAAAAAAGACTTTGAAAAAGCCTTTGAAAAATGTGATTGTATTGCCACTCCGACTTCACCGGCTACCGCTTTTTCCCTGGGCGAACAGTTTGATGATCCTTTGACCATGTATCTTAATGATATCTTTACCGTTTCGGTTAATGTGGCCGGTTTGCCCGCTATTTCCATTCCTTGCGGACAGGCCAATAAACTGCCGATCGGATTACAATTTATCGGACAATACTTTAAAGAAGATCAAATCTTAAGATTAGCTCATCAATCTGAAAAATTATTTTAAAATATGGAAATAGTTTGGGAACCAACCGCAATAGATTATGTTTTCGGCCTGGCGGTTGCCGTCATGTTTTTGGTGGTTGTGGTTGCTTGGATCTTTGTCAGGCGCAATAAAAGAGTGGATGACTTGGATCGTCAATTCATTCAAAAGCGTTGGAAAAAGATTCAGGAGTTAATGAGCTTTGGAAAACAAATGAATTATAAACTGGCGGTAATAGAAGCGGATAAACTTTTGGATGAAGCTTTAAAATCATTACATTTTAGCGGAAAAACAATGGCCGAAAGATTGAATTTGGCCAGTTATAAATACCCAAAATTAAAAAGAGTTTGGTGGGCACACAAAGTTAGGAACAAGGTTGTCCACGATGTTCGTTATGAATTAAAGTACAATGAAACCAAAAAGGTTCTTGGTTTATTTAAATCAGCTTTAAAAATTCTTAAAGCCTTATAGTATGAAAAAAACATTTATTTGCTTCTTTGCTTTATGTCTGAGCGTATTTTTGTTTTCAGCAAGCGGAGTTTCGGCTTCATTTGTTGATTTGTCCTTGGACAATCAAGACATAAAAATTTCCAAAGACCTTGATAATTTAATTTCCGGTCAAGATGTCAGAATGTATGTGGCGGTAATGAATCAGGGAGAAGAAGACGCCTCGGGAAAGGTGTTGTATAAGATGAACGGAGAAATTATCAATATTGTTGAAGTTTCCATTCCGGCCGGGGGCGTTTATGATGAGGTTTATACTGATTTTGTTGTTCCGGAACAAGATTTTAATATGTTTATTGAGTTAAAACAAATTGTTCCCGAAGATCAAAATTTGGAAAATAATCAAATACTAAGTCCTCGCTATGAAGTTCAACAAGATAGCGATGGCGACGGTCTTGGTGATGATATTGATAATGATGACGATAATGATAATGTGGTTGACGGACAAGAGGAGGCAAACGGCACTGATAAAAAAAATGCGGATACTGACGGTGACGGAGTAAATGACGGTGAGGATGAGTATCCGTTAGATTCGGAAAAAAGCAAAAAACCTGAATCAACACCGGAACCAAAGCCGGAACAAGAACAAGCTCCCGAACCTGTGGTTGAAAAGCAAAATATTTCGGTTGCACAAAATGAAAAAGATAACCAAGGTTCCCCAGAAGCTGATTCGGGAGAAGACAAGGGTTTGTTTGCTTTTTTAACCAATGATGAGGAGGAAGAAAGGGAAAACAAGTCGGAACTGGTTAAAGATTTTTATAATTCTCCGGAGATTGAACAATTAAAAAATGTTTACATTAAAGTTAATCAAATAAATTGGAATACTTATGAATTTGATTTCACCACCAATGTTCCGAATTTAGATGTGGAGAATTTGGAATATGTTTGGCAATACGGAGACGGAACAATCGGAAAGACGAACGGTACTCATCGTTATAAAGTCGGAGTTGGCGATTACTATGTTAATTTAAAAGTTAAAGGGCCTTGGGATAATTATATATATGACACTCAGAAAGTAAAAATTGATTTTTGGTCGGTTTACAATTACTGGATCTGGATATTTGTTTTGTTGATACTTATTTTGATATTTTTATCAGTTTACGGTATTTCCGTTGAATCCAAAGCCAAAGCCGGAAAAAAAGAAAAAAAAGAAGAGTCGGTCGGGTCCAAAAAAAAGCTTAGAAAACCAAAAAAAAGAAATAAAACTACTCAAGAAGACTAGAAAAAGAAATAAAAAAATGATAAAAAAAATATTTTTAATAATAGTGGCTTTGTCTCTGTTTTGTCAACCTGTTCAGGCTTTAGTCTCCGAACGTCCTCAGGCTTTGAAAGAAGCTTATATAAAATATGAGCAAACCGGTTGGCAGACCTATCATTTTTTCGCTTTAACCAATTTTCCGAAGACAGAGGCCGAAAAATTGGATTACGAGTGGAGTATTGACAGTAAAAAAACCGTTAAAGCGGATGAAATGAGACATTTTTTTGAAAAAGGAGATCATGTGGTCAGTTTGAAAGTGGAGGATGAATATGGAAATATTAAATATGATAAGGTTCGCTTGAATGTTAATTTTTGGTCGTTGAAAAATAACTGGTTTTGGTGGTTGGTTTACACTATAGTTATTTTAATTGTGATTTATTATTGGGTGATAAAAATAGTATATTTGCTCAATAAAAGAAAGATGAGCAAAAGAGTCAGGTATTTTCTTGATTTGTTGGATGAACATGGTTGGGTGGAAAAAATGGTTAAAGAACATGTTAAAAAAAATGATTTGAAAAATGAAAATAAATACGGTTGAAAATTGAATAATAAGTTTTAAAATATTAAGATAAAAAAATATGTACATGATACTTCGTTGGCTGATAAACGCGGTCGGTTTGTTGGCTATTGGTTATTTTATTCCGGGTATTGAGGTTGAGAATTTATATTACGCTTTAATTTTGGTGGTTATTATCGGCATTGTTAATTTTGTGCCGGGGATGATATTGAAAATTATAACTTTTCCAATCAATATTTTGACTCTGGGCTTGTCCAATCTGGCCATAAACGCTCTGGTTTTTTGGTTTGTTGCCAGTTTTATTCAAGGCTTTGAAATAACCGTATGGTGGGCCGGATTTTTGGGCGCGCTTATTTATACTGTAGTTACCACTTTCAGCGCCTGGCTTTACAAAGAGAGTTATATGCATTAAAACGAATAATGATTCGCTGACATATTCAATCCGAATTATTCGGGGAATAGATTGCGAATCACGGTAAGGGACTAATCCGAATTGTTTAAAGCAAAAAACATAAAAAGCCCGCTTTGACCGTCGCCTGCCTGCTGGTAAGCAGAGAGGGCGGGCAGAATGACATTTAAGAATTATTTTGATAGATTTAATGCGAATTTTTCAATAATTTATTACAAATCAGTGATGGTTTAATTCAATGATGAGCTGTTTGTTTTTTTGGAGTCTTAAATATGAAGGTTTTATTACATGCGTGTTGCGCACCGTGTGCGGCTCAGATAATTAAAGAATTGCAAAAAATGGGGCATGAAATATGCGTTTATTTTTATAATCCCAATATTTTCCCTAAAGAAGAATATGATTTACGCTTTAACGAGTTAAAACGCTATACTGAGGATCTGCAAATTCCTTTGATTGAAGGTCGGTATGATCATAAAGATTGGTTAGAAAAAGTAAAGGGCTTGGAAAATGAGCCGGAAGGCGGTCGGCGTTGCTATCAATGTTTTTTACATAATCTTGGAGAGGTTGCGCAAAAAGCTTATGAGGAAGGATTTAAAGCTTTGGCCACCACTTTGACCATCAGTCCGCATAAACCTGTGGAAATGATCAATTCCATTGGACAAAAATCGGCGGATTTTTACGGTTTGAAGTTTATTGATCAGGTTTGGCGAAAAAATAACGGTTATAAAAATTCCTGCGATCTTAGCCGAAAATATAATTTTCATCGCCAGAATTATTGCGGATGTGAATTTTCCATAAAAGATAAAAACCAATAATAAGAAATTTTTCAGTTATAAAAAAAGGCCACCTTGGTTAAGACCAGGGTGGCCTTTGTCTTTTATCTGATTTCTGTTTTTTCCCCATTTTTGTAATGGGAATAAACTTTTGAAGATAGGGTTTGCGCCTCTTTGATAATGAGACTTGTTTTGCCGATGGAATTGTCCAGATCCAATTCCTTGATCAAAATCAGAAAATTGTTTGTTTTTCCACTTGGCGTTTCCAAAAGGCATTGACTGTAAAAGTCAAGCATCTTGTGTTCTTGCGGGAATTCAATGGTCAGCTTGAAGACCTTTTTTTTAAAAATAACCGTTTCTTCTTGTTTTACAACATACCCTACTATGGTTGTATCCATGGCCCCCTCCTTTGTTTGGCTGAAAAACACAACGCATTTGTGTATTTAAGCATATGTTTTCAGATTTGTCAACAATAGAAAAAAAGTCATTATTATGATAAGATAAACTTAAATAAACAAAATAAATTATGATTGACTATAAAAAAGATTTGAATAAAGAGCAGTATAAAGTGGTGACCGAGGCGGACGGACCATGTTTGGTTTTGGCCGGAGCCGGATCCGGAAAAACTCGGACTTTGGTTTATCGCACCGCCTATTTGATTGAAAAGGGAATAAAACCGGAGAACATTCTTTTGGTCACTTTTACCAATAAAGCGGCCAATGAGATGATGGAAAGAGTGACTTCGCTTTTGAATTTTGATCTACCGAATTTTCAGGGAGGTACTTTCCATAGAATAGCCAATAGGATTTTGCGTAAATACGCTGATAGATTGGGTTATACTCGCGGTTTCACAATTTTAGATCAAGAGGATTCTGTTTCTCAAATTAAAAGTGCTATGGAAGAGATTGGAGTAAAGTCGGCCAACGGTGGTTTTCCCAAACCCAAAGCCGTTCAAGGCATGATCAGTTATGCTCGGAATACCAATCAAGAAGTTAAAGAAGTTGTTGAAAACTATTACGGATATCCTGATTTCATTGCCCGAAAGGTTGAAGATATAGCTTTTATTTATCACAAAAAAAACAAGTCTTCTTCAGCTATGGACTTTGATGATCTTTTGCTTAATTGGTTAAAGCTTTTGCAACAGTTTCCCGATATTAAAGAAAAACTTTCCAGGCAGTTTGAATATATTTTGGTGGATGAATATCAAGACACCAATCATATTCAAGCCGGTATTATTCAGCATTTGGCTTCTTTTCATCGCAATGTTTTGGTGGTTGGAGATGACTCCCAAAGTATTTATTCTTTTAGAGCCGCGGATGTGAAAAATATTTTGGATTTCCCCAAGCTTTTTCCCGAAACAAAAATTTATAAAATTGAAACCAACTATCGCAGCAGTCCGCAGATTTTGGATTTTGCCAATGAAATTATTAAAAACAATATTAATCAATATCAAAAAAAACTTAAGCCGATTTGCTCGGATGATTGTTTGCCGGGATTGATTGTCGCCAGAGATGAGAATCAACAAGCCGTTCAAGTTATTAAAAATATTATGCGGTTTCACCGAGAGGGCGTGGATTATAAAAGTATGGCCGTTTTGTTTAGAGCCAGCTATCAGTCGGCTGATTTGCAGTTGGAAATGGCCAAGCAAAACATTCCCTATGTGGTTCGTGGGGGCATGCGTTATTTTGAGCAAGCGCATATTAAAGATATAGTGGCTTACTTGAAAGTTTGGGGCAATCCGACCGATCAGATCGCTTGGCAAAGGATTTTATTAAATCGGCCGGGTATAGGCATAAAAAAAGCACAGGGTGTTTTGAAAAAAATTCAAGATGTTTCCGAAATCAAAGAAATTTTAAACACAAAAATTGAACTTTCCGGTCAGGCCGGTTTAAGTTGGCAAAAAGTTTGTTCTGTTTTTCAATATTTTTTAGAATTGGATTCTTCTCAAAAAGGCTATTTGGCCGAAGCGATTAAATTTATTTTGGACCAAGGATATGAACAATATTTAAAAGATAATTATGAAAATTATCGTGATCGGATGGATGATTTGAATCAGTTAATGAACTTTGTGGCTATGTATTTGGATTTGGACAAACTTTTGGCCGATGTTATGCTCAGTGAAAATTATTCAGCCGATAATAAAAAAGAAGAAAATGCTGTGATTTTGTCCACTATTCATCAAGCCAAAGGCCTTGAATGGCCGGTGGTTTTTATCATCGGTATGCGCGACGGACATTTTCCTCATCACAAATCTCTGGAAAATTCCAAGGAATTGGAAGAAGAAAGAAGGCTTTTTTATGTGGCCGCCACCAGGGCGAAAAATATTTTAAATCTTCTCTATCCTCAGCGTTCGTTCAGTTATAAATTCGGCGAGGTTTTTTCCCGGCCTTCGCAATTTATTCGTGAGATTGATAAAACCAAGTATATGGAGCAAGGGCAGCGATCCGATTTTTCAATGGCTGGTGATGATTTTGATGACGGAGAGAGTGTGATTTATGTTGATTAAAAGAATAAAATTGATAATAAAAGGTGAAATAAAAAAAACACTGATTTGTCCGTCGACTTTTACTGTTTAGGCTTTTTAAGCATGTTTTTCTCCTTTTGGTTGGTTGTTATGCCTTGTCAAAGCATCTCAATACTTAAATCCGGAATGGCATATCTTTTATGAGCTATTTTGGAGGCTTTATGGCTTCTTTGGTCTTATTACCGGATTTTATTGAAGACAGGTTTGGACCTTTTATGAATTATCCACTATACACTTTTCTTCAAAAGTTTGTTAAAATAGAGCCATATGCAAGACAAGAAATTTATTACAATCAGCGGTAATATTGGCATTGGCAAGTCCACTTTGACCAAGAAATTGGCCGAGCATTATAAATTTAAACCTTATTTGGAGCAAGATGTTAAAAATCCGTATTTGGAGGATTTTTATAAAAACATGAAACGCTGGGCTTTTCATTCTCAAATGTTTTTTTTAAGCAAAAGACTGGAAGATCATTATCAGTTGGTGGTTGATAAAGACTCGGTGGTGGAAGATCGTTCAATTTATGAAAATGCCGAGGTTTTTGCCAGATATTGTTATCAAAGAGGATTTATCTCCAAGAGAGAATGGAAAACATATCAACGGGTTTATCAGACATGCAAAAATATTTTACCGGCTCCTGATTTGATAGTCTATTTGCGCGCTTCCACTGAGACTATTTTGCGGCGGCTAAAAAGCAGTGGAAGAAAAATTGAAAAAAATATCAACAAAAAATACATTGAGGATATTAATAAGTTGTACGATAAATGGGCCGGAAATTTTGATTTGGCGCAAGTGGTTATTATAAATTATGATGATTTGGACTTGAAAAATCGCAGTGTGGATTTTTACTCATTTTTAGAATCTTTGGAAAAATTTTTTTGAAATAAAAATATAAAAAAGTTCGTTTGAGAAAAAAACGGGCTTTTTATTTATAAAAAGTGCATAAACTTTTGGTTGAAAAGAAAAAAAATGGTATAATATTTTTGAAGATCAACACTATATGGTTAAAGAAAATTTATTGGTAAAATCAGTAAAATTTATTTTTCGTGATTTGATTTTGGATATTTTGTATTGGCCGGTTTGGTGGTATAGCGACGGTTTGAAAAAGGCTTGGCAATCCATGAAAAATACGATTAGTTTGGGTAATAAAGAATTGGGCTTGAGCATTTGGGTGAAAAATATATTGAAGCCCATGTTCGGACAATATGATTGGCAGGGGAGAATTATTAGTTTTTTCATGCGTTTGTTCCAAATCATTGTTCGCAGTTTTTTGCTTATGTTTTGGATTGTTTTTGCATTTATTGTGTTTTTGGTTTGGCTGATTTTGCCTTTGTTTTTATTATTTCAAGTTTTGTATAACACCGGTTTATTGGGAAATATTTATGTCTGAGAAAGATAAAAAATTAAATTTTTCTGTCTGCCCCGAATGCTCGGGTGCCGGAATGATTGATAAACAGCCTTGTCAAAAATGCCATGGTTTGGGTACGGCCGCGCGTTTGCAGGACAAAGTTATTTATTGGGGCAAGTATTTTGATTCCAAGCACCTGGCTTATGAAGCGGTCACCCGAAAACTGATCATGGCTTATAATATTATTTTGGCTTTAATCGGTTTGTCCGGTTTGTTTTTAATGGGCTATATTGGATATTTAGATAATTTTTCTTTGTTTTTTCAACTGGAATATTGGTTGACTCCGGACTGGGTAAAATTTTATTTTTGGTTAACTTTGTTGGTGGATTTATATCTTTATTATCGTCTGGATCAAGTCGGAGCTAGCGGAGGTCATGTTTTAACCAAGGTTTTTAAATCCGAACAAATTCCTCCGTCTTGGCACAGCGCCGATCTTAATTTGGTTGAGAAAAAAGATCAATTGGATATTGCCAAGAGTTTTATTCAGCCGGCAGATGAATTTGTGCAAGCCGCTTGGCGGTTGGCCAAGCATTTTGATCATAACCAGGTACAAAGGATTCATCTTTTGGGTGTTTTGCCGCAGTTTGATAAATCAGCGGTGATCTTGGGTCGTTTGGGGATTAATTTTGAATCATTCAAAAAAAAGATCAGCAGATATTTGAATAAAAATATTATCAGTCGTCCGGGTAATCCGGTTTTAAGCGTGGAAGCGCAAAAAACTTTGCTTCAGGCTTATCGCGAAGCTTATTTAAGTAACAAAGACAAGGTGGATATTCCGGAGATAATTTTGGCTTTGGCCGAGCCAAGTGATTGTCGGGTCACTGAAGAAAGAGATGATGTAGAAGAGATTTTGGTTGATTATGATCTTAATTATCAAAAAATGAAAAACGTGGTGGCTTGGATCAGAATTCAGGAAGAATTAAGAAGCAATTTACAAAGATATCGAGGTAGAGCCAAATATAAGCCTAAAAGCGGTTTGGATCGAGCCATGACTGCAGTGGCCACACCGTTTTTGGATAAATTCAGTGATGATCTGACTTTGCAAGCCAAATACGGACATTTTTTCCCATGCATTGGTCGAGAGGAGGAATTTGAAAAAATATTCAGGATAACTCAGGGTTCGCGCCAGGGCGTTATGTTGATCGGACATCAGGGCGTGGGACGCACCACTATAATCCAGGGTTTGGCACAACGCATGGTTTCCGAAGATGTGCCCGAGGAATTGCAAGATAAGCGTTTGGTTAATTTAAAAGTTTCCAGTCTTTTGGCCGGAGTGGATGCGGCCGGAGCAGAGCAAAGACTTTTGGTTATTGCTGATGAAGTTATTCGTTCGGGCAATATAATTTTGGTGGTGGAGGATATTCACAATTTGCACGGTATTACCGCCGGGGGACAAAGCAGTTTGGATTTATCCGAGGTTTTTGCCGAGGTTATGGGCAAACATTTGTTTCTAACTATTGCTACCACTTATCCGCAGGAGTATTCTCAAGCAATTGAAGGGAGAAGTTTGGACGCGGTTTTTCAAAATATAAAAGTGGATGAGTTGGAAATAAATCAAGCCATTCAGGTTTTGGAAGCCAAAAGTGGACCGATTGAATATCAAAATTCCCTTTATTTTTCTTATGATGCCATTGAACAGGCGGCTCTTTTATCGGCCAGATATATTCATGATCGTTATTTGCCGGATAAGGCCATTGAAATTTTGGAGCAAGTGGCGGTCAAGGTTAAAAAAACACGCGGTGAAAAAAGTTTAATCAAAGGAGAGGATGTGGCCGAGGTTATTTCCGAGATGACCGGTATTCCTTTGACCAAAGTGACGGAAAAAGAAAGTGAGAAATTGCTTAATTTGGAAGATAGAATTCATGAAAGAATGGTTGATCAAGAAGAAGCGGTAAAAGCCGTGGCTTCCGGTATTCGTCGGGCCAGAGCCGAATTAAGAGAGGGCAAAAGACCGATTTCCAGCATGTTGTTTTTGGGACCGACCGGCGTGGGTAAAACCGAGTTGGCCAAAACTGTTTCCGAGGTTTATTTTGGCAGTGAAGAATCAATGATTCGTTTGGATATGTCCGAATATCAAAATCAAGCTAGCTTGGTTCGTTTGATCGGTCATGGTCGGGAAGCGGGCTATTTAACTGAAAAAGTCAGGAAAAATCCTTTTGCTCTTTTGCTTTTTGATGAAGTGGAAAAAGCTCATCCGGATATTTTAAATATATTTTTACAGGTTTTGGATGATGGTCGTTTAACTGACGCTCAGGGACGCACCATTGATTTTACCAATACCATAATTATTATGACTTCTAATGCCGGAGCTCAATATATCCAAGATGAAATCAATAAAGGAACAGAAGTGGACAAGATCAAAGATTACTTGATTAACGAGAAATTAAAACAACATTTTCGTCCCGAGTTTTTAAATCGTTTTGACGGAGTGGTGGTTTTTAAACCATTGTCCATGGTGGATGTTATTAAAATCGCCAAGCTTATGGTCAATAAAATAAGTCGTCGTTTGGAAGAAAAAGGTATTGAGTTTTCCGCCACCGAGGCTGCTATTGCCGAGCTGGCTGAGTCCGGATTTGATCCAAAATTCGGAGCTCGTCCTTTGCGTCGGACCATTCAAACCAAGGTGGACGATGTTTTGGCTGACTATTTGTTAAAAGGCGAAATCAGCCGGCGCGACAAGGTTGTTTTGGAGGTCGGGGGCAAGCTTAATATTGAAAAAGCGAAAAAATTGTAAAAAATACAAATCAGGCAGTTATGAAATAAATTAACAATAATTTTTTTATTTAGCTCTTACTAATTAAATAAACTATAAAGAGGGGCTAGAATAATTGAAAAAAAACTGAAAATATATTAAAATTAACTTATAAACGGTTAATTTTTATTTTAAATCTTATGGATTCTTTGGATTATATTTTGGCCTTGGTTATTTCTTTTGTTGCCGGCGTGGCTTTTGTTTTTCCGGTAATTTTTTTAGCTAAAAAATTAAAAATAATTGACAAACCGGATCAGATCAGAAAGATCCACAAGAAGCCGACTCCCTTGTTGGGTGGTTTGGCTATTTTTTTAGCTCTGAATCTGGTTATTTTATTATATCTTTTTTTTACTGATAATTTGACCGGAGGAACCTTGATTTTAAAAAATCTGTTGGGAATTTTTTTGGGCAGTTCTTTTTTGGCCTTGGGCGGTTTTTTGGATGATAAATATAATTTAGCTCCGAAACACCAGATTGTTTGGCCAATTATGTCCATTATCAGCGTGATTGCCTGCGGGATCGGTATTGACTCCATTACAAATCCTTTGGGGCAAGGCTTGATTGAGCTGGATAAATATTCTTTTAATCTTTTTTGGTACGGTGGTTTTCCGTATAAACTGACTTTGCTATCTGATGTTTTTACTTTTGTTTGGTTGTTGGCCATGATTTACACCACCAAGCTTTTGGATGGTTTGGATGGTTTGGTTTCCGGCATAACTATTATTGCCGGTGTTTTTATTTTTTTGACCGCTTTGAACAAAGGCGAAATTGTACAATATGATGTGGCGCTCTTGGCCATAATTATGGTAGGCGTTTTTGTTGGGTTTTTGGTTTTTAATTTCAATCCGGCCGGAATATTTTTGGGCGAAGGCGGTAGTACCTTGGCCGGTTTTTTGCTGGGAACTTTATCAATAATCAGTGGTAGTAAAGTCGGGATTACTTTGATGTTGCTGGGTATTCCGCTGTTGGATTTTATTTGGACTATGGTTAGACGAAAAATGGAAAACAAGAAAATAATTTCCGCAGATAGAAAACATTTGCATCATAGGCTACTGGATGCCGGTTTTTCAGTGAAAAAATCCGTTTTATTTTTATATTTTATTGCCGTTATTTTTGGCTTGATTGCTTATTATTTCCAGGAGATCGGTTTGAATTTTTTATCCGGTGTTTTTGCGGTGATAATTGTTTTTATGCTAATTTTGGCTTATATATACAAGAAAAAATTGGAGCGCGATAAAGACTTGACCAAAGTCAAAAAATAAGGTATGCTGATCTTAGTAAAAAATTAATCTTTTTCCGGCGCAGGCCGAAGATATCAGCTAATTTTAGCTCTGTACAAAGAGCTTAAATTATTTTACGGCTAAAAGCGTTGGAAACATATTTGTAAATATGACTATTGCAGTAATCAAAACCGGAGGTAAACAATACAAAGTAACCAAAGGACAAGATTTAAAAATAGAAAAAATAAAAGGCGAAAAAGGTGATAAGGTGAAATTTGACCGAGTTTTATTAAAAGCCTCGGAAGACGGCAAAACATTTGAATTGGGGCAACCGGAAGTAAAAAGTGCGACTGTGGAGGCTGAGATTTTGGATCAGGGCAGAGAGAAAAAGGTTAAAGTAATGAAATATAAAAGGAAAACCCGTTACCGTCGCACTGCCGGACATCGTCAGCCTTATACAAAAGTTAAGATTACCAAGGTATAAGATATTTTTTTGAAAATTCCTGTTTGTTCAAGCGGGAATTTTTATTTTAAATAAATTAGACTTGACAAAAAGAATTTTAGGCGATGTATTGTTAAGTTAAGTTTTTGTTCTTTAATCAATAACCCGAAACGGGTGAGGAGGAAAAAATGGATTGGGCTTTTTATGTTGCTGTTGTTTTTGCAGGACTTTCTGTCATTGTTGTTGTGTCGCTTCTTGTTCTTTTTGTTTCTACTTTTATAATCGGAAACTCACGCTTAGACCGCAAACAACTGCTGGACTGGATAGTGTTTTTCTTTATATTGGGTGCGGTGTCTTTTTTTGGAGCTTGGTTTTTTTCTCCGGAAAAAGAAGAGCGGGTTTCAACAGAGGCGATTCTTGAACAAGAATTGACAAAAGAAACAAAGCTACCATCGGAGTGTGAATTTAAGTCAAACGGGCTAAAAGTGCTTGCTCATAAGGATTCTTTGGAAGTGATCAATACCGGCGTTAAGGCGTTGAACACAGAAATTATGGGGTATAGCTATGACAAAGCCTTTTTTTGGCAAACCAAGCTTGCTTCGGGACAGGGATATTTGGTGAATTTTTATGGTGGTATTTCTCTAGAAAAGGTGATGGTCGGCTATGGATTTGGCAATTTAAAACAGAAAATAATTGACCTGAGCTTCTGTCCAAAAGAGGTTCCCAACAAATCGGTAAAAGCGGAATAAAAAGTTGTTTTAGTCTTTGAATAAAATGTCCAAAATAGATGGGGAAAATAAGTAATTAAGCTCATGGGCATCGTCTCATGGGCTTCTTTTTTTTGTAAGTTTAGATTATTTATTATTTTTGTGTTGACAAAAAAGATTTTGGGTGATATATTGTTAAGTTAAGTTTTTGTTCTTTAACTATACGCCCGAAACGGGTGAGGAGGA
>CAZPBK010000007.1:13583-15150 GCA_964584985.1 uncultured Gammaproteobacteria bacterium | reverse complement strand
CATCCTTGTCGCCGACAGTGGGACAATCTGCGGATTACGGCTCACGAGAACTCGTTGGAGCTTTTTAACATGGGAGAGAAAGAGTTGCATGTGAGAGTTTGGAGTGATGACTACGAGCTTTCAGGCAATATCCAACCCGAACAGGGTTTGACTCTGCTTTATTATCCGCAGGAGAATTCTGATATGGTTTATATTACCAAAGGGCTTTATCAGAAAAGGTTTGATTTTCCTCAATGCCCGAGAGCGCCTTTTGAGGCGTTGCCGGCAAGATAAATCGGAAAACCTCCTGAATCTCAGTTCGGGAGGTTTTTGCTTCTTGACGAAAAAAATAAAATGGTTTATATTGGTTTTCGGCTGTTTAACCGCAACAAAGGGGGAGAAAATGCAGTTGGCGCTTGATGGAACAGATTCAGCGATTATTCATGTTTTGGATCAAATCCAACCCGGATTGTCCGAGCAAATGGAGGATTCCGGTAATTTGATCAAGAAAAATGGGAGATGGATCAGGGTGTTTAATTTTCCGGGCAGTCTGGAAAAGGAAGAGCTGACCTTCCGACTGAAACAGTCGGGAATAAAGGTCTATCCTCGCTAAGAAGAAAGAAAACCTTGGCTTACAGTTAAGCCAAGGTTTTTTGTTATTTAAAAAATCGCAATTAAGCGATTCTTTGTCTTGATTATTTGATTTCCTGCCGGCCTTTAAGCGCATTGCTCAGCGTGGCTTCATCAGCATATTCAATATCCGCGCCCATGGGTAAACCTCTGGCCAGAATGGAGACTTTTACTTTGAATTGAGATTGAGAAAAAAGTTTCTTTAAATAAATTATGGTTCCTTCGCCTTGAAGATCAGGATTTATAGCCAAAATTATTTCCTTTATATTGTTATTTCTCAGTCTTTCAATCAGTTTCTTCAAAGTGAGCTTGTCCGGAGTTATGCCTTCGGGCGGATCAATTTTCCCACCCAAAACATGATAAAGACCGTGGTATTCTCCGGTTGATTCTATAATATTCAAGTCATGGATTTCCTCCACCACGCAAATGGTCTGGTGATCGCGTTTATCATTGCGGCAAACGGAGCATTTGCCGCTTTGATCGGAAAAATTAAAGCATTCCGGGCAAGTAAAGTTTTGGCGATGAAGGTTAGAGAGCCTTTGGCTAAATTTTTCAACATCCTGTTTGTTTTGTTTTAACAAATAAAACACAAAACGCTCGGCTGTTTTGCGACCGATGCCCGGCAGTTTGGTAAAAGATTCAATAAGGTTTTTGATCGGTTCGGGGTAGAACATGAGAGAGGATAGATTTAATGTGAACTATTTATAATAAGAAAAAGAGAAAAAAGCAAATAAAGTCCGTCCTGACCGTCGTATGTCTGAAGGCATGCAGATCAGGAGAGGCTGGAGTTTAGTTCAGGATCTAAAAGGTTAAGACGATAGAAAACAGTAAAATTAAAGACTCCCGAGACCCTGAATCAAGTTCAGGGTGACAATAAAGACTCCCGAGACCCTGAATCAAGTTCAGGGTGACAATAAAGATTCCCGAGACCCTGAATCAAGTTCAGGATGACAATAAA
>CAZPBK010000007.1:0-13483 GCA_964584985.1 uncultured Gammaproteobacteria bacterium | reverse complement strand
TGACAATAAAGATTCCCGAGACCCTGAATCAAGTTCAGGATGACAATAAATAATTATTTTGATAGATTTAATCCGAATTATTCGGAGAATAAATTACGAATCAATAATAATATTTTTTGTTATTTTGACCGGTTAAGAGTTTTTAAAACATTCCACTAAAATCAGAGCGCATTTTCATGGCTGATTCTTTTTGAGCTTTTTGAATGGCTGCATTAACTTCTTGCTTAATAAAGCGTTCCAGCTTATCTTGGTCTTGCAAAAGATTTTCATTGGTTATTGCCAGTGACAGGATTTCCATTTTCCCATTGGCAGTGATTTTTAAGCCGTTGGCTTCATGAGTGATTTCCAGTTCCGACATTTTGCTTTGCATTTCTTTGGCTTGCTTGATCATTTTTAATTTGTCAAACATAAAAATATAAAATTAATTTTATTATATAGTAAGTATAGTTTTTTTAGGATGATTTGGCAAGAGTCCTTGGTGTTGACATAAAATGAATAATATGATAAAAAGATAAATGTTGTATTTTTCACAACAGTAGGAGGGAAAATGAATAATCGTAGACGAGAACAGGCGCAAAAAAAAGCCCCGAAAGGAATGTATCGTCTGATGGAAGAAAAGCCGGGGGAAAAGAGACTGCAGTTCTTGGCTGATGTTAACGGGAAAGAAACTGTAGCCATTTTTTTCTCTGATCTTGAAAAAAGAGGTCAAGAAACAAGTTTTTATAGCCTCTGGGACGACAAAGGAAACAGAGTAGACTTCTAAAATATTCAAATCCCCGTCGAGTCAAACTCGTGCGGGGTTTTTTTATTGTTTAATTTTATTATTACTGCTCTGACTGGTTATTATTTCCTTCAGTATAGGTTTTATCCAGATTTCTAAAACAAGCACGACTGGCGTCAAAAAACAGTTTAACCATGCCGGTGGGACCGTTTCTGTGTTTGGCAATATGAATTTCCGCCAGATGTTTTTCCTGGGCGGTTAATTCCTCCAAACGATAGTTACGATCGGCCGCTTTACGATAAATAAAAGTGACCACATCGGCGTCTTGCTCAATAGAGCCGGATTCGCGCAGGTTAGCCAATTTAGGAATGGCCGGTTTATTCATTTCCACGGCTCTGGAAAGTTGAGACAAGGCTAAAACCGGAATATTTAATTCACGGGCGATTCCTTTTAAAGCTCTGGTTATCTCGGCCACTGCTTGAACTCGGCTTTCTGCGTTAGCCCGGGCTTCCATTAATTGCAAATAATCAATAACAATCAGTCCCAAGTTATGTTCTGATTTTAACCTTCGGGCTTTGGTTCGTATTTCCATAACATTAACATTTGCGGAATCATCAATAAAAATAGGAGCTTCGGACAAAATACCCATGGCATGACCCAATCGCGGAAAATCATCGTCTCCGCTACGGTCAGAAAGTTTACCGGTTCTCAGTTTCCATAAGTCTACATTAGATTCAGCGCAAAGCAATCTGTCTACCAGTTGTTCCTTGGACATCTCCAAACTGAAAATACCGGTCGGCACCTTGGCTCTGATGGCCGCGTGACGAACAATATCCAGAGCCAATGAGGTTTTTCCCACTGACGGACGGGCGGCCAAGATAATTAAATCCGATTTTTGCAGGCCGGCTAAAATATTATCAATTTCTTTGAATCCGGAGGGAACGCCTCTGAGTTGACCGGCGTTTTTATGTAAATCATCAATACGATCAAAAGTGGCTCCCAAAATATTGTTTATTGGAGTAAAGTTTTGACTTAAGAATTTTTGAGAAACCGAAAAAATGCTTTGTTCGGCTTGATCCAATAAAGAATCTATTTCACCTTCTTCATCAGCGCTTAAATCGGCTATTTGATAAGAAACTTCTTTTAATTTTCTAAGTGTGGCCTTTTTCTTTATTATCCGGGCGTATTGAGTTATATGCGAAGCGGTGGGAACGATTTGGGATAGTTTTGTTAAATAGGTTCGTCCACCGATGTCATCCAGCTGTTTTTTTTCTTTTAATAAATTGGAAATGGTTAAGATGTCAATGGCTTCTTGCTTTGAATACAAGATTCGCATGGATTCAAATATATTTTGATGACTTTTTTTATAAAAATCATCAGCCGAAACAATATCGGCGATTTTATCAAAGGAACGACTGTCAACCAAAATCCCTCCCAGCAGTGATTGTTCCGCTTCTATGTTTTGAGCCGGGATATTTTTTTGGTCTTTGGGCATAAGAAAAAAACTAAATAAATATTAAGAAAAAGGGGCTTGAGTTATTAGTTTATTTTAACTCAAACCCGTTGGAGATGCAAGTTTATAAAAAATTTTTTTAATTGTTCATTTCTGCCAAGTGCAATAAGTTTTTTAACAGCATGGCCACAGTCACCGGTCCGACTCCTCCCGGGACCGGACTAATAAACTTTACTTTGTCGGCCACATCAGCCAGATTAACATCACCTACGGTTTCTCCGTTTTCCAGCTTGTTTATGCCCACATCTATTATGGTGCAGTCGGGTTTGATCATTTCTTTAGTGATAAAAAAGGGAATACCCAGCGATACGATCAAAATATCGGCTTGAGCCACTTGATCTTTCCATTGAGAATCTTTGGTGGTGACGGCATTTACTTGATTGTCTTTGTCCCATAAACAAAAAAATGGATCAGCGAATAATTTATGATTGCACAAAATACAGATATTTTTTTGTTTGATTTCCTGTTCAGTGGATTTGATCATTTGTTCAATGGCCGCCGGCAAAGGAGGCAGTATTTTATAGTCGCATTTTTGCATTTTCTCTCTGTTTTTTGGATGAAAACCGTCAATGTCCTTGCGACGATCAAGGGTTTTGACAATTTTGTCAGTATCAAATTTATCAGGCAAAGGTAGTTGGACCAAAATTCCGGTAATTTCCGGATCTTGATTTAAATATTTCAAGCATTGGATAATGGTTTCTTGATTGGTTTTTTCTTCAAATAAATAATCATAAAATTCAATACCGCAATCTTGGCAGGCGGCTTTTTTTAATTTAACATAAAGCTTTGAAGCCGGATTATCTCCCACCAATACAGCGGCCAAACCGGGTCTTTTGTCCAAATCTTGGATTTGTTTTTTTACGGTTTTTAATATTTCTTGTTTAAGATATTTTCCGTTGATAATTTTTTTGTCCATGTTAGATCTTTTTTTAGTTTAATGAATAATTTAATTCCGGATAAAGAGGATATTTCTCAGTTAATTTTCTTACTTCTTGTTTGATTTCGCTTTGAACGGATTTATTTTCAGGATTTTGACAGATTCTTGTTATTAAATCAGCCACAGTGGTAAATTCCTTTTCTTTAAAACCGCGGGTGGTCATGGCCGGAGTGCCAATTCTTAAACCGGAGGGATCTAACGGGCTACGTGGATCATCGGGGATCATGTTTTTATTGCAAGTAATATTTACTTGATCCAAAAATTTTTCAGCTTGAGCTCCGGAAAGACCATATCCGCTGACATCCAGCAAAAGCAAATGATTGTCCGTGGTTTGAAATTGAATTTTGAATTTTGAATCTTTTAATTTGTTTTCCAGAGTCTTGGCGTTTTTCTTTATTTGTTTGGCGTAATCCTTGAATTCCGGTTGTAGAGCCTCACCAAAAGCCACGGCCTTGGCGGCGATATTGTGCTGATGTGGGCCACCTTGAAGTCCGGGGAAAACCGCCTTATCAATTTTTTTAGCCAGGTTTTTTTTACATAAAATCATCCCGCCCCTGGGACCGCGCAGGGTTTTATGCGTAGTGGTGGTGACCACATCAAAGATTGGCACCGGATTATTCATTTCTCCGGCCGCGATCAAGCCGGCCAAATGAGCTATATCAGCCATGGTGTAGGCTTTGATTTTGTCAGCAATGTTTTTGATTCTTTTATAATCAATTTCTCGGGAATAAGCTGAATAGCCGACCAAGATCAATTTTGGTTGATGTTTTTGTGTTAGTTTTTCCAATTCTTCATAATTAATTAAACCGGTTTGCGGATCGGTTTTATATCTGACAAAGTTAAAAATTTTGCTCATGCCGGTGACCGGATGGCCGTGCGTCAGATGTCCTCCGTGCGATAGATCCATGCCCAGGATGGTTTCTCCGGGTTTGAGCAGAGCAAAATAAGTGGCTATATTGGCCGGCGCGCCGGATAACGGTTGAACATTGGCATGCTCGGCCGAAAAAAGCTTTTTAGCTCTTTCTATGGCCAAATTTTCAATAATATCAACATTGTTTGTGCCACCGTAATATCTTTGTCCGGGATAGCCTTCGGCATATTTATTGGTTAAAACACTGCCTAAAGCTTGCAACACGGCCAAAGAAACAAAATTTTCCGACGGAATTAATTCAATTGAATTCTGCTGGCGTTTTAATTCCGCCTTTAGAGTTTTGGCCACCTCGGGGTCTTGAGTATGTATTTTGTTAATCATGATTTTTTTGTAAATAAATTATTTTACGGCAACCGGTATTTCCTGACTGCAGGTGGAGCATTGACCGGATTGGTTTTGACATATTTTAAAATAATAGGTCTGTCCAATTGATAAATTTTGCCAAGTGTAAGCGTATTGGGTATGAGAATCTATTATTTTATTTTCGGAGGCGGAGCAGGATACACCGGGATTGTTACTTTTTAGAATTTTATACCCGTCTCCCGGAGGCAGATCACTTGCTGACCAAAGTAAAGTTACATTTCCGTTATGACTGTTTACGGAAAGAGTGATTTTCGGTTGTTCTTTTTGTTCTTCCAAAGTAACGGTCTGTTCATTGCTGTAAATTTGACATTCATTGTTTTTTATCAGACAAACTCGGAAATAATAAGTACCCGGATCGAGATTGGTCCAGTCGTCTTGTCTTTCTCCCGAGTCAAGGCTGTGATAGGTACTTTGAGGATAAGTTGGATTTGAGATTTGAGAGATTAAAGTTTTAAGACCGTTGGAATCATCCAGCCCGGAGGAAAGACTCCATTTCAGGCTGACCTGATCATTGTCTAAAGAAGCGTTTAAGGTTATTTTCCCGTCTATTGGATCATTGGAAAAAGAGGCTAAAAAGTTGTTGCTGTAAGCCACACAAGTGTTGTCTTCGGACAAGGCGCAGATCCGGAAATAATAATCTTTGTTTTCCAGGTTACCCCATTGATCTCCGTTCAAATCACTGTCAAGACTGTGATAAGGTGCTTCCGGATAAGTGGGGTTTTCCTTGGTACCTTTTAAAACTTTAAATTCAACAAAATCATTCAGTTGATTGGCTTCCCAAGAGAGTTTTACCTGATTATTGTCTAATGTTTCACCGGATAATTTTATTTTTTGCTCTTTTTTTGTGCAATTGACTGTAAGCGTTTTTTTGTTTTGATTTTGGCCTTTTTTGACGGTAATGGTGATTTCGTTTTCTCCGGTTCCCAGTAGATAATCAGTATTAAATACTCCGTTGTTATTTTCCAATTCCTGGCCGGCCATGAATATTTCGGCTAACGGGTCGGTTGAACCCGATATGGTTATTTTTTCTTTTTCTGTATCAATTTCAGTTTTTTCCGGTTCGGTAATAATCAATTTTAGAGCTTTTTCAAATATACCGGAAAAATAATTTTTGTTTTGATCTTTTTCCAGATTCCACGAATACCATTCATCTTGTAAAAGCTCATCGGATTTTACGGATTTTGTTTGAATGCTTTTTTCTACGGATAAGCCCGGATTTAGTTCCGCTCTGGTGCCCGATTCCACGGTGCGCATGTTGGCAATACTGTCACCGTTGTAAATTTTAGTTTTGACCCGACCTTCGGTAACGGTTAAATAGGTTAATTTACTGCTGGTAAACACATTAAAACCAGTACCCAGGGCGGTTAGTTCGGTTTCTCCGTTTTTTACCCGGTAAATGGCCGTGGATTGATTGTTAACGCGGTGAAAACAAGTGCCGCTTTTTTGTTCAATTATAATGTCAGCCATGCCCAATTCGTTAAACTCCAATTCAGAGTTTTCTTTAACCCTGATTATACTTTGATCCGGCAATTCAATAATGGCACGCGAATCTTGCCCGGTTTTTAAGCGGTCGCCGGTTTCCACTTGAAAATTTTCCGACACTTTTTGCCACTCTTGTTCTGTTTTTTTTATTTCCACCTCTCCGTTTATAAAGCTTAGCTTGCCGGACATTGACGGAAGGCCGGTTTGATCAGAATATTTGGGTTGTGACGAGGTCTCATTTTCCGTGTTTTTTATGGACCAAAAAATAAAGATAAAAATTAAAATAATCAACGCCAAAAGAATATAAAAACCTTTGGTCTTGCGAAAAGGTTTTTTGTAATAACTTTTGTTTTTGCGCGAATAAGTAGATTGGGCGTATTTGTACATAGATTTTTTATTAATTAACAAACATATTTTAACTTATTCGGCTTGAATTGCCAAATTTTATTTTAGTTTTTTGATCATATAAGAGCCTTGGCGACGATAGCCTAGTTGGCGGTAATAACCGCGTACGCCCACACCGGAGATAACAGCTATTTTTTCAAAATTGTTCTTTTTGGCGATTTCTTCAGTTTTTTTCATTAATTGTCGGCCAAAACCCTGGTGTTGTACGCCCTTGGTTTTATCCGAAGACAAGGGGATTAATCGGCCATAGGTATGAATTTCCCGAATCATGGCACAGGAATCAATTTCCGGAATAAAGTTTTTTTCTTTGGGTTCCGGCAATCTTAATCTCAAAAAAGCGTAGAGTTTTTCTTTGTCCTTGGAGCAATATTGCAAAAAGTATTCTTCAGCTCCTGAGGCTTGGTATTTTTCCGTAAAAAGTTGGGCTTGCTTGATATTTTTTATGTTTTCTCCAGCTTCGCGACAACGAATGCATTGACAGGCTTGCTCGCGTTTTTTTAATTCTTTTTGCAAGTTTTGTCGCAGATTGGTGATTTTATTGCCGGCAATTATACTTTCGCCGGGGATGTCTCTAATCAAGCGGATGATTCTGACCCGATCCGGAGTGGCTAATTTTATTTTTAAAAGCAAATTAAAAAGTTGTTTGTCTGAATAAGGTTTATATTTTCCTTGCTTCCACCAGCGGTACAGGATTGAATTTTTTGTAACCACAGTGGGATATATTTTTACAAAATCCGGTTGAAATTTGGGATCGGTAAATAGTTTTTTGTAAACCTGCAAATCCTTGGTCGGTGTTGAGCCGGGCAGGTTGGGCATCATGTGATAAGCAATTTTAAAACCGGCCATTTTTAAAAGCTTGGTGGCTTTAATTGTTTCCTTGACCGTATGTCCGCGTTTATTTAGTTTTAAAATTTTATCATCCAAGGTTTGCACACCAAGTTCCACTTTGGTGGCGCCCAATTTTCGCCAGTATTTGATCTCTTGCTCATCAACATAATCCGGTCGGGTTTCTACGGTTAAGGCGACAATCCTGTGCTTAGCGGTTTCATTGAGTTTTTGCGCTTTTTCCAAGGTGGTACTTTTTTTGTGATTACAAGCATTAAAACATTGGCGCACAAACCAATTTTGATATTGTCGTGGCAGATATGACCAAGTACCGCCCATTATAATCAGTTCAATTTTTTCCGTATTATGTCCGTTGTTTTCCAGAGCTTTTAATCTGGCTTTGACTTGTTTATACGGATGAAAACCGGTTAAAACCGCGCGCATGACCGCCGGTTCGTTGGATAAATAGCTTTTGGGCATTTTGGCTTCGTCCGGGCAATAAATACACTGGCCGGGGCAGGGGTATGGCTTGGTTAAAACGGCTACCGGCGCTACGCCGGAAAGAGTGCGGATTTTTCTTTTTTGCAAGGCTTGTTCTAAGCTTGTATCTTGTTTTAATTTGTTCGCATTGATCAATTTTCGGTAAACACTTAAAAGTTCAGCATTGCCGGGCATGCTGATATTTTTTTCACGACAGAATTTTCTTTTTACTTTATTTATGCGTTGATTTGATTTGGTTTTTAATTTGCTCAACGCCAAAACCAGTTGTTCCAAATCCATGTTGTTTAATAATTAATTTGCAGATCTTTAATAATTTGCTCAAAATAATTTTTATAATTTTGTTGGTCGGATTGGTTGTAAACAGTCATTTGCAGATGAATGAATTTATGAGTGGAAAGCATTATATCAAAAATATATTCAGCACCTTTTTGTATTGGCTGATCATTTTTTTCAAAATTTGTATTATAATTAAATTCTTGGCGCAGAGCGGGTTTGATGTCAAAGAGTTCTTGTTTATCAATTATTTTTTCCGCGTATTTTTTGCTGTCAATTTTTAAATCGTTCAAGGTTTTGTCCTTTTCCGTTTCCAAAACATAGACTTTTAGTTGTGCTGATTCATTGAAATAATTATAAGCGCTAAGAATGGGAATATCTTGATATTCGTCTTCTTTTGTTTCGGCCATGGCTCGATTCCAGTCGGCCGGATATTTTACAGTATAAAGTCCGCTTAAATTATGAGTTGATTTTACATAGGTTGGTGCAATGTTGTTTAGATTAGCGTTGGTGATGCCAATGCCCAGTTGGCGCATAATGGCAAAAGCATCAGCCGGTCGTCCCAGATAATAGCGTTTTTTGTCTTGCGGATTTAAATACCAAGCTTCTCCGTTTTTTTCCGTTTGCAAAAGTATGCGTCCGTTTAAAGAATTGGTTAAATAAAGATTGTTTTCCAATTCTCCGGAGCCGAGCGGGTTTTGCCAATTTTCAATTTCGGTTTTGTCGGAATAATCATCGCCGTCAGTGTCCGGATTGTTTTTGTCCGTACCCAAAGCCACCTCCAAATCATCAGATAAACCATCAAGATCACTATCCTTGGTTTGAAAATTAACAAGACCGATCGGGATCTGAGCAATGTTTTTTTCAGAAATACCCAAACCTAAATTACGCATTATTGAAAAAGCGTCGTCCGGACGGTTTAAAAAATAACGATAATGATCTGTTGGATTAACATACCAAGCTTGGCCTTGCTCTTCCACTTGCAAATAAATTTTGCCGTCATGAAACCCGGCACTTGCTAAATTTGGTAAAAGTGCGATAATACAGGCAAATAGAGCTAATTTAAGATTTAGTTTTTGTTTCATAAAAAAGGGATTATTTATTAATATAATACCTCAAAATAATCCAAATAGCAACTATGGATTTAATAGAAAAAAACAAGCAAAGCTATAATAAAATTGCCAAACTTTGGTCATTTTCTCGGCAAATTGTTTGGGCTGATTTGGAACTTTTTCAAAAACATATTAAACCCGGATTTAAGATCTTGGATTTGGGATGTGGAAATGGGCGTCTTTTGGAGCTTTTGGTCAAGGAAAAGGTTGAATATTTGGGAATTGATCACAGTCAGGGAATGATAAAACAGGCCAGACAAAACTATCCGCAACATAGCTTTCGGGTCAGTGATTGGCCGGGGGCGGATTGGCCGGAAAACGAGTTTGATCTGGTCTTTTGCGTGGCGGTTTTAAATCATATCCCCCAAAAAAAACAAAAAGAGTTTTTGCGGGCAGTTAATCGGACTTTAAAGCCCGGTGGTAAATTATTAATGACCAATTGGAATATGTGGAATATAAAAGGTCGTAAATCGGTTTGGAAGCGGGACAATGAACCAAAGGCCAAGTTTAAACAAGTTTATACCACTTGGAAAAGCGGGGAGGCCAAGGAAAAACTGTTTTATTATGCTTTTACCAAAAGGGAATTAAAAAAACTTTTAATAAAAAGCGGGTTCAGGGTTTTGGAAAATTTTTATAGTCGTGAAGGACAAAAAGTGAACATGTTTTTAGGTCATAATATTGTTAGTGTGGCGGAAAAGAGGGAAAAAAAGTAAAAAAATAGATTGTATCAGGGGGTTTTTGCTAAATCGTGGAGTTGTTAATGATGAAGATGTTTGATAGGGGTGAGAGATGATTTTTTTCTTTATTTTTGTTATAATCATAATATATTTGGGGATGTTGTTGGTCAAGTTTTTATTATACTAATTTTGCAGTAATATCCTCCTTTGTTCGTATGAAAGGTGTTAGCTGAAATATTCCTTTTCTTTTTTGGGATAATAATCTACTTGCCGGTAGTCAGGCGTTTTTCACTTTTCTTAATGTGTAATTTTATTTCTTCGCTGAGAATGTTGAAGGGCTACTGAAAACGAACAACACAAGAATAATTTATTTTTAGAAAACATTATGGATAAATACAACAAAATTGAACTATCAAAAGAAGATCTTAGAAAAATTATATATTTTATATTAATGAAATTTCGATCTGACGCCCTACACGTGCAGGGGACATCATCAAAAAGAGATTTTCTAGGTGGTTATATTGAAAGATGGTTTAATAAAATTGCCGAAACTGTAATTTTCAATGAATTATTAAAAAACAAAGATTACGAAATTGTTTCAGATTATTTCTTATATGCTAATGATTCAGACAAAAATGCACCGGATATACTTGGTCTTAAAAAAAGCAATAAACAAATAATCCCATTTGTTCAATACAATGAAGGAACATGGACAAGATGTGAGGATCTTCCAAGAATTGAAATAAAAGCGATAAGAAAAGACCAAGCACTTTTAGGAATCAGAGAACCACAAATGATTGATGACTACTATATGTTCATAGAATCAGACCTTGAAGAAGATTATTTGAATACAATTTTCGAAAAAGAGATTTTCAACAAAAAATATCTTAAAGAATTGGAGATACAAAAAGAATTTATAAAAAGCGATAGTAAAAATCAGCTTATTCCACATTCTGAGATGAAACAAACCGAAAAAATTGGATCAATGCGCTTAATTGGAATATATACATTGGAAGAGATAAAAAATAAGTTTACATTGTGTACGAAAGGAGTAAAACCATATTATTTTTCAAGTATCACTCAAGAATTTAAGATAAAAATTAAAGATATGTTAGAGAAAGAAAGAATTTTACTTAATAATGGCATGTGTAATTATAAATATGAAAATGAAATCTATTTACCTTTCAACATACAAGGAGATAACAACTTAAGCGTAATCAAAAAAAATAAAGGCAGTTTTTACATTAACTCAGACAAACCTTTAAATATTGAAGGAATTAAAACCAATCCAGGAATAACTAAAATAGAATTTAAAAAATTCGATAGAAGTTCAAATTGGGATGAGAATATTGCATTAAAATCTTTTATCGAAGCAATGGGTAATGATTCAACAGATGAATTAATTAACCTTTTCGACACGATAGAAAAAAGATACTAAACAAGCATCGATTTTTTAATATTTTTGGCGATTCTTTCAACTACTGTAGTAGTAACAGAATTTCCAAATTGTTTATACAATGCTGAATCTGATAAAACTGGAGGGAGTTGAAGTTTTTCAGGAAAACCTTGTAACCTTGCACATTCATAAGGTGTCAACTTTCTTATACCCCTTTTATCTAAAATAATTGGCACATTATGACCTCCAGTGCCCATATTAGCTGTAAGCGTCGGACAGACGCCTTTTTTGTTTTTTCTCACATAAACTCTTCTCCATTGATATACTTGATTTCGCTCTGTTATGTGATCTTTCAATTTATCATATAAAAACTTACCTTCATAATAATACTTGTCCGAAACTTTATCCTGGAGAAAATCAGAAACCTTTTTAGTTAGTGAAATTTTATTTGGAAAGCTGAAGTTGTTAATAAATTTTTTATTTCGAAAACCAACGATATATATTCTTTCCCTGTTCTGAGGAATATTACCATATTCCATACTATTTAAGACTTCAGCTTTTATTGAATATCCAAGTGATTCAAGTGTATCTTGAATTATTTTAAATGTATTCCCTTTATCGTGTCCTTTTAGGTTTTTAACATTCTCCAAAAGGAAACCAGTTGGTTTTCTATCTTTAATAATTCGAGCAACCTCAAAAAATAAATTTCCCCTTCCCTTTTTATCATTAAATCCTTCCTGATAGCCTGCAATAGAAAACGCCTGACATGGGAATCCGCCTAAAACAAAATCAAAATTAGGAAAATCGTTACTTTTAACATTTCGGATATCTTCTATGTGAAGAGGAACATTTTTAAAATTCAAATCATAAGTGTATTTACATGCTGGTTCAGAATCGTTTGCATACACAGTTTTAAAACCAGCTTTTTCAAAACCTAATCTTATACCACCAACTCCGGCAAAAAGATCAATTGTTTTTAATATTTTTTTCATAATTACTTTGGTTTTAGCAACTTTATTAATTCATCACCCCTTACTCTTCTCAGCCCATTAAACTTAATTGAAGGCAGTTTTTTTTCTGCTATATATCTTTTTACTGTTATTGGAGCCACTTTCAAAATATTAGCGACCTCTTGAGTAGTATATAGTTGATCTTTTTCTATTTTCATATAGAATTAAAAGTATCAATTAGTATCATTGCTATACACTTATGATATCATATTATTTACTTTATCAAATCAACGTTATCCACAAAATATGAATAATTTATTTAATTATACATCAACCAACAAAATTAATATCTCAATATATTGTGATGAAATAAAAAAAGAAAAAGATTCCATAAGTGGCAACTATTGGGATTATATCGGATTATTGCTAACTCCAACCACGACTGAAATTGAAACATTGCAAGAGTTAGAAAAACATCGTTGTAAACGAAATTTAATGAATGATGCTTTTATTTGGAAAAGTTGTCCAAACAACTGTTCCTATCACAATAAAAACGATAAAATTGTGCATTATTCAGAATTGGATGCTGACAAATATCATATTGCACAAAGATGGTATGACTACATAATTAGTATAAATTCGACAAAAAAAATATTTTTATATGTAACTGGAATCAATCGATCACTTCTTGACTCAGAATCTTTTGGCGGTTCTCTCAATTTCAATATAGTATATAATAGATTTTTTAGATCCGCCCTTATTTATGCAATAAAAAAGTTTTTTGGCTCAAAATATAAAAAGATAATAGTTGATAAAATAATACACGAAGACGGAGAACAAATGGCATCAGAAATTTTCCCTTGGCATCCAATATATAAAATCGGAAAAAGTTTTCAAAACATAACATTTATAGATGAAGAAATTAAATTTATTTCTGATGACCACAAAATAGATTGGTCTGCTAATTTTATCCAATTAACAGATTTATTTTTAGGCGTTGTAAAAAACTATTTTCATAACTCTTCTCAAAAAGAACATAAAATTAAAATAACAAAAAAATTTCTACCATTAATAGAAAGAATCATTCAAAATCCATACAACTTTAGAAGTTCTTATAACTACTATAACCGAATCGATATTAATTTCTTCCCAAAGAAAAATTTACAATTTAATAACACAGATTATTCAACCTTTGATGAATTATATAAATCAATATTAAGAACTTATTATAAAGACAGAACAAGTGATTTTATCAACAGACAACAATTACCATTGTTTTGAGTCATGTTTGCGATTTAACCACAAAAACTGTACAATTAACAATATTAAGGGCAATTTACCCCACCCCTAACCCCTCTTGAAAAAAAAACCGAAACGGAAAAATTAAATTTTCGGAA
>CAZPBK010000006.1:0-55037 GCA_964584985.1 uncultured Gammaproteobacteria bacterium | reverse complement strand
ATGAGCCAGATTAAGCCCAACCTCAGCCTTGTCCTCAGCCGCCTTGGCTGATTTCTCAGCCTCAACCGCTTTGGCCATGGCCTTGTCAGCCTTGTCCGAGGTGTCCTTCACCTCGGTGGCCAGGACGGCCAAGCCGCCAGCCAATTCTTTGTCTCCTTTCTTTTGGAGGACAAACGCCCCCAGAATCAGGAGGGCCGCAATCAGCAGGAGTACAAGTACTCCCATGATCAGGCCTTTGCTGGCCGGCTGAGCCGATTTTTTTTCTTTCTGTTCTTTCTTCATTTCTTCCTCCTTTCCCCCGCACAGGGGGACTTGAATTTTCAAATTACGAACATTGCATTGTATCACAGACCGCCAAGCTTGTCAAGACCCATAAGATCAGAGCTCGACAGCCTGTGATTTTTGTTTCAATTTAGCCAAGAAAAGAGCATAGTCAAGCCGGTAGCCAATTCCACAGCAAACACCATGAACATAACCACACTCAAGCCTTCATCGTCCCGGGATTGACCGGATTGACCAGACTCAATGTTGGCTATCTCGCTGGTAATCTGAGGATCAATTCCCAGCTCAGACTCTTTTTCCAGCTCAGCCAAGAACTCTTTTTCCTTGTCCTCAGGTTTAACCTTGGACTCGGGTTCAGGTTCAGGCTCGGACTTGGGCTCGGGCTTTGATTCAGACTTGGCCGGAATTTTAGATTCATCTTTTTCCGGCTCATCAGCCTCTGCCAAATCCTCATCACCCCACGGCTCATCCTCAATAAACCATTCAGCCGTGGTTGTTTTTGGCTTTTCTTTCTCTTGCCAAGTTTGCTGATCAAACTTGGATTCGTCAACCAGCAGATCCGCTTCGATGTCTCCATCAAATTCTGTTTCCACTGTTGGCTCTTCCTTCAGGTAAAACTGATCCTTCAAGGCTGCCTCTTCCTTTTCAGACAAAGACATTTTACCTTGCTTGACCTCCTTTTTTACCCCGGAAGGATTGTCCAAGCCTTCGGGCTTTTTCTTGGCGGGATCACCGGGATCACTCAGCCTAATGTTTTCCGCCTCGAAAGAAGAAGCTTCTTGCTCCCGCTTTTTAACAGAAGCCTCCAGTTTGGCTTTCAATTTATCTCGGCCGACCTTACGCCTTTCCTCTTTGGCGACCTCGGAAATCAGGTTCTGGATCATAAAACGCGCCGAACCGGTTCCGGCATCCCTTTTTCCACTGCCAACCGCTTGGGCCTGCCTGTTCAAAAGGTCATCCTGTTTGTCAGGAGGCAAATCCAGAAAGGCTTTTTCCTTCTCCGAAAATAAGGGAGATCCCTCACAAACTTTCGGACACCGGCCTTCTTGACGAGCTCGAATTTCCCTGGCTCTCGCTTTGCGCTGTTCTTCTTCATACAGCGGCGAGTTTTTTTTCACTTCCGGACTCCGTCCTTCTTGGCGTTCCTTTCTTCCTTTTTCTTCATTGATTTTTCCCTGTTTTTTGTCGTCCTTTTCCATGACAGTTTCCTCCGGTTTTGTTTTCGATTTATAATATAAATGAACAGTGAACAGTATATTTTAGCACTATTATATTTTTTGTCAAGATATAAAATTATTTTTCGACCAAACCAAAAACCGCTGTTTAAAACAACGGTTTTTTTTATCTAAAATATGGAAAATTTTACTTGCGAGGCATATTGATTATTTCGTCTTCCTGAGCAAATTCCGGCAAGTCTTTATTTTTCTTTTTCTTTTGTCCAGCTTGAGGAATATCCGGAATCTGAAGCTCCTTAGACCGCTTTTCCTGAGATTTTTCCATTGGATTTTTTTGATCCACCCCTTGCTGATCCTTGATTTTTTGACCAATGTCGGGAATCTCTATTTTGCTTTCATCGGGCAAATCCCTAATCTCTTCCACCGGCTTTTTAGGATTATCCTCGGCCATGGCCAAGTCTTTAATCTCGTCCAAATCCTTTATTTCTTTATTTTTAGATTTTTTTACTTTCTTTGGTTTTTGTTTAATCTTATCTTTTTCTATTAAATGGGGACGATTTTCATCCGACAAACCAAGTAATTCATCCTCCCGCGGATCATAGGTCAAAAGAACAAAGGCTATACCCAAAGCACCACCAATCACTAAAGCAAGAATCAAATTTAATAACACATTGGGTCTGACCGGGTATTTGGAAACCAAAGGAGAATCCAAGACTTTCAGATCAACATCGCTAATACCTATAAATTCTTCTTTGTTATGAGTCAAAGTATAAGTAATGGCTTGAGAAATCTGCATAGCCTGTCTCGGATCTGGATGATAAACAAAAATCTCCAGTTTACTCAAACCTCCGGGCACCTTGGTCTCAACAGTTTTTTCCCATTTTTTCCTTTTTTTATATTCATCTTCCGGAAAATAATCCTTTTCAATATCATATCCCGAAGTTAAAATTTCTTCAAAAAAAGAACTTGAATATAAAATCTGTCCCAATTTGGAAGCAATTCGTTCCTCTGATTTGGAAGCGCTGTAAGCGTCAATACTAAAACTGGACTTTTGTACCACATAAACACTGGACTCGGCCCTATATTCAAAAGGTCGCACCAAAGTAATAACCAGCCCCAAAAGCAAAACCACCATGGTCACCACCAATACTTTGCGCCACTCTCTTTTTATAATTTCAGCATGATTTATTGGTTGAAAATCATTCATACTTAAAAATTTAATTTTATTATAAAGTTGTTAAACAAACAAATTGTATCACATAAACTACTTATTGTCAATACCACCTAATTCAACCTTAATTTTTTCTTGCTCTTCTCCTCCAACAAGAATCCCCAGCTCCAATTTATCTCCCGGCTTATAGGCCGCCAAAATTTTTGGCAAATTATTTTGTTTGTTTATCTCCTCTCCTTCAACTTCAATGATAATATCTCCGGGTTCAACCAACCCGCTCAAAGGACTTTTAAAGGCAATCCCTCTTTCGGCTATCCGGGCGCCTTTTTTTATATCAATTTCAGGATTAAGTATCTCACTTAAATCATAAAATTTAACTCCTAAATAAGGCCTGGCCCATTCTTGTCCTTGAACTGATTCGGACATAACCGAACTTAAATGATCTATGGGTACAACCAAACCGGAAGTATCGGAAACAAATCCGGCCATTTTTCCGTCAAGAGTAATAACCGGGCTACCTAGAAATTCTTTTTCCACTTCAGAACAAAGATTAATAAATTTATAAAATTCATCACTGGAATGTTTATAACTGGCCAAGGTGCTTAAGTCACTATAATTCCGATCTTTAATATTTGTCCCGGCAATTCCTCCGTTAAAACCAAACAAAAACACCGACTGACCATCAACTAAATTATTTTTCAAACTAAATTCCATCACCGGCATATTGCCGGCTTTTATTTTCAAAAAAGCCACTCCCAAATCCTGGTCTATCATAATTTCTTCACTTTTATAAAGTTTGTGATCATCGGCCACCACCCAATAATCTCTATTTTTTGTCGGCAAAACATTGGCGGCGGTCATAAGCCAACCGTCACTGGTAATCATCGCCCCCTGACCTAAAAGTTGATCGGGCAAAAGAGTATCAACGGATGAAGAAGAAAAGTTCTTGTCATAATAAATTTTCACCAATCCCGGCCGAACTTTTTGAATTGTTTCGTGAATAGCCAAATCTCTCTGGTGCAAATTTATATCCGTTTTTTGATTTTGTAACAATTCATCAATTTTTCCCGACAAATCGGAATAAGATTTAAAATCCAGATATGGCTCGGGAAGAAGAAAACTGTTCAACCACAATTCACCTATAACTCCGGCACCAAATCCCAAAACAAGCACTACTAAAATTAAAATAACAAAATTTATTCTAAGTTTTTTCATATTTTTTTATTATGTCCAATTGGCTGTCAACATAATAGCGGCCAGCATAAAACCACCGACAGTCAAATATTTTAAAATTTTATTTTTTTCAAAAGTTTTTTGCAAAAACAAACGGGAAATGCCCAACATCATATACAAACAAACAGTTAATAAAAAAGAATTTACATAATACCCGGTCGGCAAATAAGAAACAGCCAAAAAAAACTGTCCGGATAAAAGAGAAAGAATAACCACAAACGGCCAATTCCGTTTCCAACTTATTTTATGCACCCAAAAAAACTCATATAAGATTAAAACGGTTACGGGCAATAAAAAGCTCAGGGCCAAAAAAACCCCCAACTTTAAAAGTATTAAGGAAGCAAAAGCGCTGGAAACCGAGAAAAAAAAGGTCAAAAGTACCACATAAAAGCTTAAACTTTCCAAAGTATAAGGCTGATATTTATGAGGGAAATTAAAATATAAATAATATTGAAACAAAAGTAAATATAGAACCAAAGCAATAATAACTACAAACATATGAAAAAAGACCATTTTAACCATAAACAGCAAAAATACCGTAGCTGAAAAACTCAAACACACGGGCAAAATCAAAAAATTCAAAAATCTTTTACTCAATTGCCCCTTGTGAATTATAAAAATCACAGCCAATAAGTACAACAAAAAAAACAAGGCAAACCACCAAAACATTTTTCTGTTTATTTTTATCCATTCAAAACCAACAACCCAAAACAACGGTACCAACCATAAAACGATTCTTTTTAGAACAAACATTTTATATTTATTTACAACTGATTATAAATCACTTCCCACTCCTGATCCAAGGCTGAAGCCTGACCGGGATTTTTCATTATCTTTTTGTAAGTATTGAAAAAACGCAAATACAAATCTCTTTTTTTCGAACCGACTTTTTTGTTTCCAAAGCGTTCATACTCACTTTGCAAAAACTGTAAACGCTTTTCAGGATCGGAAAACTTTTGATTGAAATAAACACTGAAAAATCTTTCCAAATCTTGCTCCAAAGGCAACTCTTTTATGTTTGAATCCCGTGGCTCGTCTTGATAACTCTTAGCAAAATCCGCTTGCTCGGTCAAGGAGGAGCTTTTTCCTTCAACCTTTGACTCGTATAAATAAAGCCGGACAAGTGCCCATGAAAAAATAACAAACACCACCAAAACCAGAATAAAACCGGCAATACGCCAAAAATTTGCCTTTGTTGTCTTGTTTTTTTTCATACTTTAATAAACTAGGTTTTTAACTCTGTTTCAGATTCAGTCACTTTTTCCTTGGTCGCCCAAAACTCCCGAGCAATAACACTAACGGCGGTAGCCACCGGAATAGCCAAAATAACTCCAATCAAGCCGGCTATTTTGGCACCAACCAAAAGAGCGATAATACTGATAATCGGATTCAAACCAACGGCTCGTTGCATAACCTTTGGAACCAAAATATTATTTTCTATTTGTTGAATTAAAACATACAAAGCCAAAACCAAAAGAGCCTTTAACGGCGACTGAGTAAAAGCCAAGAAAATAGCCGGTACGGCCGAAAGCACCGGTCCGAGATATGGAATAAACTCACCAACCGCTGCCAGAAGAGCTAAAACCAAAGCATAATTAACTCCCAAAATCAACAAACCGACATAGGCCATGACTCCGATAATTAAACATAAAATCAATTGTCCTTTTAACCAAGCACCAATTTTTCTTTGCACTTTATTAATCAGTTGCAAGGTAAAAGGCTGATATCTTTCCGGCAATAAAAAGGTTACGGTTCTTTTCATGGCACTCTCCTCTACCGTCATATAAAAAGTAACCACCAAAACCACAAAAAAGGAAACTATTCCACCAAAAATACCGGCTACGGTTTGAAAAACCGAGCCAATGGCTCCTGAAATATTTTGTTTAACCGCATTTATTCCGGAATCAACTTCGCCAAAAAGCCCGTGTTGAGCGGAAAAGCTCTTTAAATCAGAAAAAGCCACGCCTATTTTTTGGAAATAATCCGGAAAATTCTCCAGTAACTGACCGAATTGAGCACTCATTGGCGGAATCAAAAGATAAACAACCAAGAACACAATGATAAACAATAACCCGTAGATCAACAAAATAGTCAACCATCGAGGGATTTTTAGCCTTTCCAAAGCATCCACCCAAGGATCCACGGCGGAAGCAAAAATCAAAGCCACGAACAAAATGGCCAAAACTTCTTTAATCAAATACAAGAAAAACAAGAACAAAACCACTAAAAAAAATTTAATAATGGTCATGATTGACAAATCAACCACTTTTCTTTGTGCATTCATATAATAGTTGAAGCTAATACTTAATTTTATTCCTTGACATTATACAACAATATAAGCATTTAGACAACAAAAAATCCGAGGCATTGAAAATAAGCTCAAATGATAGTACAATGCCCATATATGAAAAATATAGTCGTCAACAAACAAGCCAGCCACAGCTATGAGATACTGGAAAAATACCGGGTTGGTTTAGTGTTGCGCGGACCGGAAGTAAAAGCGATAAAAAACGGACAAATCAGTTTAAAAGGCGCTTATATTACCATAAAAAGAGCACCAAAACCCGAATTATACCTGATGAAAGCCCATATTTCCCAATATAAACACAGTGGGAATATGCCTGATTATGAGCCGGAAAGACCCAGAAAACTGCTGATAACAAAAGAAGAATTAAAATCTTTGATTGGAAAATTAGAGCAAAAAGGCTTGACAATCATCCCCATTCGGGTGTATACTGCAGGCAATCTGGTAAAATTGGAAATAGGTTTGGCCAGAGGTAAAAAGCTTTACCAAAAAAAACAAGACAAAAAAACCAAAGATATTGAAAAACAAATAAAAAGAACCTTAAAATATCAAAACCATTAAGTTCCGGGGATGACGGACTTTGACGGGAAATTATCATTAACTTCGCAGGCTGAGTCGGCGAATCTCATTAAAAGCGCCAAACTCTATAAGTGCAAACAAAATTGCCTGCAAGGTAAAGTCATTGGCAACAATGCCTTGCCTTGTTCCTGTTTCCGCTTAACTAAAATCGGAAACCATCGGCTTGCTAACGCCCGCTAAGCAAAATCCGGTGTCAATCAGCGGGTTAGGTTGCAAAATCGCCTTGTTTTGCAACTGAAAAAATCCATAAGGCTAAAAGTTCAACTTTTTCGTTTACCTTTGAGGTTGAAACTTTGAAAAACATAAGGTAAACTAAGTCTGTAGAAGCGGTTAATAATGTTTTCCGGACGCGGGTTCAACTCCCGCCATCTCCACCAACAAATTTTGCTTATACAAAATATTACAGTAGTTTATACTTAACGCTTTGAAAGATAAAACCGATTTTCAAAAATTAAAATAAAATTTATTAATTACTAAAGAACGTTTTGTCATGAGAAAATCCTACAAATTCAAAAAAAAGGTAAAACAAGAAAAAAAATTTCGTTATAACGATCGGATAAACGCTCCGGAAGTTTTGGTTATTTCCGACGAAGGTGAAAAACTGGGAAAACTGCCCACTGAAGAAGCCCTGGAAAAAGCCAGAGAGGCCGGATTGGATCTAGTGGAAGTCTCTCCGATAGCCAAGCCCCCGGTCTGTAAAATAATGGATTATGGAAGTTTCAAATATCAAAAAGAAAAACAGCTGAAAAAACAGAAAATGCAAAATAAAACCAAAGAGGTAAAAAGCATCCGACTGTCAATGAAAATCAGTGAACACGATAAAGCCACAAAGCTGAAACAAGCTGATAAATTTTTAAGTAAAGGACATAAAATAAAAGTTGAATTGATTTTAAGAGGCCGAGAAATGAAACATCGCGACTTGGCCAAGGAACATTTGCGTGATTTTGTCCATTCTCTTGAAACACCAACCGAGGTAGAACAAGACATTACCAAACAAGGCAATAAATTATTTATTATATTAATTCCAGAAAATAACTAATTCTATGGGAAAGACAAAAACCAATAAAGCAATCAAGAAAAGAATTCGCCTGACCAAAACAGGCAAACTGATCAAGAAAAAAGCCGGACAAGATCATTTTAATGCCAGAGAAACCGGCAAAGTCACCAGAAATAAAAGGCGTCCGCAGACTTTTGACAATAAAGAGGTCGGTAAAACAATAAAAAACGCCCTATCTCATAACTAATAAACTTTATTTTAATTTTAAAATAAAAATATGCCCAGAATAAAAAGAGGTACCATTCATAATAAGTCAAGGAAAAAAATATTAAAATCCACCAAAGGCTATCGACACGGAAGAAAAAAATTGATCAAGTTGGCCAAAGTGGCTATTTTAAAAGCCGGCAGTTACGCTTACCGCGACCGTCGCGACAAAAAAAGACAAAAACGCAGATTATGGCAAACAAAATTAAATGCCGCTGTCAGGGTCTTTGGCTTGAGTTATAGTAAATTCATCAATCTTTTGAAAAAAAACAAGGTGGAATTGGACAGAAAAGTTTTAGCTGATCTGGCGGAAAACAACACTGCGATATTTGCCAAAATAGTGGAAAAAGTAAAAAAATAAACCTACTTGCCATAAAACAAAAAAGCCGCTTTTAACAGCGGTCTTTTTTAATAAAAAAAAGAGCAACAGCTGTGGCTGGTGCTCTTGATGAATGCAAAAAAACTAGTTAAGAAAACCCGGTGAGAAATTGTAAACCTGAGATCTGTCCGGCGCAATCAGATATTCCACCCTGACTTGTCCTTGATCGGTCTTTATGTCAGCTACAAAAATCAGTCCGGTCAAGTTCTTTACTCGGGCAACCTGGCCGGTAAAATAAATATTTCCGACCATAAAATCAGTATCTACATAACAATTCTTTAGCCCATCCACGGTCATCCTTATCGCAGTCCTCACCAGCTCTTTGACAATACGCTCATCTTCCAACGGAAATTCAGACCTAACAAAACAAAACAAATTTTCGGAAGTATCCTTAGTATATCTTCCCATTATCCCCTCCTTTTATTAAATATCCATTAAGAACTTTATATTTTTAACATTGTTGATAAAAATTGTCAAGATTGGTATTGACTAAGCAAAAAAAATCCTTTATAATTCTAACACAAGTTTTTTATCCGGACCGGTGGTGTAGTTGGTTAACACACCTGCCTGTCACGCAGGAGATCGCGGGTTCGAGTCCCGTCCGGTCCGCCAGTAAATTTTGCTTGTGCAAAATATTACAGTAGTTAGTAATTTGTATTTAGTTTTTTGGAAAACCACAATACGATAAAATGTCGTAAAATATTGCAATAATTAGTAATTAGTTTTTTAAAAATATGGCCAGAAAATCAAAGAAAAAAGGTGTTGGCGTAAAACTGCCAAAGATAAAAAAATGGAAAAAATGCGGTAAAACAAAATAACTTTTTTCCTTCTATATTATAAAAAAACCGAATTAATCGGTTTTTTTTGTTTTTAAAAATCTTTTTATTCTCGCAAAAACTTGTCCAAAACTCCAAATTTATCCAAATAATACCAGCCGATCAAAACAACAACGGCCACAATCATCCAAAACAAGACAATCTTCCATTTTGATTTCCAAAAATCAACCCTTTTAATCAATCCTTCCCTGCCCACTCGGTACAAAACTATTCCGATCCATACAAGAATCGCCAAAATCACTAAAGCTAAAATTTTTTTATAATCAAAAAAATCCATAATATTAAAGCTACCCGGCAAAAGTAATATTGTATTTAAACATTTGAACCAACAACCAAATTCCAACCACCAAAAATATTGCCAGCAGACTAATTACCAAAAAGGCAGTGTGATGTTTGGGGTGTTTATTCATATTTGTTTTTTCTTTTATCCAAAACATCAACACTGTAATAATCCTCATGCATGTCTTCCATATCCACTTCGGGTAATTCGCGACTTAATTTTTGGTCTTCCGGCCTGGTTACTCTTTGCATATTTTGCTCAATTTTTTCTTTTTGTCTTCCCACATCAGCACGAATTGTGGTATGTTTTTCTTCTTCTTGCGATTCCACATACTCTTCGCCCAAATCCAACGGTCTGACATAAATATCTTCCGCCAAATAGTCTTCTTCTTTTTTGGATAAATCAAACCTTTCGGTTCGCTTCTTATAAAATCCCGGCTTTTCCGCAGTCATATAATATTCCTGATCCCCCACCAAAAAAGCATATCTTCCTTGAGTATCTGTTATTTTGCTATCCAATAATTTATTAAACTTGGTATCAAAAACCCTGACAATGGCTTTTGGTACACCGGCTTTATTTTCACTATTAATAACTCTTCCCCAGCCCTTTGGTTTTTTGCCTATGGCCAAACGTTTAAACATAAAATACAAAGCCAATTGCAACCCGACCACCGAACCGACCAACCAACCCGGATTTATAACAAAAGAAACTAAAGCCAATCCCGGACCAATAACCGTTAATGCGGTTTGTCCTTTTCTAACAAGATTTACTCTCAACACCTTAGCATTTTTTTCAGTTAATTGATGCGGATCCATTGGAATATTTTTGGCTACTACGCTTTTTTCACTTAAATCAAATTCTCCGCCAAAATACAATCCTCTAAATTTACCATCTTCATTTTTACCTTGCAAAATGTTGGATGGGAATTTGTATTTTTTCTTTTCCACTTCCACATAATATCTACCCGGCTCGCGAATAAATTCATATCGACCTTGTTTGTCGGTAACTCTAGTTCCGACTAAACGGTTATTTTTCACATCATATATTCTAATCACAGCTAAATCAATCGGTTGCTTAGTGACCGAATCATAAACCACTCCCCAGCCTCTTCTGCGTCTTCTGGCCAATAAAACAAACGGTTGCGTAATCAAGAACTGCAAATAAGTTAAAGCACTGGCGCCGGCCGCGCCGGTGGCGCCAACCGTAGCCACCGAGGCTACGGAAGTGGCTGTTACGGCAGCCACGGCCGGCTCTTTGGCCACATCATTGACTTTTTCCACCGTAGGATTATCAATTGTTGCTTTTTGTACTTTTTTAGTGGTTCTGACCGTGGTTTCTACCGTATTTAATATTGATTGCTTTATTTTTTCCGAATCCCCTTTGGTAAGATTGGCCATAAAATCAGCTACAGCTTTAGCTGATTTTTGCACGGTCGCAGATTCAACCACATTCTTGGTTTCTTGCTCAACTTCAAAAGCTCTTTCCTCATCGGTTTTTTCCCATTCATCTTTTTCATTTATTTCGTCTAACTTTTCTTCATCAGTTTGTCCGCCCGGACCGGCTTCAGACTCTTCTCCCCGCTCGGCTTCAGCTCCTTCTTCCGGCTGTTCTTCTCCGGCTTCTTCTTCAGTTTCCTCTTCGGCTTCTTCTTCAGTTTCTTCTTCCTCTTCGGTTTCCTCCGGCTGTTCTTCTTCCTCGGGTTCACAAACACCACAATCCGCCGAACAAGTTTCACAGTTTTCACTTTGACTGCAAATTCCATCTCCACAAACAACTTCCGGTTCACAGACTCCGCAATCCTCCGAACAAGTTTCACAGCTCTCCTCAACGGAACAAACACCGTCCCCACAAAAATATTCAGGTTCGCATTCCCCGCAATCGTTCGGACAGTTTTCACAAGTCTCTCCTTCACTGCAAACCCCGTCCCCGCAAATAACATCCTCCTCAATATCAAAGATATCTATTAACGGCTCCGGTTCAAATTCATCATCCGCCTCAGTTGAACTTATCACCAAATCAACTTCTTGCTCGTTAATAATTTCATCAAGATAAAAGCTCAAATCATTTATTTTATCTCCGTTAAGATCAACTCTGGCTGTTTGACCTTCCGACAAAATAAAATAATTAACCGGGTTTTCCACACGAAAAGCAACGAGTCCGGCTGATTCATCAAGCTTACCTATCTTTAATGTAGAAAAGTTATTAAATTTTTCAAATCCTAAAACAGCACAAACATTTAATCTAACAAAAGTCTTTTTCGGTTCAACCATTATCTGTGATATTTTATCGCATACTGGTTCGAAATCAACAAACTCAGTAAAATCCAAACTACTCTTACAACCAAAATCATTCGGATAATCAATCAGTCCGTCATTATCATTATCCAAACCGTCACTGCACGCCCGGCCACCGACAATAGGATTAATAGCCGCGTTGGAATAAACTCTTTCCTCGCTTTCCTTGTAACCAACCGTCGCGATATTCTCCACGCTTGCTCCCGATCCACTGACTACGGTAGCCTTAAAACTCAACACAATATTTTCGTCCTTCAAGAGTTTATCCTTTTCCAACATGCCTAAACCACTGATAAAAGTCCAACCGTCTTCATCGGAAACATCAGTAACCTTTTGTCCATCAACCTTGGCGCTACCGGAAACATACTCAACTTCATCGGGCAAAGGGTCAGTCAACAAAACATCGTTAGCTCGGGATTTTCCCAAATTGGACACAATAATTTGATAAGTCAGCATATCACCCTGACTTACACTTTCTCCATTTTGATCATCAATGGCCAAAACACTGACTCTTCCGTAAACCAAAAATAAGGTAACTATAATAATTCCCGCTTTAGCGGCTACCCCCAGAAGAAAACTCAAAAAAGCAACACCTCTTAATCTATAAAAATGCTTATGAACCTTGAATTTAATTCCTTTTTTGGGTTTTTCTCTGCCATGCAATTCTTCATATTTTTGCTCTGTTTTTTTGGCTCTTACATCGGTAAAAATCAAAGATGGTAAATGTCTGAACTTTTTCCAGGTCTCTTTACTAATTGAATTAAAAATAATAAACAAAGCCAAAACAAACAACACAGCAAAAACAACAAATAAGTATTTATTCAATATTTTATTATAAACAGGTAAAGATTTGATAAAACCACCGTCGGAGGCTAAGGCAGCTTTACTAATATGAAAGCCGGAAGCAACCGGTTTTGAAATATTTATTCCCACCTTTTTTTCCACGGTAATATACGGATAATGAGGCGGAGTCATTAAAATATTAAAAGCTTCTGAAAAATCGGTTTCCACCTGGCTTTTGCTTTTAGCTAAAATCTGAAAAGAATATTCCGTACCTATTTCCAGTCCTTTAACCAAAACTTGTGAATCTTCATTAACCAAATCATTAAAAGAGTAAAAGCTCTTACTTCCTGTCAGTTCATTTTGATCATTAAGCCATCCTCCGGACAAAGCTTCATAAACGGCATATTTGGTATCTTCCGGATTCCCCGCTGTATTTATTTCCAAGCCTACTGAATCTTCTGTTAAAATCTCAACCTTGTTTATCTGTGGCTGTGCAGCCAATGTATAGGCGGAAGCCAAATCCGAAATACCGCTGGTATCGGATTCATTATAACAACTGACTTTTCTTTGGTATTGAGTATTTGGACTTAAGTCTTCTTCAACAATATAGCTTAAATCCGATTCTTCAATGTCTATAATCAAATCATCTTCGTTATTCCAAAGTTTATACCCGGTTTCACTGGCCGAAGTCTCGCTAAAAACCCATTTTATGGAATTATCTGACAAAACCACCGGATCAGACATCTGCGGAGTAATCAATGGCGCCGGTTCAAACTCTCCGGGCTCATCTTCCTCCGGCTCATCACCTGAGTCTTCCTCATCATCATCCCCATCGTCTTCACCCGAATCCCCGGGCACATGTCGACGTGCCGGCTCGGTGGTAATCGTTGAAATTGGACTAAAGGCTGTTTCCACTCCTTGTTGATTTCTGGCCTTTACCCTAAAAGTATAATCAGTGTCGGCATCCAAGCTTGAACTGGTCCAAGAATTGGTTTGAATCCAACCGGAATTTGTGCCTTTGGTCACATTTTCAAAATAAAGGCCTGAACTGCCACTGGTCAGATTGGGCAAGGTACCGGTAGCAGTAATGATTATTTCAGTGGAACTGATTTCACTAGCGCTAACTCCGGTTGGCGTATTTTGCAAGGTGTAAAAATCATCGGTCGCGGTAGAGGCACATTCTACTCCATCGCCATTTCTAGATTTTAATAAATATGAATATTTGGTATTGGCGGTTGTAGCACTGGTATCGGAAACCGAAGTGGTATCCATCCAAGGAGAACTAAGACCCGTCGTGGTATTTTCAATATAAAGCCCCGAACTGCCACTGCTCAAATTAGCAAAGCTACCGGAAAAAGTAAGATCTATGGAATCAGTATGTTCAACCGCGCTGATTCCGGTCGGTGCTCCCTGTAAAGTATATTTTGAGGCTGTGCCGGAAGCTGAGGTCTCCACATTATCGCCGTTCCTGGCGGTCACTTCAAAAGTATATTGGGTATTGGTGGAAAGATCATCTACAGTTTGACCGGAAGAGCTCCCCCAATAGGAATAATCATGCCAGTACTCTCCCGGTTGCAACATAAAATATATAATAGGTCCTATAGGTACCCCAACATGATTACCTGTTGTTGTTTCCCTAATTTTATATTCAGTATTTGACGGATTGGAATTCGGATCAATAGCCACGCCCAAAGTATCAGTGCCTTCAGCTGTCACCGTTGGCGTTCCCGGTATATTGGCCATAGTGTAAGCGCTGGCCGAAGCCGAAGCTACTGTTTCCGTGCTGTTATCGTCAATTCCGATTATCTCAAAAGTATATTCAGTATTGGTGGAGAGACCGGTTATCTCCCTTCCCGATGGGCCACCCCAATCATCCACCCCGACAGCATAATAATTCATTGGAAAGGCTGAACCCAAAACATAATCACCACCCACAACCTCCACATAATCACCGGTACCGGTTTCATGAGCTTTATAAACCACGGAAGATGAATTATTATTGGGATCAATAGTCAAACGCAGACTACTATTACTTTCAGCGGAAACTTCGGGTTGCCCCGGCACGCTGGCCGGAGTATGAGCGGTTATATCGGCAACCGTGGTATAGTTGTTAAAAATATCAACTCCCCAAATTTTAAAATAATAATCTTGATTGGTTTGTAATCCGGTCAAAGTAGTAGTTCCCGTACCAATTGTTTCCAAGTCACCATCTTCCATGGCAGTCCACTCCCTGGCCTTTGGTGTGGAATATGACGAAATAAAAAAGGCTTGACTATCTTCACTTCTGTTGACATTTATAACTTCCAATTTATCGTCCATTCCAAACATATCAAAATCAGCCACCACCACACCTTCAATATTATCAACTACTCCGGTTTTTATATCATGCTCCACGAAAAAATCACCGTCTCTGTTTTCAAACCATTGCACATCACTGTTATTATATATACCAACAATGTCCAAATCACCATCCTCATCCAAATCCACCAACTCATAACAATATCCCAAGGACGGAGAAGACATTTCCCAGCTGTCAAGTTCAGTAAAATTTCCACCTCCGTCATTAAACCAAAGCCTGTTAGTTTCAATCCCTCCAAAAACATCCAAATCACCATCCTGGTCTATATCTTCAAGTTCAACTTTATTATAACCGCTACCTATTTCCGAACGAGTAAAACTTGAGTTATCTCCGGAATTTTTATAAAGATATATTTTATCATCTCCGGAACCGGTTACACCGACCACATCTATATCAGAATCACCATCAACATCCCCCACCTTTAAATCAAGGATAAGATCACTGTTTTCAATGACCGTTTCTTTGGTAAAACTAGAGTTATCTCCGGAATTCAAATAAAGAGACATTTCAAAAGCATCACTGGTCACCACATCCAAATAGCCGTCCGAATTAAAATCATAAGCTACCATATCCTCCGGTGCGGGAACTATCTCCTCACGAATAAAATTCTCTGTAAAGGTCAAATTATCTCCAGAATTTTCATACCAAGAGAAATAACTGTATCCGGTTGAATTTTTGGTATAATAAGTTAAAAGATCATAATCTTCATCTCCATCAAAATCCACCACTTGAAAAACCAAATCATTATAAACATCTTCCGTAGTTCCCTCTATTATCGTATGTTGGGAAAAAGAGGCCGTTCCATCATTTTCATACCAATTTAAGTCATAACTACTGCCAATTTCTTCACTAAAAGCTATTACATCTTCATCCCCATCCATATCAAAATCCAAATGTTCAAAGTCTTCCATATGAGTTCCACCATTATGACTAACGCCCAATTGACTGTAAGACCAAGAGCTACTATTGGTTCTGTTTTGCACATTTGTCTGATCACGACCAACCCAGATCTCATAATTATGGAAATTATTTTCAGTCACCGTATCCCAACTAAAATCCACGCTGGTACTGTTTACCGTATCAGCGCTAAAACTACCCAGCCCGGAAGGGTCCAAGGTATCCACGGAAAAAGCTCCGGTAGCGGAAGCCGAACCGGCGGAAGTGCCGTCGTGCGGAGTCACCCTGAGCATAACATTGCTGTTTTCCACATCATCAATCGGTTTTTCATTATTGGCTGATTTAGGATCCCAATAAATCATTACACTGTCCTCGCCACCGGCAATATCAATCTTGGTATTTGTACCCACTTGGTAGGTTTGACTGTTATCTAGATCCGCATTGGTGTATAAAATGGAATCAATGTATGGATCATACCAATTGGCACCCCCATCATCCGAGTATTCAAATTTAAGCATTACTCCATCGTTATCACCATCCGCCACCCAGTTACGCCAGATAACTTTACCGATATTAGCTTCGGTCGGAGTCCAATAATAATAAACATGTGTACTGCTTAAAAAATCCATTGAGTGTTGCTCGGGGGATCCTGAACTGGAAATCGTTGGTAAACTATTATAAGTAACCGTGGCCGTGGAATAATACGGATATAAATCAGAGCTACCATCGTCATGGCCAAAAGCCGCCAAAGTAAAAGAACCATCGTTTTCCAAATCAAAATCAAAACAATTATTTGAAGTATCATCTATTGTCTCAGTCTGCCAGGTCGCTCCATCGTAACTGTAGAAAACCAAATCATAAGGAGTTGACGAAGTATGATCATGATACGAAGCAAACATCGGAGTGGTGCCGTTGTAGGTAAGGTCCGCACCAAACCAGCCTCCGGAGTCTTCTACATTGGTAACCGTCCAAGAGGAATAATCTCCGGCATCATGAATGGCATAATCCAACTTCTCTGTAGAGCTGGGAAAAACAACTCCGAATTGACCGTTGGAATTTTCAGCCAACCCCATCCTCGTATAACGCTCGGAAGTATAAACCGAATCGTACACCGTATAACAGTTCCACTCATTATTATCCGGACAAGTTCCACTGCCACCACCATTACGAACAGCCATGATTACTTCGTTATTGCCTACATCGGCAAAAACAACCACGGGCATATCATCAGAAGAGCGCAAAATCATTCTGGGCATAACCCCCGTGATTCCGGTACCGGCCACCACCTCACACTGCCAATCTCCCAAAGTTCCGCAATCCGGATCATTGATCCCCTCATCTTCATGGGCGTAAATAATTTCACTATCATCGCTATTATAAAAAGCCAAGTGTGGAACACCTATACTATCTATCTCCAGATTGGACTCTATAACATGAGCACCTGTATAAACTTCTTCAAAAGACCATCCCGAATCATCCGCACTCCTGTTATAGTTGGTATCTTGCCTGGCGACATAAACTCCGTCCGTAGTACTGGAAAAAGAAATAACCGGAGTGGAACCATCCAAGGCTATGTCGGTTCCGTTGCGGTCGTCGACATCCCCGGCCGGCATACTCCCTCTAAGCAAACCGTCCCCGCCACTGGCATAAGTCCAACTGCCATTATTGTTATAGGCGTAACGCAAAGCATCCCAGCTTCCATTTACATAAGCATAATACTGATGATCAGAGTCAACTACATAGGTGGAAATAGATCGGTTATTGGAATAACCAACAGAATAAGAATCATTTATTGAATTCGTAGTCCAAGTAAAGGCCTTGGCATCAAAAAAAAGCAACAAACACACACCCACAACCAAAAACAAACCCGGCCAAAAAACAGACAAGGTTTTTAATCTATTCCAATTTTTCTTCAACCGCCTTAGCATAACATAAATTTCAGCTCTATTATATTATTTTAGAGCTTATTTAAAAACTTTTCCTTACAAAATATGTCTAAAAACATACTAAAAATTAACGCACTAAAATATAAGCTACGGCCTTGACCACCGCTTTTTCAACCTCTTTTTCCGGAGAATGCTCAAAAATTATTTTGAAAACATCTTCGGCTCTATACTGCTTCAATCTATTTTTTTCCAAAGGCTCAATATCATACATTATATATTTTCTAAAATCATTTTTGGATTTTCGGCTAAAATTTATATATTGATCTATAACTTGAACATACCAATCAGCTTCATCATAAGAAAATACGGGCTCTGCTTTTTCACTGATATTTTGCACCTGCAAGCTGGCCAAATTAAAATCTTGTTTTTTAACTATTTTATTGCTTACTTTTTTGCTTCTGGTAAAAAAATCACCCCGGTTATATTTGATTACAGCTTCATTACTGATCACTTCTTCAGGCTCCCCTTTAATTAAAACCTTAAACCTTAGAACAACCTTTTCTCCCGGAGCAAGATCCCGCACTTTGGTTTTTATCAAGTTTTCTTTAATAAAAGCTTGATCATCATCCCGATCGTCCGTTTGCGCCAAACCGTTAACCGTCATACTGGAATTTACATAAGAAACCTTTTGAGGAATTTTTTCCTCTATAAAAACACCTGCTTCGGTTTTTCTACCCGTATTTTCAACCAAGACTTCGTAGATTAAAGCACCATCTTCGGGAACGGGGTGCTTGTTTTGATCGGAAAAAGCCATAATGGGAACCTGTCCGTAAATAAGAACAAAAGCCAGAACAAACACTCCCAATTTTACGGCCAAAGACAAAACAAGTCCCAAGAAAGAATAACCCGACCAGCGATAAAAATGTTTATGTCTATGATAACGCTGATGATTGTCGCTTTTCCCCTGGCCATGCATTAAATGATAATAAGCATCAACTTCCCGTCGCCTCCAATCATCAAGCAAAACCTCGGGGATATATTTTACTGATTTAGATCTTTTGGAATTTAAAATTAGACCTGACAAAAAAAGAACCAGTAAAATCGCAAAGCCAAAAATAATCCAATTCAAATAAACGGAATAAACCGGAAGGGTTTTCGCCCAATCTGAATTTATACCGGCAAAAACCAAATCCCCCATATAAAAACCTCTTGCCATTTTTTTTTCCAGATCCACTCCCACTTTCTTTTTTATCAACAAATTCGGATTATCCAGATCAGCGGAAACAACCTCTCGGTATTCAGACAAATTGGTTTTATTGCCTTCTTCATTTTTGGCTTGAACGGCAAAAACATATTTTTGTTCAGGCTCGGTTTGTTTTATTTGCACCGCTCTGGTATCAGCAATCCAATCTGAATAAGGCTGAAAAACTCTTCTTTTACCCAATGTATAATTAGGTTGCAACCACAAATCTCTTTCCTTTTCATAAATGGCATACTTTGTATATTTTGGATTTCCCTGATGATCAACCTCCAAACCGATATTTCCATTTGGCTGAACATAGACTGCCTTGATTTGCGGTCTGGCGGCCAAAGTGAAAACCTTTTCGGACAAAGCTGAAGCCGCATAAGTATCTTCCTTGCAAGCATGTATTCGACGCTGATAGCCGGTATTTGGTTGCAAATTTTTTTCAATAATATAAGTCAAATCCAAATCCTCCACTTTTTTTAAAAGCTCTCCGGACTTACTCCGAAGCTCAAACCATTTTTCACCAAAGGATCGGTCATAGAAAGGCCATTTTATTTGATTTTTTGACAAAACTTCAGGAGTTCTCATTTCCGGAGATAAAAATCCGGAAAAAACTTCGGAATCCGACGCTAAAACCTGTCCGCCAAAAAAGAAAAAAACAACCACAAAAACAAAAGCCAGTGAAAAAAAACCGCCCTTTCTCTTAATACTGCTCTTATCCTTCAATAAAACAAAAAAACTATCCATAACAAATTAAAAGCTCGCTGACATTTTTTCTAATTTTCCCTATCGTTATTTATTATATCACTTTTTCGTTTGACCGACAACTGATTTAATAAGAATTAATCCACATTATTTTTTCTATTTATTCCACTTTTTGTCCTTGTCTTTTTTTAAAAAAGACCCTCCTCAATAAAAAGCCCATCCCCAAAATCATGACTAAAAAACTTAGAATCTGAGCCCAACGAAAACCAAACACGACCGGACTATAATCAAGCCTTAAAAATTCCAACAAAAACCGCAAACCGGAATAAAGAACCAAATACAACACAAAGATCCGACCATTTAAATTTTCTTTTTTGCGAATAAATTTATAATGTAACAACAAAATAACGACCAGAATCACCAAATTCCCCAAACTTTCATACAAAAAGGTCGGATGAAAATAAGAGCTGGTCCAAAATTCAGCCGGTCTGAATTGCGGTTCAATGGGAATCCCCCAAGATAAATCAGTTGGTTTTCCAAAAATTTCTTGATTAAAATAATTACCGACTCTTCCGAATATTTGCGCCCCCACCAAACCGGTAGCCGTTAAATCAGCCAATCGCCCAAATTTTATTTTTTTAATTTTGGCATAAATATAAGTGGCCAAGAATCCTCCCAAAATAATTCCATGCACCGCCAATCCGCCTTGCCAAATTTTAAAAATGTCCAACCAATTGTCTTGATAAAAAGGCCAAGCGTATAAAACATAATAAAGACGAGCGCCGATAATCGCCCCAATCACCCACCAAAGCAATAAATCAAAAAAAATATTTTTATCCAGTTTATAAAAACCGGCCAATTTCAAAACCAGCCAAAAACCGAACAACCCGCCAATCACCATCATTACTCCATACCAGTGAACGGTTAAGCCAAAAAAATCAAACAAAACCGAATCCGGCAAAAAATTGTGTAAAAAATTTATCATAATAATTTTTATTTACTCTTCAACAAAAAAAGCCCGACTGGCAGGCTTTTTTTGCTCTCTTTAGGGTTTAAATAGCAATCAATCAATGGCTAAAAAACCATATCATACATCATTGACGCAAAATACCGATATACATTAAACCTGGAAAATTTTTCCGGACCTAACATTACTTTTTTTTGGCTTTTTTACCGGACTTTTTGGTTGAACTAGTCGGTTTTGTTTTTTTTAACTCACGACGAACCTCGGTCCAACGGCCTTTTAACTCTTCGGCTATTTCTTCCCAAGCCTGCTTATTCAATAAATCATCCTTTGAGTATTTTTTTATCACATTTTCCACTATGGCCTCATATTCTTTTTTCCCCAGCTTGGAAACTTTAGCCGCTTCAGTCATTAATCTTTGACTGACCTTTTTGGACATTTTTCTAAAATTCTCTCTATTTTTCTTGCCTTTGTCCGGACTTATAAACAATCCCAAAACAGAACCAACCAAGGTCCCAACCGCCAATCCGCTTAAAAACTTTTTGGTTTTCATAACTTAAAATGTTATGACTAATTTATTATATTGTACCACAAAAAAAGTTTTTTTTCACTAAATTATCCACACACCTCCGCCTTTAAGTCCTTTAAAAGCAAATACTTGCATATTTTTTAAGTTTATGCTATCATCCAGGCACAAAAGAAATCCAGTAAAATAAGTATAAATCATTCCATATGAAAAAAGACATTCATCCGAAATACCACACAAAAACCAAGGTCACTTGCGCCTGCGGCAATGAGTTTGAAGTAGGCTCCACCAACAAAGAAATAAGCGTGGAATTATGCCACATGTGTCATCCTTTTTATACGGGCAAACAAAAGTTGGTTGACAGCGCCCGCAGAGTGGAGAAATTCAAAGAAAAGATGGCCAAGCAAACCAAAACGGCTGAAACTCGCAAAGGCAAAAAAGCCAAGAAACAAGCTGAGGCCGAAAAAAAAGAACAAGAAGAAAAAGAACAAGAAAAAAAATAGCTTCTATACAAAAACGCCTGCTTATCTTATAATTACTATGCAGGTGTTTTTAATTAAAAAAGTTATCCATAAAAATATGCAAGAAAAAATAAAAAAAATCAAAAAAGATTTTCAGACAATGGAAAAAGAGCTGCAAAGTTCGGAAGTTATCAATGATCCTGAAAAGATCAAAAAACTGGGAGCCGAACATTCGGAACTTAAACAAACAATGGAATTGATTGAAAAATATGAAAAAATAAAATCGGATTTAAATCAAGCCCGGGAGACACTTCAATCAGAAGATCCCGAGCTGAAAAATTTGGCAGAAGAAGAAATTAAAAATCTTGAACCTGAAATGGAAAAACTGGAAAAAGAACTAAAATCCGAATTGGCGCCAAAAGATCCCAGGGACAAGAAAAATGTTATTATGGAAGTCCGAGCCGGCACCGGAGGTGAAGAATCAGCTCTTTTCGCGGCCGAACTTTTTCGTATGTATTCCCGTTTTGCCGAGCAAAAAGATTGGAAAATTCAAATCATTTCCTCCAACCAAACGGAAATGGGAGGTTTCAAAGAAATAATTTTTCAAATCAAAGGCCAAAATGTTTTTGGTCAATTAAAATATGAAAAAGGCGTTCATCGCGTACAAAGAGTGCCGGAAACCGAAAAACAAGGCCGAGTTCATACCTCGGCGGCCAGTGTGGCTGTTTTACCAGAAGCCGAGAAGTCAGACATAAAAATCAATGACGCTGATCTGCGCATTGACACTTTTGCTGCGGGCGGAGCCGGCGGACAAAGTGTTAATACCAGCAACTCGGCCGTAAGAATAACTCATCTGCCGACCAACACCATAGCCACCTGCCAAGATGAACGATCTCAAGCGCAAAATAAATTAAAAGCCATGCAGGTTTTGCGCTCTAAACTTTATGAGTTAAAAACAAAACAGCAGGAAGAAAAACTGGGCGCCGACCGAAAAAAACAAATCGGTTCCGGCGACCGCAGTGAAAAAATCCGCACTTATAATTTTCCTCAAGACAGGATTACTGATCACCGAATAAAAAAAAGCTGGAATAATATTCAAAGTATTTTAAACGGTGACCTTCAACCGATTATTAATGAATTAAAGGAAGCGGAATTCAAATTACAAAATTAAAACACCCGGTTTAACCAAACAAAAAAGGGATCCCATGCGTGAAATCCCTTTGGACTGTATCTACAGGTCAAACTCTTCTCGCACCTCTTTTTTCTTTTCCTCCAAAAGAAGCGCCAAAAAATCCTCCTGCTCCAATCTGTTCTTGAGAACAGACTTTACCTGATCCCAAAGATCCAAAAAGTGTTCTCGATCCTTGAATTCAAGCGGTCTGGCCGTTAGGCTCTCCTCTTTCAAGTCCTGAATCGTAAAAAAGGCTCTTTTCTGCTCATTGACCATAACGCCGGCCAGGGTAAACCGCTCCACCGGATGATATTCTCCGCCTTCAACCCCGTAGATGAACTTGAGGATCTTGCAAACCTTGTCCACAATGGCGTAGTCCTGAACCTTGAACAACATTTCCGATTCATTCAAGCCCAGTTCGGAAGAAAGTTTCAAATAACCGATTTTGTTCAATTTCCAACCGAGCAAATCCTTGTTTTGCAGATCTTTGACCGTAATTTCCTTTGCTCCCATCTTGACACCTCCCGGTTATAAGTTGAAAAAATGCAAAGAACCTGACATATTAATTTATATTATTAAGCAAAAAATGTCAAGCATAAAACAAACTTTAAGCGAAAATAAACAAAAACTGCGAAAAAACGATCTTCAAACCGCTCAGCTTGACGCTGAAGTGCTTTTAAGCTTTGTCCTGAAAAAACCTAAAGAATTTCTATACACTTATCCGGAAAAAGAGTTGACCGACCAACAAATTAAGACCTTGGATCGACTGATAAACAAAAGGGCTCAGCATACTCCACTGGCCTATTTAACCGGACATAAAGAATTTTTTGGTTTAGATTTTTTGATTAATGAAAATGTTTTAGTGCCTCGTCCGGAGACCGAACTTTTGGTTGAACAAGCTCAACAATATATCAAAGAAAAAAAGAACAGAAAAACTCCGCTATCAGTTGCCGAAATCGGCACCGGCTCCGGCTGTATTGCTGTCAGTCTGGCCAAAACTCTACCTCAGGTTCAAATAACGGCCACGGATATTTCCGCCAAAGCTTTGGAAATCGCCAAACTCAACGCCAAAAAACACCAAACTACCGATAAAATAAAATTTTTTCAAGGCAATTTGCTTAAACCAATATTTGAGCAAAAATTTAAGGTAATTATCGCTAATCTACCTTATTTGGATGAAAACCATAAAAACCTTTTAAAATCCTCAGATGAAAAAGCCTTAAAATTCGAACCGCCACAAGCCTTATACGCCGGTTCGGACGGCTTAGATGCTTATCGTGATTTTTTTCAACAAGTAAAAACCCTGCCCTACAAACCCGAACTAATTTTAGTGGAAATAGGTCAAGATCAGTCACCGGAATTAAAAAAATTCATTAACTCGGTTCTACCGCAAGCTGAAATACGCGAAAAAAAAGACTTGGCCGCCAAAAACCGAGTCTTAAGAATTAAATTATAAAAATTTATTCACTGATCCAAACCATGTTGGAAAATTCTTTCTTTAAACGCAAAACCTCGGGTTGAACACCTTTTAGGTCCACATAATTTATTCGAGCCACATACTGTTTATCCAAAGATTTTGTTAAAATTTTAACATCTTTGGTTATCCGAACCAAACGCTCCTTAAAAACAGACAAAAACATCTCTTTATCCAATTCGGCCGACCAAACGGGCGATTTTTTTAATTTAAGATTTTTTATCAAATCACTTTCTTCCAACCGCTCAACAACCTCTTCTCCGTTTACCAAAGGTAAACCCAATTCCACTTTTTTCACCGCATTGAGCATTTCAATATTCGCTTGCGCCAACCCAGGAAAATCCATTAAAAAACCGGCTATTAACTCTCTACTCTCTTCCGCCGTATTCAACCTAAAACAATCCTTAAAATAAACATATCCGGGATTATACTTTGACAAATTCCCTATTTCTTTATCTTGTCCGACGGATACTTGTTTTTCTGATCTTTGCTCTGTTGCCGTCTCTTGGTTTGAAGAATCTTTTCCTCTGTCGTCAAAAAGGGTCTTAAACTGTTCACTAGATTGATTTAATTCTTCCAAATCAATTTTAGGAGGTTGAGCCAAATTATTTCCTTGCAATAAATTCCAACCGTAAATGGACAATCCACTTAAGATCACCACGACCAAAAAAATCCAATAGAATTTTTCTTTATATTCTTGTTTTTTATTCATATTTAACCTCAGGATATTGAACAGGTATAACTTCAATCCAAGTAGTACCCGGATTAAATTTAACCTCTTGATCTTGTGTGGAAAAAAATCTGGTTCTCTGATCCAAGCCAGGTCTTCTCCATTCGGCCGGCAAAACTTTGCCATCTTGAAAAATCAAGGCCTTTCCTTGACCGACCGTTTTGGTTTCCCTGCGCCCGTAAGAATCAATAATCCGACTTTCCGTATACATAATCGCTATATTCTTAGCGTAAATTTGTGTATAATCAGCATCCTTATGCGGGCGTCCGGCCTGAAACCTCTGATAATTATTTCTTTTTTCATCATACAACCATTTAACCGCATAAACCGGGCTGTTAAAATTAATATAAACTTCTTTTGCTGTTTTTGCTTCATCAACAATCTGTCCCTCCGGTTTATATTTCCAACTGTTGAAATCATTTTTTATTGACCAAGATTGAGAGGCAATGGCTTTTTTTACCAAATCCGTGGAAGTATAAACATTATGCGGCTTGTGCCTGGAGGAATCCCGCCAAAAATATTGACCAAAAGAGAACTGATTTAAATCAAAAACATAGGACTCGGCCAAATAATCCAAAGCCTCCGGGCTACCGCCCACATGAAGATAAGGAGCCTTAAACTCTTTGGCCCAATCAACATAAAAAGGACGAGCCGATCTCACCGGACCGATTTTATTTATTTTATTATCCAAACTGAAAACAGCTAAAAATCTGGTGATCGGAGCTTCTACCACGGATTCATAAATCAAATCAGCCCCGCTTAATCCACTGGGAGGTCTGGAGTCCGAATGATTCTCTATCATCACTGAAAATAGGCCGGGTTCGGAATCAAGGTCATAACAAAGACCGTTAATACTTTTTCTTTTCTCGCACTCTGAAAAATCGTTATTTATAATCGCCTCCACCTGTTTTTGATTTTGATTTTCGGTTTTTTTTATTTGCTTATATAAAAAGCTCCCAACAAAAAAAAGACCCAGCACAAAAACAACCGCCAGAATAATTATAATTAACTTTTTCTTCTCTTTTTTAGACATAAAAAAAGTACTCTACGAACATATAATAGAGCACTTTTGCAGTTTAATCAAGTTGATTATTTTTTTTCTTCAACGGATTCTTCTTTGTTTTCATTCTCACCTTCTTCTTCCGAAGTCTTTTCTTCTCCCTCTTCCGATTCTCCTTCGCCTTCAGCTTCTTCTTCCTCAGGTTCCGGTTCTTCTTCCGGCTCAACCACAGTGGCGATTACTGTTTTGGGATCATCCAAAATTTCTATTTCGTCTTTTAAATTCAGATCCTCAATTCTTATAACATCGTTCAAAGTTTTTAAAGAAGAAAGATCCACCTTTATTTCGGAAATCAAATCTTTGGGCAAACATTTAATATTAATATCGCTTAAATTCTTAGTCAAAATACCGCCAAGTTCTTTTTCCGCCGGAGCCTGTCCTTCAAATACCAATTCCGCAGAAACTTCCAATTTTTGTCCTCTTTTAATTTGATAAAAATCCACATGATAAAACATGTCTTTAACCGGATGTCGGGAAATTGATTTTACCAGAACCTCCCTGGATTTATCTTCTTTTTCCAAAGACAAGTTAACCAAAGAACTTTCTCCGGCCTCTTGATATAGTTTGTTAAACAAGGAAAAAGGTATTTTAACCAATATATTTTCCTCCAATTCAGGACCGTAAACAATTCCCGGAATAAGTCCGTTTTTTCTCATTTCCTGCAAGCTTTCTTTTTTATCTCTGATTTTTGCGCTTAATTTATAAACCATATAATGTATTTTAATTATCAGATCAAGGTGGATTGTAGCAGATAGTCTTAAATTAGTCAAACAAGACTTAGTCTCAAGACATTTTATACAAAAATCAACTTTTAATTTTTACGCTTTGAGCCATACCTACCAAAAGCATGGCAACAATCAAAAAGCTACCCCCATAACTTAAAAAAGGCAAAGAAATTCCCATTACCGGCATAATCCCCATGTTCATGCCCATATTTATCATTAAATGCCAAAAGAAAATACTCATAACTCCGAGAACCAAAAACATCCCAAAATCATCCCTGGCTCCCTTGGCGATCAAAAGTAAACGATAAAAAATCAAAGCCCAAAGAAAAACTACTAAAAAAACTCCAAAAAGACCGAGTTCTTCGGCGATCACGGCAAAAATAAAATCAGTTTGCGCCTCCGGAATAAATTTCAGCTGGCTTTGTGACCCAAAGCCCAGTCCCCTTCCCCAAATTTTACCGGAACCTATAGCTATCACCGATTGTGTCACATTATATCCGCTTCCCAAAGGATCAGATTGCGGATCCAAAAAAACCATTATTCTTTCTTTTTGATAATCCTTTAAAAATACAGTCCAGCCCATTACCGCCACCACGGCCAAAAGCAAAAACAAAAGTAAAACAGTTCTTTTTCTTATCCCGGTAAGCAAAAGCATTATAAACCAAATACCCAAAAGAACAGCCGCCGATCCCAAATCTGGTTGTAGCAAAACCGGGACAGCCAAAGACAGACAAAGAATCAAACTTACTATAATATGTTTGGTCTCAGTAAAGTTTTGTAAACGATTGCTGAAAAATTTGGCTAAAACGATTATTAAAACCACTTTGGCCAATTCCACGGGCTGAATATTAAAACTCCCTAAAGACAGCCAGCCTTGAGTCCCGTGAACTACGCTGCCCACAAATAAAACCAAGATTAACAACACAAAACAAACCAACCAAAGGAGCCTACTGTAAACCCTGAGTCCGGCATAATTACTTAACCCCAAAATAAGCATAAATACCAGCCCTATCACGGCAAACAAAATCTGCTTTTTAAAATTGTCATAACCCTCATCCGCCTGGCTTAGATTAACACTGTATATGGCGGCCAATCCCAAAAAAAACAGCATGAAAACAGCCGTTAAAAGGATCCAATCCATCTTGGCCAAATTTTCCAAAATCCTTTTCAACATAATAAAAGGTAAAAGATAGAATTAAATAATTCTATCTTAATCTTAGCAGTTATAAAATATTTGTATAGTTTTACTTTAATTCTCCGGATCCTTGATCAAAACCTTTAAAAACATCAGGATTTAAAATATTTATATCCGGCATAATCATTAGGTCAACTCCTCTGGGGAAAGAACGAAAAACAACCATTTTTTCAGAACGTTTTTCTCCACTTAAAAACTCATCCAGCACAACTTGACTGACTCCCACCACTTGATCATTCCTCATAAAAAACAAATCAAAAGAAGGTTCCCAAAAATTGTATGGACTGCGGTTAATCAAATCAAAACTAACCTGAGTGGATTCTTTTTGACTACCCGAATCCACTTCAATATTTTCATAAGAAAAATTTAAAACCTTGTTGCTCCAGGCCTGATAATCATTAATCTTTTTCCAAGTTATATTTTCTATAATTATATCAGCTTGTCCGGGATATTCAGTTGTTTCATGGTTTAATAAGAAAAGATTTTTGGTTTGTCCGGGCAAAATAAAGTCCGTTTGCACTTCGGATTTTTGATCCCCCATTAAATAGTAATATTCCATGCCGGTGACCACCCATTGAGAATTTGGATTAACCACTCGAGAATACAAATCATAAACACCTTGTTCAACCTTAAAAACCTTTGTTTCAAGCACCTGTAAACCTTTAGCTCGATTAAGTTCGGCTAAAATAGCATAGTTCATTTTCGGAGCGGCCAATTCTTTTTCCAAAACCTGATGTTCGGGAGCTTTTACCACATAAAAATTGAGCAACCCAAAGACTCCGTACAATAAAAGACCTCCGGCCATTACAAATAAAGCCATTATTCCGATCTGTCTGAGTAAAACGCGATGACGAACATACCAATATCCGGCCTTAAGTTCTTGGTCACTTAAGTTATTATAAATATTATTGGGCATACTTTTATTTAATTTTTATTTTAATTTCAATCATATTGTACCATAAAATCAGATTAAGCCCAAAAGCTGCGGATAAATGTCTTAACAAACTTCACAATTTTCCTTGTCTGTGATAAAATGCTCATATAATGATTAGCAATTTTTTATTATGCCGAAAAAATCAACAAGTAAAAAAACAAAGGCCAAAGACAAAAAACCGGGAGCTTACGGCGCGGAACAAATTACTGTTTTGGAAGGACTGGCTCCGGTAAGAAAAAGACCCGGAATGTATATCGGAAACACGGCCACCGAAGGTTTGCATCACATGCTTTGGGAAGTGGTGGATAACTCCATTGATGAAGCCATGGCCGGATATGCTTCTGAAGTCGTAGTAAAACTCATGCCCGACAATTCGGTTTGGGTTTCGGATAACGGACGAGGAATTCCCGTGGAAAAACACAAGGTCACCAAGCTTTCAGCTCTGGAAACCGTAATGACCAAACTTCACGCCGGAGGAAAATTCGGACAAGGCGGATATAAAGTTTCAGGCGGTCTTCATGGTGTGGGTGTTTCGGTAGTTAATGCTCTTTCTGCTTGGACAAAAGCGGAAATAAAAAGAAACGGTCAAGTTTATCAGCAAGAGTATCAGCAAGGCTTGGCCAAAACCAAAATAAAAAACACCGGAAAGATCAGAAGAACTCTAAATCCCGACCCCTATCATCCGGAAAAAAGCTATCAAAGCGGAACAAGCGTATATTTCAAACCGGATCCGGAAATTTTTACAGTCACCGAATTCAGCTGGGAAAAGGTTTTAAATCGTATGCGCCAACAAGCCTTTTTAACCAAAGGTATAAAAATTATTTGTCTTGATTTACGTGACAAAAAAAAGAAAAAGCAATACGCTTTTTATTTTGAAGGTGGTATAGCTTCTTATGTAAAACAACTGAACCGACAAGACAAAATGAAACATGAGAATATCTTTTATGTGGATAAAATGCATGATGAAGTACAAGTGGAAATAGCCATTAAATATACTGAAGAATATAATGAAACGGTTTTGGCCTTTACCAATAACATCCTAAATCCGGAAGGCGGTATGCATGTAGCCGGCTTTAGAACGGCTTTAACTAGGACATTAAACTCCTATGCCAGAAAAAACAACATCTTAAAAGATAAAGATGATAATCTTACCGGAGACGATGTAAGAGAAGGTCTTACCGGTATTATCAGCGTAAAAATAAAAGATCCTCAGTTTGAAGGACAAACAAAAGCCAAACTGGGTAATGCCGAGGTAAAACCAGCCGTGGACAACGTCTTGTCAGAAAATCTAGCTATTTTTTTGGAAGAACATCCTCGCGACGCAGAAGCGATTATAGGCAAAGCTCTTTTGGCGGCGCAAGCCAGAAAAGCCTCCAGAGCAGCCCGAGAAACAATCCTAAGAAAAGGAGTATTAGACAGTCTAAGCCTGCCCGGCAAACTCTCCGACTGTTCCTCACGCAAGCCGGAAGAATGCGAATTATATATTGTTGAGGGAGATTCGGCCGGGGGTAGCGCCAAACAAGGTAGAAACAGAAAATTCCAGGCCATACTTCCTTTGCGCGGTAAGATCATAAATGTGGAAAAAGCACGCTTGGATAAAATGCTTAGCAACAATGAAATAAAGTCCTTGGTTATAGCACTCGGCACAAATATTGGAGAACAGTTTAATTTGGAAAAACTGCGTTATCACAAAATAGTGATTATGACCGATGCCGATGTTGACGGCTCACATATCAGAACACTTTTGCTTACTCTTTTTTATCGCCATTTCCCGGAACTAATAAAGCAAGGTTATGTTTATATAGCCCAACCTCCTTTATACCAAATCAAAAAAGGTAAAGAAATTCACTACGCTTACACTGACAAGGGCTATGATGAATTAATAAACAAATTTAAAAAAGCCAAGGATGTAAAAGTGGTTAAAGCGGAAGAGGAAGATAAAGAAAAGGTCAAAGGTTTGGGTATTCAAAGATACAAAGGTCTGGGTGAAATGAACGCTGAACAACTTTGGGAAACCACTATGGATCCGGGAAATAGATTTTTGAAAAAGGTAACTATTGAAGATGCTGAAGCCGCTGATGAAGTTTTTGATGTTTTAATGGGTTCTGATGTTATGCCCAGAAAACGCTTTATAAAAACCCATGCCACCAGCGTAAAAAATCTGGATGTATAAAACCTGCCATCTCTTGACAAATTTTATATTTAGCCTATAATACAATTAAACAGGGCTAAACGCCCTTTTTAGAATACTTTAATCTAACTGAAACATAGCTAAGATTTAATCTAAATTAAGAACAAAAAATAATCTTAGTGGTTTTCACTTATATGAATCTAACACAAAACAAATTGGTTAATTATCTATCGGAATCCAAGCAAGAGTTAAAAAAGGTTACTTGGCCGACAAAAAAAGAAACAATCAAACACACCCTGATTGTCATAGGACTAAGCTTGTTTGTAGCCGCTTTTTTGGGAATTTTGGACTTTATTTTTTCCAAAATTCTGGCCTTTTTTCTATAGGTAAAAACAAAAACACTAAACATAAAATAATTTATGCCAAAACAAGTAGGCCGTGGACGCCGCTGGTATGTAATACATACCTATTCGGGATATGAAGAAAATGTTGCGGAAAACTTAAAACAAAGGATTGAATCAATGGACATGGAAGATAAAATTTTCAATATCCTGATCCCCACGGAGAAAAAAATCAAAATAAAAAACGGTAAAAGGAAAATTATTACCGAAAAAATTTTTCCGGGCTATGTTTTTGTGGAAATGTTGGTCACTGACGACTCTTGGTATGTGGTCAGAAACACCCCGAATGTCACCGGATTTATCGGTACCGGAACCACTCCGACTCCGATATCGGACAATGAAATGAAAGAATTGCAAAAAAGAATGGGCGTGGAAGAACCGAAATATACCATTGATGTTACTCCCGACACTCCGGTTAAAATTACTGACGGACCCTTCAAGGGGTTTGAAGGAAAAGTATCAGCCGTTGATGAAGAAAGAGGTAAAATAAAAGTTTTGGTCAGTATGTTCGGACGAGAAACACCGGTTGAGCTTGATTATCTTCAAGTAAAAAAAATTTAGAAAATAATATAATCCAGTTGCCGAGATTTTTTATAAAGTTTGAAGTTTTGTGAACTTTATAAAGATACCTTGGCGCTAAAAATTATGGCTAAAAAAGAATTAACCAAAATCAAATTGCAAATTCCGGCGGGAAAAGCCACTCCGGCTCCACCGGTCGGACCGGCGCTGGGTCAGCATGGAATCACTATTCAAGATTTCTGCAACCAATTTAATGAAGCCACCAAAGACAAAGGAAACGATGTCATCCCGGTGGAAATCACTGTTTACGAAGATCGTTCCTTTGATTTTATCACCAAAACACCACCGACCGCCGAACTGATAAAAAAACTGGGGAGCATAAAAAAAGGTGCCGGCAATCCTTTGACCGAAACAGCCGGAAAACTGACCAAAGATCAAGTCCGAGAAATCGCTGAAATTAAATTGCCGGATCTAAATACCGACAACATTGAAGCGGCTATGAAAATAGTGGCCGGAACCGCCCGACAAATGGGAGTAAAGATCAAATAACTCATCCTTTTAACAACTTATATTAAATGTTGTGGAAGTCCCCTTTCCAGGGACGCTTGACCACGACCCGCGGCGAAATATCGCCGCCGGCGGCAGCAAAACTCCAAATTGATTACGCGGACAAAAATTATTCTGTCCGCGCAATTGAAAAATATGTGCGGCCGCCAAGGCCGGCTTTGCCGGCCGGGTCGTGGCTCCCGGCCACGATTTTTTATTAAAATAATAATAATAATAATAATAATACAAACACTATGGCCAAAAACAAACGCATGAAAAAATTATATTCGGAGATAGATCCGAAAAAATCATACCCGATAGAAAAAGCAGTAGAATTGGTAAAAAAGACCTCTACCGCCAATTTTGACGAAACAATTGAAGTTCACATCCGCTTGAACATCAATCCAAAAAAAGGCGAACAACAAGTCAGAAGCACCACCGTTCTGCCCCATAAGTTCGGCAAAGCAAAAAAAATCGCCGCTTTTGTACCTGAAAGCAAAAAACAAGAAGCGGAAAAAGCCGGCGCCGACTTGGTTATTACCGAGGATGAAATCGTTGATTTTGCCAAAAAAGGGAAAATTAATTTTGATTTGGCGGTAGCTTGTCCGGAAACCATGAAAAGTCTGGCTCCTTTGGCTAAAACACTTGGTCCAAAAGGATTAATGCCCTCACCAAAAAACGATACCATAGCCAAAGATCTGGAAAAAACCATTGGCGAGTTGAAAAAAGGCAAAATTGCTTTTAAAAATGACGATTCTGCCAATATTCATCAAGCTATTGGTAAAGTCAGCACCGATAACAAAGCTCTGATTGAAAATTATGAAACCTTTATGCAAGCGGTGCAAGCAGCCAAACCCGACTCAGCCAAAGGAGTTTTTATAAAAAATATCAGTATTTGCTCTTCCATGGGACCAGGCCTTAAACTGGAAATAAAATAAATCAGTATGAATTAACCTCTATTCAAAGCAAAAGACCACCTTAATGCAAGGTGGCCTTTTTGTTGACCGATTAGATTAGATTAGTTTAGTTTAGTTTTGCCAACTCATCGCTATAACCAACTCATCAACAGCCTTTTTCAAGTAAGTCAGACACCGTTCTTGTTGCTTTATCTGCAGATAAGAGCATAAAACCTTGGCCGCTTCATATTCTTTCATATGAAAAGCCGACTTAATCGCTTTTTTTATCTCTATCTCAGTAGCTTGCTCCAAATGGATCGTTAAATAGGAATGATTTTGTTTTTCCTTGTCTCTCATAAAATCCTCCTTTGTTCGGTTAAAAAACACCTTATTCAACACTTTCTGTTTTATCACGGCAGGAATGGCCTGTCAAGCTTATCAACTTTTCTTTTTGCCCTTGTTTTGATAAAATGATTATAAGCTTAACTACCCCTAATCCATATAAAATGACTCAGTTTGACCGACAATACAAAGCTGGAATAATGAAAATAATGAATAAAGGCTATGATGAGCTTAATGAACGCACCGGTCATGTTTGTAAAGTCATTCCCGGTTTAACCTTTGAATTGGATGAGGGATTTCCGCTTTTAACTTTAAGAAAAATTCCCATCAAAATATTTGTGGCCGAACAAATTTGGTTTATTATGGGTAGCAAACATCCGGATGATTATGTAAACAAATTTACTAAAATATGGCAGGATTTTACTGAACAAGACGGCACCATTCCGGCCGCTTACGGACATAGATGGCGCCAAGCCTTTGGCCGAGACCAGCTCGGCCTTTTGGTCGAACATTTAACTGAAAAACCGGGTTCCCGCCATGGCGTGGTTATTACTTGGGATCCACGAGAAGACGGATTGGGCAATCCGCAAACAAAGAAAAATATCCCTTGCCCTTATACTTGGACCGCCAATATTATTGGCAACAAACTTCATATTCACTCAATAGTCAGATCCAATGATATGATGCTCGGTTGTCCGCATGATGTGGCCGGATTTTATCTTTTGCTTTGTATTTTAGCGGCTAAATTGGGTGTTCAACCCGGAAAATTGACTCATAGCATTTCCAATGCTCATATTTATGATATTCATTTTAAACAAGCCTGGGAATTAACCGAACGAGCCAATGATCATCCGCCGATCAATTTTCACGCTCAACCTGATTATTTTGATCGAGCAGAAACCGGAGATATTGAACTGGCCAAGGAAATTACCGATAAACTACAAAAGCAATATAAACCACTGGGTCCGATCAAAGGGATGAAGATCGTTTTATAGCCAAAATGTTCAAAACACGAAAAAAGTTTCGGACAAAATAATATTTTGTCCCTATATTATTCTTTAATATATGTTTGTTTTGAAATAATAATGTTTTGATGCCCTTTTTCCCTTTTTCTTTATTTCTTTAATAATTCGTTTTAAATTTTTTACATATTCACAAATACCCTTTTTTCTTTATTTCTTGTTTTTATTTTAATTTTAATATTCGGATTAAATCTATCAAATCAAAATAATTTTTAAATGTCCTTCCCCCATGAAAGTTATCCTAATGATGGTCATGACCGCCGATGGTTTTATAGCCAAATCCAGTAAACAAAATTCAACCGACTGGAGCTCTGAGGCTGACAAAAAAATTTTTATTGAACAAACCAAAAAAGCCGGCGCTATAATCATGGGACTGTCCACTTATAAAACCATTGGTCGTCCCCTGCCCGGACGACTAAACTTAATAATGACTCATCATCCGAAAAAAGAAAAAACCATTCCCGGACAATTGGAATATACCAAACTCCAACCAACTGAAATTTTAAAATATTTAAGAAAACAAGGCTTTGACCAAGTGATTTTAGGTGGTGGCACCTCAATAAATTCTCTGTTTTTACAAGAAAATTTAATAGATGAAATCCGGTTAACCGTTGAACCGCTTATATTTGGCGGGGGCTTAACCTTGTTTAAGAATTTGGATTTAAATAAAAAACTGGAATTATTGGAAATAAACAAACTGGATAAAAATGTTATTAATCTGAGATATAAAGTAATAAAATAATCTTATTAATATGGCCATTTTAACCAAAAAGAAAATCTTGGAAAAGATTAAACAAAAACAAATAAACTTTGAGCCGGCTTTGGACAAACACCAAATTTCACCCAACTCCATTGACCTCCGAGCCGGATGGAATTTTTACATTCCGCACACTTGGAAATACACGGCCAAAGGACGAGTGGCCGTAACCGCTGATTACACCGATTACCAAAATTTTGAAGAATATTTTAAACTGATAAAACTAAAACCCGGACAGTATTTTGAAATATTGCCGCAAGAATTTATTTTAATCTCCACATTGGAGAAAATCATTTTAAACTCCGGTAATTTATCCGGATTGCTTTTGCCTCGCAGTTCAGCTCTACGTCGCGGGATTCAAATTGAAACCGGCATGATAGACTGCGGTTATAACGGACAATTAACCATTCCTGTGGTTAACAATTCTCATCATATAATAAAAATCTATCCGGGCGAACGCTTGTGTCAAACTCAGTTTTTTGAATTAACCGATGATCTCAGTGAGAAAGAAGCCAAAATGCATGGAGTTCAAGAAGCCAAATATGTGGGCTCCACTCCATACAGTTTAGAGGCTAAAACCGATTCCGGCGATGAGTTGGATTTGCTTAAATCCGGAAAATTAGATGAATTAAAAAATAATTTCTCCTTAGATAACCGGCAATAACCATATGGTCTCATATAAACCACCGAAACAATATCCGTATTTACCCGAAGGTAGACAAATAAAATATATTTCCCAAGATCATCCCTTTATGAAAGAAGCCAGAAAAGCCCAACAAAAAAACTCCACTGAAAAACTTAACCCCATTGGCGTTGTTTTGGTTAGAAACGAAAAAGTTATTTTACGGGCCGGTAATCAATCAATCCTAAAAAACCAAAAAATGGTGGAATTGCATAAAAAATATTGTTTACGCCGATTACTTAAAGTACCCAGCGGAAAAGCTTATTGGCTTTGTCCCGGCTGTGCCAGTCCGGAACAACACGCCGAAGCCCAACTAATAAAAAAAGCGCGAAAACAAAATATTGATACCCGCGATGCTGATATTTATATGTACGGACACTGGTGGTGTTGCCAAGATTGTTGGAATAAAATGATCAAGGCGGAAATCCGAAACATTTATCATCCGGAAAACGCCTATAACCTGTTTGCCAGAAAATAAAAATAAACTTAAATTCTTATCAAATAATATGAAAAATAATAAAATAATAACCTTAGTGGGAATGACCGGATCCGGAAAAAGTCTGGCTGCCGACTATCTGCAAAAACAAGGATTTGGTTTTGTTCGTTTTGGACAGGTGGTTATGGATGAACTAAAAAGAAAAAACCTGGAACCAACAGAAGAAAACGAAAAACCGATCAGAGAACAAATGCGCAAGGATCACGGAATGGCCGCCATGGCGGTTTTAAATATCCCCAAATTTGATAAAATTCTCCAAGAAAAAAACTTAGTGGCCGATGGTCTTTATTCTTGGTCGGAATATAAAAAATTAAAACAATACTACCAGAATAAAATTTTAGTGGTGGCCATATTCGCCCCTCCCGAAACAAGATATAAAAGATTGGCGCAAAGAAAAATAAAAAACAAAGATAAAGACCTCCGAAACCGACCGGCCACTTATGATCAAGCTCATTCCAGAGATTATGCGGAAATAGAAAACATAGAAAAAGGCGGACCGATCGCCATGGCTGATCACACTATTGTCAACACCAAGAAAAAAACCGATCTTTTTCACGAATTGGATAAAATAATAAAAAAAGAATTCCCTCAACAATAAATCAATAATTAAAAAAAATGACAAAAAAACTTAAAGGAAAATTTATTGTTTTTGAAGGAGGCGAAGGCAGTGGAAAAACCACGCAAATAAAATTATTAAAGCAAAACCTGGAAAAATGCGGGATTCAAGTTTTTTTGACCAGAGAACCCGGAGGTACCGACTGTCCGATAGCCGAAAAAATCCGCCATTTACTAAAAGATCCGGCCAATAAAAACATGTGCGCCAAAACAGAGTTTTTTTTATTTTTGGCTTCGCGAGCCCAGCATGTAAAACAAACCATTGTTCCTCATTTGCAAAAAGATCATGCGGTAATTTGTGATCGTTTTTACGGATCCACTTTGGCTTATCAGCATTTTGGACGAGGTCTTTTTGCCTTGCCGGAAATGAAAAAAATAAACTCGTTGGCCACCGGCGGGCTTGAACCTGATTTAACGATTTTACTTGATATGCAATCTGAAAAAGGCCTAAATCGAATCAATGCTCGTCGCAGTCAAGATCGTTTGGATAGTGAAAAAGCCGAGTTTCACCAAAAAGTACGCCAAGGTTTCCTGAATTTGGCTGAAAGTTTACCAAACTGGCAAATAATTCAGGCTGATGACACCATAGAAAATATAAATAAAAAAATTTGGCAAAAAATCAAACCTCTTATTTAATCTTCAAGAAAACAAGTCCGAGCTTTTAATTTTTAATTTTATTTGCTAAAATCAAACTATAAACAAAACCTATGAAACTGGAAACAATAATCGGCTTGGAATTTCATATACAACTGAAAACCGGAACAAAGATGTTCTGTTCTTGTTTAAATACTCTAAAAAACAAAAAACCCAATGAAAATGTTTGTCCGGTTTGCTTGGGGCATCCCGGAACTTTACCGGTAATTAATCAAGAAGCGGTTAACATGGCTATCAAGGCCGGCTTGGCCTTAAATTGTGAAATCAATAATTTTACCAAATTTGATCGGAAAAATTATTTTTATCCGGATCTGCCCAAGGGATATCAAATTTCGCAATATGATAAACCAATCGCGGAAAACGGCTGGCTGGTAATTAACAATAAAGCGGCCGACGGTTTAGCCGGCCGACTGGACAAAGAAGAACATTTGACCAGAATCGGGATTCTCCGTTTACACATGGAAGAAGATTCAGCCAAATCCACTCACTTCAAAGACAAAACCTTAATTGATTATAACCGTAGCGGTGCTCCTTTGATAGAAATTGTCACTAAACCTCATTTTACCACGCCTAACGAAGCTAAGGTTTTTGCCGAAGAAATGCAATTGATTATGCGTCATTTGGAGGTTTCCGACGCCAATATGGAACTGGGACAACTTCGTTGCGACGCCAATATCTCACTGCGCCCTAAAGGAGAAACCAAACTCTACGCAAAAACCGAAATAAAAAACATTAATTCTTTCAAGGCCTTGGAAAAAGCCCTACACCATGAAATAAAAAGGCAAACCGTACTCTGGACAACCGGACAAGTACCGACCAAAGAACAAACCAGAGGATGGGATGAAAATAAACAAGAAACCGTAGCGCAAAGAACCAAGGAGCAAGATCATGATTACCGATATTTTCCCGAACCGGACATTCCTCCCCTAACCTTCACCAAACAAGAAATAAAGAATCATCAAGCCTATTTAACGGAATTACCCCAGGATAAAAGAAGACGCTTTATGGACATGTATGAACTTAAAGGACCGGACGCCAAACTGCTGTCTGCGGATAAAGAATTGTCTTTTTACTTTGAACAAATAATTTCCGAACTGAAAAACTGGCTACAAGCTTTGGAAAGTGTGGAAGGAACAGAAGAAGAGATCTGGTTCAAACACAAAAAAAAATTGGTAAAATTAGTTAGCAATTGGCTTATTAACAAATTCATCCCGCTTTTGACCGAAAACAATCTTCAATTAAATCAAAACAAGATCTCCGCGGAAAACTTCGCCGAATTTTTGACTCTTATTTATCAAAACAAAATTAACAGCGCTAACGCCCAATTGTTACTCAAACAAATGTTGTTGACCGGCGGTGATCCTTCTCATATTATGGATGAAGAAGACTTGGGACAAATTAACTCTGAAGAAGGTTTAGATAAAGTTATTGAACAAGTCATTACAGAAAATCCGGATCAAGTTAAAGAATATCAAGCCGGTAAAGAAGCGGTACTGAAATATTTCGTTGGTATGGTTATGAAAAAAACCAAAGGTAAAGCTGATCCGCAAAAAGCGGAAGAGGTACTTAAACAAAAAATACAAAGCTTGTAAAAAAAGATAAAACATGATAAGTTTTAGTTGGTACAGAACAATTGGAAAAAGTGTTTCCGTATCGCCTTTGTTCCAAGCGTCCTAGCAATTGTTTTGTATCGAGCCGCTGTCATCACAGCGGCTTTTTCTTGACAAAAAAGCCAATCTAAATTAATATAATCAAGTTGGTGGCTTTAATTCCTCTTTCTTCTCGAAAATCCAGTCTTCGCGGATAAAAAGCTATCAACCAGGTCGCTTCCAAGAAGCGACCTTTTTCTTTTTAAAACCAGTTATTGAAAAATTAAAGAAAAATCTCTTGACAAAACAAACCAAACAAATTAAAATCATAATACTGACGGGTTGCGATTGGGTTGCTGGTTCCGTCCTTCCAATGGACAAACAAACTATTCTTTTCGCTCTACAAACGCAACTCGACAGAAAAGGGCCGCTTGCCAAGCAAGTGCCCTTTTTTTATAAAAAAAGCTCCTTTGATAAAGATTTATAAAAAACTAGCCAAAAAATAAATTTATTCACTGTTCTTCAAAAAAGCACCAACCAAATCTTCAGCTCGATTAACATCTGCCACCCAATTGATATCTTTTTCTTTTCTGAACCAGGTCAATTGCCTTTTGGCATATCTGCGAGTATCTCTTTTTATCAAGCGAACCGCTTCTTTTCGGCTGATTTGTCCTCGCAAAAAAGAGCATATTTGTCTGTAACCGATCCCGCTCATAGCCGAGGAAGAATAGTCAAACCCTTTTTTAATTAAACTTTTCACTTCTTTAATCAAACCTTGGTCTATCATTTTATCAACCCTTTGGTTGATTTTTTTATACAATTTTTCCCGATCTGTTTTAATGCCTATTTTTAAAAATTCAATTTCCGAACCAACAGATTCCGGGCTCCATGTTTTTTTTGTTTGCAAAACCACTTCAGCCACTCTAAGCAAACGCCGAGGATTTTTTACATCAATTTTTTGTTCAATACCAGGATCATACTTTTTTATTTTCTCCAGCAAAAAATCTTTGCCTTTTTTATTTAATTCTTTTTCCAGTTTTTTTCTTTGTTTGGAGCTATAATCGCCTAACAAAGCATATCCTTGAGTTAACGCGGATATATACAAACCGGTTCCACCGACAATTATGGGCAATTTCTTTTTATTCTTTATAATTTCCCCGGTCCGCTTTAACCAATCATAAAGACTGAATTCCTGATCCGGCTCAACAATGTCCACCATATATTCGGGAACCTCATTAACAACATACTGACCGTTTTTCCATTCACCCTTATCCTTATTAGTGCCAATATCCATATATTTATATACTTGGCGAGAATCAGCGGAAATCAAATAACCATTGAATTTTTTAGCCAATTTTAAAGCCATGGATGATTTTCCACAACCGGTCGGACCTAAAATAACTATGGCTTTTTTGGTCATAAAATTTTTTAAGCGATAAGCAACCATTCCTGTGCTTGTTTTATTTTAACTTTGACAATATCTCCGAGTTTAGCTTGACAATCTTTAATTTTAACTCTTTTCATCTCAGACGAATTCCCCTGCACGGAATTTGTTGAAATTTTGTCAACCAAAACTTCAACATTTTTTCCCACATATTTTTGATTTTTCTTTAATGTGGTTTCTTCCATCAGTTTTTGAACTTTTTGCCAACGCTCTTTTTTTTTCTTCAAGGAAACATTGTCTTTCATTTCAGCCGCTTTTGTACCTTTTCTGGGAGAATACATGGCTGTATAGGCTATATCAAAGTCTATTTCGCAGTAGGCTTTTACCGTATTGTTAAACTGATCTTCACTTTCTCCGGGAAAACCAACTATAAGATCCGTGCCAATGGCTATGCCCGGCCTAACTTGACGCACTTTTTGAATTAGCTTTTTATACTTTTCTATGGTATATCCCCTGTTCATTTTTTCCAAAATAAAATTATCTCCGGACTGTAAAGCCAGGTGCAGATAATTACTCATCCTGGGTAAAGCTAAAGCCTTTATCAAATCCTCATCCATATCCTTGGGATGACTGGAAACAAAGTTTATCCTTTTAATTCCCTTTATTTTGTTTATTTCAAAAAGAAGTTTGGCGAATTTTTGTTTATATGGATTATCTTTGGAAAAACAATCGTCTTTTGGGTGATACGAATTTACATTTTGACCCAAAAGAATGATTTCTTTAACTCCTTTTTTGGCCAATTTTTTTATTTCCCCCAAAACATCCCGGGACGATCGACTAACCTCGGAGCCACGTACATATGGCACTGCGCAATAACTGCAAAAATTATTACAACCGGTCATAACCGGAACAAAAGCACTGTATTTTTTTTCCAGTTTGGGAAAGACATGAAAGTAATCTTTATCCAAGATTTTACGCTCTTGTGTGAGAAACTCCTCCAGTTGATATAAATTTTTTATTTTAAAAACAAAATCAAACTTTTTTTTAAAAGCTTTTCCGTCTTCAGGTAAAACACATCCGGTTAAAATCAATTTAAGTGGCTTACCTTTTTTTAGCTGTTTTAAGTTTTTTAACAGCCCCCAAATTCGATCTATCGGCTTTTGACGCACACTGCAAGCGTTAATTACAACAATATCGGCTAATTCTATTTTATCCGCCCTTGAATAATTTAATTGCTCAAGCAAGCCGGCGATTCTTTCGGAATCCGACTTATTCATCTGACAACCGAAGGTGATAATATGATATTTTTGCATAAATTTAGGCTAACTTTCCTTGTGCTAACTATAACAAAAAGGGCTTTTTTTTTCAAGACAGGCGCAGACTTCAAATTTTTAACAATTTTTGCTACAATTCAAGGGAGATTTATGTGTTAAAAATATGCTGATACATTTCCATAATCTGGTCGGTAAAATAAAAAATACTCCGGCCCAAAAAAGTAAAATAATAATAATTTCCACATTTTTAAGTTTTTTATTTAATTTAACTATTTGGGGACTTATTTATTTTCAATTTTATCCGCTGGTAAAAAATTTGCCACCGGAACTGTCTTTTATTCCCCTGCATTATAATGTTTACCTGGGTGTGGACATGTTCGGCCATTGGCAAAAAATTTTAATACTCCCGGCCATAGGCTTGTTAATTTTTTTTGTAAATACGATTTTATCCTTTTTAATCTACAATAAAAAAGAAGTTTTAAGTTACTTTTTGAGTATTGGTTCTCTTCTCTGTCAAATATTCTTAATAATCGCCACCATACTAACCATTTTAATAAATATATAAACTTATTATGGAAACCTTTTTTGTGTTAAAAGTAGGCATTCTCAGTATTTTATCTTTTTTAATCGCCTTTTTCAGTACTCCGATTTTAACCCATTTTTTGTATAAGTATAAAATGGGCAAACAAATTCGCGATGCCAAGTCAGCTCCGGTTTTCGCTTCTTTGCACACCAAAAAGTCCGGCACCCCCACCATGGGCGGTGTTTTAATTTGGATGTCCGTTTTAATTTTAGCTTTGATTTTTTATTTGATAAATATTTTTTGGCCGGAAAGCTTTTTGGGAGAATTAAACTTTTTGACCCGAGGACAAACCCTGTTACCTCTCGGAGCTCTGGTCATTACGGCTTTGATCGGTCTGGTTGATGATTATTTGGGAGTAAAAAAAATTGGGCCGAAAGGTGGTGGATTAAGCATGGGACAGCGGTTAATTCTCTATACGGCCATTGCTTCATTCGGAGCATTATGGTTCTTTTTCAAATTAGACTGGGATGTTTTTCATGTCCCGTTTTTGGGAAATTACTCCATTGGTCCTTGGTATATTCCTTTGTTTATTTTTGTCATTGTGGCCAGCGCCTTTTCAGTTAATGAAGCCGATGGTTTGGACGGCTTGGCCGGAGGAATCTTGGCCACCACCTTCGGAGCTCTGGGAGCCATTAGTTTTACCCAGGGCAAGTTTGAATTGGCCGCTTTTTGCGGAGTAATTATGGGCGCACTCATAGCTTTTTTATGGTTTAATATAAATCCGGCCAGATTTTTCATGGGCGATACCGGAGCCATGAGTTTGGGCGTAACCCTGGGAATCATTGCCATGCTGACCAATACCGCTCTTTTACTGCCCATAATCGGCATACTTTTGGTTGTAGAGTCAATTTCCGTAATAATTCAACTACTTTCCAAAAAATTTCGCCGTAAAAAAGTCTTTTTATCAGCGCCCATACATCATCATCTGCAAGCCATTGGTTGGTCCGAACCTAAAATAGTTATGAGATTTTGGCTTATCTCATCAATTTTTGCCGTAATTGGAGTTATTATATTTTTATTGGATAAGGGATGGTACTAAATTAAAAAATATGTCTGAAAAAAAATTTCCAAATTTTAAAAACAAGAAAGTTCTGATTCTTGGTTTAGGTTTACTCGGCCGAGGTGTTAAAGATGCTCTGTTTTTTGCAAAAAAAGGAGCCAAAGTAAAAGTTACTGATTTAAAAAAAGCCGAGGAACTAAAATCTTCTTTGGAAAAACTAGAAGATTATGAAATTGAGTATACTTTGGGCGAACATAAAAAACAGGATATTTTGGAAGCTGATTTAATAATACGCAACGCCGCCGTTTCCTTGAAATCCAAATACCTGCAACTGGCCGAAAAACATAAAAAAAATATAAAAATGGACGAAGCACTTTTTGCCAAACACTGTCCTTGCCCAATCATCGGCATTACCGGAACCAGAGGTAAAACCACAACCTCCAGTTTAATCTATCAAATATTGAAAGAAAACTGGGAAAATGAGGAAAAAAAGGTTTATTTATCAGGCAACATACAAGGAGAAGCCGCTCTTCCTCTAATTGACAAAGTGAATAAACAAGATCTGGTGGTTTTAGAGCTTTCCAGTTGGCAATTGCAAGGATTTGCTTGGGAAAAAATCAGCCCGCATATTGCTGTTTTTACTAATATTTATCCGGATCACTTGAATCGCTACGCCGGCATGAGGGAATATATAAATGACAAAAAAAATATTTTTAAATTTCAAAAAAAGAAAGACTATTGCATAATCAATAATCAAAATAATTATACAAAAAAAATAAAACTGGAAATAAACTCGCAGGTTGTCCCCTTTTTCCGAGGACAAGTACCTTCAAAATGGGATATAAAGATCCCAGGTAAACATAATCTGGAAAATATCGCCGCCGCCATTACTGTCGGACAAATATTGGGTATTAAAAAAGGAAAAATGAAAACCGCTGTGGAAAATTTTACCGGAGTGGAACATCGTCTTGAGTTTGTAAAAAACATAAATGATATTGAATTTATAAACGACACCACCAGCACCACCCCGACCTCGGCCAAGGTTGCCTTGCAATCCATAAAAAGACCAACCATTTTATTGGCCGGAGGTGCCAGTAAAGACCTCAATCTCAGCCCCTTGGCCAAAGCCATTGTTAAAAATGTTAAATCAGTAATTCTTTTGGAAGGCTCAGCCACTGACGAACTGGAGAAAAAAATCATAAAAAACAAAGGCGAAAATTTAATCGCCGGTCGTTTTGATAACTTTGAACAAGCCATAAAACACGCCTATGGATTGGCTTTGCCCGGAGATACCATATTGCTTTCTCCCGGATGCGCCAGTTTTGGCATGTTTATTAATGAATTTGATCGAGGTGAACAATTTAGAAAAACGGTTAACCAATTGGAATAAAGAAAAAATTATGCTTAAACTATTTTCCGAAAAATACCACAAACCGGATATGATCCTGTTGATAGCTCTCGGAATCTTGATTGTTTTAGGCTTATTGGTTCTTTCTTCCGCCGGCACGGCCGTGGGTTTTGAAAATTTTGACGATAGTTATTATTTTATAAAACATCAATTGCTTTACGGTCTTTTACCGGGAATTTTTCTTTTTTTTATTTTGGCCAATATAAATTATAAAATTTGGAAAAAGTTTATCGCTCCTCTACTCATAGCCTCCATTTTACTTTTGATTATTGTTTTTATCCCCGGTGTAGGCGCAGAGTACGGCACAGCCAAAAGTTGGATAAATATTGGAGATTTTTCTTTCCAACCTTCAGAGTTGGTAAAATTAACTTTTCTTTTATATCTGGCCACCTGGCTGGAAAAAAGAGGTCGAACCGGAGTCAAGGATTTTTACACGGGATTCTTACCTTTTTTCTTTTTGATTGCGGTAATTTCCATATTAATGCTCCTTCAACCGGACATGGGCTCTTTGTCTATTATAATTTTTATGTCCATTGTGGTCTTTTTCGCTTCCGGAGCAAAAATGAAACATGTACTGGGTATGCTGGGTGCCGGAATGGCTTCCATTTATCTGCTTATAGCCAAATCATCTTACAGAGCGGCACGATTAACCACTTTTCTTCATCCCGAATTGGATCCTCAGGGTATTGGCTATCACATAAACCAAGCGTTTCTGGCTATAGGTTCAGGCGGTTTTTGGGGCAGAGGCTTTGGTCACTCCAGACAAAAATTTCAGTATTTACCCGAAGCAACCGGAGATTCCATATTTGCCATCTATGCTGAAGAATTGGGTTTTTTAATGAGTGTGATTCTGGTCGGCTTATTTGTTTTAATCATGCAACGGGGATTTAAAATCGCCAAAAACGCACCTGATCAATTTGGCAGATTGACCGCCATCGGCATAATTTCTTGGATAATTTTTCAAGCTTTTTTTAATATCGCTTCCATGATCGGGCTTTTGCCCATGACCGGAATTCCTCTCCCCTTGGTAAGCTACGGAGGCAGCGCCATGGTTATCGCCTTGGCCGCTATGGGTATATTAATCAATATTTCCAGTCAAACTAAAACCCAATAAAAAAATCTTTGCTTTTTAGACAAAGATTTTTAATTTTAAATATAAAAGCACCAAATTACGGTGCCATTTTTCTTAATTTCTTAATAATCGGATTTATTTTCTGCAAAAAAATATCAACCTCTTCCAAACTGTTAAACCGACCCAATGAAATTCTAATACTGCCATGCGACCATTCCGGACTAACACCCATGGCCGTTAAAACATGAGACGGTTGCAATGTACCGGAAGAACAAGCACTACCCGTAGAAACATAGATATCTTCCATATCCAACATCATTAAAATACTCTCCCCTTCAGCTTTAAAAAAACTGATATTAATAATATTAGGCAACTGACTTTTTAAATCTCCATTAAATTTTATTTGATCAATTTTTTCCAAACCTGAAACCAATTTTTGTTTTATGGTTTTTATTTTTGGTAAATCTTTACTCTTGTTTTTTTCTATTAATTCAACCGCCTTGGCCAAACCAACAATGGCCGGAGTATTCAAAGTTCCCGGACGAATATTGTCTTGTTGATGCCCGCCAAAAATCAATGGCTTAATCTTGGCTCCTTGGCGAATATATAAAGCTCCGACCCCTTTGGGACCATATATTTTATGCCCTGACAAACTAAGAAAATCCACTTCTGATTTTTTTACAGAAAGATCCAGATAATTGACCGCTTGCACCGCATCACTGTGAAAATAAATCGGCGGTTGATCGGATTTTCTTTTGCTTTTTTCCTGTTCAATCAATTGGCCTATTTTTTCAATGGGCTGGACAGAACCAACTTCATTATTAGCCCACATAACGGAAACCAAAACCGTATAAGGTTTTATTTTTTGTTTTAGTTCTTTAAGATCAATCACTCCGGAATCGTTAACACTTAAATAATCCACTTCCACTGTTTTATTGCTTTCCAAATTTTTAACCACTTCCAAAACCGCCGGGTGTTCTATTTGGGAAGTAATAATATGTAACCGATCAAACTTTTCTTGATAATAATTAATCACTCCGCTTATTACCGTATTATTACTTTCCGTGGCTCCGGAGGTAAAATAAACCTCGGCCGGAGAACATTGCAAAAAATCGGCCAATCTTGCTTTGGCTGATTCAACTGCTTCGGCTGATTTTTGACCCAAGGAATGAAGTGAACTGGCATTACCGTAAGACTCATTAAAATACGGTCGCATTGATTTTAAAACTTCGGGATCCATTTGCGTGGTGGACGCATTGTCAAAATATATTTTATCCATAAATAAGTTTAAATTATTTTTTTTGACTATTTCACTCCTTGAATATCTTTCACTTCCGGCAATTCTTCTTTCAATAAACGACCGATTCCCTCTTTTAAAGTCAACTCGGCCATGGGACACCCCTGGCAAGCGCCCTTTAATCTAACCTGAACCACGCCGTCATCGGTAAAATCCACAAACTCCACATCACCTCCATCCGCCTGTAGTTTGGGTCTTATTTTTTGTAATAAATCTTTAATTTTTTTCTCCATAAATTATAAAGTTATTTTAATTATTTTTTTGATAGTTTTCAATAGCCTTTTTTAAAGCTTGTTCAGCCAAAAGAGAACAATGAAATTTAAGCGGAGGCACCTTGCCCAGTTTTTTTACTATGTCCTTTTTATCTATGGCCAAAGCTTGTTCAAAAGTTTTTCCTTTAGCCAATTCAGTTAAAACCGAACTGGCGGCAATGGCGGCCGCACAACCCAAGGTTTCAAATTTAATATCTTGAATTATATTTTCCTTGGTTTTTGGATCTTTTTTTACTTTTAAATAAACCTTCATTACATCTCCGCATTTGATATTACCCACTTCTCCACTGGCATCGGCTTTTTCCATTTTGCCTTGATTGCGCGGATTTTTAAAATGATCCATTAAAATTTCAGAATATTGCATATATTATTATAAATTATAAATCACTTAATTTGATACTTTTTAAATTCTTAACAATTGTCTTATAAAGCTTTTCCCAGACCGGCCGGATGCGACATTTACACTTTCCGGCTTTATCCGCGTCCAAACAACTATAAGGTACCACCGGCCCTTCCAAGACCCTGATTATTTGATAAACATTAAATTTATCAGCCGTTTGAGTTAGATAATAACCGCCTTTAACTCCTTTGTTAGCTTGAACAATCCCGGCCTTGCGCAGTTTGGAAAACAGTCTTTCCAAATAAGGCAAGGAAATTTTCTCCAATCTGGCGATTTTAGCCAAGGAAACCGGTTTTTCAGCTTTTTTATCTAAGTGAACAATGGCTCTGAGACCGTATTCGGCTTTGGTGGAAAATTTCATAATAAAAAAACCAACTATATTAGTAGGTTTTAGTGTAGCAAAAATAATATTTTTGTCAAATATACTACTTTTTAAGCCCTTTGACCACCAACATGCGAGCAACCCCTTGGAGCATTTTTTTATGTTTTGTTTGATCGTCGGTTTGAGAATCATACGGCCGAAACCAGGAGCCGTCCGGATTTTTACTTAAATCATGATTGGCTCTAAGCAAAAGGTCATAATCATATCTATAAGCTTCTCCCCTTTTGGTACCCACATCATTAACAATAAATTGATTCCCGGTATAACCGCGAATAACCACAAAATGATACAGTGGTCCGGCTCCGGAAAAATAAGGATTGCCCAGAGCTTGGCCGGCGGTTGGAACCAAAATCAGATTTCCTTGGTTAAGATTTGCTTTAACATTTTCCACGCTCGGATTTTCCATAATTTCCGTTGCCAAATTAAAATACTCCTCAGCCATAACCTTTACTTCAGACAAAGCGGTATCCGTGTACAAGCCGAATTTTTGCTTTTCCCAGTCAACGATTTGTGAAATTTCCTGAACCATTTTTTCCGCGGTTAATTTTTGATCGGAAAAATAATATTTGGTTTGGATCAAAGCCGCTTCTTCACAAGCTTCTTGATACGGCATGGACCAATCAGCCAAAGGCGCCTGAGGAACAAAAGGCACCTTCAAATCAAGCTCAGCCGGAATTTTTTTTATTATATTCTCTTGCACCAGTTTATTTTCAGTCAATTGTTTTAATCGCTCCGGTTGATTATTGATTTGTGCCAATTGATCTTCCAGTAAATCAAAAGCCTGATTCCAGCTCAGACCCTGAAAAACCAAAGTTAAAATAATTATAACCAGTAAATTTTGCATATTTCTTTATTACAGCATCCCAGAAAAAAGCCTTCTTGTCAAAAAACTAACCGTCATAAAAATAACTTTCTTTTTAATAAAACAACTTTTTATATAAATTTAGCTAAGAATACTTATGGTAAAAATCTTGACAAAACTTATAAATTGATATAGAATAATTAACAGCTAAACTAAAAATTAAATTTTTACTTTATATGGCACATAAAAAAGCCGGCGGCAGTACTTCGCTGGGACGAGATTCAGTAGCCAAAAGATTGGGCGTAAAAAGATATGGCGGACAACAAGTAAAATCCGGCAATATTTTGGTTAGACAAAAAGGCACCAAGGTTCACCCCGGAGAAAATGTTATGAAAGGTTCAGATGACACTTTGTTTGCCACTGAAAACGGAATTGTGGAATTTACCAAAAAAAAGGTAAAAAAATTTACCGGACGCTTGGCCTCAAGAATCTTTGTCCATGTTAAACCGGGAGAAAAAAAATAACTTCCAAAATAAAAAAGAGAGCTGAAGTGATGACTTCAGCTCTTTTTGGTTTTCCCGCTACTGCCAGCAGGATATGGAGGTAAACCACACTTCTCCCTCTCCCCCGCTGTCAATAATGCCCGGAATCTTCAGCTCATAATCAACATTGCAGTCAATCTGAGCCAGACCGGGATCATAATATGACCACAAGGGATTTTGACCAGCGCAATTAAAATCAATCCACGGCTGACCTCGCAAACAAATTTCTTGTTTGGTGGCCGACATAGTAACTGTTGAAGCCCCGGTCTCTTCGCCAAAACTGGCGTACCAAATAAAAGCCTGCATATCACCCGGGCAAGTGACCGTACACTCTATAATTTCAGGCTCTTCCTCAGGTGGATCAATGGTTTGCTCTTCCGGCGGAGGGTCGTCTTGACCGGGATCTTGGTTTTCTTCAGGAGGATCTTCCGGTGGAGGATCGTCTTGAATAGGCTCTGGCTCTTCCTCAGGAGGATCTTCCGGCGGATCATCCGGTTCCGGCTCTTGGGTTTGATTCTGGCAATAACCGTTCAAACAGATTTGATCACCAAGACAAAGATCTCCCTCGTCAATCAAGCCATCGCAATCATTGTCCAAACCATCACAAACTTCTTCAGGTTCGGGACCGCAATCACCGCAAGCATTGAGCAATCCCTCGTCAATCAAGCCATCGCAATCATTGTCCAAGCCATCGCAAACTTCTTCAGGCTCGGGACCGCAATCACCGCAAGCATTGAGCAATCCCTCGTCAATCAAATCATTGCAGTTATTATCCAGGCCATCGCAAATCTCGCTTTGGCCGGGATTGATCTGCGGATTATTGTCATTGCAATCCTCTTGATAATCATAACCATCATCGTCATTATCAGCCAAAATAATTTCTTGACTGCCGCCTTGAGCGGAAAAACTGCCGTTCAAGCACTGGGAAGCCTTGGTTTGGTCAATCATCTCGGAAATACCCAAATAACTGGCGTAAAACTCTTGCTCTCCCAGCAAAATAATCGGCAATTGATCATAGCCCATTTGAGTAAACAAGTCCCAGCTTTCAAAAGACAGCAAATAACCGTCCGCATCGCAAACAAAAACCACTCCTGGACCATAACCGGGCAAATCAAATCCGGGTTTAACCAAAGTACCATGGCGTAAATAAAGTAATCCGCCATAATCAAAATGACTGAAATACTGTGTTTCGGCTTGGTCTGACGCCAAATCCTGAATATATCCCGGAATATTCCAACTGTTAAAAGCGGCGGTTGAAGCAAATTCATAAATCGCCCCGTTAACCGAATCAACAGATGATTTTTCCAAAAGATAATAAGTCTCGCCCACTCGGAAAAGTTCATGATAAGGTTGCCAATCAATCTGACCGCCGTCATCATAACAATCCAGCTCAGCTTGAGAAATACTGATAATCTTTTGCCAGTCATAGTGCAACGCATTGAAAACTTGTTCGTCAAAAATCCAATGCCGGCGTCCTTGATCCAGCAAATAAACTTGGTTTTCTCCGGCCACTTGAACCAAACTGCCGTCCGGATGCCAAGTGACAGGCGAAATATCCACCACCAAGCTGACATAACCGGAAGTGGCCCAAGAAGCTTCAAACTGATCTCGTGGATAAGCTCGATATTCGCCTTGAGTGCGACCGGGATCATGAACAATGATCTGATCAAGATTTTGTCCGACCACCACCATAAAATGACCCATTTTTTGCGGATTCAAGTCCACATTCACACCAACGATGATGGGATTGCCCTGTTGCAATTTTTCTCCCAAATAATTCCAATCATTGGAATTTTTCTTGATCACCGGATCCAAGTTAAAAAACCCGGTTAAAAGATTTTCCAAGATATTGGCGTTGGTCAGGTTGCCGTCATAATATTCGGCTCCGGGTTGCGGGCTAATATAACCGGCCTCGTAAAGCCAGTCCAAAACCGCTTCCAGATCCTCGGATCCGGGTTGAAAGTGTTGGTAATAAGCACCGACCATCAAAACAGAGGCCGGACCGCAATTCATGTTTTGGTTCCAATCGCCCGGAGGCGATTGAGACTTGAAAGGTACTCCATCCAGGGTAAAGCCCAAGGCCGACCCGGAAAACAAAACCACCAAACAAAAGACAATTGCTTTTCTCATTGGCCACTCCTTTTGGTTTGAGAAAAATAAAGCCCCCGAATTTAAGCAGGGGCTTTACCGGTTTTAGGTTTTTTACAGTTCCCTTTGTTTAATAAGGAAACTGGCTGATGAATTCGTAAAACTCTTCCACGGCTTGGTCTTTTTGATCCTGGCTGTAAAAAAGACGCGCGTCATAAATCGCCTGATCCGTGCGCACAAAAAATCTTTCTTGTCCGGCAAAAAGACCGCTGGTTTTACTCACTTGCACGGTTTCCAAATCTTCACGATAAGGCAACTGAGCAAATTTATGCTCTTCCACTATTTGTGGAAATTCACTGTCAAAAAATTCATCCCAAGCGGTTTCAGCATATTCCGGATAAACAGTCATAACCATCTTAATATAACTGTTTGCATACTTTTCCGTGTTAACCGCATTTTTACCGTCTGATTCAATGTAATAATCATCCGGCGCCACTCCACCCAGCACAATCTGCTTGTCAGTGTTTTGAATGGTAATAACGGTTTGCCCGTTTTCCGTGGAATCAGTCAATTGCCAGCCTTGCGGGTACATAAAGTTGTAGTCCCCGACCAAGGCGGCTGCGGAATTATCCGCAGGTTGTTGGTTGTCTGCCGATTGTTCAAGGTTTGGACTTGGTTGCGTTTGATCAGTTGCCTTGTTTTGAGCTTCAGGCTCAACATAGCGAGTGCAACCAACCAAGGCCACCATTCCCAAAAGAACAAAAACAATCAAAGTGCTTTGAACTGTTTTCATAGTTTTCTCCTTTTGCTGGTAATGAGTTAGTATTTAGCGAACAAAGGTTCGCCAAGGAAACTTGTTAAAGATTTGGTTGACTCTGGTTCGGCTTTGGCCATGATAAAGCTGAATAATCTGCGCCACATACTCTTTTTGCTGAGCAAAAATTATCGGAGCGTTCCAATAATAATCGCTGTCCCAATTAAGCTGGATTACCGGCCGATCGCCAATCCTGATTTGACGATGACTGAAATAATCCGCGCCCAGATATTCGCGCAAATAATCTGGCCAATCAATGACCTGAGCTTGATCCTCCTTGTGCAGTTTTAGCAAAAAAACACTGTAATAAACCACGCTTTTTCTTTTTTCTTGACTCTCCTTTTCTTGAGGTTCAACATAACAAAACAAGATTGATCGACCAACCTGTTTAACCAGATAAATCTGGCGATCCAGCAATTTGGGATCTTCCAACCAGACCAAGGCAAAGTGGAATTCTTCCAGCTGAGATTTTTCCCAACGACGCGGGTTATAACCAAAGCTGGACATGCTTATACTTTGATCTTGCTTTAATTTGACCTTTTTGTCAATAACCGAGAATTTTTCATAGTTTCCCGGTTTGGCCACTTGTCTTTGGAAAAACTCCCTTGATTTAGAATAAACCGCTCCGGTGGAACAAGCCGAACCGAGCAGAATTAATGATAAAAACCAAATATTCATTTTCAGGCTTTTCATTTTCCCCTCCTTTTGGGTTAAGTTGTCAAAGAGCCTTTGCGCATTATTATCATATAAATCTAAAATCAGTTTCTAAAATCAAATGTTATCCACTTTCGTCAAAAATAATTATCAATGATTTTTAAGTATAAAAATCAACAAAAAATTGTCAGGCGGGTCTGACAAAATTCGTTTTTTTGGTAAGGAAAAAAATTGTATAATAAATATGTATGTATATCGGCCCACAAAGAAAATTAAACCGCCATAAAAACATTGATTATTCCTTGCCCGGGTTTTATCATGTCACCATTTGCACTAAAGAAAAATTTGATTGGTTCGGCAAAATTATAAATCAAAAAATGGAACTTAATCCCTTGGGCAAAACAATTAATAAATTCTGGAACTTAATTCCTGAATTTTATAAAAACATTAAACTTAATGAATACATAATTATGCCCGATCATATACACGGGATTATCCAAATCAAAAAAAACACGGAAAATCCACGAAATTTCCGAACATACATGAGGACAGAACAGAAAAAATTTCATCATAATGCACGGGCATTCCGGACATCCCGGGCATCCCGGATATCCCGGACAGAACAATGTTCTGTCCCTACGAAAAATTTTCATCATAATGCACGGGCATCCCGGATATCCCGGACATCCCGGATATCCCGGACAGAACAATGTTCTGTCCCTACGAAAAAATTTCATCACAATGTACGGGCAGAACATTGTTCTGCCCGCATTCAAAATTATGGATTATTATCAAAAATAATAAAATCATTTAAAAACGAAATTACCAAAAACATCCGATCAAATTTAAATATCTATGATTTTCAATGGCATCGTTCATTTCACGACCGCCTCCTGCGCAATGAAAACGAATTAATCCGCACCCGAAATTATATAAAAAACAACCCCAAAAAATGGCAGGAAAAACATAAAAATCAAAACCATGCGCCGTTGTAGGGACAGAACACTGTTCTGTCCCTACAACGGCGTAAATTTACCCAAAACCTTGACAAAATAAACCAAACATGCTAACATCCTAATGAACAAAGGTCATTTTTATTAACAATCAATATCCGTAAAAAAACGGATAAGGAGGAAATCATGAAAAAACTGACCTTGGCAATTTTTTGTTCTTTGACACTGGCCTTCGGATGTTTGGGAGGCTCCGAATCTGAAGAAAACAACGACCAACATTCCAACGACACCTACTCCTATGACGAGAGCTCCGGCCCGGACAACCAAGCCGATCTCAACACCTTGGATATGAGCATTTTCAAGGAAATGGATCGTAGCGCTCCGGCTCCGGAAACCGAACAGGAAATGCGGGAACTCTACGGCTGGGTTGAAGGCGTCTGGACCTGCGACTCGGAAACCAACCCACTCTGTGAAAAGGCTTTTCAGCCTGACAATTTCTGCAGAGTAGAACTCTCGGTGATCTCTTTTTAACCGGAGGACTATTCTTTCAA
>CAZPBK010000005.1:28649-56227 GCA_964584985.1 uncultured Gammaproteobacteria bacterium | reverse complement strand
GACTTGAAAAAATGAAAGCTTTCTGCTACTATGAATCCAGATTTGCTAAATATGGGTCCGTAGCTCAGGGGTTAGAGCACCACGCTTATAACGTGGGGGTCATGGGTTCAATTCCCATCGGACCTACCATGAATCATTTTAAATTTCAGCTTTACCTGAATCGTGTCTTAAAAAGGACGCTTAGCTCAGTTGGTTAGAGCGCATCGTTGACGTCGATGAGGTCAGTGGTTCGACTCCACTAGCGTCCACCAGTCTTCGCCCTTCAGGCCACAATCGGCAAGTTCAATTACCAGAAAAAGTTTAATTTAATATTTATTTAAAACTTAACGGGCAATAACCGTTTTTTTTATTTTTCAAAAAACTTGACATATACCCTGGCGGGGTGTATGATGACCATGTAAATAAAATCTTTTATGCGTAAAAATAATATAATACAAAGATTAAATATTATCCAAGGGCAAATAAACGGCCTGATGAATTTAATAAAGAAAGATACTGATTGTCAAAAAGTCACTGAACAGCTTTACGCTGTTAATTCCGGTATAAAAAAAGTTGCGGAAGCCTACTTTCGGGAAAATTTATCTTCTTGCTTGGATTCAGTTGACCAACAAACACAAAAAAATATTGATTATTTATTAAAACAAATATTTAAAAATAAGTAATAACAAAAAAACTATGTCAAAAGCAATTGAGCTTAACAACGACAATTTTCAAAAAGAAGTAATAGACTCGGAGATTCCGGTTCTTGTGGATTTTTGGGCTCCATGGTGTCAACCTTGCCAAATGATGGCTCCGGTACTGGATGAATTAGCCGATGAATTAGACGGGAAAATAAAAATCTGCAAGCTAAACACTGAAGAAGAAAACAACCGGGACTTAGCCATGAAGTACCAAATCCAAAGTATTCCCAACATGAAACTTTTTAAAAAGGGTGATGTGGTTAAAGATTTTGTCGGCTTACGACCAAAAGAAGAATTGAAAAAAGATTTATTAAATGAAGTTTAATTTTCATTCTTATTAAACACAGATTAAAACGGCCTTATTTATGCTTAATTTGGGCAAAAGGTCGTTTTTTTTATTGATTTTTCCCAATATCAACGCAAGATTGACAAAAAACGCAAAGACTGCTAGAATAATAAGTTATCGTTCATTACCAATTCAAACAAACAAAAGGAGGCGTTAATGAAACCGATCCACATCAGAACCCCGAAACAAAATCAAAACAAGTTGGAATTTGATCTTCGAATCAAAGGAGAGTGGCTCCCCGTCGCCACGCATTTTCGTCCTCATTTGGATGAAATTGTCAGTCTTTTCCTGCTTTCACTATACGGTCAAAACGATAAATTGACCGGGACGCAAAAATCCCCATTGCTCATCGGCATTGGTTTCGATCAACTGGACGAACATTTGCCTATAGGCCAAACAAAAGAGGAAACTTGTGCGGCCATTCTTACGGCCAAATTTTTAAACATAGACAAAATGGAAAAAATCCAAAAACTACTCAAATACACCAACTGCTGTGATAATGGTCAAGATCAAAATATGGGACTGGGCTTCATTGTCAATATGATGAACAAACAATGGAGCTCAGCAATGGAGCAAGCCCAAACCATTGAATGGGCTTTTATAGCTCTGCAAGCCAAACTACGAGCAGCAGGTAAAGATCTCAGACCGGCAGATTTCAGCACTGAGCACTGTCAAAGCTTAATCAGCCTTTATAACGAACAAGAGTTAGCCAAGAAATGGCAACAAAGACTTGAAAAGACGCTCAAAGATCAAGATCAGAACTTTCAAGCGGCGTTGAAGGAGCTGGGAGATTCAGCTTTGGTTGAAAACATCTCAGACTCAAATAACCGAACCTTGAAAATAGTAAGCTTTCAGTCGGACTCCAATGAAATAATGGCCGCGGCCAAATTCAAAAAAGGCTTAAACGCTGATCTGGTTATTAAGCAGAACAGCATCGGTCAAGTCAGTATAATGACCAAAAAAGGCCGAGGAATAAATTTGAATAATCTAATTATTGCCCTAAGGATGGAAGAACAAAAAGTCAAAAAAGTTCCCGATGATGAAATTGAAAATAATCACGCTCTACTTTCCTCTCACGGAAATGGACCGCTGAATATTTGGTTTTATCATAAAAAAGCAAAATTCATTCTGAACGGAGGCCTAACCCGACCGGCGGTCGAACCAACTAAACTCAATTTGAAAAAGATTGTTGAACTGGTCAAAATATCAATTGACCACAAATCATTTCATCCTGATCTTAAAATCTTTTGTCAACGAAATCTTTGTCATGGAAATATCTGTCCGTGGTTTGAATACGGATTGCGACAATGTTGGAAGGTTAGGAAGTACGGGCAAAAACAGAAAACAGTTGCCTGAAACCTGAAATAAACAAAAACGCGAGCCGCTGAAAAACTTTTCAGTGGCTCTTTTTTTTGTAAAAAAAAACGGCTTGGTGTGCCAAGCCGCGTTTTTGCTACTTTAAGTTAAATGGTCCCTCAACTTCTGAACCATCAAAATTATCCAAAACATACATACCGTTGACTTTGTCCTCTTGAGCCAAGCCGTCCAGAGTCAAATACCATTCAGCATGATCACAAGTCAAAAAGAAATGGTTATTCTGTAAAGACCCTTGACATTCGACCATCTCTTCGGAATCCGCCTCAAATTCACAAGATAAATAAGATACGATTTGCTGCAAGTTCACCTGGTATGTCTCAAATTGCAAGGCATGCTCATCCAAAAGTTTCAACTCCCAATGACCGGCCAAATCACAACAAGGATATTTCAAACATTTTTGCCTTTTCTCTTCAAAATATTCATCCGCTTCACAAAAAGAAACGCAAGACTGACTTTCAGGATCATAATCATAACCGGCCGGACAATCTCCGGCATCAACAAAAACATCTTCAACCGGTTCTACTTCAATTTGCTGGTCTCCATTGTTATCATTTCTGACTTCAGGAACGCCATCTTCCATAAATAATCCCTCATAAGCAAAAGCATCATAATCATAATCATAATCATAATCATGATCATGATCAGAATCCGATCCGGAGTCATCAACATTGTCTTCAGATTCTTTTAACTCCGGCCCAATTACCCTGAATTGCCAGCATGAAACAACAACCGGAATCAACAAGGTCAACAAATAAGTTTTGTTCATTTTTATTCCCCCTTTTGTTAAAAATCAAATGTTTCCTTATAATTTACTCTTTTCAAAAAGTTTTGTCAAGAGCTAAACACCACCAAAGAATTAAATCCGGTTTCAAAAATATAGTTCAAGTATTTATGTAAAAACATGAAAATTTCTTCATTTTCTTTTCTGCTTAGTTTTAAATAATCATTTCTGTCAAAAGTTATTTTATCCAATGTCTTCAAAATATTACTGTCATTCTCCGAAGAAAAGTTTTCAAATACTTTTTTATTTATTTGATATCCCAATATAGCGGAAAGTCTAATAATAAACAAATTCAAGACCAGTTTTTTTTCTTCTTTTTTTGTTGATTCCGTCTGTTGCAAAGCCCAAATCAAAAGATGCCAAATTTCCGAACTGTACTCACTGCCTTTTACCACCTTATGGACTATTTCCAGAATCGCACTTATATAATAAAAGTCTGATACATTTTCCATTTCCCATTTTTCAACCAAATAGGCCTGGATTATTTTATATCCGTATTTTGATTTAACCAAAACCACTTCCAATTCTCCCGGACAATTCAAATGTCCGGAAAGTTTACTTTTTATCTTTCTGCTACCCACGGACATGGCTTCCAATGTCCCAAAGCTTTCCGTAAATAAAAAAAAACGCAGGTCATTTTCCCTCCATTCTTTTTTGCCCAAAACAATAGCCTTGGAAAAATAGCTTGTTTCCATAATATTTTATGGCAAATTATCCAAATAAGCTTGAAGAATCACAACGGCCGCCAAAGCATCATCAGAAATCTTTTTATAATCTTCTCTTTCTCTGGCCAAACCTTGCGCCATTTTACTGGAAAGCCGTTCATCTTCCAGAATAACTTCCGGTCCGAGATCCTTTATTTTTTTTCTGAATATTTCAAACTCCCGACTAAAATCTTTGCTTCCCGACATTTTTAAAGGTTGTCCCAAAACAATAGTTTTTATATTTTCTTCATCAATAATCTTTTTTATCTCTTTCAATGCTTCATCCAAATCCGAATAACATAAATCCAAAATAGGACTGGCCACCTTTACTTCATCACTGCCCAAGGCTATTCCAATCTTTCTTTCTCCCCAATCAAGCCCAAGATAATTCATATTTGTTTTTTATTTTGTTATTATTTTACATCCTTTTTCGGTAATGGCCACCGTATGCTCCCAATGTCCGGTTAAACTTTTATCAACACTGGCCGCGCTCCAACCATCGGGCAAAATTTCCACTTCCGGAGAACCAACCGAAACCATGGGTTCCAAGGCTATAACCATCCCGGGTTTTAGGACAAAACTAAAGCCTTCAATATGATAATTCGGTATTTGCGGTTCTTCGTGAACCTTGTGCCCCACGCCATGTCCAACAAAACTGCGAACGACTGATAATCTCTTTTTTTCAATATGTTTTTCCACCTTTCCGGCGATATCATTTAAATCTTTTCCCGGCCCCAAATTATCAGTCCAAACTTTCAAGGCTCCTTTAGCCACCCTGATAGCTTGTCTGGCCTTTTTATCTACTTTTCCTACGGGAACGGTAATAGCCATATCAGTGTAAAGTCCGTTGGGCAAAGGATATTCCATACCAATGTCCAAGCTTAAAATATCACCGTTTTTCAATTTATAATCAGAAGGAATACCGTGAACCAGTTGTTCGTTAACCGAGGTGCATAATCCGGAGGGAAAAGGATTTTCAAAATCTCCATAATTTTTAAATGAAGGTCTTCCGCCAAAATCCTTTATCATATTTTCAGCCATTTCATTTAATTCGGCTGTGGTTTTTCCGGGTTTAGCTTCTTTGGCCACCTTATGCAAAATCCGAGATAGCTCTTTACCTCCCTCTCTCAAAAGCTCAATTTCCTCTGTGCTTTTTATTAAAGACATATTATTTTATATTAGATTTAACTTGCTTGTAAACTTCTTTTATTTCTCCGTCCGCTTCAACTTCATTTATTTCATAAAAATCATTATCTTTATAAAAATCAATAACCGGTTTTATTCTTTCTTTATAAAGTCTGATTCTTCGTTCCACCACTTCGGGATGAGAATCCGGTCTGACCGTTAATTGCCTTCCACAACGATCACAAACTCCTTGTTCTTTGGGCGGATTAAGTTCAACATGAAATACCCGACCGCAAAAACAAGATCTTCTACCAATTATTCTTTGTCTTATTTTTTCTTCATTTAGTTTTAGTTCTATTATTCTAACGGTATAATCAGCTTTATAAATCTTAAAAAATTCATCCAAAGCTAAAGCTTGATCAATGTCCCTGGGAAAACCGTCAAGTATTAAATCCCCGTCGGTTTTAGCAATTTCCTTCATTATTATTTTGTTCACTATCTTGTCCGGAACCAATTCTCCTTTTTGGGTATATTTTTTTACCTTTTCTCCCAAGGAAGTTTTGTTGGCCACAGCCTTTCTGAAAATTCGGCCGGGAGATATTATTACCAAATCACTTTCCTTTACCAAAAGATTAGCCTGAGTATCTTTACCCGCCCCCGGAGGTCCAATAAAAATGTAAATTTTCTTGTTTTTTTTCATATCTTTTTTAACGAATATATTATAACAAAAATGCCGGTTTTTTCCCAGCATTTTTTATATAACTTCAATTATATACTTTCGCTTAAAAGCCTTCGTAATCGCGCATAGTCAATTGAGATTCAATCTGTTTAACTATTTCCAGAACAACGCTGACTACAATCAATATACTGGTTCCGCCGATAACCATGGACTGCATGCCGGAAACTTGTTGTAACGCCAAAGGTAAAACAGCAATCAAAGCTAAAAATAAAGCTCCGGTCAAGGTTATACGACTGATAATTTTTTGTAAATATTCAGCAGTGTTTGAACCTGGTCTTATACCGGGAATAAATCCGCCGTGCTTTTGCAAATTTTCTGCAATCTGATATGGATGGAAAATTACCGCCGTATAAAAATAAGTAAAGGCAAAAACCAAAACAAAATAAATTATGCCGTAAAAAAGTTGATTTTCAAACAAAGCTATTACCCATTGGGCTATACCTTGAACAGTCTCCGAGTCAACCCTAAGTAAAAACTGGGCCATCATGGGAGGAAATAAAACTACTGAAATGGCGAATATGATAGGAATCACACCGGCCGTATTAACTCTGATCGGCAAATGAGTATCCATTCCGCCATACATTTTCATTCCCCGCACTTGTTTGGCATAGGAAACCGGAATATTTCTCTGTCCCTCGGTAATGATTACCACCCCGACGATAGTTATAATAGCTATAACGGCAAAAACCAAAAGATTAATGACCTGTTCCGAGCTAAAATTAATAACCAATTCCTGAAGAGCACTGGGAACTCTAACTATAATACCGGCAAAAATCAACAAAGAAATTCCATTGCCAATCTTTTTTTCAGTAATCAACTCACCTATCCACATTAAAAATATAGTACCGGCGGTCACCGTAATTAGCATAGCTACCAGGTTAGGAAAACTTAAATCTTCAATAATCGGTTTTGGTGACTGACGCAAAAGGCTAATCATTCCGTAAGCTTGCAACATAGACAACGGTACAGTGGCGATCCTTGTCCACATATTGATTTTTTGTCGCCCGGCCTCTTCTTTTTGCATTTCCTCCAGTTTGGGGATAATCATGCCCAACAACTGAAAAATAATTGACGAGGTGATGTAAGGAGCGATTCCCATCATAACAATGGAAAAGTTCTGCATGCCTCCTCCGGAAAACAGATTAAGCAATCCCAATATCTGATTTGAAGAAAAAAACTCTCTTAAATTGTCCACATTTACTCCCGGAATAGGAATATGCGCGGCAACCCTGAAAACTACCAGCATTGATAAAACAAAAAGAATCTTTTTTCTCAAATCTTTTACTCGCCAAATTTGCTTTATTTTTTCAAACATAATTTTTATTTTCTATCTGAACAATTTTTCTCTTTCCGATTTTATTTTTCAGATTTATCCTTTTCCTCTTTTATCTTTTCTTCCTTATTTTCTTTCTTTTTATCATCAGACTTGTCTTCCCCGGATTTTACAATTTTTCCTCCGCTTTTTTCAATTAACTCTTTTACGGAAGCTGAAACTCGACAATCATAAATTTCCAAATCTTTATTTAACTTGATATCTTTTTTGTCTTTATCCAATAAAATTTTTACCGGAGCTTCCAATGTGTCAATCAAACCATGCTTAAAAAGTGTACCCGGATTAATTTTTTCCTCTTTAACTTTAGTCAACTGAGACAAACCAACGATCTGAGTAGGAATCTTATGAGATTTCATCCCCTTAAACTTTGGGAAAGTTAATAAGTTTTGTTTAAATCCTCTTATTTTCAATCCTGATTTTCCTCCGGATCTGGCTCTTTGTCCTTTAACACCTCTCCCACAATATGTTCCGTGACCGGCGTCTCCACGACCCAATCTTTTTCTGGGTTTTTTATCGGATTTCAATTTATGTAGTTTTAACGACATATTTAATTAAATATATAATTTTTTGATTTATTTAACCGGTTTATCCTTTTTCTCTTCTTTTTTTTCTCCTGTTCTTGCTTGTTTTTTTTCTTTTTTTGCCGGTTTTTCATTTTTAACGGTACTTGTTTTTTTTCCGTCCTTACCCTTTTCACGAGCTCTTTTTTTGGCCGCTTCCACAAAAGAATCCAATCCTTTAAGTAAGGCTTTGGCATTATTCACTCTGTTGTCAGTTCCCATTATTTTAGCCACGATATTTGGGACTCCGGCCAGCTCAAGAACAACTCTGACCACACCTCCGGCTTTTATTCCCGTACCTTTAGGAGCAGGCTTTAACAACAATTTGGCGGACAAATGATTAACACGCACCTCATGAGGAATAGTTTCATTGAGCAAAGGAACCGTTATTAAATTTTTCTTGGCTCTTTTAACAGCCTTATTGACCGCCAAGGAGACATCAGCTCCTTTCGCCATTCCAACTCCGACTCTCCCTTTTTTATCACCAATGACTACACAGGCTCTAAAACGCAACCTTTTTCCACCGGCCATAACACGAGTTACTCTGGCCAAATCAATAATTTTCTGGTCAAATTCCGGGGCCGGTCTTTTTCTAAATCCTTTATTTTTTCCTCTTCCTTTTTTTAGCATATTCTAAATTTTATATATTGAATACTATTAATTTAAATATTTAATCCGGCTTTTTTTGCCGCCTCGGCCAAGGCTTTTACTTGACCGTGGTATCTAAATCTACCTCTATCAAAAACAACTTTTTCAATTTTATTGTCCAAGGCTTTTTTAGCTATAATCTCGCCAATTTTTTCGGCTTTTTCCATCGGTTTTAAATCTTTTCCTTTAACTTCTCCATCAAAAGCACTGCAAATGGTTTGTCCTTTTTTATCATCTATAATCTGAGCATACAAATGATTTAAACTTCTGTAAATGCTCAAACGCGGATAATTATCAGACAACTTTGTTCTTACTCTGTTGCTTCTTAATTTTGATTTTAATTTTTTCTGCTTTTGTTGATTATTCATATTATCTTTATATCAAATTAGGCTTCTGCTTTGGCCGCGGTCTTACCAACCTTACGGATAATAATTTCATCGGAATATTTAATTCCTTTACCTTTATAAGGTTCCGGTTTCCTGACTTTTCTAATATTGGCGGCCACTTCTCCAACTAATTGTTTATCTTGTCCGCTTACGGTTATAATATTTTTTTCCACTTCACAATTCACCTCTTTGGGAAGATTAAATTCCACCGGATGTGAATATCCCACATTTAGAACCAAAACATCTCCTTTTTTGCTAGCTTTATAACCCACTCCGTTTATTTCCAGCTTTTTTTCAAATCCTTTGCTTACTCCCACTATCATATTATTCACCAAACTTCTAAAAAGTCCCCATAGAGCCTTTTGTTTATTATTTTCCGGACTTTTTACTTTTACTTGAATATTTTTTTCTCCAATATCCAAATCTACACTTGGATGAACTTTTCTTTTTAATTCACCTTTCGGTCCTTTCACCGTTAAAACACTGTCGTTGAACTTAACTTCAACGCCATCGGGAATTTGAATTGGTTTTTTTCCTATTCTGGACATATATTAGTATATTTCACAAAGCACTTCTCCGCCGACCTTAGCATGTTTGGCCTCATTATTGGTCATTACTCCTCTTGATGTGGAAATAATGGCAATACCATAACCGTTTAAGACTCTTGGCAACTCATTATGAGCAGCATAGACTCTTCTTCCAGCCTTACTGATTTTTTGCATTTTGGTGATGGCGGGTTGCTTGTTATTATATTTTAATTCAATTTTTATTTGTTTGAATTTGCCGGATTCATCTATTTCAGCTTTTTCAATATAATCTTCTTTTTCCAAAATCTTAGCGATTGCGAACTTAACCTTGGAGTACGGCAAAACCAACTCTTGTTTTTTAGCCATATAAGAGTTCCTTATTCTGGTTAGCATGTCTGCGATTGGATCTGTCATGGTCATATTATCTATTATAATATTGATTTGTAAATAAGTTATTTTAATTTTTGCTTACCAACTGCTTTTTCGCACTCCCGGCAACTCGCCATTCTCCGATAATTCTCTGAAACAAATTCTACACAAGCCAAACTTTCTCATATAGCCGTGAGCTCTTCCACATCGCCAGCATCTGTTTACTTTTCGGGTGGAAAACTTAGGTTTTTTTTGTGATTTTTCGTATTGTGCTTTGGTAGCCATATTTTAATTATTTATTTTCTTGTTTTTTAAATGGGAAACCCAACTCTTCAAACAACGCTTCCCCTTCTTTAAAGTCTTCTGCCGTAGTTTTTATATTAATTTCCAAACCATGTGTTACTTTAACTTCATCCTGATCAATCTCAGGAAAAGCTATATATTCTGAAAATCCAATGGATAAATTTCCTTGTTCATCTATACCCTTTTTGGAAATTCCTCTAAAATCTCTAACTCGCGGCAAAGTCACTTTAATCAATTTTTCAATAAAATCCCACATTCGGCCTCTTCTTAAAGTCACTTTATATCCAACTATATTACCTTCTCTTATTTTGAAATTGGAAATTGATTTTCTGGCTTTGGTGGCCACCGGCTTTTGTCCGGTTATTTTTGTTAAAGTTTGTTCAACCGCATTTAAATACTCCTTATCTTTAAGGCCTTTTCCAACACCGACATTTATCACCACTTTTTCCAATCCGGGAACATCCAATACATTATCCACATCCAATTTTTTCATTAAATTGGCGGTGATGTTTTCGTTATATTGTTTTTTTAGATTATTCATATTTTAATTAATCAATAGCCTGATTACATTTTTTACATATTCTAATCTTTTTTTTGCCCTTCAAATCTGAGTCCAAAAGTTTATATCCCACTCGGGTTGTTTTATGACATTTGGGACATACCAATAAAACATTGGAAATATCAATCGGAGCCGGAAATTCTATTCTTTGCCCTTTTTCTCCTTCTTTTCTCGGCCGTACATGTTTGTACCTTAAATTAAGTCCGTCAATCACAGCTTTATTTTCCTTTGGTAAAACTTGAATTACTTTTCCTTGATTGCCTTTTTCCGACTTTCCACCCTTTTTTTGTTTTTTTACCCGATCTTTACCGGCAATAATTTGTACTTTGTCGCCTTTTTTTATTTTCATATTATTATAATACTTCTGGAGCTAATGAAATTATCTTATTAAATCCCTTATTACGCAACTCTCTGGCAATTGGGCCGAAAATTCTTGTTCCTTTTGGCTCTTTTGTTTCCTTGTTGATCAAAACCACCGCATTTTCTCCGAATCTTAAATAAGATCCATCAGGTCGTCTGATTTCTTTATTTGTTCGCACAACAACAGCCGGATGAACTTCTCCTTTTTTTACCATACTGTGAGGACGAGCTTCCTTAACTGAAACCACCACAATATCTCCAATACCGGCATATCTTCTTTGATAGCCTCCGGCAACCTTAATACATTCCAGTCTTTTTGCCCCGGTATTGTCTGCGCTTTTTAATTTTGTCTCGGCCTGAATCATATTATACTATTTATATACTTGAATTTATTTATTTTACTTTTTTAATTACTCGCCATCTTTTATCTCGACTCATTGGTCTGCATTGCCTTATTAAAACCTTATCACCCTTTTTGTATTCATTTTTTTCATCATGAGCTTTATATTTTTTTGAATACTTGTATTGTTTTTTGTATTTTTCGTGCATCAACACTCTTTCCACTTCAACAACCACGGTCTTATCAAGTTTATCACCTATAACCGTTCCGGTAAGCTGACGCAAAATTTCTTTTTTCTTTTCTGTCATATATTAATTATAATTTATAATTATTTATTTTCTTTATTTGGTTTTTCCTGTTTTTGATTCATCAATGTCTTGATTCGAGCAATATCTTTTTTTATATCTCTATATTTTCTTACATTTTTAAGCTGTTTATTGGCCAACTTAAAATTCATCTGCTGTCTTTTTTGACACAAATCCAAATATAACTTTTTCAACTCTTCCTTTGATTTTGTTTTTAATTCTCGCATTTTCATATTTTACTTCTTTGAAATGAATTTTGCTTTTATCGGCAACTTATGCGCAGCCAAACGCATTGATTCTTGAGCCACTTCTCTACTTACACCGGCTATCTCAAATATCACGGTCCCCGGTCTGACAACGGCCACATAATGATCGGGCGCTCCTTTTCCGCTTCCCATTGTCGCTTGTGAACCTTTACTGGTCACCGGTTTATCCGGAAAAATTCTAATCCATAACTTTCCGCCTCTTTTTACATATCTGGTTACAGCTCTTCTGGCCGCCTCAATCTGCCTGGAAGAAACCCAAGATGAGGTAGTGGCCTTTAAACCGTATTCTCCAAAATCAAGCGAATTTATCCGAGTGGCTTTTAAATCTTTATTTCGTCCACGTCCTTTTTGCCACTTTCTATGTTTTTCTTTTCTGGGGGTTAACATATATATTATTTATCTTGAACTTTTTTATTATTTTCCTTTTTCTCTTTTTTGTCAAAAACCTCACCTTTATAAATCCAAACCTTTATACTGATAAGACCATAAATAGTGTGAGCTTCTTTAAAGGCATAATCCATATCGGCCCTAAAGGTTTGCAAAGGTAATTTACCCGAAAGCAGTTTTTCAGATCTGGCTATTTCAGCACCGTTCAATCTTCCGGCAACCATAATCTTAACGCCCTTGGCACCAGCTTTTTCCGCTTTCCCTAATGCCTGTTTTATAGCTCGGCGAAACGGTATTCTTTTTTCAATATCCAACTTGATGTACTCGGCGATTATTGACGCATCCAAGTTCGGATTGCTTACTTCTTTTATATTTATATTCAATTTTAATTTTTTATTGTATTTCAAAATCTTCCTGCTAATATCCTTTTTCAAGGCTTCTATTCCGGCTCCGCCTCTACCAATTATAACTCCCGGTCTGGCCGCATAAATCATAATATTAAGTGCCTTAGCGGTTCTTTCAATTTCCACATGAGAAACAAAAGCTCCTTCAAGTTTTTTTTCAATATATCTTTTTATTTCAATATCTTGTTTTAAAAATTTTGAATAATTTTTCAAGGCAAACCAACGAGACTCCCAGTCTCTATTTTGTTTTATTCTGAATATTTTCGGATTGATTTTTTTTCCCATACTAGTTTTTAATCAAATATATTCTTGCAAATTATTTAAATCTCTTTACATCCCTGATTTGCGCCGGAAAACCTTATTCAATACACCTTTTTCTCTTTTTGTATTAGCACCTTTTTTCTTTCTTTTTATTTTATCTTTTTGTGCCTCTTCCGGATTTATGTCTTCTTTTATGTCCGCATCTTCTTTGTTTTCAACTTTTACAGTTTTCATTTCCGGTTTTTCGTTCTTTTGTTCGGTAGTTTTAACTTTTGTTTCCTTTTTTTCCGCTAAAACAACCTCTATTATTGCTGTTCTTTTTCGTAAAGGAGTAGCTCTTCCATAAGCTCTGGGCATCCATCTGTACAAAATCGGTCCGTCATCAACTCTTATACTCTTGATATACAAATTGTCCTCCGCCAATTCATAATTATGCTTGGCGTTGGCCAATGCGGAATCCAATAATTTTTTCACGAATTTCACTGATTTTTTGTTGGTGACCGCCAACCGATTATAAGCTTCGGTCACATCCAAACCTCTAACAACATCGGCTACCAATCTTGCTTTTCTCGGTGAAATTCTTATATATTTTGCTTTAGCTTTTACTTGCATAATATTATTTATTTAGCTTGCTCCTTGGCCATTCTTCCGCCATGAGAAATAAATTTTCTGGTATGAGAGAATTCTCCCAATTTATGTCCGACCATGTTTTCCACAATATTAACCTCAACATGCTCTTTTCCATTATGTACGCCAAAAGTATATCCGACCATTTCCGGAGTTATTACCGCATTTCTTGACCATGTTTTTATAACACCTTCTCCCGGTTTGGAGGCTTTTACCTTTTTCAACAACCTTTCATCTATATATGGTCCTTTTTTAAGACTTCTAGACATATTTATATTTTAATATAATTTATATTATATTTATTAATTTCTCTTTTTCTTATTTTTTCTTCTTGAAATTATTAACCTGTCCGAGGTTCTGTTCTTTTTTCTGGTCATTACTCCAAAGGCCGGTTTGCCCCATGGGGTTTTAGGATGTTTCATTCCAATAGGACATCCTCCTTCTCCACCTCCGTGAGGGTGATCAACCGGATTCATGGATTTTCCTCTTACGGTCGGCCTTATTCCCATATGTCTTTTTCTGCCGGCTTTTCCGATCTTTATTCTGATATGTTCCGGGTTACTCACTTGACCGATGGTTGCCAAACATTGTTTCGGCACCAATCTAATCTCAGATGAAGGTAGCTTTATTTGAGCATATTTTCCTTCGACCGCCATCAGCTTGGCCCAACCCCCGGCGCTTCTAACAATTTCCGCTCCTTTTCCGGGTGTAAGCTCAATATTGTGAATCAAACTGCCTACGGTAATATATTCCAAAGGCATGGAGTTTCCGGGCTTTATTTCAATCCTTTTTCGACTACTCAAAACCTCTTCTCCTTTTTTTAAATTGGCCGGAGCCAAAATATATCTTTTGTCACCGTCTGCATAATTTAACAATGCTATATTGGCACTTCTGTTGGGATCGTATTCCACTGAAGTAATCTTGGCCGGCACATCGAATTTATCTCTTTTAAAATCCACAATTCGCACCTGTCTTTTTGCTCCCCCTCCACGATGTCTAACTGAAATTCTTCCCTGAGAATTTCTTCCTCCGGTATTTTTTTTAGCTTTTCTGAGTTTTCTGACTTTTGCTTTCTTGTCAATACCAGAACCATCGACCGTACTCATCTGTCGACGCGCATTACTGATTGGTTTGTATATCTTAATGGCCATATTATATTATTTGATATTTGATTTATACTCCTTCGTAAATTTCTATTTTTTCTCCGGGTTTTAATGTCACTACAGCTTTTTTATAATCCTTTGTTTTTCCAATTATTCGTCCTCGTCTAACCTTTTTTCCGATTTTTTTTACTATATTTATTTTAATTGGTTTTACTCCATAAATATTCATTATCTTCTCTTCCACTTGTTTCTTATTGGCAAAAGAAGGAACGGCAAAACAGTACTTATTCATTTGCAAAAGATCCGTAGCTTTTTCAGTAATCATCGGTTCACTTAATATCTTATAAGCTTGATCATCGGTTCTTTTTTCCACTTTTAGTTCTTTTTCCTCTTTTTTCTGAGTAGATACTTTTTGTTCCTTTAAGTCTTTTTTCTTTTCCTGTTTCTTTTTTTCATCCTTTTCTTTTACTGTAGTTCCTTTGGATTTTTTTTCTTCCCGTTCGGAGGATTTACTTACGGTCTTTTTGGCGGTTTTTGAACCCTGACTGACTTTTTGTTCAGCTTTTTCCTCTTCGGAATTTTTAAAAATATTTTTTATTATTCCCATATCTTATTTTTTTAGGTAAACCTTTTCCAATTGTTGCAAAGCCGGCTTGGAAACCACCACTTTTTCTCCTTTCAATAAATCCACAACATTAAGACTGTCGGCGGCCAACAAATTAAACTTTGGAATATTATTAACTGCCAGTCCAAGTTGCTTTTTCATTTTTTCAATAACCAGAACCGCGCTTTTTTCTATTTTTAAATTCTTTTTTAGTTTGGACATCTGCTTTGTTTTTACTTCCTTTTTTGGTTCTTCTTCCAATATCAATAAGTTCCCTTCTTTGGCTTTGTCACTTAAAACCATGAACAAGGCCTTGCGCTTCATTTTTTTGTTTATTTTTTTACTGAAATTCTCCTTTCCGGTCGGACCAAAGGTTACACCTCCGCCTTTCCAAATAGGAGAACGATTTGAGCCATGTCGCGCTCTGCCGGTACCTTTTTGCCTCCAAGGCTTGGCTCCGCCTCCCCTGACTTCACTGCGATCCTTGGTCTTGGCAATCTTAATCCTTCCAGAACCACGTTGAGCGACTACAGCCTGGTGAACCAAAATCTCATTTACTTCCACCTCAAAAATTTCGGAATTTAAGTCAACTTCTCCTTTATTTTCTCCTTGTAAATTATATAATTTGGCTTTAACCATATATTACTTTTTTTCTTGTTTATTTTTTTCTGATTTTTCCGGTTCTTTTTCATTATTTTCATTTTCCTTGACTTCTCTTTTTTGAATTTCCTCTTTATTTTCTGTTTTTTTTGCGGTTTCTTCTTGTGCTGATTTTTTTTCTTGTTTTTTCCCTTTTTCCTCAACTTTTTCTTTTTTTTCTTCCTTTTTCTCGGCCTGTTTCGGTTCAAAATCGCCTTGTCCGCTAACAATAAGTAATCCGTCTTTGGCTCCGGGAACAGCCCCTTTTACAAAAATTTCGTTTTTTTCCGGCACAACCTCAATTACTTCCAAATTCAACTGAGTGGCTGATTTGTTTCCCATTTGTCCGGGCATTTTTTTTCCTTTGAACACTCTAGCCGGTCCTGTAGCACCGGCGGAACCGGGCATACGCAACTGATCTTTATGACCGTGACTGGCCGGAGATCCGTGAAAACCGTGGCGCTTAACCACGCCTTGAAATCCTCGTCCCTTGGAGGTCCCCTGAACCTTTACTTTATCTCCTTTTTCAAAAATATCAACGCTTATTGTTTGTCCTTTTTGAACTTTTTCAAAAACAGGATCATCAGCTTTTAAGCGAAATTCTTTCAAATGCTTAAAGCCTTGATCCTTTTTGGAAACACCTTTGAAAAAACCAGATAAAGGTTTATTTAGCTTTGAGGCTTTTTGCCACGCAATCTTTACCGCATTATAACCGTTTTTTTCTTCTTCTTTTCTTTCCACCACTAAACAAGGTCCGGCCACTATCTTGGTTACCGGAAACACTTTTCCGTCTTCAGCAAACTTCTGAGTCATGTTTTGCTTTTTTCCTATAATAAATTTCATATTGGTAAATAAAAACCGGACTTAAATGCCCAGCCTGATTTTTCGCTGTTTTAGCCTAAGTCAATTATTGTTTTAATGGTTTTCAACTGCTTGATTATCTCCTCTTAATTAACTGCCGTTTAACACTTCGCGCCTGCGCGGTTACCAAACAACTGTCAATTAAGTTTACATGACAATTCTAATACATTTTTAAAACTATGTCAAGCCTTTTGAATTGCCCTAATTTTATACAAAAATCAATGTTTTATATTTTTTCTTTTGTAAAGAGTTTTCTAAATTTAGAAAAATTACATCTTGATCTCAATATCCACGCCGGCCGGCAAATTAAGTCCCATCAAGGCGTCTATGGTTTTAGCATTTGGATTAAGAATATCAATCAATCTTTTATGCGTACGCATTTCATACTGGTCTCTAGCATCTTTGTGTACAAAAGTGGAACGATTAACCGTAAACTTCTTTTTTTCCACCGGCAAAGGAATCGGTCCTTTAATAGTTGCTCCCGTTCTTTCTCCGGCTTCAATAATCGTTTGAGTTGATTGATCAATAATCTTATGATCAAAAGCTTTGATCTTAATCCTGACCCGCTGAACATTTTCAGCTGATTTTTTCTGCTCTTGTTTTTTCTTGTCTTCTGCCATGTGATTATTTAACAATTTAATTAATTTAAATATACAGCCATACTCCGCCCTTTTCAGAGCGGAGCCAAGCTATATATTTACTTGATAATCTTGGTTACAACACCGGCGCCGATTGTTCGTCCACCCTCACGAATGGCGAATCTTTGTTGATCTTCCAAAGCAACCGGGGTAATCAAGGTAACTTTAAGGTTGTTTACAGTATCTCCGGGCATAACCATTTCGGTCCCTTCCGGCAGAACAACTTCTCCCGTAACATCTGTTGTTCTGATATAAAATTGAGGTTTATATCCCTTGAAAAACGGTTTATGTCTTCCTCCTTCTTCCTTGTTCAAAACATAAACTTCACACTCAAACTCGGTATGGGGAGTAACACTTCCCGGTTTGGCCAAAACTTGACCTCTTTCCACATCTTCTTTTTTAAGACCGCGAAGCAAAATTCCCGCGTTATCACCGGCTCTTCCTTCGTCCAAGGATTTATTAAACATTTCTATACCGGTAACTACGGTCTTTTGAGTATCATTGATACCCACGATTTCAATTTCATCGTTAACATTTACCACTCCGCGCTCAATTCTTCCGGTAACAACAGTTCCTCGCCCCTCAATGGTAAAAATGTCCTCAATAGGCATTAAGAAATCCTTGTCAACATCTCTTTCCGGTTCCGGAATATGAGCATCCAAGGCGTCAAGAAGTTCTTGGATACATTTGGTGGCATTTTCATCCTCGGGATTTTCCAAAGCTTTTAAAGCCGAACCTCGAACAATCGGAGTTTCGTCTCCAGGGAATTCATATTTTTTAAGCAAATCTCTGATTTCTTCCTCCACCAAATCAATAAGCTCGGCATCTTCAACCAAATCGGTTTTGTTTAAAAATACAACAATTGCCGGAACACCAACCTGACGAGCCAAAAGAATATGCTCTCTGGTCTGAGGCATCGGTCCGTCGGTGGCCGCAACCACCATGATGGCTCCGTCCATTTGGGCGGCGCCGGTAATCATGTTTTTAACATAATCAGCATGCCCCGGACAATCCACATGAGCATAATGACGTTTGTCACTTTCATACTCCACATGAGCGGTGGCAATAGTGATTCCGCGCTCTTTTTCTTCTGGCGCGGCATCAATCTGATCCACTTCCTTACTTTGCGCTATTCCGCCCTTCCCCAAAAGATATTTTAGGATGGCGGCAGTAAGAGTAGTTTTGCCATGGTCCACATGGCCAATGGTACCCACATTAACATGGGGTTTGCTTCTTTCAAATTTGTCTGACATGTTTTTTTTACTCCTTAAGGCGGCCCCCCGACATTCGGAGGTTACGAGCCAGCCACCTTGTTTAATTTTAACTGACTTATTTTAAATTATTTACCAATATTATAACATAAACCAACCTACAGACAAGACCTATTCAACGGGCTCTATATAGTACTGATCTTCCATATCTTCATCTTCAACTTCTTCAATTTCGCCTATTTCTTTTTCCAATACTGTACTCCGAGGCTTTTGTAGTGCTTGCCAAGTGGCGATATCCTGATTTATTTTATCCAAAAGTTCATCTTCAGTCAAGCCCTTTACTTCAGACTTTCCCAATACTCTTTTTTCATACGAATCCAAATCCATTACAACAAAACCTTTTTGACTTTCTTGATCAAAAACAACTATTTTTTCCCCTGTTTTGTTTATAAATTCAAGTATTTTTCGCCATTGATCCCGCATATAAAAACAATGATTGGTTTATTCTTTTTCGCTTTTTTCCTTATTGGAGATTATTTTTTCAACAACATTCTTCGGAACTTCAGCGTAATGAGAAAACTCCATTGCATAACTACCTCTACCTTGAGTCATGGATCTAAGATTAGTGGCATAGCCAAACATTTCAGCCAATGGAACTTCCGCGTCAACCACTTTGGCTTTGGGTTTATCTTTCATCTCATTAACCTGCGCTCTTTTAGAGTTAAGATCACCCACCACATCTCCCAAATACTGTTCAGGAATCACTACTTCCACTTTCATCATCGGCTCAAGCAAAATAGGATCAGCTTTTTTGGCCGCTTCTTGGAAAGCGATTGAGCCGGCAACTTTAAAGGCGGCTTCAGAAGAGTCAACTTCATGGAACGAACCGTCATACAAAGTTGTTTCCATATCAATCATCGGATAACCGGCCACTATTCCTTTGTCCATAGCTTCTTTAACACCTTTTTCAATAGCCGGAATAAATTCTTTTGGAATAACTCCACCCTTTATTTCATCGCTGAATTCAAAACCTTCTCCTCTCTCTCTCGGAGAAAGTCGCAAGTGACAATGACCATATTGACCGCGACCTCCTGATTGTCGTACATACTTTCCTTCAGCTTCTGCTGTTTGTTTAATGGTCTCTTTATAGGAAACTTGGGGATTACCGATATTGGCTTCAACATTAAATTCTCTTTTCATCCTGTCTACCAAAATATCCAAATGAAGCTCTCCCATTCCGGAAATAATGGTCTGCATAGTGTCCTCATCGGTTTTTACCACAAAAGTCGGATCTTCCTCAGCCAATTTTTGCAAAGCCAAACCCATTTTTTCTTGGTCGGCTTTAGTCTTTGGTTCAATCGCCACGGAAATAACCGGCTCGGGAAAGGTTATTGATTCCAGAACAACCTTTCGTTCTTCATCACAAAGAGTATGTCCGGTATATGTATTTTTTAAACCAACAACGGCTACAATATCTCCGGCATAGGCTTCGTCAACTTCTTCGCGATGATTGGCATGCATTCGCAAAAGACGACCTATTCTTTCTTTTTGACCGGAACCGGTATTGTAAACATAAGAACTTGATTTCAAAGTACCGGAATAAATTCTAACAAAACAAAGTTTACCAACATACGGATCAGTAGCCACCTTAAAAGCCAATCCGGCAAAAGGATCATCATCATCCGTTTTCACTTTTATAACTTCCTCTTCGTTTTGCGGATCAAGTCCTTCAATCGGAGGAACATCCAAAGGTGAAGGCAAATAATCAACAATAGCATCCAAAAGCATTTGCACACCTTTGTTCTTTAACGCGCTTCCCACCATCACCGGTAAAATTTTATTATCAATAGTGGCTTTTCTTAATCCTTGTTTTATATCTTCCAAAGGAATTTCTTCTCCGGCCAAATATTTATCCATCAAAGCTTCATCATGTTCCACAATGGCTTCCACTAATTTATTTCTATATTCTTCAGACTTGGTTTTCATGTCCTCGGGAATTTCGGTTTCAGTTATTTTCATCCCCAGATCATCTTCGTAAATATAGGCTTTCATTGTTAACAAATCAATAATTCCCTTAAAATCTTCAGCCGCACCTATCGGCAACTGAATCGGATAAGCATCTTTGGTTAATCTATCATAAATTGATTCCATGTCCGCGTAAAAATCAGCGCCCATTCTGTCCATTTTATTAACAAAACCCATTTTCGGCACTTCATATTTCACCGCTTGACGCCAAACGGTTTCAGATTGTGGCTCAACTCCGGCCACCCCGTCAAAAACAATAACTCCTCCATCCAAAACTCGAAGTGAACGCTCCACCTCAGCGGTAAAGTCCACATGTCCCGGAGTGTCAATTATATTTATTCGTTTATCATTCCAAAAACAAGTAGTGGCCGCGGAAGTAATGGTGATGCCTCTTTCCTGTTCTTGCTCCATCCAGTCCATTTCCGCTTGTCCTTCATGCACCTCGCCAATCTTATGTTTTTTTCCGGTATAAAATAAAATACGCTCGGTAACCGTAGTTTTACCGGCATCAATATGAGCGATAATTCCAATATTTCTGGTATCTTTTAATGAATATTCTCTAGCCATAAAATTTGTATCCAGCATCCGGCTCTTTCGCCTCAAACATTTTTGTGGCGCTCCGAACATCCGGATTAAATTATTTATTTTAATAATGCTTAAAAGCGAGCAAAGTGAGCAAAGGCTCTGTTGGATTCGGCCATGCGGTGAACATCCTCTTTCTTTTTAATGGCGTCCCCTTCATTGTTTAAAGCGGCAATCAATTCATCAAAAAGTTTTTCATTCATCGGTTTCCCGCTTTTATTTTTAGCCGCATTTATTAACCAATGCAAACTCAAAAAATACCGTCTATCTCCGCGAACCGGATACGGTATTTGAAAATTTCCGCCGCCAATACGACGACCTCTAACTTCCATCTGAGGTATTACATTTTTTACCGCTTGATCAAAAACTGCCAAAGCGGTTGGATATTTTTCTTTATCAATTTTTCCAGATTTTATCCGTTCGTCTATTTTATCAAAACAATCATAAACTATATGCTGAGCTACAGCCTTTTTCCCATCTTCCATTAAATAGTTTATGAATTTGGCCACCAAAGGACTGTTGTAACGCACATCTCCTCTGATTTTTCTTTTTGGTGCTTGTTTTCCTCTCATAATTGTTTAACTTAGTTTAAGATTCACACGAGTACATATTTTTATCAATATATCCCGCATTACTCCCAAGCTTTTATAATTTATGTATAAGTATTTATTTACTCTCTTTTTTAGTCCCGTACAAAGATCGTGACTGTTTTCTTCCATCAACACCTTGAGTGTCATAAACACCTCTGACAACATGGTAACGAACACCCGGAAGATCTTTTACTCTTCCACCTCGCAACATAACTATTGAATGTTCTTGAAGATTATGTCCTTCTCCCGGAATATAAGCGGTTACCTCCTGTCCGTTGGATAATCGAACACGAGCGACTTTTCTCAAAGCCGAATTCGGCTTTTTGGGAGTAATGGTAGTCACTTTTACGCAAACTCCTCGCTTAAAAGGCGCTCCTTTGGGCAATACGCTGCGTTTTCTTTTCTTAGTATTTAAAACAGTCTGCAAAGCAGGTGTCTTTGATTTTGATTTCTGAGTTTTACGTCCTTTACGAACCAATTGGCTGATTGTTGGCATAAAAATATAGTCAAAATTAAATGTTTTTGATCTTATTAATGAAAATATAGCTTAATTTAAGCCTTACAAGTTGATAACAAGATAACACACAAATATTTTTCCGTCAAGCTCAAATCAATATTTTATAAATAATGTCCAAAAAACCGTAGAACAGCCCGCTTAAAATATTCAAATTTAGCACACTATCCATTATAATTATCAAAAGTAAAATCATCGGGCCTTGATGTTCCAGTGTCTGTTTAAAATTAGCATATTTTACATCGGAAAGAAATGCAAACAAAATTTTGGATCCGTCCAAGGGAGGAATCGGAAGCAAATTAAACAACATCAAAATAAAATTCAAAAATATAAACAAAGATAAAAAAATGGCTAGCAAATTACCGGAAGCGGCTCCAAGGCCAACTCCTCCATAGATTAAAAACAAAGGATGAAGCGCCGGAAAAATCACTTTAAAAATAAGGATACTTATTAAAGCCATTATAAGATTGGAAGCCGGTCCGGCCAAGGCCACCAAAGCCGGTCCGTATTTTTGATTTTTCAAATTATAGGGATTAAAAGGCACCGGACGCCCCCAACCAAACCCCACCAAAAGCAACATAAAAAAACCGGTCCAACTAATATGAGAAAGGGGATTTAGAGTAAGCCGACCTTGCATTTTGGCTGTTTGATCACCCATAAGATGAGCGGCCAAAGCATGAGAAAATTCATGCACGGTCAAAACAAAGACAATGGCGATAACCCAAGCCAAAAGAACAAACGGCTGATCCATTAAAGACAAAATTATCATAAAACTTTTTATTATTTATTTAATACAAATCCGCAGACATGAAAACATATTAAGGATTGTTCGTCAAAAAGACTTGATTTATTATAACACATATGTTAGTATATTTCCATAAACATTAAAAATATTATTTATGGCCAAAGTATGTGACAAATGCGGCCGGGGTCCACGAAGCTCAAACAAAAGAAGCCATTCAAAAATAGCCACAAAAAGAAAACAATACCTAAACCTTCAACAAAAAACGGTGGACGGTAAAAAAACAACGCTCTGCACCAAATGTATCAAGTCCCTGGCCAAAAACCGATAAGTAAAAAGACTCTGAAAAGGGGTCTTTTTTGTTTGACATAAAAAAAACAAAGCTGTATAATTCCAAAGACTAATAGTTAGTTAAACTAACCTTTATCTTATGCCAAAATCACAAAACTCTCAAATAATGAGCTTGATGTTTGAAACAAAGAGACGATTGGCTTCCAAGTTCAGGCACAAAAAAAACTTCCTCCCGGAAGACTTGATAAAAACGGAAATCCTTACATACTTGCGAAAAAACAAAAACAGCAATATGAAAAAGGTAGCGCGCTTCCTGGGTATTACGCCCCCGTCAGCCACAGCCTTGGTGGATAAATTGGTAATAAATAAATATCTGGATCGGAGACAAGATCCAAATGACCGTCGAAAAATAATTTTGATAGTCACCAAAAAGGGCGAAAAATTTATAAAAACCTTTCATAATAATTTTCAAGAAATCATCAAAAATTGTCTCTCCCCTCTTAACAAAAAGGATAAAAAAGATCTGATAAGAATCTACAATAAATTGCTTGATAAAAAATAAAATAATTATTTACTAATATTTATAAGATAAATATGATTTTCAAAAAAAAGAGTTTTTGGGCGATTGTCATCATTATTATTTTAATAGCCGTCACCGGAATTTATTTTTCCAACAAAACAGCTCAACCGAAATATGACCTGGTGAAAGCGGAAAAAGGAGAATTGATTCAAGAAGTCAGTATCACCGGCAGTGTGGAAGCAGCCAAGGAAATTGACCTGGCCTTTGAAAAGAGTGGCAAAATAACCTATCTTCCCGTCAAAGTAAAAGACGAAGTTAAAAAAAATCAAATGCTGGCACAATTAAGCAACGCCGACATCGCCGCTCAATTGGAACAAGCCAGAGCCGGCTATGATCAAGCCCGAGCTCAACTGAAACAATACCAAGCTTCTTTGGCCAGCGCCGAGGCCAAGTTACGGGAATATCAAGCCGGTAGCACTCCGGAAGAAATACAATTGGCCGAAACCACTGTAAACAATGAGGAAAAAGATCTCAGCGATGCCCAAAATAATTTAACTAATGTAAAAGACCAGGCCAAAACCGCTTTGGAGGAAGATTATAATAATGCTCTTTATGCTCTTTCCGGAGCAATCAGCACGGCCGAAAGCAGTTTATACACTTTAACCGATATCCAGTTTAGCTATTTTCACGGATACACCCCGGACTCCCTATCCGTGGCCGACGCCAAAGCTCAAGCTGTTGAATCTCTTTTGGGACAAACGCAAGCCGGTCGTTGGAATAATGACAATTTGAGTTCTTTAAGCGGAGGCTCCAAAGGTATGGTCAACCAAGCTGAAAAAAACCAAACTCAAGAAAATATTGATCAAGCCATAACTCAGACAAAACAGGCTTTGAACGATTTAAAATCAGCTTTTAACTCCATCCCCATAACTTCTCAACTGTCTTCAAGCGATCAAACCAGCATTGCCACGGAAAAAAGTAATCTTAATACGGAAATAAGCACAGTAAACAGTAGAAAGCAAGCCATTTTGGTGCAGAAAACCACTAATCAATCCAATATCTCCACGGCCGAAGCCGCTGTCACAACCGCTGAAAACGCCTTAGCCACGGCTCAAGATCAACTAAAAATAAAACAGGCCGGATACACCGCCGAACAAATCGCTTCACAAGAAGCCTTGGTTCAGCAAGCGGAGGCCAATGTTGATTCTCAAAAATCTCAAATCAGATCAGCTCTGGCCAATATTAGAAATTACCAGGCTCAAATCGGAAAAACAATCTTGCGTTCTCCAATCAAAGGAGTCATTACCAAGATTGAAGCCGATCTCGGAGAAATAATACCGGCCAACAGTCCGATCGTCACTATAATTTCCGATGCCCAATATCAAATAAAAGCCGATGTACCAGAGGTGGATATAGCCAATATTGAAATAAATGATATTGCCCAGGTGACCTTGGACGCTTATGGCAGTGATCTGGAATTTGAAGCCAAGGTAATAAACATTGATCCGGCTGAAACCTTGATAGACAATGTTCCAACCTACGAAGTCACTTTTGAATTTGTTGAAAGCAACAACAAAATAAAGCCGGGCATGACCGCCAATTTGGATATTTTAACCGATAAACGAGACAATGTCATTAGCCTGTCGCAAAGATCCGTTTTGCGAAAAGAAAATAAAAAAATCGTCAGAATCCTGGAACCGGACGGAATTAATTATAAAGAAGTTGAGGTAAAAACCGGTTTGCGCGGATCCAACGGTCAGGTGGAAATACTTGAAGGCGTAAATCCGGGCGATCAAATTATTTTATCAATAAGAGAAGAATAAAAGACCATGTCAAACAAAAAGGAAAAACCTTTAATAAAAGTTGAGAACTTGCAACGATGCTTTCGCACCGGAGAGGTGGAAACCTTAGCTTTGAAAAAAGCCGACTTTTCCATTTTTCCTGGAGAATTTGTAGCCATAATGGGACCTTCAGGCTCGGGAAAATCAACCTTAATGCATATTATCGGCTTTTTGGATAAAGCGACCAAAGGCAAGTACGTTTTTAAGGGTAAAAATGTAAACAAACTTAGTGAAGACGAACTGGCTGATTTAAGAAACCAAGCCGTTGGCTTTATTTTTCAGTCTTTTAATCTCCTACCCAGAACCACTGTTTTTGAAAATGTACGATTGCCTTTAATGTACAGTAAAAAGACAAACTCCAAACAAAAAAAATTGGCCGAAGAAGCAATAAAATCAGTGAGCTTACTCCACCGACGAGATTATATGTCCAATCAATTGTCCGGAGGAGAAAAACAAAGAGTGGCCATTGCCAGAGCTCTGGTCAATGAACCGGATATTATTTTGGCTGACGAACCAACGGGTAATCTGGATTCCAAATCCGGCGGTCAAATAATGAAAATTCTTCAAGATCTCAATGAAAAAGGTAAAACCATTATCATGGTAACTCATGAACAATATACGGCTGAACATGCCAGAAGAATAATCAATATTAGGGACGGCAGTGTATTTAAGGATACCAGAATAAAACAAAGGAGAATAAAAGATGGCCAAGACTTAATAAAATAAATATCTGCAATGATTCTTTCTTCCACCATAAAAATGGGTCTTAAAAATTTGCGCGCTCAGAAAATGCGCTCATTTTTAACTATGCTGGGAATAATAATCGGCATTACTTCAATCATTGTCATTAACTCAGCCATTGCCGGCGCCGAAAGTTTAATAACCAATCAATTCAGCAGTATAGGGCCAAACATTGTGGGGATTTTACCCGGAGGCAGCGAAGACGAGGGGCCTCCGGCCGCAGTTATGGGCATTGTTATTACCTCGTTAAAAGATGAGGATACCGAAGCCATAAGAAAATTGCCGCATGTTGAAGCGGCCAGCTCATATGTCAGTTCAACCGAAACAATTTCTTGGACCAATCAAAAAACCACCGGTTCAATATACGGAGTTTCTCCCGAATTCCCCAAAATTTCTGATACAAAAATAGAATCCGGCGGATTTTTTAATATTGACGATGAAAAAGGTTATGCCAATGTGGCCGTAATCGGAAAACAAATAAAAGATGAACTTTTTGGTAATTTCGCCGATCCTTTGGGGCAAAAAATAAAAATAAAAAAAGGCAAATACCTGATTATCGGAGTAATGGAAGAGCAAGGAACCTCGGGCTTTGTTAATATGGACAATACTGTTTTGGTTCCGGTTACCACGGCTCAAAAAAAGATTCTGGGCATAAATCATTTGGGTTTTATCCGCGCCAAAGTAGATAAAAAGGAAAATATTTCAAGAACGGTTAAAGACATTGAATACCTACTCAGAGATCGACATAATATAGACAAAAAAGAAGGTGATGACTTTACGGTCACCGCGGTACAAGACGCTCTTCAGGCCTTAACCATGATCACCACGGCCTTGCAATTCTTTTTGGTGGCCATTGTTTCCATTGCTTTGATTGTCGGCGGTATCGGCATTATGAACATTATGTTGGCCTCGGTCACCGAAAGAATAAAGGAAATCGGTTTGCGAAAAGCGGTCGGAGCCAAGAAAAAGCATATTGTTTACCAATTTTTAGTGGAAACAATATTCTTGTCCTTTTTGGGCGCAATAATCGGTATAGTTCTGGGGTCTTTAATCTCACTTATCATAGCCAAAGTAGTCAATTATTTGGGTTATGATTGGAACCTGGTTATAACCGCCGGATCAATTATAACTTCATGTTTATTTGCCTTTGTAATCGGTTTGGCTTTTGGTCTTTATCCGGCCAAAAAAGCGGCCAAGTTTGATCCGATTGAAGCTTTACGCTACGAATAAAGAAACAAGAGATCAAAAGAAAATGTCCGGGCAAAAAACAGTCCGAATTACTTGAAAAA
>CAZPBK010000005.1:0-28549 GCA_964584985.1 uncultured Gammaproteobacteria bacterium | reverse complement strand
ACAAGAGATCAAAAGAAAATGTCCGGGCAAAAAACAGTCCGAATTACTTGAAAAAACAAATTACTAATCACCGATAGATAGATTTAATGCGAATTGGTTATAATAAAACATAGGAAAAAAGAAAGCAAAACATTAATATTTCAAAACAACAATACATCAAAGGATAATGTAAGTATAAAACATTATTTTGTCCGAAGTTTCCGAAAAAGATTTAAGACAAATCATTAAATAAATAAATAAAAAAGGGTATTTGGGAATATAAAAACGATTCAATCCTAATTATTCGAGATGTTAATTAAGAATCACTGTAAAGATTTAACACGAATTAATTAAAAATGAATTACGAATCATCTAATAGAGATTCAACCCAAGACTGTTTATTCCTCTTAAATTTATTCGGGCATTGTCATAATTAAAATAAAATCATGAGTTTACTGCCACTAAAATTAGCCGTCACCAGTTTAAAAAGAAATAAAGGAAGAACCTTCTTAACAATTTTAGGTGTGGTTATCGGTATAGCCGCGGTCATAACCGTGCTATCGGCCGGTCAGGCCATTAAAGGACTTATTATTGGAGAGGTTGAAGCTTTTGGTTCAGACTTTATTGAAGTGGAGGTTAAAACTCCACAAGCTTCGCAGACCTCGGCTGAAAACGCTTTTAGCATGGTCGGGGGATCAACGGTTACCACCCTAAAAATAGAAGATGCGGAAAGAATCTCCAAGCATCCCAACATAACCAAATACTACACCGGAGTCATGGGACAAAAATTGGTTAATTATCAAAGCGAATTCAGGAAATCTTTTCTTTTTGGCACGAACGAGGATTTTATAGAAATCGATACCTCGGAAATCGCCCAAGGCAGATTTTTCAATGAGGTTGAAAACAAAGGTTTGTACAAGGTCGTCGTATTGGGTCATGAAATAAAGGATAAATTGTTTGGTGATCAAAACCCGATCGGTCAATCCATAAAAATCGGTAAAGAAAAATTCCGCGTAATCGGCTATTTAAAAAAGAAAGGAGCCTCTTTTAGTTTTGATATGGATAATATGATTTTCATGCCGGTAAAAACCTTGCAAAAAAGAATCTTGGGTATTGATTATATTTCCTTTATTTTTGCTCAAATGGCTGATCCTGAATGGGGCGATCAAACAGCTGAAGACATTACCGCCATATTAAGAGATCAGCATAAAATTGATGATCCGGACAAAGATGATTTTGCCGTAATTACTATGGAGCAAATGATGGAAATGCTGGATGTAATTATTTACGGAATACAAATTTTGCTTATTGCTTTGGGATCAATTTCCTTGATTGTCGGCGGTGTGGGAATTATGAATATAATGTATGTTTCAGTCACTGAAAGAACCTTTGAAATCGGCCTGCGCAAAGCGCTCGGCGCCAAAAGAAAACAAATCTTGTGGCAATTTTTGGCTGAAACTATTATTATCACCTTTATCGGCGGCCTGATCGGTATTATTTTGGGAATCACTCTTTCCTGGATAATCTCCTTTGTAGCCGGCCTGCAAGGCTTTGACTGGCAATTTTCAATTTCTTGGCTCGGACTGTTGGTGGCTACTCTGACCTCAGTGGCTGTGGGACTTATTTTCGGCATCTATCCGGCCAGACAAGCGGCTGACAAAGATCCCATTATTTCTCTTAGAAATGAATAATTTTAACTTAAAAATACCGCCTATTGACAAAAACCGCTATTGGCGTATAATAAAGCTTCAAAAGTTTTTTCAATCACTACGGGAGGAAAGAAATGAAACCAACAATCTTGTTCTTTTTTGTATTTCTGATACTGGCGGTAGTTGATTACCCCTGCTTGGCCGTTCAAGGAAAACTTGACGATCCGTCACTTTCCAAAAATAATTGCCCGGCAAAAAAAGAGCCGGTGCCGACTCAACCGAAACTGAAAAAGCACAAACAACTGTGCTGTAGAGAAGAAGAAACGGAAAAAGCCCTGACTCGCCTTTTTTCCTCAGGGAAAAAGCCTAAGGGGGAAGGGAAATTCCCGTCAAAACAGAAAAAACAAATAAAAAAACGGCCGGATAGGATAAACTATCTGCCGCACTTGAATTAATTCCAGATGTCAAAAGTGAGCCGACCACATCGCCGGCTCACTTTTTTATTATTCATCCCTGGCCAGTTTTTCTTTTATTTTTGATAATAACTTTTTTCGGTTAAGATCCGTATTGGCCTTTTCCATTTCCTTTTCCAAATAAGATAAAAATTCAGTCTTCATTTCCAAATAATCATCCGCATATTCATCGCTCTCATGCATCCCTTTTTCCAATGCTTTTTTTAACGGAATATAGGCATTTAACGGATCAACATGCTCACTGTTCATTATGGACTTAAAAGCTCCAATGGCCACTTCCGGTGAATATTTTTCCCGGACTTGTTTTTTATAATGTTCTTCTATGGCCGGATACAAATCACTAAGTTCCTTTTTTAAAGAGGCAATATCCAACTGAAGCATATCTTCATTGCTAAACACGGTTTTCTTTAAATCACGCAAAAGATCAATATGTTTTTGACTTTTTTTTACTCCTTCTGAAGATAAATATTCATCAATTGTTCTGACCATTCTTTCGCGAGCATATTCTATATTTTCTTCATCCGCCCCTAACTCAAGCAATTTCCTAAAGTTTTTTAAGGCTTCCCATATTTCAGAAGATTCTATACTCATATCAAAATTAAACAAAAGGCTTTTTATATTTTCCGGTTCTTTTTGCTCGACTTTGGTTTTTTCCGGTGATTCCGGAATCGTTTTTTCTTGCTCTTTAAATAATTTGTTTAAAGTTTGCTTGGTCTTTTCCCAAAAACTTTGAGGTTTTTCCTCTTGAGTCGGCTCATCGTCGGGAACAACACGCAAATCCGGTTTTTTCTCAATTTTTTCTTGTTCTTTAAGTCTTTCCCGAATCTTTTTGTTTTCTTCTTTATCAAAACCAAACTCCAGATCTTCTTCTCTCCGATCTTTTTTTTGTGCTGTTTCCGGGCCACCATTTTTAAAAATCTCTTTTTTATAAGGATTTTCTTTTCTTGTTTTTTCCGCAAGATTAGGCATATTTTTCAAGCTTATTACTTAATTCTCCTTTGTATTTTAACATCTATATAAAAAAATAACAAAAAACCGCCTAAAAAAGCGGTTTTTTTATAGCTCAACATTGTTTATTATTCCAAAATTCCATCCAAATTAACATCATATAAAATTTCTTCCTGAACCAAACGATAATCAATAATTTCCTCTGGTTTAAACCAATGATCTATTTCCATTTTCGCTTCCTCGGTTGAACCGGAAGCATGAACCAAGTTTCTGATTGCTCGCCCATCTGTATCGGCCAATTGATAAGAATCCAAAACATAATCACCTCTGATAGTGCCCACATCGGAAGTAAACGGTTCTGTCCCGCCAATTAATTTTCTAACTTTCTTAACGGAATGAACTCCTTGCCAAATCATGGCGATAACCGGACCTCCGGTCATATATTTTTTTAAATTTTCCAAAATCCGTCCGCTGATTTCCAAAGGGTCTTGGCTCGGCGGTTCAAGTCCTTTATCCTTATAACCTTTTAAGGTTTTTTCTCCGGTCACGCGCCGCCATTCCGGATCAAGGGTATAATGTTTTTCAATTTGATCTTCTTTGGGCACCAACATTTTTACAGCCGCCAGTTTTAATCCGGCTCTTTCAAACCTGGCGATAATATCACCGATCAAAGAACGCTGAATACCATCGGGTTTGATCAGAACCAAAGTTCTTTCATTTTTCATAAGAATAAATCTTTATGATTAATAATTCGCCTTCAGTATAACAAAATTTTTTAATAAATCAAGTCTTGACCGTCGGTAGAAATTTTAACTAAGCCGTCTTGATCAAGCCTGAAAAAGGGAATATCCAAAAGTCTTAATCTGTGCAACACACGTCCGTGAGGATGACCAAAGTCGTTGTCCCGACCAACGCAAATTGTCGCCACCTCGGGATCAACCGCTTGCAAAAATTCTTCCGTATTTGAACTTGAGCTACCGTGATGGCTTAATTTCAAAATATTTGACTTCAATATATCAGTGCCGGAATATTTTTCCAGCAAATGATCTTCCACTTCTTTTTCTATATCCCCGGTCAGCAAAAAACTCACCTCTTGGTAAATTAATTTATTGACAATGGAAGTATTATTTAAATTTTCCACCTTTTTATTGGCAAAATCCTGATCAGGATATAAAAATTTTAATTTTATCCCACCCCGCAAATCCATATCAAAAGGTTGGGAAACAATATGCAAAGACAAATTTTGTTTTTTTATTTCATCCAACCAGGCTTGATAAATTGAAGAGGTATGCAAAACTCCGGGATAATAAATTTGTTTAACCTCGTAGCGACGCAACACCTCTACCAGACCGGTCACATGATCAGCGTGAGGATGAGTCAAAATCATAACCTCAATTTCATGATCCCAAAACGGCATTACTCGTCCCAGCTGGCTTAAAATGTTTTTATCCGGCCCACCGTCAATTAAAATATCCTGGCCTTCCGGCGTGCGAATATAGGTAGCATCCCCCTGGCCAATATCCAAAAAACTGACTTCCAATAAATCCTGTTCTTCCACTTCCGGCTCCCGGGACAACGGTTGTTTTTTGAAAAATAGAAAAGATTCACCCGAAGCTTCAAAATATAAAAACCCAAAAAAACAAGTGGCCATGACAGCGGTCAAAAGTAAAATTTTAAAAAATTTATTGGTCATGTTTTTATTATAGCACATCCTTTTTTTTATCTAAATTACGACAAACAGGTACTTATATTGACAAAAATGTGTTTTTATTCTAGTATGAAATGAAGCTGTTTTGCTCTTTTTTTTAACAGGAGGATAACATGGATCAAGACAAAGCAAAAGAAATTATTCGTCAGGTCTCCGGGTTCTACGAGGATCCGGTCAAGGCCGAAAAAATCATTCGAGCAAATTTGCTAAAAACATCACGCGGAGAAATAGTAGGAATCCTGATTCTCGGAGAAACAACGAGACTGAAAATCTTTCTCGACCGTGAGCAAAAATCCTTTAACCAAAGGAAAAAACACGGGACTCCGCACAAGATCAATATTTTGGAAAACTCTTTTGGAGAATCTCCCCAAAACCCGCCACTTCCCTATCAGTCGGGAATCAAAAAGTTTCCGAATCTTGATCAAATAGAGGGAAATTCGGAAGAATCCTTCTAGAAATAAAAAGACAAAGCCGTCGTGCGCGCCGACGGCTTTTTTCTTTTAAAATTAATTGACAACCAACAAACAATCTGATAGTATAAAAAAGCTGTTTAAAACAACTTGCTACAGGGGGAATAGCATGGAAAAAAGCAGAGGAGTGACCTTCCGTTGGCCAACGCTAGGTCAAGAGATTGCCAAAAGAACGGCTCTCAAAGAATTGGCCTCAGTGGCCAAGGATTATTCCGACAGACGGAGAGCCTATCAGCTCATGGCTGATCACCTGGAACTGGAAGAGGAAGGTCAAGGCCAGTGGCAATGGATAATCCGCCGGGGAGAAGAAAGACTAAACATCGGCGCCTTCATTGGACAACAGGTCCAAATGAAAGCCACGATGTTTGCCCGGGACGAAAACTCTTTGGGCGATCTTCCGGTCAGCCTGCTGGAAAAGGGCTTCAGCGAAAGGTCCACTCCAACAAACCTGATCCTGCCTAAACAGGATCAACAGGGACAGGTTGAAAACCGAAGCAACCTGTAGACGTAAACCACTGCGCGCATCTGCGTAGTGGTCTTTTTTTTAAACAGTTTTTATCTATATGTGGTATAATATTTATATCTAAAAAATAAAACAAAAGTATGAAAAAAGCTCTTCTTCTCTTTTTTGTTTTTATTTTGCTCTTGGGTCTAATGGAAATTTCCCAAGCTGCAGATTTAGCGGAAAATCTTGCCGGCAAGATCCTGCTTCAAGTGGAAGAAAACGGCGAAGCCTGGTATGTTTCGCCTGATGATCATTATCGTTACTACTTGGGGCGCCCGGCTGATGCTTTTAAAGTTATGCGTAATCTCGGATTGGGCATTTCAGAAGAAAATATTAAACAAATTCCAATCGGTATGGCCAAGTATACGACCATGGATTCTGATCAAGACGGACTGCCCGACACCTTGGAGCAAGCCATTGGCACGGCGGTTGATAAAATTGACACAGACAATGACGGCTATTCAGATAAAGACGAGGTGGAAAATTGGTACAATCCCAATGGTGCCGAAAAAATGCCAACTAATTCTTCGCTGATCAATAATGTAAAAGGAAAAATTATCTTACAGGCGGAAAAAAACGGCGAAGCTTGGTATGTCAGCCCAAGCAAACTAAAACGCTATTATTTGGGAAGACCGGCCGATGCCTTTGAAATAATGAGAAACCATGGTTTGGGTGTCAGTAATACAAACTTGGAAAAAATGTCCAATGTGGCCTATTCCAAAGAATTTTCCAGCTCACAATCCGGAGAGTATTATCAATCCAATGTATCCGGATCCTTAATTTATAGAACCGACTGTGGTTACATAGATTGTTTTGATGACAAGTTTCAAAATTGTACTCCGGGATATTCAATGGAATATGATTTTATGGGAGCTTCTCAATATTTTAAAATAATCGGCTCTAAAAACGGTCGTTGCACAATGGAAATGAAATATACTTCTTTACCGCCGAACGAGGCCTGGGTGGGAAAAACCATGACATGTAATTGTAATGATTCTCTATCTTTTTTCAATTCCTTTTCCACGGCACTCAACAATGTAACTGAAGGAAATACGGCTAACTGCCAAGGAGAACTTTTTGATTTGCTATTTGAAAATGTCACCAATACTCAAAACACCTCAACGGCTTCCTGTTTTGATAGTGACGGCGGTGAAAAATTTTACGAAAAAGGCTACGCCGAAATTACCCAGGGCGAATCCTCAGGCTTAACCAAGGTGGATGATGAGTGCGCCGGTGAACATACTTTGGTAGAAGGAATTTGTCGTGACGGAAGCCCGTATCCGGAAACTCACTACTGTGAAAACGGTTGTTCTGACGGTGTTTGTTTGCAATAATAAACTTACTGTATAAAAAAAGAACGGTTAATCGCCGTTCTTTTTTGTTTTATTAAATCTATTTTTTAAATGACTGTATAAAGTCGGTTATTTTTGTTTTCACTTGATCTGATTTTTTTAGCTCTTTCTCTGCAAAACTTAATTTAGCCAAAGGTTCTTTTTGACAAATTTTTTCCATTTCACTAAAAGCCTTTTTATCTCCGGTTCCGCCCATAGTGCAAAAAAAGGCCACATCGGGCAGATTGTCTTTTTGTTCATTCAAATAGGTTCTAACGGCCGGGCAAATATTCCAAGCCCAAATAGGCGTACCTATTAAAATCAAATCGTAATTTTTCGGATTATTTTTTATTTTTTCGATCTCCGTTTTTTCTCTTTTTCCGGCCTGTTTTCCCGACAAAATATATCCCCAAAACCCCTTTCTCTTCTTTTTATCAATAATTTCTTCAACTTGCGCATTTAGACTTTTTGATAATTTTTTCGCCAATTTTCGAGTGTTTCCGGTTCGCGAATAATAAACAATTAATGTTTTCATGTTTTTTAATGATTATTTATCTTTTTTTCTCTTTTCCCGGTCCGAATAATATCATAAACAAATAAATATATAAAATCGCCATCACCCACCAAGAAATTTTAAAATCCACCGAGGCCCAAGAAAAAGAAGAAAATATTTCCACTACCTTTATTACATAACCAAGTAAAAGCCAACTTATCCAACCAACTATTTGACCAAAAACCAAATGAATTATTGACGCTAAAAACTGAACAAAGCCCACCATCATGGCCACGGGAATGACCGGTAAAACCAATAGATTAACAACCGGCGCCACTATGGACAAGCGACCAAACTGAAATAAAATCAAAGGCAAGGTAAAGATAATGGCCGATAAAGTAGAAACCGTATTTTCACGAATGGCCAATTTTTCCGGCAACCAAGAAAAATATCTTTCCAAACGAGGCACCAGATAAACCAAGCCAATAGTGGAAAGAAAAGACAGCTGAAATCCGCTGTCCCAGATCAAAATCTTAGGATTAAAACCGGCCATTAAAACAGCTGATAAGATCAGGGCGTTGCGGATATTGTTTTTTCGCCCCAAATGTCGAGCTAAAACCACCAAAAATCCCATAATGGCCGCTCGAACTACCGACGGGCTGGCTCCGGTCAAAATAACAAAAAAAATCAAGCCGATAATTATGGCCCAAATGGCCTTTTTTCGATTTATGTAAAAATGTTTGCACAAATTTAACAGCAAAACCACAATAATGGTAATGTTAAATCCGGAAATGGCAATTATATGGGTAATACCCGTAATGTTAAATTGTTCCAAAAGGGCAGCCGGCATGCCCTGGCGTGTGCCCACTAAAATTCCACCGACCAAAGCAGCTTGAGGTTCGGCCACAGTTTTGTTGATTTGATTTTGCATAAACTTTTTCAACTGTAAAGTTTTGGCTATCACCAAATTGCCTTTTTTTTGATCCAACTTTTTTATTGAAGGTTGATATCCGACCGAATATATTCCAGACTTGGCTAAATATTGATCATAGCGAAAATCCTCTATCGGTTCCGGGCTTTGAAGTCTGACTTTGATTTGTAATACTTGACCATATTCATATTCAGGATAAAGTTCAGTTCTTAACAAAACTTTGCCTTGGTAATCAAGTGGGCAAACCGTTAATTTTTGATGATCCAAACGCACATCAGGTTCTGAACAAATGTAAGCGGAAAACTCAAACGGCTCTTTTGCTTCATTATAATAAGCAATATGCTCCTCATTAAAATCAGGTGAATAACAAATCGCCCAAGCCAACTCGGCCAATAAAACTACTAAACAAAAAATAAAAAATTTTTGCGATTTGGTAAATTTCATATAATTATTGTAGCACATTAAAAAAACGCCCTGAATATCAGCACGCTAATCATAACTATTTGATACAACAAAGACTATATTTACTTTTTTGATGAATACTTTTCAATCAATTCATCTATTTTTTCAAACAATTTTTGATTATCTTGTTTTTTATATTTTTTTAACTTTCGTTTGTATTTGGGAATGTTTTTTATAAATTTTTTCAAAGTTTCCTTATCTATTTCTTTGGCATAAAGACCATAGCCTAATTTATCCAGGTTATAAGCGTTAAAAATCTGTTCAAACTGAGCCCTGACCGGCCAAGCCAAATACGGTTTACCCAAATAAAGCGCTTCACTAATCAAAGTAAAACCGGCATTGGCTAAAACCCCTTGACAATTCAACAAATCTTGTAAAAAGCCTATTGCACTCGGCTCTTTAAACTCCAAATTTTTTTCCTTGCCCTTTTTCCCAAAACCATAACAAATAAATTTTTGATCAAGTCCTTTTAATTGTTTTTCCAAGTTATGCGAGGCTGAGGTTACATAAACCAAAATATGATCTTTTTCTTTGGTTTTGTTTTTTGCTTGGATAATTTTTTTCCTTAAAATGGGGGGAAACACAAAGGTTTTTTTATTATCCGGCTTAGCTTGAATAAAAGAAGTGACCAAGTAAGCATCGGCTTTAAAAACCGTTAAACGAGTAACCGCCTTGGTCAGTGTCGCGTCTTTTTCATATTTTAAGGGATATTCAACTTTTGTTTTGGTTAATTCGTGCTGATTGTCAATGGAAATCAAAGGCAATAAATGAATATTGGCCATAAGACAAGTCAACGGTTCAAAATCAGTGATAACCAGATCAAACTTTTTTTCTTTAACCAAAGAGTTGAGTTCTTTTAAAGACTTTTTGATTTTGGGAAGTTTCAGCGCGTTGCGGTAAATGGTCGGCAAGATCTGAACCCTGTTATTTTTATAATCCAGTATCAAGCCGGCTATTTTTTTCACTTCAAAAAAACGACTTAGATTTTCATAGCCTTGTTTATAGCTGACAATAGTGAGATCATGACCTTGTTTTTGCAAATGATCTATCACCTCTTTAGCTCGTGAGGAATGCCCCGAGCCTTGTCCGGAAAGTCCGTAAAGTATTTTTGCCATAATTACTTTTTAAATGTCTTCCTCAAAAATCTATATAAACCTAATTTAACTGGTGAAAAAACTTTTTCATAAGTACCCAAATATTCGGTAATTTTTGCTTTTGGAGAAAAGCCTTTTTTAAATCTGGTAAATCCGGCCCAACGCGACAAACGACCTTTTTCCCCTTCCGGAGCCACTCCCCAAAAGTCATAAAACCACAAACCTTGTTTTTGGGCTTTTTTAATGGCTTCCCATTGCAAAAGATGCGGAGCCATAAATTTACGATATTCATAATCCGAAGCGCCGAATAAATAAATAGCTGTATCTCCGGAAAAAATCATAATGTTGGCGGCGATCACTTTCCCGTTCATCTCGGCCAAATATAATTTTACCAAAGGACATTGCAAGAGTTTTTTAAAATATCCAGACGAATAATAAGAAAAATCTTGTCTTTTTTTGGTTTTTTCAAACAAATCCAAAAAATCCTTAAAACGATCATTATCATGAACAACCGTCACTCCTTTTTTTCCGGCCAATCTGATATTATATCTGGTTTTTTGGTGCATTTGCGCCAACAATTCCTGCTCATCCGCTCTGATGTCCAAAATCAAAGTATGGCGCGGTTGCATATTTTTTCGGGTTTTTTGAAAATTGTTTTCCACCAACATTTTGGTCCATTTATTTCTCCCGGTCGGCAGATCCATTTCAAAAGACAAAGCTTTTTCCTGTTCGGCCAAATTGTTTATGTTTTTTAAGAAAATATTAAAAACTTTTTCTTGATCCGTCTTGTCCTTAAAAATCGGACCGCGTGGCGCGTAAATAATGCTTTGCCCCAACTGCATATTTTGCTCGTAAATCACACAAACCGCCAACCATTCGCTATTATTATTTTCAATGATCACACGCCAAACCTTGGGTTTTACCTGCAACAAAAATTCAGACCATTCCCAGCTCTGCAGAAATGATCCACCCTGATTGGAATAAACAAATTCATTCCAATTATTTTTTTCTTTTTCAGAGGCAAACCTGACTTGCATAAATTTTTTTATACTCTACTGGAATTGTAAACCATTAAGCCCCAATAAGCAACTGTTATTTTTTATTCTTGTTTAACAAATTCAAAAAATTACTTAAAATAAGATGAAATTTTTTCAAACTGTTTAGATCGACATATTCGCCTTTTTGATGATTTCCGTCGCCGACCGGTTGATAATTAATTACCGGAATTCCTTTAGCTGAAAAAAACCTGGCGTCGGAGGCCCCGAACTGTTTGCTAAAAACCAACTCGCTTCCCAAAACAGCCTCCGCTGTTTTTTTGAATTTTCCTAAATAATTATTTTTAGAGTCCATATTAAAAACTTCTGCGTTCAATGGATTTTTTATAACAAAATCAGATTCTTTTTCTTTTTTGTTAAAAAATTCTTTTAATCGTTGACGATCTTTTTCAGAAGAAAAACGAAAATCCAAATCCATTTCCGCCAATTCGGGAATCTGATTGGCTCTTTCTCCGCTAATTATTCTACCCAGATTAACCGATAAACCAAAATCATTTTGGGAATTTTTTATCTTTAGCTCTTTTATCAACTTAAAATAAAAATCATACAACTTTAGGACCGGATTGCTTGCGGTCCACGGTCTGGATCCATGTCCTCCTTTTCCAAAGGCCTTTACTTTGTAAAAACTGACTCCTTTTTCATTTACCACTATTGATTTACCAAAACCGGCATCGGGAACAATGGCCAAATCGGCTGTAAAACCTTTGGACAAGACCTGTTTTAATCCGTTTTCTCCGCCGATTTCTTCATCCGGAACCAACACAAGAGCCAATGACAAGTCGGTTTTGTCTTTTTTTAAAATGTCGGCTTGCACGGCCACTGCGCTTTTCATGTCCAAACTACCTCTGCCGTATAAACGACCATTCTTTGTGTTGGGAATAAACTGGTTCTGAGTTGCCGGCACTACATCCAAATGACCGTACAAAAAAACATCGTGCTTTTTTTTCTTTTCCCTGCTGATTACCAACGAAGTAAACCCGTTATAACAAACTTTTTGAACAATAAAATCATTTCCCAAATAATCAATTATAATTTGAGCGCATTTTTTCACTTGTTCTTGGTTTGAACTGACAGAAGGAACTGAAATTAATTTTTTTGTCAATTTTAGATAGTCTTCCATATATATTTAATAATTATTTTAGAAAAAATCTCTCCGTTGCGACGGAGAGATTTGTGATCTTCAATCCCTGATTCGCTCTTTCAAGCTATTTTTCATGGATTGAATTTCTTCAAAATCATCGGCAATGGCCACAACTTGGATCTTGCCGACCTTAAGCAGACCGGCATTGTAAAAAACCAAGCCTTTTTTTTGGTTTTGACCGAAAAGCAGACTTGACCCGAAATCGGCTTTTTCCCACAACCACTTAAAACTTCTCCCTTTAATCTCGGGATCGTAAAAATCGTAGGCAAAAATCACCTTTTGCGACTCAAAAACGCCTTTTTTCTTGGCAAACCTTCTGGGATAATAAGCACCTCCTTTTCTGGCGTTACACTCAATTCCCAAAACATCATCGTTCTTCAAAGAAATCAAGTCAAATCCCAAATCACCGCGATATCCGCATTCATGATAATGATTGGCCAACTTACGACCAACAAGATTGATCCGCTCTTCCAGCTTTTTGGAAACCGACGCCGGATAAGAAACTCCGCAATAGGCTTTGTTTTCGCCTTGGAGCATCTGCTGCCAAGGACCGGGACGAGTCACTACTTTTGAATTGAGAAAGTATCTGACCGTGTAAGACCCTTTCACATCTGAATCCAGCCATGCTTCCACTGTGGCTGAAAACATTCCGGCTTTTCGGATAAATTCCAAAATTCTTTGTTGCCAATCCCCTCTTCGATCAAAAACTCGGTTTTGAACGGCACTGGCTCCCCAATCGCCCTTGACCACAATTTGGGAAAAACCTTTTTGAAAAAGTTTTTCAGCCGCTTTGATGATCTCCTTTTCACTTTTAAGATTTTCATAACCCGGAGGAATCATTACATCAGTTTGTCCGGCCAATTGTCGAAAACCACTCTTGCTGCCCATATATCTGGATAACTCGGAACTCCCCAAAAGAGGGACTGACAGTTTTTTCGACAAATTCATTTCTTGCTCACTGATAACAAAGGTATCCATAAAGTCGGAACCTTTTTCTTGCACCAAAGACCGGAGACATTCCACTTGTTCCTTGTTGCTAACCAGCCTTTGAATCAAGCTGCTTCCTTGACCACGGGCAACTACGATCTCAAAAGGTTCAATCTCCAAAAACTGATGCAAGTACTTAAAGTAGGAATCGTCAACTGGAGAGGATAAAACAATCAGATCTCCGGGGTTTGAGGCGATCAAAACCCTTTGCTCATAAGCTTCCACTCCGGGAATTCCAATCCAATTCGGATCAGTCATACTGTGCACTCTCAATTTTCGCTGTACCATGTTTCCCTCCTCTATGATTGAAAGAACATCATAAAATAAAAATAGCCATCATTTGATGGCCGTTCAACAAAAACTCAAACAACCATCAGTTATTCCTGATAATGTAAAATAAACTAAATTTTTTTAATAACTGATAAAAATTCATGTTTTTGTTATCTAAATTTACTCCTAATATATATTAACTGTTAAATATTGTCAAACCGCTTAAATGTTTCGCAAAGCCTGTCTGACCTTTTCTCCCACATCTTTTAAGTTTTTATCAACTTTTTTCAAAGCTTGATTAGCCTGACCGGCCGAATAGCCCAAGGCCACCAAAGCTTCAACCGCTTCGGAGTCCGCACCCAAATCTTCTGCAGATTTCAAATCAGCCACGGAAACTGAGGCTGAAACCTTGTTTTTTAACTCTAAAATCAACCTTTCAGCTGTTTTGGCGCCTATGCCGGAAACCTTTTTCAAAATTGAAGGATCACCGTTGACTATAGCGGAAACAATGTCCTCAACCTCGGCCTCGGCAAAAACAGCCAAAGCGGTTTTCGGTCCCACTCCGGAAACTGAAATTAATTGTTCAAACAAGCGCAATTCTTCCCAACGCATAAAGCCAAAAAGATCCAAAGCGTCTTCTTTGACATTTTGAAAAGTGAAAAGTTTTATTTCTTCTTCAGGTTCAAGTTTTATTAAAAGTTCAGAAGGCACAAATATTTTATAACCAATGTCATTATTCTCCAGAATAATAAAGTCTTTTTCTTTAAACTTTACTTGTCCTTTTATATAGCTAATCATAATTTATTTTAATCATCATTATAATATCGTATTTAAATCCAAAATTCAACCAAAATTATTGTTTTACTTTTCTTCTTATAATGGAACCAGCTGAAATATTTTTTTCGTAAGGCAAATAAACGAACATTCCCTGACCGCCATGCGCTTCTTTTATTTTTTCAAAATCTTTATTTAACATTTCGTTTATCTGATACTTTATCGGGGCTAAACCCGGAACTACCAATTCAATTTGGTCTTGTAAATAAAGCTGGTTATGCACTTTTACTTTTATAAAATTTTTTTTATCCGCCGACAAAACCACTCCGCAAAACTCCCAATTACAAAGTTCGTGACTTTTTTCAATATTTTGCTCGGCTGGTTCTCCCAAAGCAAAACCGGTAGTATAACCTCTATTTTGAATCTTGGATAATTCTCTTTTAGCTTGTTTTTTATTGATTTTTCCATCTATTCGTCGACGGTAAACCCCGGTTACCGCACTGACATAAGAAATGCTTTTGGCCCGCCCCTCAATTTTAAAACTGCTGATCCCGGCCTTTTTCAATTCTGTTAAATATTCAACCAAACATAAATCCTTGGAATTCATAATATAGGTTCCATGTTGATCTTCCATAGCTTCCAACGGCTTGTCCGGCCTTTTTTCTTCAATCAAATCAACCTTGTATTTCCAGCGACAGGGCTGGGTGCAATCTCCCAAATTAGCGCTGCGATCAGTAAAAAAGCTGGACAACAAACACCGACCGGAATAAGACATACACATAGCACCGTGTACAAAATATTCTAATTCTAAATCAGGCAACTTTTGATGGATTTTCTTTATTTCAGCTATTCCAACCTCCCTGGCCAAGATAATTCTTTTAACTCCTTGATTGAACCAGAATTCCGCCGACCGCCAGTTGGTGCAATTGGCCTGAGTGGACAAATGAATCTCCGCCTCCGGCCAAATATTTTTTATAACGGAGATCACTCCGGGATCAGAAACAATCAAAGCGTTCGGACCAATTTTTTTCAACTCCTTAATATAATTTTCCAACTTAGACAAGTGCCGGTTGTGCGCAAAAATATTTACCGTCACATAAACCTTTTTATTCAAGCTGTGAGCGTATTCCACTCCCTGTTTTAAGCTCCTTAAATCAAACTGATTAATCCTGACCCTCAAAGAAAAATCAGGTAATCCGCAATAAACCGCATCAGCCCCAAAAGTAAAAGCTGCTTTTAATTTAGCTAAATTTCCCGCCGGGGATAATAATTCTATTTTTTTCATATAGTCTAATTTTAGTAAAAAAAGACGCTTATGTCAAATACTTAATACTCCACTGGTTGACAAAAAACCACAAACAAGATATAATCAATTGAAACTTAAGTTCCTTGAAAAACCAATAAACTATTCATAGGAGGTGCGAGATGTTTAACTACCTGCTGGTAAATCACGAATCGCCTGATCTGGATTCAATTTGCACTACTTTTTTTTGGTTGCTGGCCAATAACTTGGAATTGGATGATCCCCGACTGCATTATGCTTTTGTTAAAACGGCTGAAGACAGACTCCATTCGGAAGATTATCCGGCCGATAAGATTTTTCATTTTGATTGCGGCTACCGATTTAACGGGGTGACTGATTTTGATCATCATCAAAACAGAAAACAATGGCCGTCAGCAGCTCGGACGGTTTTTCAAACCTATCCGATCCTTCAAAGCGACCCGATCGCCAAAATTTTGGTTAAAACGGCCGACCGCGTTGACAGCGGTAACGCCCAAGGTGGTCTGGACAAAGAAACCAGAGAAATAAAACAAGAAATCAACAACAACTTTCTCCGGAGTTTTAATCAAAGTCACCGGGGGGATGTTCTACTTGTCAATAATAACGGAGAGCCCGAAGAAATCAACCGCTTGTTTTATAATCTGGACAACAAAGCCGGCGAAATAGAAGATTTGGACAAACTTCTGATCGGTATAATTATGCTCAAACTATGGTACGAAAACCAAAAAAGAGCAACGGTCAAAGCAACACCGGTATTTATTGATCATTTGATTGCCACTTGGCTGACCTTGAAAAAACATAACATGACCGTGCATCAAGCTGGAATTAATAATATTTTTTTAATTTTCAACCAACAAAGATCCGGTAAACTATGCGCTGCTCGACGAGCGACCGATCCCAAAGATCAAAGCGAGCCGGCCGTTAGAGAAATGGTACAATTGTCAGAAAGACTTTTGGCCGGAAAGTCCAGTAAGGTGGAAACTGAAGAAACCATAAACATCAAAAAAAAAGTGAACCGGTTTCTGAATGATTTCAACCAAGGAAAACAAACCAGACTCACGGCTACCACTTTGGATGTCGGTCCTTGGCAGCTTCAGAAACTGATCCCGGTAAATATGAGCCAAGAAGTTCAATTGATTGTCGGACTTTTTATTCTCAATGCTTGGTACAACAAAAGAACGATTGGCCGAACAATGAGAGACCTGGTTAAAGCCGGCCGGCAAATAAAAATCAACGGTCTTGACACCTTGGTTGTCCCTCAAACCGACTATACCAGTAAAACCCTGAGGTATTATGTCAGATCCAACTATTTCAACGAATTGGACTTGGTGATATCCAAACACCTTGAACCCAACGGCGGAGCCAGACTGGGAATAACCAAGGTCAACGACCGCAACGAAAAGGTCAAGGGCATGGAAGATCTCCGAGACTCAGTGGTCAAAGAATTTCCAATGGCCAAAGTATTCTTGGAGAAAAACCATCACTTTGTTCTTTATGTTGATCACCCAGACCTGGATACCGAGACCCTAGTAAAATTGGCTGAACAAAGCCTTTACTCCGGTTGGAGCGAGGCTATGAACAGCTAGGACAATAAGCGGACGCTACTTACTTCTTAAGTGGCGTCCTTTTTTTGACTAAATCAATGAAAAACCGTAAGCTAAAGTCAGACAAAGGAGGAAAAAATGATCTTTGAAAAACAACCTAAATCAAGCAAAAAAGAACCAAAGGAAAAAGAATCTAGAGAATGGATAAATTGGGCTATATCCAGATATTGGGATTTAGCGATCAAAATCGCTTGGCACTACAGCAAAAAATTTATGCACTCTAATACCGATGAATTCCAGGATCTGTTTCAGTCAATTATGCTGAAATGGCTGGAAACAATACCCAAATTTCAAAGAAATGAGAACCTGAAAGCCTGGTTAGCCTTGGTGGGAACCAATGTTTGCAAAAATTACACTCGTAAATACAACAAAATCCTAAGCAAACAAAAAACAGATGAACCAAAAGCCCTGGACAAATTGTTAAAGGATTATTATTTTGAAGAAAATATTTTGACTGTATTTTTTTACCGACAAATCTTAAAAGACTTAAATTCCGAGCAACAAAAAATAGCTGTTATGCATTTTTTGCACGGTTATACCAATCAAGAAGTTGCTGATTTTTTAGGCCGATCCAAATCAACCATAGAAAGAAAAGTAACGGAAATAAAAAAAATGATCCAGGTTCTTTATTCGAACACTGAACTTGAGTTTTCTTATCAGCATAAATCTTTCTTTGGACTTACCTTTGAAAACCACAATCCACTCCCAATTAAATCAAACTAAAAATCCACCGACACTTCGGTGGATTTTATTATATTTATTTTTTTATTCATCTTCTTACTCTTATTAAACCAGAACATGGGACTATTTTAATTCCTTTCTTCTCCAATTCATCTAAAAATAAATTAACCCCCAGGGAATCTGAAGACATATGCCCGGCTATTATTACATTTAAATGATTCTTTTCCGCTTCCTTTTTATTTTCTTCACTCATATGCATCCCAATAATCGTGCCAATACCGGCATTAGCCATTTTTTCATAAACCTCCTTGGCTCCGCTGGTACCGCCGGTTATTTCGGTTAAAGCTATTTTTCCGCAAAAATTATTTTTATCTCCGGCAAAAAGTTTTGGACCAGCACCTTTTTTCTCAGCCTCGGCATATTCGGGGATACTTTTCAAAAACTCCATTATTTCACCAACATACTCAAACCTTTTTCGGGATAATTTTTTTTTCAAAAAATCAGCTACCAAATTATCGCAAGGCGTATGCACATTCATTAAATTAATATTCAAAAGCTTGGCCGCGTCAACCGTTTTGTAATGATTTGCCGGATTTACTCCGCGAGCCACTTCTTGAATACGTATTTTGAAACAACCTTCGGCAATATTGATCGGAACACCATAACCGGCCAAAACCTCAACCTGTAAAGGCATAACCTCGGGCAAATCAGCCAAAGCTTTTCCCAACGGATGATGGGCGATTACCAAATCAATTTCACCGAGTTCCTTGGCCATCATTAATTCTGAAGTATCAATATCAATACCGCACATGATTTTTTTAACCTGTTTTTTATTGTCAAAATGCACCCCGCTGTCCAAATAAGGATTCGACAGCTTTTGTTTGTCAAAATCGGCCTTTTCTTCGGCTGACATTTTCTCATATCTTTTCTTTATTTTTTTTTGTTTTTCAATTACTCTTTTATCTCCCCGCAAATCAGCTTTTATTCCCATCTTTGTTGATAAATTAAAAATTTCTTGTACCTTCATAAAACTTGAATTATTTTTTTAGTTTAAAATGCGTTATCCAAGCCTTTAAACTGGCCGGTATTTCTCTTAGACTGTATTTCCATTGACTGGCATATCCACTGTTTTTGGCCGCAACCCCTTTGGCTTGTATTCCGGCTTCATTACATAAGTATAAAGCTCTTTTTAAATGATATTTTTGAGTTATCAAAACTATTTTGTTTAAACCGAATTTTTCCTTCACATTTTGACATGAATTTAAAGTACTTAGACCATCTTTATCCAAAAGCAAAGAATCTTCAGGTAATCCTCTGCTCAAAGCTAGATTTTTCATAGCCAGGACTTCATTATGCTCAGCGCTTTGATTGTCTCCGCTCATTATAAACTTACCGATTCTGTTCTGCTGATAAAGCTCCACAGCGGTCACAACCCTGTCCTCCAAAACCAACCCCGGCACTCCTTTGGCCTTTAATCCGGCTCCAAAAACCAATCCCACACTGGGCTTTTCCACTTGTTCGGGCGTGATTATCATTTCTCCATATTTTGTTTGAACGCGAAAAAAAAGATAAAAACCCAAAAGCAATAAAATCACTACAATCCAAAATAAGATTTTCAAAATATGAGCTTTTCCCAAATTAGCCGTTCCTTTCTCTATTCCAATATCCATATTTTACTTTTATAAAAATTTTAACCAATCATATATAGATACTAACATAAACAACCGGTGATTTCAATAATAAAAAGCGCCGAGATCTGTGAACCTCAACGCCTGTTTAGTGAATTTTCTGAATCTCCGGATCAATCAATGAATTGAAAAATCCGGATTCTCTTGGTGCGGTCGGTAATCTTCCGATCTCCTCTCCTTTGAAAAAAGCCACAAACAAAGGTACGGAATCTACCTTAAACCTTTCAGTCACCGCCGGACTCTGATCCACATCCACCCGAAAGTACTCAATCGGGAGGTATGGATTTTTAGTCGCAAATTCCTCCGCCTTTTCTCTTGCACGATGACAAGGCGGAGCCCAATCGGCTTCAAAAAGAACTATGGCTATTTGCGGATTCTGCAAAACCCTTTTGCCAAAATTCTCTTGTTTTAACTTCTCCATTTTCTTATCACCTCCTCAAACATGTCTATACTCAAAAAACAACAAAAACTTTTTCGCCCTGAGTTTAACAGTTTTCAAAAAATATGTCAATACTTTTGAAAATAAATTTTCTAAACCAACTCCAACCCTATTTCTTGTCCGTTTATTTTTATTTTGTTTTTCGCTTTTCCGGGATTGATTGTTTTTAACTTTGTTTGCTGTTTTAATATATTAACCAAACCTTCACTTTGCAAAACAGCTTTTAGTTCTGGTGAATCGGTTTCATAGGTTAAGTCTACCAAGTCTTTTGGTGTTAAACCTTTTTTGCGACGCAAATTGTTAATCTTTCTGGTTAATTCTCTAACCAAACCTTCCTGTTTCAACTCTTCGGTCAAAGCAACATCCAAAGCCACCTGAACATCGCCAACGCTTTTGATTTTAAAGTTTTCTTGTTCTTGAATTTGCTTTTGATTTTCCACTTCTTTAACATTAAGCTCCTCGGCGATAATTGACTCCAACTCCGGCTCAAACTTTTTTATTTTATACTGTAATTTTTGCAAAGGCTGACGCACCTTTATATCGGCCTCATCGCGCAAAGAAAGTCCGGCCTCCACCAATTGTCTGGCCAAGTCCATATTTTTTAAAATTTCTTGATCAATCAAAGACTCCTCATATTTCGGCCAATCTTCCAAATGAATTGAGTCTTTTGCTCCGTTTAATTTTTGGTAAAAAGATTCAGCGCTCATCGGCATAAACGGCGCTAAAACCTTGGTAAAATTAAGCAAAACATAATTCAAGGTTTTAATCGCTTTTTCCTTGTCTTCACCGGATGATTTAAATCTGTCCCGACTGCGACGCACATACCAGGTTGATAATTCATCAATAAAATCAATGATCCGGCGACCGGCTTCATAAATATGATAATTGTCCAAGTCATTGCCGATTTCCTTGATTAACATATGCAGTTTGGCTAAAATCCATTTATCCAAGATATTATCCGAATCAGCCGAAGCTTGCTCATTTTCTTTGGCATACATCTGATAAAATCTGACAACATTGCCAAAAAGCATAACGGTTTTTCGCAAAACCTCTTGCACTCCTTTTTCATCAAAATTTTTCGGCTGTCCGGGTTGATTCAAAACATAAAGATACATGCGTAAACTATCGGCTCCATATTTATTAATAATTGTTTCCGGTTCTATCACATTACCTTTTGATTTGCTCATTTTTTTGCCATCCTTATCACGTATATGCCCCAAACAAATCACATTTTTATAACTCGGCCCCTTACCCAAAACCGTAGAAACCGCCAATAAAGTGTAAAACCAGCCACGAGTTTGGTCAATGGCTTCAGAAATAAATTCAGCCGGAAATTGTTCTCCTTGATCAATCATTTCTTTATTTTCAAAAGGATAATGGTGCTGTGCAAAAGGCATACTACCCGAATCAAACCAACAATCAAAAACATCTTCAGTTCTTTTCATTTCTCCGCCACAAGAACATTTGTAGGTTAATTTATCAATAAATGGACGATGAACATCCAATTCGCCTTTTTTATTTTCAGGCAAAGAACCGGTTTTTTCTTTTAGTTCTTCATAACTGCCAATAACTTCTTGTTTGTCGCACTGATCACAACGCCAAATCGGAATCGGGGTCCCCCAGTATCGCTGTCGAGAAATAGCCCAATCTTTAACATTTTCCAGCCATTCACCAAAACGACCGTTTTTAATATATTCCGGTACCCAATTAACTTGGTTATTATTATCAATCAACTGCTGTTTAAGTTCAGTCATCTTTATAAACCATGAATCCTTTGCATAATACAAAAGCGGGCTGTCACAACGCCAACAAAAAGGATAATCATGCTCATACATTTTTTCTTTGAATAACAAATTACGTTCATTCAAGTCTTGTATAATTTCTTTTTCCACTTTTGGATCTTTAACAAACTTTCCGGCCCATTTTTCCACGCTCTGCAAAAATGTTCCATCCTCACCAACCGTGTGAACAAAAGGTAAATCCTGTTCCACGCCGAAATTATAATCATCTTCACCATACATCACCGCCGTATGCACAATACCGGTACCGTCCTCGGTAGTCACAAAATCAGCCGGGGCAATATACCAGGCTTTTTTATCTCCCGGATCCAAAGCCCGAGGAAAAAGGGGTTCATATTCCCGACCCAAAAGATCAGAGCCTTTCATTTCTTTAACTGTTTTGTATTCCTCTTCCAAAACATCCTCCAACAAAGCCTTGGCTAAAATTAAATTTTCTCCCTTATATTCAACCTGAACATAATCAATATCTCGTCCTACGGCCAAAGCCACATTACCGGGCAAAGTCCATGGAGTAGTGGTCCAAGACAAGAAATAAGTATCTTTCTTATCCTTGATTTTAAATTTCATGTAAATGGAATTTTCTTCAATCTTTTTATAACCCTGGGCCACTTCATGTGATGATAAAGCGGTTCCGCAACTCGGGCATTGAGGTACCACTTTATAACCTTCAAAAACTAAATCCTTTTCATTGGCCTGTTTCAAAATCCACCATAATGATTCTATATAATCATTATTATAGGTTATATAAGGATCATCCAAATCCAACCAAAAAGCAATCCTGCGAGTTAATTTTTCCCAATCCTTTTGATATTTCCATACGCTCTGACGACACTTTTCATTGAATTCTTCAATACCAAAATCTTCAATCTCCGGCTTACCGGAAATCCCCAATTCTTTTTCCACCTGAAGTTCCACCGGTAATCCATGAGTATCCCAACCGGCTTTTCTCTTTACATTATATCCACACATGGTTTTATATCGAGGAATCACATCTTTAAATGCCCGAGTAAGAATATGGTGAAGCCCGGGTCGACCATTAGCGGTCGGTGGCCCTTCATAAAAAATAAAGTTTTCTCGGCCTTTGTTTTTGTCCAAAGTTTTTTGAAAAATATTTTTTTCTTCCCACTCTTGGAGAATTTTTTCCTCGTTTTTCGCAAAATTTGATTTTTCCATATTGATAAATTAATTATTTATATATTTGTTATAAATTATCTTTGTTTTAAAATTTTACTATTATGCTTCCAACAGATTTTTTGAATATCTTGGATTAAACTTTTTTTGTTCAAAAAAAAATCCGAAAAGCACCAAGACCTTGCCAATTCAAGGGGTACCATCTCGGAATTATACTTAATTACGGCTATTACGGGCTTACCCGGCCGAGTCTAATCGCCTTTTGGCTTTCTTTCGGCAACTCCCCCGACGATAACCGAGGTTAAACGCTTTTGTTATTGTTGAAATCATAATATCACACCTGGTAAATTAGTCAATTATAAATAAAAAAACATTGACAAAATATTTTATATTTGATAGTATACATTTACAATATATTTTGAAAATATTCATTTAGGGCCCGTAGCTCAGTTGGCTAGAGCGCCTCGTTTGCACCGAGGAGGTCACAGGTTCGACCCCTGCCGGGTCCACCAGTCTTAGCCCTTTGGGCTATGACTGAATATCAAATTCACTTGATTTAAAAAGTATTGAAAAAATAAACTGTTTGTCAAAAATTATTTTAGATTATTAAAAAAAATCTCCGTAAAACCTCGCAATAAAATAAACTCTAAAAAACACTTAAAAAAAACAACCGCGACCAAGGTTGCTTTTTTATTTTGAGAAAAGTTATCCCCAAAAAAGATTTGATTTTCAAAACACTGTTGTTTGTTTTGTAAAAAAGTTTTATAATGTAATTGTAAAGAAAGAAACAAAAACTTAAAATAAAAAATAAATAAATTATAAAAATAAAAATCTAAAAGTTTTCAAACAAAAACATTTCTTGTTTGAAAATTATTAGGAGGAAAATTTTATGCCAGCAAAAAAGCGAAAAACAACTCGCAAAAAGGCTGCGCCTAAAAAGCGAAAAACAACTCGCAAAAAGGCTGCGCCTAAAAAGCGAAAAACAACTCGCAAAAAGAAAGCAACACCGAAGAAAAGAAAAACTACCAGAAAACCGGCCAAGAGAAAGAAAACCGCGCCTAAAAAACGCAAAACAACCAAACGAAAGCCTACGAAGAAAAGAAAAGCGACTCCCAAAAAAAGAAAAACCACTCGCAAGAAAAAAGTCGCACCCAAGAAAAGAAAACCGGCTAAACGTAAAACTACCAAACGAAAGACCACTAAAAAAAGAAAAACGACTCCAAAGAAACGAAAGACTACCCGAAAAAAAAGAAAGTAAGTCCATAAAAAAAAACAGCTCTGTCAAGGAGTTGTTTTTTATTGGCAAAATTGATTAAAATAATTTTTCTTGTTGCGGTAAAAGTTCATTTATTTCTTTTTCATTGAAAATCCGGACTGTACCATAATCACCGTCATATCCAGGTTCAATATGAATCCTCCCTTGCCTTACCCGCTCAACAGCTTCGGCAATTACTTTATTGGCCATACTTTTTATTTCTTGTTTATCCAGATCCAATAAAACCTCAAACTCACTGTTATTTTTAATCATTTTTTCATAAACAGTCTGCACGCTTTTAGTGTTTTTACCTTTTTGTAAACATTCGGAAATAATTTCTTGCAACGGTACCAAACTTTTAAAATCAATTGCCTTTTTTGGTTTAAAACCAAGCTCACGATCAGCCAAATCATCAACCCGATGTTCAACACCCAAAGTTAATTCCCTTTTGCACAAAGGACAAATATTTTTATGTTTATTTTTACTGTCTTGTGGCGAACAAACAAAATCACATTTACGATGTCCGTCATAATGATACCGTCCTTCCTGCGGATAAAATTCAACCGTATATAAAAACTTTTCTTGATCTTTGTTTTTTAAAATATCATACATCTCGCCATAGGTAAATTTTTGCATTTTAAAAACATTGGCTTCTCGCCCAATGTTGCGCGGGCTATGAGCGTCGGAGCTGGAAACCAAAGTCAGATCATCCAAAGCTGAGAGTCTCCAATTCATAGGCGGATCAGAACTCAATCCGGTTTCCACTGCGTAGATATTTTTACTGTATTCTTCAAAACAATCCGTTAAAGAATCATATCCGGACTTAGATCCCAAAAGACCAAACCAAGGCGTCCAAATATGAGCCGGAATAATTAAAGCTTTCTCATTAGCTTGTAAACAAATATCAGTTAATTCTTTAGCGCTCATGCCGATTATTGGACGGCCGTCAGATTTTAAATTGCATTTTCTTTTTTCCAAAGCTGAAATTATTTTTTCCACGGAAACAAAATCCGGCACCAAAACACAAAGATGCAATCGTCTAACCTTTTCTTTGTCTTTGTAAATGCAGGCAATCTCCGTGCCTAAAACAAATTTAACCTTTCTGTCTCCTGGTTTACTATTTTTATACTGCAAAAACCCAGAATCATTTTCTTGCAAATTTTCTTTTAAATGTTTTAGATATTGCGGATGAGTAAAATCACCGGTGGAAATCAAATTTATTCCTTTTCTCGCAGACCAAAAATATATGTCCGGAATTTGCATCTTTGGCGAAACCGCACGGGCATATTTTGAATGGATATGTAGGTCGGCGATTATTTTCATATATTCCCATATTATCATAAAAGAAAAAAACGGCCAATGTGACCGTTTTTGAAAAATGATTAACTTTTTATCGATTGCATTAAAAGACAATACAGAAATACTAAAAAAACATACACACAAACTACCGCGAATACAATCAACAAAGATGAAAGACAAAGTAAAAATAAAATAAAAGACGGATTTCTAAAAAACAAACAAACATTTTTTTTTATCTCCTGCAAGACTTCTGGTTTTTTACAACTCATAGCCCCTCCTACCATCTCACATCTTCCGCTTTTATTGTAAATTTAACACCCTTTACTTTTCTACGACCTATCAATTGGAATTGATCATGCGCCAGTCTATATTTTCTTAACTCCCCATTATATTTTCTTGATCCCCCATCCGAACCATTGAAATACAAATCCCTTACAAATAATGTTTTTTCATTGATAAAGCTACATGTTCCAGAATTTTTAAAAAGTTTTCTAATCTTTCCATTTTTGCGATATTTATATATTACACACCGAAAATTTGCGGAATGACTTCCCAAATAGCCAGGCTCACACCCATCCACAATATAGTTTAGAAAAACCTCATAATATCCTCCCTTAACTAAATCAACATCTTGTCGATTTAGCCTTTTTAAACAACTCACAGGGTTATCATTATTTGCATCTTTCATTCTCTCTAGTAATTCAGTTCCTGAATAAGGAACAATTCTACTTTTATCAAGAGGAATTTTTTTTGTTTTCTTGACTTTCTTTTTCTTGGATAAATTATGCCCTCTTTTACTCTTTTTCACTCTTCTGCTCTTTTCGTTCTTTGCATTTTGGGTAAGAAAGTGTATTGGATTTTTAGCCGGAACAGTAGTTATATTTTTATTGTAAGAGGGCTTAGTCCTGTTTTTAGCATTATCCAATACCGAGAAAAGCAAAATAGTTCCCCCCACTATAATCCCCACAGAAAATAAAAAACTAAAAAAATTCTTTATAGCATACCCAAAACTCACATCATCATCATTATTATCAACTACTTCTCGAGGAATATCGCCGTATGAATCATCATCAGCATCAACATAGTATTCTCTTGATAGAATATGCCCATCTTCATCTCTCCAAGATTCTTTTTTAGTTTTACAACCATACTCATCAATAGTTTCTGTATGTTCTACACCTTCTTGATCTGTCCATGAATCTGTTCTTCTTTCTCTGCTCATATTAGACCTCCTATGTTTTTGTTAATGAGCAACTATATGTTACCCCTAAAAACTCTTGTTGTCAATACCTAATTTTTTTATCAGCTATTTAATAACCTCTCCACCAACTCCAACTGTTCCTTGGTATTCACTCCCAAACATTCAATCGGCGGAATTTGTATTGATTGAATTTTATGTCCTTGTTTCACGGCCATTTCAATTAAATCGGTTAAATAATATTCTTGCTGATTATTTTGATTTTGCAATTTTGAAATATTTTGCCATAACCATTCGGAATCAAAGCAGCAATATCCGGGATTTAATTCCTTGATCTTTTTTTCCGTCTCGGAACAATCTTTAAATTCACGAACCGCTTGTATATTACTGTTTTGATCACGAATAATTCTACCAAAGCCGGAAAACCCTTTACGCCAATCTAAAAAATCCGAAATCTTGGTAGTCATCATGGTTAAACAAGATTTTTCTTGAAAATGTTTTTCAAAAATACGCTTTATGTTTTTTTGAGAAACTAAAGGATGATCACCGTATAAAACCAAGATCGCCCCTTGGAAATTTTCCAATTTTGGCTTTGCCGAAGCCACCGCATGGCCGGTACCCAATTGTCTCTCTTGCCGAACATACTCGACTCGGTCGTTTAAAAATTTTCTAACCCTTTCTCCTTGATAGCCAACCACCACCACAGGTTTTTCAAGATCTTTTACTTTTTCCACTTCTGTCATAACCCAATCAATCATGGGACGAGCCAAGACTTTAGCCAAAACTTTCGGCTCTTCGGAATTCATGCGGCTGCCTTTACCGGCCGCCAATATTATAATTTTTTGCTTTTCACTCATAAAAAATCAGTTTAAAACAATTAAATTTTATAAATAAAAATTCTTCCTTGTCCATTTTCAGAACAATAAACCTTTATTGGCTTTCGCCAATTTTCTATTTCAAAATCATAAGATATTAACTTTGTGCCTGGCTCTAATTCTTGTTCAAATTTACTTTTCAATTTTTGCAAATATTCAGGCAAAAGATAACAAAAAACCGTATCGTAATCAGACAAGTTCACTTTTTTGAAATTTTTGTAAAGTAATTTTATTTTTGAATTTTTTTTGTTTTTTATTTTTCCCAACAAAAAAGCCCAAAAATTGACTTCATAACCGGTTAAATTTTTTATTCCTTGATTTTCAAACAAACGAAGGACCCGACCATCGCCACAACCTAAATCAACTAATTTTGTTTGTGAATTCAATTTTAATTTTTTTTGCAAAAACTTCAATTTCTCTTTACTCAAAGGAACATACGGCACACCTCCTGCTCTGATTAAGCCAATTAGTGAAGAAAAAGATTTAATGGACAATATTAAAATTATCACGACCAAAAGCAACAAAATAAAATAATAAAAATAATTCATTTTCTATAATTTTAAGTTAAATCTTATACTTTCATTTTATCACTTTTAAATACTCAAACAAAATAATTTAAAATTAAAAAAGAGATAGAATCCTGGCGACGACCTACTTTCCCACTGAGTAGTATCATCGGCGCTGCAGGGCTTAACTTCTGTGTTCGGGATGGAAACAGGTGTGGCCCCTGCGCAAAAGTCACCAGGACTCTATCTCTTTTTCTTATATCCAAAAAATACAATATTGACATTATCGTGGCTATACTTCGGATTATTAGTACAGCTCGGCTAAACACATTACTGCGCTTACACCTGCTGCCTATCAACCTCGTAGTCTTCGAGGATCCTAATAACGATAACTAATCTTGAAGACGGCTTCACACTTAGATGCTTTCAGCGTTTATCCAAACCAAACATAGCTATCCAGCAATGCCCCTGGTGGAACAACTGGTACACTAGAGGTTCGTCCTTCCCGGTCCTCTCGTACTA
>CAZPBK010000004.1:47194-62854 GCA_964584985.1 uncultured Gammaproteobacteria bacterium | reverse complement strand
TTCAGGGTCTCAGAATTCTTTTTTTAGTTTTATTGTTCTTTACAACCTTGACTTTTTGGATCCTGAAACAAATTAAGGAGGACAAAAAGTTTTGATTATGATTTGTAATTCGTGCCAGAAAAATTCGCATTAAATCTATCCTCTTTTCTCATCTTTTTTATCCAAAAACCATTTCACGGTTTTTTCAATACCTTTTTCCATATCATATTGCGGTTGCCAGCCCAAGTTATTTTTAATTTTATCAGCGCTTAAACAACTGACTCTTTGCCCATAAAAAACATCTTTATAATCAGGCTCCAAATTAATCTCCAATTCTTTTTGAATATAATCATAAATCTCATTAATGGTTGTTTGACGACCGCTCCCCACATTGTAAACATCACTTTTTTCATTTTCCAAAGCCATTAAATTGGCTTTTACCACATCTTTGACATAAATAAAGTCACGGGTTTGATGACCATCGCCGTGAATTGTCGGACGGAGTCGGTCCAGTAATTTTTCAATAAAAATGGAAATCACTCCGGCCTCTCCTTTGGGGTTTTGCCTGGGACCGTAAACATTGGCATATCTCATTATAGCATATGACAAATTAAACTCTTGTTTATAAAATTTTATATATTTTTCAAAACTTTGCTTAGCTATACCGTAAGGTGAAATAGGCTCGGCCGGATAATCCTCGGGTGTAGGCGTAATTTCCGCTTCTCCGTAAAGTGCTCCGCCGGTTGAAGAAAAAATAACTTTTTTTACCGAAGAAGCCAAAGCCCCTTCCAAAACATTCAGACCGCCCAAAATATTAACATCCGCATCATAAACAGGATCTTCCACTGAATGATTAACATTCATCTGCGCGGCAAAATGAAAAACATATTCGGGTTTTTCTCGAGAAAAAACCTTACTCAATTCGCGTTCATCTCTAATATCAATCTTATAAAATTTAACTTTGGAATCTATATTCTCCTTTTTTCCGGTCACAAGATTATCCACCACCACGACTTTATATCCGTTTTTTATTAACTCATCCACTTGGTGAGAACCGATAAATCCGGCGCCTCCCGTAACTAAAACTTTTGGTTTTAATAAAGCCATAAATTTTATTTTATTTATTTTTATAAATTAATCCAATTTATCAAGCTGAAGGTGGGACAAAATTTCTTGTTTTTCTTTTTTTTCAGCAAGACGCGGTTGAGCATAATTTTCAATCATTACCGGCAAATAATCCACCTCTTGAAGTCCCTCTTTGGTTATAATAAAATGTACGGCCAAGCCTTGTCTTGTGGCTGTTGACCACATTTGATCAAAAACAAAATTACCTAAACTATAAAAAATATATTTACCTTGGTATTCCTCCACTTCTTGGATCACATGCGGATGATGACCGATAACCAAATCCGCTCCGGCTTCCACTGCCGCTCTGGCGAATTTTTGTTGCTGAATAGAACTGGTATGCTCATATTCCCGACCGGCATGCATGGAAACCACTAAAAAATCCACTTTCTTTTTGGCCTTTTTAATATCCTGAGAAGCCAATTCGGATTTTAACAAAAACATACCAGATGCATCCTCTGTAGCCGCATAATAATCAGGGCCATAAGCATAACCCAAAAAACCGATTTTCAAACCTTTTTTTTCAATAACCGCCAACTGATCAAGTCGACTTTTATTGGAGTTGGCCGCACCGCAATACTTTAAATCATTGGTTTGCAAATAGCCAAAGGTTTTTAAAAGTCCATCCGCACCGTGATTTAAAATATGATTATTAGCCAAATTCAAAACATCAAAACCGGCCCAAGCCAAAGATTCGGCCACCTCCGGATCAGCACGAAAAACAAACGAGCCCGAAGACACCGGTCTTCCGGGCAAAATAGGCGATTCCAAATTTCCAAAACCAATATCAGCCTGACTCAGATAATTTTTAACCTGCAAAAAAGGATAATGATAATCTTCACGCTCCACCATTTCTTGACCCACACGCCGCGAAAGCATCATATCGCCCACAGCCACCAGACTGACTTTTTTTTGTTTGGCTTTTTTTTCTCTTATTTGCCGGGCTTTTTGATCGTTTTGCTCGGCCCATTTTTCAAAATCAAGCAAATTACCTTCAGCCAAAGACTGGTTAATCTTTGTTGTTTGTTGTATGTCGGTTTTTACCGGCCATATTTCAAAATGCAAAGCTAACCAAAAAAAAGCTCCCGTCACAATTAATAAAATCAACAAAAAAATTATTTTTTTCATACTTTTTCTCCGGCTTCATGCCTTAAATAAGCCTTGATGAAACTCATTAGATCTCCGTCCAAGACCTTTTCCACTTCCGTACTTTGATAATCGCAACGATGATCTTTTACCATTTTATAGGGATGCAAAACATAGGAACGGATTTGATTGCCCCAGGCCGCTTCAGTATACTGTCCCCGCAATTTTTCTTTTTCTTCTTGTTTTTCGGTTTCAAAGTATTGCTGTAACTTGGACTTTAATATCTGTAAAGCTTTTTGCTTATTCTGAGCTTGAGAACGCTCATTTTGACAAGCAGCCACCACCCCGGTCGGCAAATGAGTAATTCTAACCGCTGAATCCGTGGTGTTTACTCCCTGACCACCGTGTCCTCCGGCCTTAAAAGTATCAATGCGTAAATCATCAGACTTAATCTCCACTTCTGTTTCTTCATCCAAAAAAGGCAAAACCTCCACCATGGCAAAAGAAGTGTGGCGCATTTTTTCAGCATCAAAAGGAGAAATACGCACCAAGCGATGCACTCCGTTTTCCGCTTTTAAATAACCATAAGCCTTTGCCCCGCTCACTTCAAACATTACGCTTTTTAAGCCGGCCTCCCCTCCCGAAGAAATGGATATTATATCCACCGACCAATCTTGATTTTCACAAAAACGCAAATACATGCGCAAAAGCATTTCCGCCCAATCTTGAGCATCAGTGCCTCCGGCCCCGGCATTTATGGTCACCACAGCGTCATGACGATCATATTTGCCGTTAAAAAGCAAATCAAATTCCAATTGTTTGTAGCTTTTTTGCAATTCTCCAATCTGTTCATCGGCTTCTTTGGCCAAGGTTTTGTCTTTTTTTCCTTGACCAAGATCAACTATTTCTCCAAGCGCTTGCAAGTCTTTTTTAAAATTCTCCCATTTTTCAACCTCTTCTTCCAAATCATTGGCTTTTTGTGAAATTTTTTTGGCTTTTTCTTGATTATCCCAAAAACCGGGCTCACTCATTTTATGATGAAGCCTGATTATTTCTTGCTTTTTTTTATCTATTTCCACCAAAGTCCAAACCTTGGATAATTTTTGCTTCAGCTCACTTATTTCGGCAATCAAATCCTTCATAAAACAATATAATATATTTAACGGCTCAAAATATTTTAATTTTGGCGTTTGGCCAGCTCGGCTATTATTTTTTTAATCTCTCCGTCATGAAAAACCGTTAATTCAATCTTGTCTCCCGGTTTGAACTGAGAAACAGCACGCACCAAAGAATTGTCTTTGGTTATTTTTTCATTGTTTACTTCCAAAATAATATCGTTTTCTTCCAGTCCCGCTTTGTCGGCCGGACTGCCCGGAACTATGGCCAGCTCCGCTTGACTTTGTCCGCGAACGATTAAAGCGCCATAATCATATTCCAAGTTATTTTGTTCGGCAATATCCGCGGTTAGTTGAACATAACGCACACCCAACCACGGACGAATAATCTCGCCATGAGTTTTAACGCTTTCAATGGCTGCCTTGGCCTGATTGATCGGAATGGCAAAACCAATTGACTGTCCTTGCCAATTTACCGCCGTGTTTATACCGATAACCTGGCCGTCTATATTTAAAAGCGGTCCGCCGGAATTTCCCGGATTAATGGCCGCATCGGTTTGGATGGCTCCCTCAATCACTGAACTGCCACTCTGTCCACCGGCGGTAATATGTCGGTTAACCCCGCTAATCACTCCTCTAGTCACTGTATTTTGATACTCGCTTAAAGCATTGCCAATAGCCACAGCGGTTTGTCCGGGTTTTAGATTATCCGAATCGCCCAAAGGTAAAACCGACAAATCTTCAGCCTCTATTTTTAAAATGGCAATATCGCTGACCGTATCTCTAGCTAAAACCCGGGCTTCATATTTATCACCATTATTAAAAACCACTGAATAATCCGCTTCAGAATCAGCCACCACATGTTTATTGGTTAAAATAAGTCCATCAGCACCAACCACAAAACCCGTACCACCACCAACTTGCCTTTTTTGAGTTTTTCCTCTGTTTTCGGGAACGGTCAATCCATAATTCCAAAAATCAAACACATCCGGACCGGTAATATTAAAATAATTTTCCAATTCCTTAGTGACCACGATACTAACCACTGAAGGCGATGATTTTTCCGCCACTTCAATCACCGAAGAGCTTTCCTGAACTTCGTAAGTCTTTTTTTGCCCGCTAATAACTTGAGCCGCCTCGGTTTGTAAAAAATCTTGCCCCCAAGAAGTGCTTTGGATATAGGGTTTTAGAAAAAAAGAACCGCAAGCGCCGGCAAAACCGCCGACAATTAAACTGATAAGAACCGTTAAAGCAAGATAACCTTTTTTTTGTGGCATATTTTTTATTAAACACGGTTTTTCGCGAAAAAGAGCATGATCTTTTTCACAAAAAACCTTATTTATTTGTCTTTAATATAATAGCAAAAATCAAACAATTTTTAAATACAAAAAAACCGCTTTTAAGCGGTATTTTGCTTTTAAAACGGTCAGCGTAAAAATTCTTCCAATAGTTTGGTGTTGAGTTGTTCGCTTGTTGTTGTTCCTTTTAGTTCATTCACCGTTGACATGGTTTCTTTGTATGCCTCAATTCCCTCTTTAATATAAGGAAGTCCGTAAACAACAGCCAAAATCAAAGGAACCAAAACAATCAGAATTTTTAAAACAGTGGTAATTTGCTGAATTATTATATAACGCCTGACCTTTTTCAGCATTTCATAACTTTTTTTGTTCAATTCGTGACTTTCAGCAATTAGTTTTTTTAATTCTTCCTCCATATAAAATATTTTTAGCGAAGATTACAATCTTTGAACCAAGATTTAAATTCGCTGATAATTTCACGCATTTGTTTTTTGGTAAAAGGTTTTTTATCGGTAAACTCACTGCTGACCAAATCGGAAGCCACGCGAAACTGCTGTAAATAATATTTTTTTGCCCCTTTAACCTGCTTGGCCATTTGGATAATATCTTCTTTGGAATGTAAAGTCGGCAAAACCGTTGATCTGAATTCATGATCTACACCGGAATCAATCACTGTTTTTATGGTTTTTTTAAGATCTTCCGTATTAACTTTGCGACAAACCACTTTTTGGTATTTATCCCATGGAGCCTTAATATCCATAGCCACATAATCTATTAAACCATTTTTTATCAAGTCTGACAACATCTTCGGATTGGTTCCATTGGTATCCAGTTTAACCAAAAGATTCATTTTTTTTAGTTTGGCAATAAAATCAGGCAAATCGTTGTGAATAGTCGGCTCTCCTCCGGTTATGCAAACCGCGTCCAAAACCTTTTTTCTGGAATTTAAAAACTTCATTATTTCTTCCATTGAAATGACCCCGGCCACACCCTTAACAATATCCGGATTATGACAATAAGAACATCGATAATTACAACCAATGGTAAAAACGGTGGAAGCCACTTTATCGGGGTAATCTAAAAGAGTTGTTTTTTGCAAACCCCCAATTAGCATATATTAAAATGTAATAAATTTTTTAACTTTTATCCAAAACACGATCAAAGGTTTTTCTTTCGTTAAACTCGGATTTTTTTCCATTGTTCCATCGATTGACAGGACTTAGATATCCCACTACGCGAGAGTAAACTTCACATTTTTGTCTTTCCATTTTTTGAGCGGCCATAAAAATATTTATTTTCAAATCAACGGATTAAAGCAAAGTTTAATCGACTGATTTTTTATTTATTAATATCTTGTTAAATAAAATCCGCTTTAACTCATTTGAACCTTGGTTTCTTTTCCCAATTTTTCACCTTCCTCGGCATAACCCATTTCTTCGTCACAATAAGGACAAAACTCATGTTCGCCTTCAATATAACCGTGAATCGGACAAATACTGAAAGTCGGTGTAATGGTAAAATACGGCAACCGAAAATTTTCCGCAATCTTTTTAACCAATTGTTTGGTACTTTCCACCGAAGGCATTCTTTCTCCAACAAAAGTATGAAAAACCGTACCTCCGGTATACATGGTTTGTAAATCATCTTGCAATCTCAAAGCTTCAAATAAATCATCAGTATGACCAACCGGCAACTGACTGGAATTGGTGTAATATGGAGCCACACCCTCTTCTTTTTCCGCTTTTTGGTTAGCCACTATAATGTCCGGAAATTCCTCTCTGTCCAATCGAGCAAAACGGTAAGCCGTACCTTCGGCCGGAGTGGCTTCAAGATTGAACAAAGAATTTGTTTCATTTTGGTAATCCATTAACCGATCCCTCATGAATTCCAAAACCTCCTTGGCAAAGCCATGTCCCTCGGGAGTGGTTATATCCTTGTCCATACCAAGTAAATTTTGGCAAGCTTCATTTAAACCGTTAAGACCGATGGTGTTAAAATGGTTTTTCCAATATTCATTAAATCTATTTTTAATACTGTTCAGATAAAATTTTGAATATGGATAAAGTCCCCCTTCCGTAAATCGCTCCAAAGCCGTTCGTTTAACTTTTAAGCTGGTTTTTGCTAAATCCATAAGTTCTCCCAAGCGATCAAGAAACTCTTTTTTATCTTTTGAAACATAGCCCAATCGCGGCATGTTGATGGTCACCACGCCAACTGATCCGGTTAAAGGATTAGCACCAAAAAGTCCGCCTCCTCTTTTTCTCAGCTCCCTATTGTCCAAACGAAGTCGACAACACATACTGCGAGCATCATCCGGAGACATATCACTGTTTATAAAATTGGAAAAATAAGGAATTCCATATCTGGCGGTCATGGTCATTATTTTTTCAATAATCGGCGCGTCCCAGTCCCAATCAGAGGTTACATTGTAAGTCGGAATGGGCCAACTTAAAACACGACCCTTTTTATCACCTTCAGCCATTATCTCAATAAAAGCTTGATTAAACATGTCCATTTCCTTTTGAAAATCCCCGTACTTTTCTTCTTGTGGCTGTCCTCCGATGATTACCGCTTCATCAGCCAAAGTGGACGGAACAAAAAGATCCAAAGTCACATTGGTAAAAGGGGTTTGAAAACCCACCCTGGTCGGAACATTTATATTGTACAAAAAGGTCTGAACTTGCTGTTTTACCTGCTCATAATTAAGTCCGTCGCGACGAATAAAGGGCGCCACTAAAGTATCCAAGCTGGAAACGGCTTGAGCTCCGGCCGCCTCTCCCTGCAAAGTGTAAAAAAAGTTAACCAACTGACTTAAAGCGGTGCCAAAATGCTTGGGAGGTTTACTCTCAACCTTGCCGCGAACTCCGCCAAAACCACGCATTAAAAGATCCTTAAAATCCCAACCGCAACAATAAGGCGCCAAAAGCTGAAGATCATGAATGTGAAAATCACCATTTAAATGAGCCTTTTTTATATCGGGAGAATATACTTTGTTCAGCCAATAATTGGTACTGATGGTTGAAGCCACATAATTATTCAATCCCTGAAGTGAATAATCCATATTGCTGTTTTCTTTAACCTTCCAGTCAAGCTGATCCAAATACTTGCCCATAAGTTCATCAGAATCAATCATTGATTGAATATATCTCATCTTTTTTCGTTGGTCACGATAGATAATAAAAGCTTTAGCCGTTTTAATCATTTTATTTTCAATCAAGACCTCTTCCACGATGTCCTGTATCTCTTCCACAGCCGGGATGGATCGCTCATGAAACTTTTTGTTCAAGCGATCAACCACTTGATCTGATAAAGTTTCAGCCTTTTGCTTATCCGGTTTTCCAACTGCTCTCATGGCATTAAAAATAGCCAAGGATATTTTTTCTTGGGCAAAATCAACTATCTTATCGTTTCTCTTTTTGATTTGAATAATCTTATTGGCGGTGTTAACCATAGTAATTTACCATTAAAATGAGTTAAAAAAAATTGCCCTCCTGGTTAAAAGCATTTTTAATAAAGTGCCCTTTACTCTATTATATAACAAAACAACAACCCCTTCAATATAAATAAAAAATGAAATCTTTAATCTAAAATAAAATCAAATCCCGGTGTCGCATAATATTCAAAGAAATTACCTTTTACCTGTGGATAAATAAAATCGAGTTTAAATTATTGTCCTGTTTTTTATCTCTTAAAAACGATAAATAACATTCTTTCTTTCCACCACAACAGTCCATCCCCGCTTTTCCGCTTCTTGTCGTAAAATCAAAGTTGGATTAAAACAAATGGGATGACCAACTTCTTGCAAAAGACCAATATCAGCTTCGCCATCACCTATTCCCCAAATATTTTCCTGATTCAAATCGGCAAATTCCGGACGATTTTTTACTTTTTTCACAATTTCCAGTTTATTTTTCGGCAATGTTCTTCGATTGGTGTATTTCCCATTTTTCTGCTCAATTTCCGCGGCAAAAATCTCTTGAATATTCCAAAATTTGGCAAATGGCACCACCGCTTCTTTGGGCGAACAGCTAATCGCCACCAAATACCAATCATCAGCTAATTTTTCTTTGATCAAGTCACGAGTATAACGATAAACCCGATTTTTATATTCCTCAACCATATTTTCAGCCAACAATTTAAAATCATCCACATAAACATCCTGAATCCTGGATTCAAAAATCTCAATAACTTTTTGCAAATAATCATCATAACCGCCCCGTCTTTCCCTCCACCTTTGTTCTTCTTTAGCAAATCTTTTTTTAACGGTTTTATTAAAAATTCCGGCCTCAATTAATTTATCCACCAAATATAAAAATAATGACCAGCGCAATAAGGTACCATCAATGTCCAAAAATAATAATCCTTTGTAATCTTTCATATTTTTTTGTTAAAAAGAGCGGTTTCACCCGCCCCTTAGTATAAAGACAAACTTGTATTTAATCTAAAATTACATCATTTTACGACGAATAAAAGCCGGGATCTCCAAATCCTCATCATCACCCTCAGATTTTTTTTCTTCATCGGGCATTACTTCTTTTGGATCAATTCTATCGGAATCTTCAGGTTTTTCAGGCTCCAAAGTTTCTTGTTCCAATTTTTTAGCATCTATCCCCGAGTTGTTATTTTCCGATTTATAAGTATTTTCCCGTGTGTTAAAACCTCCATTATTGTTGACTGATTCACTTTTTTCATCTCTTTGAGCCCAAGGTTTGGCTGAAAAATAATTTGGTTTTTGATTGCCTGAAATCCCCGGACGAGAAGCGACTCCACTTCTGGACATGTATCCCTTGGAATCTTTGTCAAAACCGGTGGCCACCACGGTAATTTTGATTTTATCTTTTAAGTTTTCATTAACCACGGCTCCAAATATAATTCGCGCATCACTGTCCACAGACTCGGTAATGGCTTTGGCCGCTTCACTGACTTCATACATGGTTAAATCAGATCCACCGGTAATGGTAAACAAAATCCCTTTGGCTCCCTCCACTGACAATTCAAGCAAAGGACTGGAAACCGCCGCTTTGGCCGCCTCAATAGCTCGATTATCTCCTGAAGCTTCGCCCATTCCCATAAGAGCGGCTCCGCTCTGTTCCATAATGGTTTTTATATCGGCAAAATCCACATTAATCATTCCGGGCAAAGTAATAAGCTCTGAAACTCCTTGGACACCTTGTCTTAATACTTCATCAACAACGGCAAAAGCTTCCAATAAAGGAGTTTTCTTGTCTATAATTTGCCAAATCCTATCATTAGGAATAGTAATCAAAGTATCCACTTTACCTTCCAGCTCGGAAAAGCCTTCCTCAGCCACCTTTTTTCTCGGTCCACCTTCAAATGAAAACGGTTTTGTAACCACCGCTACGGATAAAGCCCCCATCTCTTTGGCCATTTCCGCAACCTTTGGTCCGGCTCCAGTTCCCGTGCCTCCTCCGGCGCCGTAGGTAATAAAAACCATATCAGCTCCTTTTAAAGCTTCTTTTAACTCATTTTGGGCTTCTTCTGCGGATTTTCTGCCAACTGAAGGATTCATTCCCGCTCCCAATCCTCTGGTAGTGCTTTTTCCTATATGAATTTTCTTACTGGCCAAATTATTTTGTAGAGCTTGAAGATCGGTATTGACCGCGATAAATTCCACTCCTCTTATTTTTGCCTGGATCATTCGGTTAATGGCCGAGCCTCCGCCTCCGCCAATACCGATAACCTTTATTTTGGCAAATGTTTGTATTTCTGGTTTTACCTCGGGCATAAATTATATTTATAGATAATATTTAGGTATTTTTATTTTTATTTACTATATAAAGTTTAATATTTTTTATAAAAGGGAACAGTCGGCTTGCTCCATTCCCTCCTTTTATCTTGTTGTCTTGATAGTTTATTTTAGCAAAACTATTCTAAGAAATCAAATTTTTAAACCATTCGGCCACCTTGTCTCCGGCCTGCTTAACCGAGTTGAATTTATTTCCCAAATTAAACCCGCTTAAACCTTTTTCCTGCATGCTGTTATATCCCCACATAACCAAGCCAAGAGCTGTGGAAAAGGCCGGATCACTGACCTTATCAACTGCCGTATTGAATTTTTTATTAGCTCCGTAACTTACCGGCAACATGGTTTTTCTTTTTCCCACATCAACCAATCCGGGCAATTTGGCTCCGCCACCTATTAAAACAATTCCAGCCGGCAAAAGACCGCTACGATTTATTTTTTGTAATTCATTGTCAACTTTTTCAAAAATTTCTTCAGTTCTGGCTTCAATTATTTCGGCCAAATATTTTTTGGAAAAGGCTTGATCTTCTCCACCAAAATCACGCAAATTTATTTCATCATCTTTTTCAAAATTATCAGGAACTGCACTTCCCACCTCCAGTTTTACTCTTTCCGCCACATCCAATGAAGTTTGAAGGCCGATAGCCAAGTCCGCGGTAATATGATCCGAGCCAATGGGTAGAACACAAACATGAATTACATCACCTTCTTCAAAAACAACCATTTTTGTAGTAGCCGCACCAACATCAATCAAAGCCACGCCCAATTCTTTTTGTCTGGCCGAAAGCACCGCCTCTGATGAAGCCAGCACGGAAAAAACCAAATCATTAATATCCAAGCCTGTACGATGAATACTTTTGGTTAAATTACCGACCTGGGAACTCAATCCTCGGACAACCTGCGTTGTAGCCTCAAGCCGAATCCCGGACATGCCTATGGGGTCCTTTATGCCGGTTTGATTATCAATAGAAAAATTTTTGGGGATAACATGCAAAATCTCATAGTTAACCGGAGCGGCAACCGCTCTAGCCGCTTCAATTACCCTTTGAACATCATTTTCCTGTATTTCTCCACTGGTTCTGGATATAGCTATAACTCCATTACTTTCTTCCGAATTAATATGCGCTCCGCCAATTCCAATCCATGAACTTTCTAAAGGTAATCCAATCATTCTTTCGGCTTTTTCAATACAGGCCGAAATACTGGAAACGGCATCTTCAATGCTAACTACGCTTCCTTTGTTTACGCCTCCGGAAGGAACTTCCACCACGCCGATAATATTCAATTGTTCTGACTCGCCTGTTTTATTGATCTGCCCCACAACAATTCGCACATTGGAAGATCCAATATCCAGGCCGGTTATTAAATTTTCAGCCATATTGTTTTTTAAAAATGACTAAACCAGACTAAAATAAATATCCGGTTATACTACTACTTATTATAATATAAAATTAGAAATTTTCCAACTCTTTATCATTTGTGGCAATTTTACACTATATAATATATTTTTGCACAAATTTTATGTTCAAGAAAAAAGATAAGGAATAAAAATAATCAAAGCTATTATAACACTGGCCAACGCAACAATCAAAACCATGGCTGACATAATATCTTTTATTTCCTTGGCATATGTATGCAAACGCGGTTTATATATATCCACAAGTCTTTCAAATACCGTATTCATCATTTCCAAAAGAAAGACCAAAGTTATCATCAAAACGATAAGACACCATTGCCACAGCTTTATGCTGAAAAAACACCCAAAAAATATAACCACCAGTGCGGCTAAAACATGTACTCTAAAGTTTTGTTCCTTTTTCAACAAAGCCCCTAATCCGGAAAATGCGAATTTAAAACTCTTAATCAATTTTTTTATATTGATCATAAAAATATCTTAATATATTTTTTTCTAAACTTTCCATTTGTTCAGCTTGATCTTCTTTTTCATGATCATAACCATGTAAATGCAAAAAACCGTGCAAGGACAACCGCAATATTTCTTTGTCCAAAGAATGCCCCAAATCCTTAGCTTGTTTTTGCGCACGCTCGGGACAAATCATTATCTCCCCAACCGCTTCCTGAGACTGATCCGTTTTTCCATAAAAAAAACTTAAAACATCGGTCACTTGGTTTTTTTGACGATACTTATTATTTAAATCTTGGATTTTCTCCGGTTCAACCAAAACCAAAGAAACTAACTCGTTATTTTTAAATACGATCTTTTCAGCGGTCAAATTCAAAAGCTTTTCAACTTTTTCCTTAGGCCAGGAAAACTTCGTTGTATTGTAAAAAACCGGTTTAATCATAATTTATAAATTTACCGGTGGCGGAGTCTCTTCTTCCTCATCTTCTTCAGATTCGGTTTCGGCCGGTTCCTCTTCCTCGGTTGGCTCAATTTCTTCATCTTCTTCGGTCTCGGCTTGTTCACTTTCAACAAAATGAAAACTGTTAACAATCAAAGAAAACATCTTGGGATAAGCTGCTTCTTCTTTTAATCCAATATTATAATTTATGGCAAAAACCTTATTGTTTTTTTCAACATAAGCGGTAAAAGCGTCTTGGCTTTCCAAAATCTCCAAATCATAATAATTGGTATAACTCTTGGTTAGATCCTCATCCAATTCCGCTTTTTCCAAATACCAATCAGTTAAACTTACTTCGGACGGTTTTTCATAAACCGCAATATTGATAAATTCATTTTTATCCGCACTGATCATCAAATTATCAGGTTCAGATTCACTTAAAGGTTGGACCAGCCAATCTGCCGGATAAAGTATCTCATATCCATATTCTTGGTTTTCAAAACTTGAAAAAGCTTCCATTTCCCAAAGTCTAACAGAATCCGACGATAAAGGACTATACATATTTTCCACTTCTTCACTGTCACGATATGTGTCCTCATCACTATCCATCATATCCGGATTTGTGCCTAAAAGCTCTTCTTCATCATCAGTTAACCCATCGCGATCACTATCCAAACCGCTAAGTAGATCCAAAGAAAACTTTTTTACTTCAAAAGGGTCAACAGTCGGTTCTTCGGTTTCTTCCATTTCCTCCGGCTCCTCTTCTTCTCCATCCTCATCTTCTCCGGCAATCTCATCTTCTCCCTCTTCTTCCTCTGCTTCAGATTCTGTTTCTTCTTCCTCAACCGGTTGTTCTTCGCTTGGTAATTCTTCCGGCTCTTTTGTTTCCCCATTTAGAACCACGGATTCCGCTTCTTCTTCAGGCGCTTGGTCAGCGGGCACCAAATAAGTATAAGCAATAAGTCCAATGGCAGCCAAACATACCACTCCCAAAACAATTAACAAAGCCGTACTCCAAGTTTTTTTTCCTTTACCTCCTCCTTTTTGACTTGATTTGGTTTTAATATCTTTTTCCGGAGCCAAAGCCGAACCATTTTTAACCGCTTGCTTGGTTTTTTCCCCCAAATAATATTCCATAGGCATAGTATGAACCGATCCTTGCTCCTTTTCTTTGGAAGATTCAGAGGAAGAATCCGACACTTGTTCTTTTTTCTCCGCTTTTTCCAAAGACGATGGCTGAGTTTGTTTTTTATCTGTTTTTTGATTTTCTACATCTTCAAACATAAATTATAAATAGTTATGATTATTTATTATTTTACTTCTTCTATAGCCTTTTGAAAATTTAGTAATTTACCCGCTCCCTTGGGATTATATCCGCTTAAAACCTCTTCTCCGTCCAAAAAACCATCACCATCAGTATCACTGTTCAAAGGATCGGTTTTATAGCGTTCAACTTCGTCGTAATCAAAAAGGCCATCATTATCTGTATCTATTTTTTTAGGATTAGTGCCCAGCTCAATTTCTTGACTGTCGGTCAGGCCGTCTTTGTCTGAATCATCCCCCACTATGGAAGTCTCATAATCTGATTCTGTCTTTTTAATTTCCGAATTAGCCTCGTCTTCTTTCTCTTTGCTTTCTTTTGATTTGTCCGTTTTTTTATTGTTAATTTGAGTTTCCTGATTTTTTTCATCCGTTGAATTCCGGTTATCACTAAAACTCAACAAACCCAACTTATTAAAAACAAAAAACAAAGCCAGCAAAAGCAATAATCCAATGACAATAACGCCAACAATTTTCAATTTGCTAAATCTCTTAACCGGCTGTTCAGATTTTTGATTATAATCTTCTTGAGGATAAGGCTTAGGAGCCTTTTCAACGGACTGATCTACTGTTTGAACATGAGAATCTTTTTCCCCGTCCAAACCGGCAAAAATATCCTCCGGTTCTTTATTCAAATTATTTGATTTTTTATTTTTTTTATCCATAATTTTTCATAAAAATTAATCATAAGATACAAATTCCGGTGTAACCATATAGTTTTTGTCTGATACTTCCTGCATAAAGTCCAATTCATAGACCGAGGTATTACCCAACCCATACGGATCAGCGCGATACATATAAACCGGATGTTCATCAGGATTATCATCGTAATAATTAAAGAAATCTTTTTCTTCACTGTTGTAACAAGTTTGCGAATCATAGCCCTCCGGACAGTGCACGCATTTTTCCATTGGAATTATACACTGATACTCGTCATCTAAACAATGATAAATATCTTCAGTCACCGCGTTCGGCTTCATACAATCCGGTCCAGTATAACCATCACTCACGACGGCTTGTTCCCAATTGAAATGATTCAAAGGATCTTTGGGCATATTCAAACCCAGTTGAACACCCAGTTCCTCTTGCCAAGATGGCCAAACACTAAAAGTTCGTTGACGATCATAAGTACCGGCTTGCAGTTGAGGCACTGCACCGTTATGCTCATAACCGTATTGTTTTATATATTTTCTGATTCGCACATTATCCTGAATCCTGACATAATCACGGATCATTTCCGACTTATTTAATTGACTGTTATCTATATTATAATTAAATTTCAAATTGTTTATCAATTGGCTGAATATATTCAAGGTATTTTGATTGGAACCTTGGTTGTAACCGATTAAATAGATATTATTGTAAATATCAGCAGTGGTCTCACCGTCTAACTCAGCCAAGTTGGCCGCGGCCACATAAACCGAGGTATTATCCTTGGCCGCCAGATAACAATATTCATTGCCCTCCATATCTTCCTGACAATCAACATTTACTTCTTCGGTGGAACCGGCCGGATTTGGTGCGTATTTTTGATACCACATATCCGGCGATAAAAATTCCGGATTGCTATAGATTCGTATGGAAATAACATCACTGGAATCGTCTGAGCCGTCATCTTCACCCCTGACCAAAAAATACTGTTGCAAAAGTTCAGCTTTGATTTCTTCAAT
>CAZPBK010000004.1:28369-47094 GCA_964584985.1 uncultured Gammaproteobacteria bacterium | reverse complement strand
GTTTCGGGCTCCGGTTCAAAAGGAACCTCCTTTACCACGCTTAAACCAGGCAAATCATCTTCAGTATTGTCCGGCTCGCCTTTGTCGCGACAATAAAGCAAACCCATATTATAACTTGCTTCATGAATATAGGTTGGAATTTCATCGCCGGTATCGCTGGTAAATTTTTCCACCTGCCAATTATCCGTAGTCTCATCAAACGGCGTCCAGATATTTTCACAAATGAAAACCGTAATCTGAGCCAAACCACTGGTTTTGGCACCGTAAGTGCTAACATGTTCAGAGGCAATCTCAGGGTAAGCCTCGCTAAGCTGATCCGTCACAATTTGCGCTTCTGCTTCCAATACGGTTTTACCATTTTTAGCTAAAGTAGTTACTTTTACATTTTCTAAATCCGTATTTACAGGATCTTGATTGCCCGATCCCTCTTCGGCCAACAAACAATCGCCGTGATCATCAAATGAACAAGGTTCAACACTGTCAACTATGGTGGTATCTTTGGCTTCCCATTTCCAGCGCCATTCATAAATATCTTCCACTTCTATAATCGGCTGAGTCCCGCTTTTAGGATAAGCAGTAAAAACTTCTTGATGATTAGCCTCCATAATTGTTAAATCCTGAGGTCTTAAATCAACCTTATCCAAAAGACATATTTCTCCGCCGGTCGTAAATTCATAACTAAGCGGGCCAACTGATTCCAAACAATTATTATATAAATTTTCCAGTTTAACTTCATAACTTTCCCCTGGCTGCAAAACCTGCCCGGGAACAAGCTCTATAATGGTGGTATCATTTTCCGGATTTCTAAAACTGGCGCTAATATCAACTTGGCATTCCTCGGCCGCTAAACTTGAGGGACGGAAAAGTTCGGTTACCGCTCTTTTAAGAAAATTAAACGGTTTTTGCCAAAAAGCTACCGACTCGTCTTCCTCAGGTTCACAGTTTTGCTGAATCAACTCGGCTTTTATTTCAGATGTATTGGTTAAGGTTTGATTTAATTTAATGTAAAGCAAAGGATTGCGACAAACATCATCCTCATTAGCCGATGGGAAACTGGCCTCATTATCAATAGCCACAGTTTCAAAATCAGCTTGGCAAAGTCCCGGATCTCTAAATTCCAAAGTGCCTTGACCGCTTACTTCTTGTCCGGTTATATTTTCCGTTGTATTAGCGATAATATCAGTACTGCCGGTAGTATAACCACCCACCGCGTCAAAAAAGAACGGGCCATCACTGTTTAAGCAATCCTCCAGAGCCGAAGTAACTGTTACAATCTGAACCGGACTGCCCTTTGACGGCGAAGCGGTTGCCGGCTCACAGTCTTCATCTTCTCCGATTCCCACAACTCCGTCTCCGCAAATTGAACCATACTCAGCCTTGGAACCCATATTTAAACATCTGGTAGAACAACCTTCGGGAAACAAACATTGGCAATCTTGCTCGCCATAATCACAAGCTTCTTCGGTGTCTTTGGTTTGACAAACAGCTTCACATTCTTCTTCCACCGCTCCGGCGTCGTCATAGACTTCTACCTGGCCATTGCCGCAACAAGAAGCCGGATTATCCTGATCACAAGCCGGGAAACCCATCCAAGTACAATTGTCTTTACAAAGCTGAAGTGTTTTTGTTTCTTCTTCCGACAACTCATTATCATTAGCTGAAGAACACTCAGGATCAGAAAAATCTTCAAGATAATAGACCTTATAGACTCTGTCTTCCTGCCCATCATTATCTACTAACTTAAATTTAACCTTAAGTGTTATTTCTTCTCCTGAATTATTATCATATTTATATTCTGTAAAATAATTTTCTGAATCTTTGTATTTTTCTTCTTCTTCCAAACTGTAAACATCTATATCTTTAATTTCTCCCTGACAGCTATCTTCCTCGGGAGACCTTGAACAGACTCTAAACTTAACTTTCTCCGTCCCAGTTACCGGGTTAACAGAATAAGGCCCTATTTTTATATAATAATCTCCAATTGGTGAATTATCTTCCTCTTTAACTACCGTGTCAGTTAGTTCGGTAACTCCATCAGTTAACATGCTACTCTCAACAAGAAGTCTACTCTCATAATACTCAAAATCGATCAAACCATCCCCATCATTGTCAATTCCATCGTCACAATTATATATTTGAACCGTAAAAGGTATTGGTTCGCACTCTTCTCCGTTCTCCACTGTTCCGTTGCCACACATAGCCGCCACCTCGGGATCTCCATCTTGAAATTTCGCTCCACTACGCAAACAATTATCCGTAATATCATACAAAGAATTATCCTCGCCCAAATCCACATCCTCGCCGGCTTCAACTATACCATTCCCACAAACAAACCCCTCGGCCGTGCCGGCATTTAAACAACCGTTGGTGCAGGCCGAAGAATTGGAACGACAAACACAATCAGCCCCCTCAACCTCGGGATCACAAGGATTGCCTTGGGCATCTTTATATTCGCAACCAAAATCGCATTCTTCGTTTCCGTTGATCACCCCATCTCCGCAACATCCGGTAGCTGTCTCATTAACCAATGATTGATAAGAACAATTATCAATCGGCTCGGTTAAACATTGGCTATTGCAACCATCACCATCATCAGTATTGCCATCATCGCATTCTTCCATATTCTCATAAATTTCTCCGTCTCCGCAAACCGCGGTCACCTCACGACTGCCTTGAACCAAACAAGTTTTAGAATCACAAAAGTCAGGCACCTCACCCGTATACGAACTTTGGGAAACATCAGCTACCAAAGGTTCAGAACTTTGCCAAGACCAATCGTAAAGATAAGGGCTTAAAAGCTGCCCCTCATCACTACATTCGTCCGGCTCAGCATAACCCGAAGCCACATATTTTATTTGTTCGCCACGATTTTGGCTAAGATACTCAACCGGCAAAACCTCAACCCGATCCAGTTGACAAAGATCCGGAGTGTTTTCGGTTTTAAACACCCAAGAAAAGGCGTCATAAAGAGAAGACTCGGCCGACTCAAAAGAGACCGAAGTCTGACACATTTTATCGGCTTGATAATATCTGGCATTATCTTTTATATTCAATAAATCGTCTGCTTGTTTTATCAAATTATCATTTTCAGCTTCTTTTACTTCATACGATCCAAGATCCAAACAAGCCAAAACATCGGTTTCTTGCGGACAAAAATAATCACTGTTAATCGGTTCAAAAGAAGTAAATCGTTCCTCGGTTTCATTAAAACAACCGCAAACATAATCTAACGCCGAGCTATCCGACAAAACATAACCTCCGGTATAGTCAATAAAGCCGTCACCATCATTGTCTTGCCTATCGCGACAATTACCACCAACAGAAGGATCAGAACTGTAATTAAGTCCGGTTAAATTTTTATTACTGGCGCTTTGCAAATCACCCGAAATCACCACTCGGTAATAAGTATTTTGTTCCAAAACATTGTCTGCATTATCAATAGCCATCATCAAACGACTTTGGCGTTCTGAACCGGTGCCACTAACATAGGTATAGTTTAAACCGCCCGGCAAAATAATTTCTTGCATACCGGAATAAGTACAATCAGCGGTTTGGCACTGATACATTTTGAAGTAGGCAGAATCTTCAGCTTGAGCTTTTTTCATTTTAACATTAAAATCCACGCCAACGGCCGAGTTAATGCAAGCGGTATCGCAGTCAGGAAAATAATTATTTATCTTTGGATCGGCAAAAACAACATTTAAATAAGCTTCTTTATATAAACTTTCTAAAGTCTCAACCGAGCCCTGCTGGCCGGCAAAATCAGCGTCAGCACGCACAACCGCCGGATTATCCAAGGTTTCAAACTGAACGCTTGGAGTAAATTCTTCTCCCGACCAAGAACCGTTATTCTCATTAAGCTTTAAGCCGAAATATCCTATATCATACCGCAAGTTTGTCAAATCAGGAGTTTCAGGAACTGGGCACATAGTGCCGGCCGGGGAGATACAGCCCACTCCCTGGTTTTTAATTTTATCTTGATATTCTGTATCTACTCCCCAATTCCAAACCTTATCATCCATGGCCAAACTTTGACACTCATATTGCCCGGTGATTAAATAGCTTTGAGTATCCTCCAAACTTTCAATCAAGCCCTGCACCGGAGAAAGCAAAAGATCCTCAGCCATACAAGGTTCGCTTTTAGTCTTAAATTCCCAAACATAATCTTCTCCCAAAGGCTGAGGTTCAAAAGGATCCTCCGGCTGGCTGGTCACGCCTTGGTCTCCTCCTTTGATAATTATTTGATACCAAGTGTCGGTAAAAAGACGCGGACGAGATTCTCCGCTTTGACCAACCTCTTTTAATTCAACCAAGCCCTGACTGCTGTTGTCTGCCGGAGCTATATATTCATTTTGGCCATCATTAGTCGGCCAAAAAACTTGATTTAGATAAAAAACGGTCAGTGGGTCTGTAGAATCTGCATTTAAATTGGTTTGAGCAAAATCAGTGGCCGGGACATTATTCAAAGCATATTGTACACAATCATCACCACAATCATTAAAATCACATTTTGTTCCATCCGTAGTCAGACATCTTTTAATTATAATGTTATTATTAAAACTATCTTTTTTCATCAGCATATTAAAGGTGGCGGAAATCAAACCGTTTGGACAGGCCTCCTCACTTCCCAGCCACGGAGATGGTGATTGCGGGTAAACTCCCACTTCACATTTTCTTTCCACAACCTGAGGTATTTTTGGTAAAGGTCCGGTACTCATCAGCCACATATATTCAGAGTCATAAGAAACTATTTCTTCTTCACAACTGGCTCGACAAACTCCATCATCACAACAAGTCAAACCTTCGGCACAGCTGCCTTCACTGCAAGAACCTACGGAAAAAATCAGTTTATTGCTATCCAAACCATCCTCGGTCTTAGCCTCCAAATAAACCTTGCCGGACAAAGCCCCTTCGGGCACTTTAACGCCACTTATTTTTTCGTTTTCCCAAGTATCAAATTCCACCACCTGAACCGTAGATCCATCTTCTCCGGCATTAAACAAAATATTGTAATCACCTTCAGAAGAAAAATTCTCACCAATAAATTCAACCGTTGTGCCCACCGGTCCATTGTCCGGAGACAAAGAACATAAACCAGGTCCGGGTTGATTGTCATTTATTTCAAAATTATAATAATTGCTGGCCAAACCGTCCGCAGTATAAACCACTAATTGATAGGAACCAACCACGCTTTCTCCTAACTCGCCAGCCGTATTGGCAATAGACTCAGGCACTTTAATAATCACTTCTTGGTTAGACCAACTTTGTTCACCACAACTAAATTCTCCCACCCATTCATATTCATTACCGTCACCCATAGTCCGCACAAAGCCGACATGTCCAATATCATCACCAAAATAATTACCTTTAATCGTAAGCAGTGCGCCAATCGGAGCCGACCCCGGTTCAACTGATTCAACAGTCGGAGAAAATTCCGAAGAAATAACCGTAAATTTCATGGGATTACTAATTTTTGCACCTTTTTTAACCGCTACATTATAACGGCCCGGATCTATCAAAGGCACTTTCCTTCCGCTAATTAAATTATCCCTCCATTCAGGATTATTTGTATTTAAAACTTTGCTTTGGGCAAAAAACAAACCATCATTTTCATTTTCAGTTTCACCAAAGTTTTCACCTTCGGCTTCAATCTCATCCTTGGCAAAACCCTGCTGACAATTTTCCGCACAACCAATTCTTTGCACAGAGCAAAGTCCCGGATAAGATACCCCTTCATCCACTTCAAAATCACCAACCCAACCGCGATCATTTTGAGTATTATCCGTTTGATTTAATTTATTAATTATTTTTACCGGACCGGTCACAGCTTCCGAAGGCACCTTGGCTACAATTTGATTGTCAGACCAAGAACCGGCCGGATCACATCCCAACTCAGCCTGTAAATAAACAGGTTGATTGTTTTCATCAAAACCAGAAGTAAAATAGACCCGGCTGGCCACTAAATTATTTTCCGGCTGATCATTTTCTTGAAAAGCTTCAAAACCAAAACCAACTATGGAAACCAAATTACCCGGTCCGGCTTTTTTCGGCGCAATATCGCTTATAATCGGCAAACTGGAACAAACACCCAAACAGGCTTCCTCACCATCACAATCATCATCATTTTCACAAGAAGTTGTGCCGGTTCCCCCGCAAGTAAACAAACACTCACCAGCGCACTCAGCGTCACTGGAACAAAAATCACCATCGCAGGCTCCGCATTCCGGACTTCCGCAGATAATATCCCCGTTTTCATCAAAACAATCTTCCGGCAAAAGATAAACATCTATATCTTCTTCCACAGTATTATCATCAATATCCATAGCCTGAACCTTTATATTATGCTGACCCAGATCATAACCTTGTTCAAGCCAAGCCATCCAAGTATATGAATGCAGATATTCCTGAGAAACATCATTGCTTAAATGCTCATTGTAAAATTCATCATCTATATAAAGTTTGCTACCGGCCACTGCGCTATCATCACTGGCCGAAACATCAACAAAAATATTGGAATTTATACTTAATTTTTGACCATCATAAGGAGCTGAAATGTTTACTTCGGGCGCGGCCGTATCTACTAAATTACCGGTGGTAAACTGACCACTGCATTGACTGCCCACAGCACAGGACACTCCGTTAAAACCGCCGGCCAAAGTTTTTACTCCTCCGGCTTTTATATTTACTTCATAAGTGCTATCAGCTTCAAAACAAGCCAAATCCTGATTTGGTTCGGGACAAGAGGCCTCGGGCGAAAAAACAACCGCCTTGCCGTTTTCCGAATCAACACTCAAAGTGCCGGCTACTAAATTTTCTTGATCAGAAGCCTGACTCTTGGTTTGTACTTGCAAAATAGCTTGATCCATTTTTAAACAACCTTCTCCTTGGCGAACGAATTTAATATGGACATTGTTTGATTCACTATAACAAGCCTCCGGTAAAATAATTTCGTTAAATCCGTTATTCGGCAACCAAGCCTGCTTTAATTGCTCAACCTCTTCTTCTATATCATCACCACAATAAACATCAAATATACTTTGCTCGCTGGAAATCTCGCTTTCAAAAACAAATTTCACTTCTTCAATGTCAGTAAAATCTATGGTATTTAAATCATACCCCAGTTTCATCGGCGTATCTCCCAAATAATCTTCGCTACAAACCAACCAGCCGTTTTCTCCGCCAAAATTATCATCATCCTCACTAACTGCAACTAAAATTTCAGTGCTGTTATCATTGTTTTCCTCGGCTAAAACCGGAATCAAGTTTTGGGTTTCAAACTGATTACCACCGGCTTTACTTATTTGTATGTTTTCTTGATTAACACTGGCCGGATTAACTGCTTTGGAAAAATTTATTTTTACCTTTACATTGCGTATATCAGTATCACCGGTCGGTGAGATTGATTTGACAATAAAAGAAGATCCTCCGCTGGTACACAAGCCTCCTTGACATCCATCCGGACCATAACCGTCACCGCCAGTACTAACCTCCACGCCGGTACCAATGGCCTCGGTTAGACGACTGATCACAAAAGAGGTAATAGCGTAAGATGCCAAAATAATGGTCAACCCGATAAAAGCATTTATTAAAAGTTTTTTGGCTTTATCAATTTTATCTTGACTGCCACCAGCCGTCATATACAAAAACCCGCCGTATAAAACAATAGCTAAAGCAATTACTCCTAAAAAGCCTAAAAAGGCTTGAATTATTTTTCCAATGGTTACCCTTAAATCACCGCCTCCTTGACTTAGACCGGTAGCTTCACCGACTTCCTCCACGCCCAGATCAAGTTCCTGAGCCTGCAAGGCTGACAAATTAAAAAATCCCAAAAAACCAAAAACCAGCAAACCTATAAATAAGCTGATTATAATTTTTTTGTAATGTTTTTTGACAAGCATGGATTTTTAAAATTGATTAGCAAGTTATTCCCATGGTTCCGGACAAACGGCCGTATCCGAATATTTATCCAAAACATTGTTAGCTCCGGACGGACAGCAGGAATCACCATCATTTAAATCAGAACTATAACAATGGCTATTATCTAAAGTATTTTTTTCAGTAGAAGGATTAAAACAGTTTTGAAATAAATCTTTTATTTTGGAAGTAATGACCGGCGTATATTTGGGTGCTTCACCCTCAGTCGGATTCCACTCGGCAAAAGGGCCGTGCTCTAATTTAATTTTCTGCATTTCCAAGGTCTCGCTTTCATTATTATAAAACAAATTGGCATCATACCACTTAGCATATTCTTCGTTATAAGCATAACCTTTTAAAGAAACCTCTTCATCCACTGAAGCCGAATCTAAAGCTTCATCAAAAGTAGCGATTATCGGCTGAAAAATATCAATATTTTCCGAGTTGTTGGCCGGCTCCACAGAAGTTATTTTCGGCGGTTCAAGTTCTAAAGACTCCCCCGTGGTAAATTTCCATTCATAATTATCCGCATCCCGGCCTTCAGCTTCCCCATTGCCATTACCGTCCAAAGAGTTTTGTCCCATATCCATTATGCCGGTAAACCATTGGGCTATACCGGTTTCACCAACCTCGGCCGCTTTAACCAAAGAGGTTATTTCTGAATTGGCCGGTAAACAGTAAACCGGTTGACCACAAGAATTTTTATCCACTCCTTCGCATTGAGTTGACGGTCTAAATTGAACAGTTCGGTATCCATTAATTCCAACCTGCCAATCACCTTGAATATGATTAGTTGTACAATTTGGTAAAATTTCTTCACCGGTAATCTCAATTTCATTGTTCTCATCTTCGGCTGTGCAAGATTGACTTTGGCCAAAAAGTGGAATAACCGGCTCATCAAAATTTACCACTACCAATGAATTTAAATAAACATAACCATTTTCATCAAGCCCTTTTTCCTGAAGGTCGGGATAAACAACATCGGGCGGAATAACGGAAATAATTTTCGGCGGCACCAAGTCAATCACCGTGCCGGTGGTAAACCGCCACTTATATTCATTGTATTTAACATTAAAAATAGAGTCTCCACTACCGTCGTCTTTTCTGATACTCTCCTTTAAATAAACAATATAAGGAACCTCTTCGTCCGAATTACCCAAATGTTGATCCGCTGAATCTCCATAAGGATTAAAAATAACATTGCGATGATCAGCGGCCACCATCACATAACCGGGCACCAATAAGTCTTCGTTGGAAATATCGGTGATCTCGGCAGAATGGCAATCTACCAAATCTGCGTCCGGTTGAGTCTCATTAATCATGTCTTGACATTTGTAAATCCGAATGGAATCAGTATTTATTGGTCCGCAAATCGTACCTTCGGTCATTGAATCGGGACAAGGATAATCTGTTTCAGCTTCTGAATCTATAACCGAATTTGGATCAATTTCCGAACGAAAAGTCACCATAATTGCCGTATTTCTGGCCACTTCGGTTTGCTCGGGTTTGGGATAATGATTTTGAATAACTTGACCAAAGGCGGCATTGGATAAACCATAACCAGAACCCAAAATAGGACTGGCGTAATATTGAGTTTCCAAACCGTCACCACCTTCCGTAGCTCCCATCAAGCGATTGATCACAAAAGAAACAATGGCGTAAGAAGACAAAATTATGGTCAAACCTATAAAACCGTTGATTAAAACCTTTTTAGCTTTATCAACTTTCTCAGATTCTCCACCAGCAGTCATATACAAAAAGCCTCCATATAAAACAATAATAATAGCCACCGATCCCAACAATCCCAAGGCTATATTGATTATCCTACCAACAATGGCTCTGGGATCATCGGTTTGCAATCCGGCCGCTTCGCCCGTATCCTGCAACCCGGATTGAATATCGTTTTCCTGGGCTTGAACAGCTGAACCAAAAAATAAAATAACCGCCAATACCAATACAAAAAAAATAGCGGTTATTTTTATAAATAATTTATTTTGATTTATTTTTCTCCTCATCTTTTCCCTCCGAGACCGCCCTTTGTCAAAGAAACGGTCTTATTAATAATTACCTATTGTAAACTAAAGTTTCTTGAACTTACAATAAATTATTCGGACAAGAGTTTTTTAACCGTTGCGGCCACCAAACCTCCATCGGCTTTTTGTCCAATTTTCGCCATAACCGCTTTCATCACTTTACCAAAATTACCTTGCTCTTCTTCCGGCAATTCCTTGATTACCTTTTCAACGGTCTGAATTATTTCATTTTCTCCTATTTGTTCAGGCATAAACCGTTGCAAGACCGCTAACTCTTTTTTCTCTTTCTCCGCTTGTTCTTTTCGGTCATTTTCCAAAAACGACTCAATGGAATCACGACGCTTCTTTATTTCGGATTTTAAAACCGTTAAAATATCGGCATCCTCCAAAACCTGCTTTTTTGTTTCAATTGCCTTGTTTTTTAATGAGGCTTTAAGCATCCTTAAAACGGACAGTCCCTCTTTGTCTTTTTCTTGCATGGCTTTTTTAAAAGCCAAGTCTATATCATTTTTCAAATTCATATTAATTATACAACAAATTGAATAAGAATAAAAACCAAAACCTGAATAAATACAATATTATTCCTCTTTTAGTTTTCCGGTTTTTTTTAAATATTCTCTTCTTTCCCTATGCTCTTTCCGTGCCAAGGTTTGAGCTTTTTGTAAATTACGACTAACCGGCTTTTTTTTGTAAGTCTTTTTTCTATACTCCAAAGTCAAGCCGCTTTGTCTTAAACGTTTTTTAAATCTTCTGACAAAAGCTTCAAATGTTTCGCCTTTTTTTCTTTTTACTTCTAAAGCCATAAGTTTAACAACTCCTTTATTTTTTTATATTCTGCTATTTTACAGCAAAAAAACTGTAAAGTCAAACTATTCTTCTTCTTGTTTTCTTTTTTCCTTTAATCTCTTTTTTATCTCCGGCAATACTTTTTTAATATTAACCACCTCTTGTATTCCGCTGGCCACATCCCTTAATAAAATAGTATCTTCGGAAGCTTCTTTCTTTCCCAGAATAAGAACCAGTTTTGCGCCCATCTTGGTAGCTATATCCAATTGAGCTTTTAAACTGCTTTTTGAAAAATTAGCTTTAACTGAAAAACCCTCTTTTCTTAACTCTTCATAAAAGACAAAGGCTTTTTTCCTGGCCTGCTCACTGATTTGAGCCATGAAAAGATCTGGGGCTTCCGGCTTGGGTAATTCCACTTTTCGCGCTTTAATTTGATTGATTGCCTTTTCAATCCCCAACGAAAAACCGGCTCCCGGAGTACTTGGTCCGTTGAGCATTTCTATTAAATCGTCATAACGGCCTCCCCCGACCAAGACCACGGATTTTTTATCTTCTTCTTCCAAAGTTTGCAACTCAAAGACAGTTTTTGAATAATAGTCAAAGTTTCTAAATAAGCTAGGTGCAAGTTTATAAGGAATTTTAAGCTCATCCAAATATTCTAAAACTCGGAAAAGATGATCTCGACAATTATCGCATAACCAATCCACCATTTGCGGAGCCTCATCTCTGACTCTTTGACATTTATTATTGGTACAATTAAGAAAATAAAAAGGATCGCGGGTAGCTTTTTTTCTACATTCGGCACAAACAGTTGCTCTTTTTGATTTTATAAAACCGGACAAAGCCTTGGCATATTCCGGACGACAGACCGTACAGCCCAAACTGTTCAACTTGACCTCGGTATCAATTCCCAGTTTTTTCAAAAGAAAATAAGCTAAAATAATCAACTCGGCATCAAGAAAAGGTGAAGAATCTCCAATTATTTCAAAGCTAACCTGTGTAAACTGACGCAACTTGTCTTCTTCAATTTTTCCTTGTCGGAACATTTTTCCCCAATGATATAATTTTACCGGCATGACTTGATTAATCATATTATGTTCAATAAATGCTCTGGCCACCGAAGCTGTGGCATCCGGACGCATAATAACCTTATACCCTTTATCAATAAAATTGAAAGATTCTTTATCCAAAATTCCGGATCGTTTAAATAAGGTATGATTAAATAATTCATATTTTTCCAAAACAGGTGTTTCAACGCGACGAAAACTGTAATCATGAATAATCTTTCGCACTTCGTTTTCCACAAAATTCCAATATTTGTCATCCGCGGGAAGAATATCTTTAAATCCTTCCAATAAGTGAGGAGTTTTTATTTTTTTTATTTCTTCTTTTGGTTGTTCTTGTTTTTTTCTTCTGGGCATAAATAAAATATTTTAACTTTTTATAAATCACGCAATTAAAACAATACTCAGCCTATGCTCCATTATGACTTTTATAATAGTCTTCCCCTGAAAAAAAGGTAAAACGCCACAAAGGCCAACCTCTAAACCAAACCTTGCCCACTATCAAATCTCGGTAAACCGGACCAAAACTGCGAGAATCAGAACTATGCTCACGATTATCTCCCAATACATAATATTCGCCTTTTCCCAGAGTCCATTTTTTACTTCTGGTTGTCCTGGTATTTTCAGCTAAATAACTTTCGTCTAAAATAAAACGCTTTTCCCCTTTGGTGATATAAACATGATTATCTTTTATTTCAACAGTTTCGCCCGGCAAACCGATCACTCTTTTTATATAAAATTGTGACGGATCCTTGGGAAATTTAAAAACAATAATATCCCCTCTTTCCGGATCATCAAAGCGATAACTGATTTCATCTATAATCAAATATTCATGATCATAAAAACTGGGCTCCATGGACGCTCCTTTAACATAAAAAGGTTGGATCAAAAAATATCTAACCGGAATAATTATGGCCAGCGAGATACAAACCACCTTGATCAAATCCCATATAAACTCAATCACTTTTTGACCCGGGGTTTTATTATCGTAAAAATCTTTATCTGAAAAAGACATATTTAAAAAATAATAAGAAAGTGGATAACTTCTTTAATCTTTAACATTATATCACATTAAACAGATATTTCAAACCCTCACTCCCCTTTTTCGCTCTTGTTTTTCAACCTATTTTGTTTTATAATAAAAAAGAGAGAAAAACTTGATCGTTTTTTATTTTTTTATGCAAAGATACCAAAAAACTCAGGATCATTTAACTGATCCCAAGGTAAACCTTTTAACCAAAGCGGACAATCAACGCCCAAAAGGCAAAAAAATATTCAAAGTCAGCAAATTCATTATTTACCTACTGGTTGTTTTAATAGTGGCTTTTTTGGTTTTTTCTTATCAGGTTTTATTTACCAATAACAGCATTACCGATGTTTTTAGCGGAAAAATTAATATTTTCAAACAACTTAACAGTCTGGCCGGAGGAGGAAATCTGCAAGGAGAATCAGACGACCGCATTAATTTTTTGCTTTTAGGGATGGGCGGAAAAAAACATGACGGTCCCTATTTGACAGATACTATTATTTTCGCTAGCTTAAAACCGTCAACAAAAGAAGCGGCCATGATATCCGTTCCCAGAGATCTTTTGGTGGAAATTCCGGGCTACGGCTGGTGGAAAATCAATAATGCCAACGCCTTTGGTGAACAAAAAAATTTCGGTCAAGGAGCGCTTTTAACCAAAGAGGTAGTAGAAAATTTACTTAACCAACCAATTCATTATTATGTAAGAATTGATTTCTCCGGATTTGAAAAAATGATTGATGAATTGGGCGGAATTAAGGTTCAAGTAGATACGCCATTTACAGATTTTCAATTCCCAACCAAGGATCACAAGTACAAAGTGGTTTCCTTTGAAAAAGGCTGGCAAACCATGGACGGAGAAACTGCTCTTAATTTTACCCGCTCCAGACACGGCAATAACGGACAAGGCTCTGACTTTGCCCGTAGCCTCAGACAACAAAAAGTTATCCAAGCAATCAAAAACAGGGTTTTTTCTTATAATTTTTTTCTAAGTCCGGGAAAAATATCCGGCCTTCTCAGTGAACTATCAAAACACCTAAAAACAGATCTTGAGCCTTGGGAAATTCTTAAGCTGGCCAAGTTAGTGCAAAAAACAGACTTAAGCTCCATAAACACCAAGATTTTAGATGATTCACCAGGAGGCTATCTTTACGCCAGTATTGTTAATGAGGCTTATGTTTTAAAGCCACGAGGCGATGATCTTAGCGATATTCAATACCTGGCCGATACTCTTTTCAGTGAAAAAAAAATAACTGCGCCAAAAACCCAACCGGCCAGATTTGAAATTCGCAACGGCACCACTATTCCCGGCCTGGCTTCACGAAATTCGCAAGAACTAAAACAGCAAGGCTACAAAGTAATTAAAATCGGCAACGCTCCCCAGCAAAACCATAAAAAAACCGTTATTTACAAACTTTCCGACCGAGAACTAAACAAACAAAGCAACTACTTAAAAAAACAATATAATTCTACTATAATGGGAAATCAAATCCCGGAATGGATTAGCAATTCAGCTGCTCCGGATCTTGATTTTATGATCGTCCTTGGTTTGGAGGCAAACAACCAAACCGATCAATAAAAATATGAAAAAACTGGAAAATGAAAATCCTTTGGTAACTATAATTGGTCGCACCAATGTTGGTAAGTCGACCATTTTTAATCGTTTAACCGAACAAGAAACCGCCTTGACTTCGGCTCAAGCCGGCACTACCCGTGACAGCCGAATTGGAGATTGCCTTTGGCAAGGAAAAACCATCAACCTGATTGACACCGCCGGACTTGATGTGGAATCTGATCAAGAAATTGACCGTGAATCAGTGGATCAAGCTAAAAAATCTTTGGAAAAAGCCGACTTAATTCTTTTAGTGGTGGATGGCAAACAAGGCCTTTTACCGCAAGACAAAGAATACGCTCGCTTGGCTCAAAAGACCAATAAACCGGTTTTTTTGGTTATCAATAAAATAGATTCTCCAAAAATAAAAAATCAAACTGCGGATTTTTTCAAACTGGGACTTGAAAATGTTTACCAAGTTTCGGCCAAAACAGGATTTGGTACCGGAGATCTTTTGGATGATGTTAACCAAGTTTTGAAATCTAAATTCTCTGAAAAAAAATCCAAAGAAAGGCTGGAAACGGAAAATCGACCGGTTGAAATCAAGATCGCTCTTTTGGGCAAGCCCAATGTGGGAAAATCTTCTTTGCTAAATAAAATAGCCGGAGAAAAACTGGCCGTGGTTTCCCAAACTCCTCACACCACTCGCGACAGCCAAGACATAACTATGGAATTTGAATCCCAAGAAAAAACCTACCTTTTAAATTTCATTGACACAGCCGGCATCATCAAAAAAAGAAAAATTAAAAATAAAATTAATCAATACAGTATTGAACAAAGCTTGGAGAGTTTGCAAAAAAGCCAAATCACCCTTTTACTGATTGATGCCTCCGAACCGATCACCACTCAGGACAAAAGCTTGGCTAGAGAAATTTTAGACCAAAATAAATCACTGATTTTTGTTATTAACAAGTGGGATAAATTAAAGGACAAAACCACTTATTCAGATCGTGAATATGTTGAGTTTTTACATAAGCATTTTCCTTTTTTAACTTGGGCACCGATTGTTTTCACTTCCACCAAAAAAGGCTTTAAAGCCAAAAAATTACTTAATCTGGTCGTGGAAATTTATCAAAATCAACGCAGAAAACTTTCCCAAGAAAAACTTGATGACTTTTTAAAATATCTTTTAAAGAAAAAATCACCACCCCAGCAATACGGCAAAAAACCAAGTTTTATTTATCAAATAAAACAAGCCAAGGTTCAACCTTTGACTTTTGAAATCACCGCCAAACGACCGGAAAATATCCCCACCGCTTACCGCCGATTTATTAAAAAAACCCTGAGAAATTATTTTAATTATTTGGGGTGTGGTATAAAACTGCGCTTTGTGGAAAAATAACTTTTTACTTTTAAGCAATATGAAAATTATCGTCGGTCTGGGCAATCCCGGAAAGAAATATCAAAACACCAGACACAACATTGGTTTTGCCATGCTGGATTTTTTGTTCGACCAGTGGCTCAGCCAAGAAAATTTTTCTGCTTGGCAAGATAAAAAAAAGTTTAAAGCTGAAATTTCCCAAGGACGCTTAAACAGGGAAAAAATAATCTTGATCAAACCGCAAACCATGATGAATAATTCCGGACAATCAGTGCAAGCCGTGCTTGACTTTTTCCAAGCCAGACCGCAAGACTTGGTGGTTATTCACGATGATTTGGATTTGACTTTAGGAAAATATAAAATTCAAACCAATCGCTCGGCCGCCGGACATAACGGAGTAAAATCCATAATCCGTCATTTGCAAACTCAAGATTTTACCAGAATCAGAATCGGCATTGGCCAAGAAAAAAATCAAGGACAAACAGATACTGTAAATTTTGTCTTAAACAAATTCGGTCTTTTGGAAAAAAATAAATTAAAAAAATTAAAAAAACAAATTCTCCAAGAAATCAAATCTCTCCTAAGCTAAAGAAAAAAGACCCGTCAAAATGCAGACGGGTCTTTGGCTTGCTCATATCATTCGTCGCTTGGTTCTGACCAAGCCGGATACCGAATAAAACGACGATCCATGATATACTCAATGTTCCCACTCCGATATTTGGCCGGCAATTTTCTATGTTTGGTATGATAGCTGCCGGGTCTGGCTCGCTTGGTGGGATTGCGATGATCACGACTGCGATACACTCCTCGTCGCCAATCAGCCACAAAACGAGAGTACAAAATATAAGAATCATCTTCCACATAACAACCGTTTCCTTGAACGCAAGTAATCACTTGATAGTCAGGTTCTTGATAAATCGCCTCATAGGGCACAGTAGTATGCTCAAAAGAACAAGCAGTAGCTATCAAAACAAGCAAAACAAAAATCTTTTTCATTTATCCTCCTGTTTCAAAACAGTTTTAATCAAAGCAAAAAAGTAGTCCAACCTTTCAAAACACCATATCATTTAATTACTTTTTTGTCAATTAAGAAAACAAAAAGAAACCGGCTTTGCCTGATGAGGCAAAGCCGGGAAAATGTCAAATGTTAATAGGGAAACTTACTTTTAGAGATACATTTCCCGCTTGTCGCGCAGTAGTAGCCGTTCGGGCAGTCACGGTAACTCCTGCACTTACCGCGCAGACTGGGATCCACGCGATCAATGATCTGCACGCTTTTGGCGGACTTGCAATACCCGCCGTTCGCGCAGAAAAATCCCGGAGGACATTCCTGATCTGCTGAACACAGATAATCAGGTACATCCCCGTTCGGCATCATCACATGATGTCGCGTGGCCATGCACGAAGACAAACTTCCCGCGGCCACAAAAAGAGCAAAAACAAACATGATTTTCCATATCAACTTCATAATAGCCTCCTCGCCCACTATTGTGAGCGTCGTTAAAAAAAATTGGCCAACACAACTAAGCTCACCAGCTCACAAATGATTGTGAATTAGGAACTCCGCAGGATAGGAGGGGATACTGTGGCGTTCCACTGGTAAGCATAGCCCTGTTGGCCAATACTTATCAGTAGCCATCTTAACCAATTCCCAAAAAATGTCAAGGTTTTATTTCTGATTTTAACTTGGAATTATATCACAAAAAACAGATTTTGTCAACAAGAGATTTTCCTCCTTGTCTTTTTTACTAATTTTAGACAAGCAATACTCCTTCTACCAAATCTGTTTTTTTATTTATAAACAATTGCGGTTTTTTCAGGCTGATGATAATATACTTATAATAAACAACCTTTTATACAAAATATGCAAGATTTAAAATATTGGATTGCTTTTTCCAGGATAACCAATATCGGTTGGCAAAAAATCAAGCTTTTGCTGGAACATTTCCCTGATTTAAAAACAGCTTGGCAAGCTGAGTCTTTTGAATTAAAACAAGCCGGCTTTACGGAAAAAAACCTGGAACAATTTAACCTGCAAAAACAAGAGATTGATCCGGACCAAGAATTGAAAAAAATGCAAGATTTGAATATCAAAGCCATTACCATAAACTCGGAAAAATATCCGCAAATTTTAAAACAAATCTTTTCCCCGCCTTTTATTCTTTATTATCAAGGAAATATAGAACTTTTAAATTCCCAATGTTTAGCCACGGTCGGCAGTCGTAAAATCACCGCCTACGGACAAATCGCCTGTCGCCAAATTCTGGAGCCCTTAACCAAACAAGATCTAACCATTGTCAGTGGCTTGGCTCTTGGTGTTGATGCTTTGGCTCATTCAATTTGCTTGGAAAACAATTCCCCCACCATAGCTGTTCTCGGCTCCGGCCTGGATCCGAAAAATCTATACCCGGCCACCAACAGGGCTTTGGCCAAAGGCATTGTGGAAAAAAACGGCCTTTTGCTCAGTGAATTTCCGCTTGGCACCATGCCTCTTAAATATAATTTTCCTCGTCGCAACCGAATAATCTCCGGCTTGTCGCAAGGCGTTTTAGTAGTGGAAGCGGCTGAAAGTTCGGGCGCGCTGATCACCGCCAAGTTTGCTTTAGAACAAAATCGTGAAATTTTTGCCATTCCCGGACAAATCAATCATCCCCTATCCGAAGGTACCAATAAATTAATTCAAAACGGTGCCAAATTGGTGCAAACAGCCGAGGATATTTTGGAAGAACTTAATATCAAACAATTAAAATCATTTCAAAAAAACCGCCAAACAATTCCGGACTCGGCTGAAGAAGCCACTATTCTTAAACATTTGGAAAACGAGCCTCTTCATATCAATGAAATAATAAAACGCAGCGGTCTGACCGCCAAAGAGGTTAATTCCTGTTTGATAGTTTTGGAAATGAAAGGCTTGGTTAAAGACACCGGAAATAACAATTATATGATTGTAAAGTGATTTGTAATAAGTAAT
>CAZPBK010000004.1:19999-28269 GCA_964584985.1 uncultured Gammaproteobacteria bacterium | reverse complement strand
AACACAACAAACCAAGTCTGCTTTTTCTTTAATTCATTTTTCAAGTTCATGAGTTTCCTCCTCCTCTGGTTTTGTAAAGAACCGGTTTTAATGAAAAACCGTTAACATCAGACATTATCATAATTCACTTTTTTTGTCAATGATTTGCTTAAATGATAATTTTTTTTTATGATATAGAAAAATAACCCTTTTATAATGAGTCAAACTTTGTTAAAAAAATTCCAACAAGCGGAAAACTATATAGAATCATTAGGCAATATCAGAAATGTTAATTTTCATCAAGGCACTTCCAATCCTAAGCATCATTTTAAACGAGCCCGCTTGCTTTTAAAGCTGGCCGGAAATCCGGACAAAAAACTAAAAATAATCCATGTGGCCGGCACCAGTGGTAAAGGCTCAACCGTAAATCACTTGTCCGATATTTTACAAAAATCCAATTTTAAAGTCGGTGCTCACTTCTCACCTTTTGTCAGCGTAAGCACGGAAAAAATTCAGATCAATAATAAATTTATTTCCGCCAAAGAATTCCTTGACCTGGTGGAGGAAATAAAACCGATTATTGAAAAATGCCATAAACAATTTGATCTGCCCAGTTATTTTGAGGTTTGGTTGCTTTTGGCCTTAAAATACTTTCAAAAGAAAAAAGTTGATTATGTTCTTTTGGAAACCGGTTGCGGTGGCCGTTATGATGGCACCAACGCCGTAGACCAAACCGAATTGTCCATAATTACCAACATCGGTTTGGACCACACTCACATTTTAGGAAATTCTCTGGGCAAAATCGCTTATGAAAAAGCCGGCATTATTCGCCAAAACGGAACGGTTTTTTCCGCAGTAAGAAAACCGGTTGTTCAACAAATAATCAAAAAAGAAGCTCAAAAATTAAAAGCTGATCTGCATTTGGTCAAATCCAAAAATAATCCTAACCAAACTTTAGTTTCCGCCGTGGCTCAATATTTAGACATCAATGAAAATCAGATCAAAAAAGGTTTGAAACACCCTTCGCCCCTGCCCGCCAGGATGGAAATACTACAAAAAAAACCTTTGATTATAATGGACGGGGCGCACAATCCGGATAAATTAGGTTATTTGGCTAAAAAAATATCCGACCTTTTTGCCAAAAGCAGGCGCCTGCATATTGTTTGTGCTTTGGGTGATCACAAAAATCCTAAAAAATGTTTTGAAAAATTTTCAAGATTTAATCCTACTTTTTACTGTACCCGCTCGCTAAACAATTTTCGTAAATTCATTGATCCTTTGATTCTAGCTAAAAAAATAACTTCCAAAACAAAACCAAAAACCTTTTTGGATCCTTATAAAGCCTTAGATACGGCCATGAAAAACGCCAAACCCGATAATCTGATTTTAATTACCGGCTCTTTTTTCCTTTGTTCGGATTTAAGAAAAAAATGGATTAGCCCTGAAAAACAGCTAGAACAAAAAACTAACTTTCCAAAATAAACAAATTATTTTTTACCGGCCTTTAACCGCTTTTATTTGACAAAAAAACAAAACCTTGTCATATTAATCTTTGAATATTAAATTAAACTTTAAAAATATTGCGACTAATTTAAAAATAAAAAACCGATTAGCTCGCTGTTTTATCCATTATAAATTTCTATGAAATTAGTTATTGTAGAGTCCCCCACCAAAGCCAAAACAATTTCCAAATTTTTACCAAAAGACTACAAAGTGGAAAGCTCTTATGGGCATGTTCGTGATTTACCGCCAAGAAAGATGGGAATTGATATTGAAAACAATTTTCAACCGTTTTACGAAATACCGGAAAAAGCGCAAAATCAAGTCAACAAACTGAAGAAACTAGCTAAAAACTCCGAAAAAATTTTATATGCCTCGGACGAAGACCGAGAAGGAGAAGCCATTGCTTGGCATCTGGACAAGATTTTGAAACCAAAAGAATATGACCGCATAACCTTTCATGAAATCACTAAAAAAGCGATTAAAGCCTCCTTAAAAAATCCGCGTCAAATTAATAAAAATTTGGTTGACGCCCAACAGGCTCGCCGTATTCTGGATCGTTTAGTTGGTTTTGAATTGTCCCCTTTTCTTTGGCAAAAAGTGGCTCGTGGTTTATCAGCCGGCCGCGTACAATCGGTTTGCGTTCGTTTGGTTGTGGAAAAGGAAAGAGAGCGAGAAGCTTTTAAACAAGATGAATACTGGACCTTGGAAGCAGAATTTGGAACCAAAAAAAATCAAAAAATCTTAGCCAAACTGCATGCCAAAAACGGCAAGACTTTGAAAAAATTGGCCATAAAAAACCAAGAACAAGCAGGCAAGTTAAAAGCCGATCTAACAAAGGCCGATTATCGTATTGCCGATGTCCAAACAAAACAAAGCAAAAAACAACCGCCAACACCTTTTAGAACTTCCACTTTGCAACAAGCGGCCAATAATCGACTTTACCTGTCAGCTAAAAATACCATGCGGATAGCGCAACAACTTTACGAAGGAATAAAGATCGGTTCCAAAGGTTCGGTCGGTTTAATCACCTACATGAGAACCGATTCGCTTAATCTATCCAATGACTTTTTAAATGAAACCAATGATTTTATTAAAGAAAATATCGGCTCTGAATTTGCAACGGAAAAACCAAGACGCTTTACCAAAAAAGCCAAAGGCGCTCAAGAAGCCCATGAGGCTATTCGCCCCACCCATGTTCAATATTCTCCGGAAAGCATAAAACAATATTTGGATGACAAACAATATAAATTGTATAGTCTGATTTGGCAAAGAGCCGTGGCCAGCCAAATGAGTGCGGCGGTAATTGATAAAACCACTTTGGATATTAACAGCGATAACAACTACAGCTTCAGAGCCACCGGACAAATTATCAAATTCCCGGGGTTTTTAAAAGTTTATCAAACCCAAACCAAAGAAAACATCTTACCGGAAGTAAAACCCGAAGAAAAAGTCACTTTGGACAAATTGGATGCGGAACAGCACTTTACTCAACCACCGGCTCGTTATAGCGAAGCTTCTTTAATTAAGGTCTTGGAAGAATATGGTATTGGACGACCGTCAACCTATGCCCCGACCATTGCCACCATTCAAGACAGAAAATATGTAATTAAAGAAGATAAAAAATTAAAACCAACCGACATGGGCATTATGGTTAATGATATTTTGGTAAAACATTTCTCCAACATTGTTGATTATAAATTCACCGCCAAACTGGAAGATGATTTGGATAAAATAGCCGGCGGGAAAAAACAGTGGCAACCGGTGGTAAAAAACTTTTATCAACCTTTTCACCAAAACTTGGAAGAAAAAACCAAGACCTTAACCAAAAAAGAATTAACAGAAGAAAAAACCGATGAAATATGTGAGAAATGTGGTAGCTCCATGATTATAAAAACCGGGCGTTATGGACGATTTTTAGCTTGCTCAAATTATCCTGAATGCAAAAATACCAAACCTTTGCCCGGACAAGAACAAGAAAGACCAGAACCCGAGTTGGTTGATGAAAAATGTCCGGAGTGTAACGCCCCTCTGGTTAAAAAAACCGGACGCTACGGACCCTTTTTGGGTTGCTCAAATTATCCTGAATGCAAATATATAAAAAGCTATAGCCAAAAAACCGGTGTCACCTGCCCCAAATGCGAACAAGGAGAAATGGTCAGTCGACGTGGCAAAGGCGGAAGATCATTCTATGCTTGCGATCGTTATCCAAAATGTAAATTTGTTCTTTGGGGAAAACCAACCGGAAAAAAATGTAAAGTCTGTGGTTCTTTAATCATACAAAAAGGTAAAGCCGAAGTATGTTCAAACTCAAAATGTACAACCGATAAAAACAAACAAAAAAAATAATCCCTCTTTTGACGAAGGTTTTTTTATAAAAAACAAAACAAAAAGTCCCGCTTGAGCGGGACTTTTTGAGTGTAGGGTCCTGGATTGTAACCCCAATTAAAGTTGATGATAGGGTGTCACAGGTACCCTACAAAAATAAATATAACAAAAATTTATCAGCTTTACAAGTAGATTGAAACAAAAGTGGATAAATTCATGTATAATTTTATTATTAATACTTTTTTAAAACAAAGACTCCCTGACCAAAGGCCGGGGAGTCTTCAAATTGGGATCTAATTTACCCTATCATCAACATCCGTATTATAGCAAACTTTTCTTTTTTTGTCAAGTCCCATTTGAAATTTTACTAAAATGTGCTTAAAATATAGGTATATGGATATAAATACTCTTATCAATACAATCAAACAACATCATCCCAATCCTCGTATAAACTTGATAAAAAAAGCAGACAAGCTTCTTAAAGAATCTCTAAAAACTTTTAACTTTATTGAGAAAAAACGCTTGTATGGTAAAGCTATCCAAAGAGTGCTCCCCATAAGCCAAGAAAACGCCAGAGCTGAATTTATTTGTGCTGTTTTATTTTTTGATCTAGTCGAAAAAACCCCAAAATTAGATGAAATTGTTCACAGAAAACTGGACAAAAAAGTTGCTCAAATATTAAAAGCGTTTAATTATGCCAAAAAAAATCTATCCGATCAAACGGAAATACTTGATCACTCCTTAAAAACCGCTCAAAAGATATCCACGCTAAAAGTAAAAACTCCGACCATCTGTGCTTCCCTGCTTCACGCCCTACCACACACAACAAAAACGGGAATAAAAGAAATAGAGAAAAATTTTGGAAAAGACACAGCCAAAATGATTGAAAATTTTCAAAAAATAAAATCCATAAAAGTCCGAAACACCTCTTTATATGCCAATCATTTACGAGAAATGATCTTGGGTATGGCCAAAGATCCGCGAGTAATCATGATAAAAATGTGCTCCAATATTGAAAAATTGAAAAAACAAATTATTGACAATCCGGAAAAATTAAAATTTTTGGCCGTGGAATCATTGGAAATATTGGCACCCATAGCTGATTTATTGGGAACTTGGCGCCTGCGTTGGCAATTGGAGGATTATGCCTTTAGAATTTTAAATCCGGAAGAATACAAAAAAATTGAAAAACGTTTTAATGTGGATGAAAAAAAGAATCGCGACAAATACATCCAAAAAACTAAAAACATCCTATTGAGACAAACCAAAACAAAAAATATTAATTGTCGCCTTGAGGGAAGATTTAAACATTTTTACAGCATTTATCGAAAGATGAAACATAAACAAAAATCCTTCATGGAAATATGTGATGTCTTTGCTCTGCGCGTGGTCACTGATTCGATTGATGATTGTTATCGTATTCTGGGGATAATTCACAATCTTTGGAAACCTAAACAAGGAAGAGTAAAAGACTATATCGCCAACCCGAAAAAAAACCATTATCGCAGTCTACATACCACGGTTTTTGGACTAAACGGTCGCTTAACGGAATTTCAAATACGCACCAAAGAAATGAACGATGAAGCCAAGTACGGACTGGCGGCTCACTGGTATTATAAAAATCCCAGAAAAAAAACCCCGGCCTGGATTGAAGAGATTTTGGAAAAACAAAGACAATACAAAGATGATGAAGAATTTTTAAATAACTTTTCTTCGGAAATTCTACCTAAAAAGATCTATATTTATACTCCCAAGGGAGAAATTTTATCATTACCTTTCGGTTCCACTCCGATTGACTTTGCCTATCACATTCACACTGAAATCGGGCACAAATGTCGACGAGCCATGGTAAATGAACTACCGGTAAAACTCAATCACAGACTAAAAACCAATGATGTGGTTTTAATTGAAGTTGACCGAAGTCAAAAAGGTCCAAAGCCCGAATGGCTGGATTTTGTCAGAACCAAACAAGCCAAGAAAAAAATAGAATCCTTTTTCAATCAAAAACGAAAAGTAGTTTAAATATAAAATTTTTGCTATAATATCAGTATATTATGACAATAACAAAACTTTTAAAAACAATTAAAAAAAACTATAAAAATCCTGATCTTGAATTGATCAAAAGGGCTTATTATTTTGCGGAAAAATCACATAAAGGGCAAAAAAGAGCCACCGGTGAAGATTATATTGAACACTGTTTGCACACGGCCAATACCCTGGCGGAGTTCAAATTATCAATTCCGATTATAATCGCCGGACTACTTCATGATGTACCGGAAGATACGGAAAGAACCTTGGAGGATATAAAAAAAGAATTTGGCGCCGAGGTTTCCGGAATGGTCAAAGGTATTACCAAATTAAGCCGAGTCAAATACCGCGGGATTGAAAGATATGTGGAAAATCTGAGAAAAATGTTTATTGCCATGGCTCAAGATATTCGCGTTGTTTTAATAAAATTCGCTGATCGTTTACACAATCTGCAAACTCTTTACGCCCTACCCGCGGACAAACAAAAAAGAATTGCTTTGGAAAGTCTGGAAATCTATGCACCCATTGCCAACCGTTTGGGTATTGGTGAAATGCAGGCTAAGCTGGAAGATGCGGCCTTTAAATACGCTTATCCGGATGAATACGCCTTGACGGAAAAAATAATAAAAAAGAACTTTCCAATCAAAAGCAAGACCCTGAACAACATGATTAGAAAAATAAAAAACAAACTGGAAAAAGAAAATATTTCCTATCATGATATTTATGGACGAACTAAACATTATTACAGCTTTTATAAAAAATATAATAAATACAATAAAGATCTTAAACAGATTTATGATTTGGTGGCTATGAGAGTTATTGTGGAAAATGTAGCGGATTGCTATGCGGTTCTCGGCGTAATCCACAATCTTTGGAAACCTATTCGCGGTCGCATAAAAGATTATATTGCCCAACCAAAACCCAATGGTTATCAATCGTTACACACGGCCGTGTTTAACGATGATCAAGAAATCGTGGAAATACAAATCAGAACTCAAAAAATGCACGAACAAGCGGAATTGGGTATTGCCGCTCACTGGAACTATAAGGAAGCCGGTACGGGATTAAGTAAAAAAGAAATTGAATGGGTTAATGATTTGGCTGGTTGGCTAAAAAATATCAAAGATAACAACCGCTTTTTAAAAGAAGCTAAAATAGATATTTTCAAAAACCGAATTTTTGTTTTCACTCCCCAAGGCGATGTTATAGATCTGCCGGATAGCGCCACTCCGGTTGATTTTGCTTATCATATTCACACGGAAATCGGCAATAAATGCTCGGGCGCACTTTTGAACAATGAAATAATCCCCTTGGATCATAAATTAAAAAACGGCGATGTGGTACAGATCATTACCGACAAAAACCGCAAAGGACCAAATCCCGAATGGTTAAGTAGTGTTAAAACCCGCACCGCTCGCCAGCATATTGAAGCTTATAAAAACAAAACCTGGAAAAAATTCATACCTAAATTTTCAAAATAACACCATGCTCAAACAAAAAACAAAATTTTTTTTATTTTATTCTCTTATTCTTTGTTTGTTCTTTTTAACCGGAGCCGGTTCAGTGCAAGCCGATGGTAAAGACATCAGCGACAAATGTACCAATAATGATGAATGCGCCTCGGGAATCTGCCACAATGAAAATTATTGTGGCTGTGAACCAATGACAGATGCCGGGCCTCCAGTACCCGAGGTTAATTGTCCGGCAGGACATTTTTGTAATCCGAACACTCGTATATGCGAAGAATTTTTTGACGAAGGTGATGAATGTTTAAACGATATTGAATGTGCTACCGGACACTGTAATCCTAATCTTGACCCTTCAAAATGCGTTGAATGCTTTGAGCAAGATCATTGTTCTCAAGAAAAATACTGCCACACTTTTGGCAGTAATCCCGATTATAAATGCAAGGAAAAAGAATCTACCGGCGGAATCTGTAGCCTTAACAACAAAGATTTTAACGAAATCTGTTTAACCGGATCCTGTTCCGAGGGAACATGTATTTGCACAGACAGTAGCCAATGCCCGGACGGTCAATATTGTGACGCAGCTGTCTGCCTTGAAAAGTTAAACGCCAACGATGCTTGCACCGGCGATGATGCCTGTAAATCAGGTTTATGCCAAGACGGCCAATGCACTGAACCAAAAAAATCCGGTAGTGGTGGAGGTGGATCTTCGGGTGGCTCTGCCGGTGGTGAAATCCTTTTGGATAATTTTATGAATGTGGAACATCCGGCTGAAATAATTGGTAATGTTGTCAAATACATCATGGGTTTGGTCGGTTCGCTGGCTCTGGTCATGTTTATCTATGGCGGACTACTCTGGATTACCTCGGGTGCTAAAGAAGAAAAAATCAAAAAAGGTCGGGATACCTTGATTTGGTCGGGTATTGGTTTGGCTTTGGTTATGGCCAGTTATATTATAGTTAAAAAAAT
>CAZPBK010000004.1:0-19899 GCA_964584985.1 uncultured Gammaproteobacteria bacterium | reverse complement strand
AGGATTGCTTTGGATTTGATAATAATTGTCCGGACGGGCAATATTGTGACTGCCACACCTGTAAAGACAAATTGACATATGGCGAAGATTGCTCCAAATTCTTTGGTGATGCTCCTGTTTATATGTGCGAAACTGGATTGTGTGGTCCCCTTGGGTATGATGGAAAGTATGGATGTCTTTGTACAAAAAATTCTGATTGTATAACTGATCTTGAAAAATATTCAGTAAATTTTCCCGCCAGAAGTTATTGCCATACCGATAGCGGAATGTGCGTAGAAAAAGGAGGTGTTGGTACTCCCTGTTCATCTCCCTCTCAGTGTAAGTCAGGTTTATCCTGCGAAACTTATCAAGGGAATAAGGTGTGTATGAAATGGTGCGATTCTGACTTAGATTGTTCGGGTGACGAATATTGTTATGAATCATCGTATACCGGTAAAAAATATTGTCTAAAAAAAGGGGGTTGGGAAGATTTTTGTCAGAGAGATGAGCAGTGCGCTGAAGGATTCGTTTGTACAGAACATACTTGCCAAAGAATAAACACCAATGTTCCCCAGAAAAAATCCAGCACACCCACGCCCCCACCAACCAAAAAATATTCCTTGCCCGACTTCACCAAAGCCGATCATCCGGCCGAAGTAATCGGCCAGATTGTTAAATACATCATGGGCTTGGTCGGTTCACTGGCCTTGATCATGTTTATTTACGGCGGATTGCTTTGGATCACCTCGGGCGCTAAAGAAGAAAAAATCAAAAAAGGTCGGGATACCTTGATTTGGTCCGGCATTGGTTTGGCTTTGGTTATGGCCAGTTATATTATAGTTAAAAAAATCATTGAACTTTTGGGCGGACAACTGTAAAATAAGGCAAAACAAGCTAAAATAAAACAAAAAATCGGGCGATGGTCCGATTTTTCAATAAAAAATCTTGACAAATGACGTATTTCATAATATAGTAAAGTGTTCTTTGTCTGAACTTTAACAACCAAAACAAAAAAGGAGAAAGAAATGATTGTATTTTGGGCTATTTTCGGAATTATTCTCACTCTGGCCTTTATCCTTATCCTGACCAATCTGGTGGGTACGGATGAAGCCTACATTACAGTGCTGAGTTTTTTCGATAAAAGGATCACCGGATATCGCTATCCGGGTTGGTCTGTCACCTGGCCATGGACTTTTGTCTACGGACGGATCTACACTGGCATACAAAGTGTCAATGTCCGGCCGTTTGAGGTCTTGGCCATGATTGAAGACACCGTTATAAAAGACGGTGAAGTGGTCACCACAGGAAGCAAGGGACCGCGAGCCTTTGCTTTGGTTCGTCTCAAGTCAGGCGAAGTCAGTCATAGCTTTGAGCTGAATTTTGAGCCAAGGCGTAGGCTTGATAGTAAAGGAAAAAAAGTGGGGTTTTACACTACCCTATCTTTGCTCCGACTGTACTATCGTCTGCAAAAAAAGATGGTGGACGAAACAGGACAGGAAACTAATATCACTGTCTTGGATGAAAGAGTCAGGGACATCATCCAGGCCGCTTTTCGTAGGCAGGTAATGGAATATGATGTGAACGAGGCCAGAAACCTGCCTCGTGATGAGATCCAGGACAAGATCTTGCCGCAGATTAAAGGCTCGATCGAGAAAGAGATTCCGTTCATGAAGGTAATTGATATTTCCATGAACGAACCTTTTGATGTCGTGGATCCAGAAGCCAAGGCAGCGCTTGACCGTCGCGGACAGCACAGTCTGCAACTGGAAGAGCAAAGGATTGCCGCTCAAACAGAGCTGACGGTAGCCACCATCGGCGTAAAAACAGCCACCCAAGAGGCCGAAGCCCAAGCAGTGGCCGTTGAAAGAAACGCAGCGGCCCGAGCCGAAGCCGTTAGAAAAATTGCTGAGGCTTATGGATACAGTGGTCTTAGCAAGGAAGAGCAGGCCCGGCTCAACATCAGCCGAGAACAAATTGACGCGGTCAAAGCTCTGGCCGAAAGTAACAACAAAGTCTTTGTTGTCGGTGATATGTTTGAAGCAATGAAGACTCTTGGCAAAAAAGTGACAGGAGGAAAATGATGATAAAAAAAATAATTATCTTCCTGGTCTTTATGCTGATTGCTCTGGTTTTCATTGTCATTGGCCAACTCGGTTTTGACCTGGAAACCGAAACAACGCTGATGATTGCCGGAGGCATCGCCGGGCTGGGCTTGATGTACGCTATTTTCAGCGACCTCAAGCTAAAAAGCCAGAAAAAAAAGACCAATCAACAGAAGGAAGAAAAAGAAAAGGAGGAAGAAAAAGAAAAGGAACCGGTGACCAAAGAAAAAGAACCTTGGTACATGCGGATCCTTTTCGGAATTTTCGGACTGGCCATTATGGCCGCTTTGGGTGTTCTGTTTGTTAACGCTCTTTTGTCATTCAACGAGATGACGAAAAAAAGATCAGCTCAAAAACAAACGACCAAAAAAACCCCCACCCAAAATCCGGCGATTGAGCTATCGCCCGGCCAAACAAAAAGCTTTTTCAAGGTAAAAAAGGGAGACAAGTTCTACCTGGAGTATAACAAGGAACTCTACACCAGGATCAGAAACTCTCCTGAAACAGAATTTACCTTGAGAAAAACCAACCTGGTTGGCAATTTCTATGCCGATCAAAATGGAACCTTGGAAGTAAGGGCTAAGCACCCGAAAACCAAGGTCTCCGCCTACCTATCCAGATAATTACAAGACCCGGTCTTCATCAAGATCGGGTCTTTTTTATTTATAATTTTTATTTTGAAAATTACTTTGACTTGGCCGGATAAAAATTAATTTTATTTAATAATAACTTAGCCGTTGGCCAATCTTTAAAAATATCTATTACCAAAAATCTGGTACCCAAATCCAAAGCCACCACCTCGGTCTTTTCCGCCGGTTTGTCCTTAACTCTACCCTCAACTCCGGTAAACCAGTAAGCTTTTTGTCCATCAATCTCTGCCTCTTCCATAAGGTATGGTGAGGTAAAAAGATCTATTGAAAAATCCTCGGCGAAGAATTCCGGCAAGGTTTTTTCTTTTTCCAAATTTGGATAAACCTTGAATCGCATCACTTCCTCATCGCCGTCGGTTAAACAGACATCACTGGCCAAACCGTTTTTTTCTTCCACCTCCCAATAATCAGGATGAAAAAATTCATAACGAATTATCGGATTTATATAATGTTTCCAATTGGCGGTTTTTTGTTTTAAAATTGATTCTTGCACATCTAAAGCATTATCATTGTTTTTTATTGGCATTTCTTGTTTTTCGCAACCGGTAAGCCCGAGAAACAAGGCTGTTAAAATTATCCCTCCGGTAAAAATCTTTTTCATAAACTTTTTCTACTTTTATTTATTCAAAATATTATTGATTATGGAATCAAGCTCTTCATCAGAATAAAACTCCACTTTTATATTTCCTTTATTTTGTTCTTTATCTATTATCACCTTGGTGTTTAACTTTTGACGAAGCAAATTTTCCTTTTCTTTAAGTTCCGGCGTTGTAATTTTGTTAACATTTTTTTTCTTAATTTTTGTTTTGTCCGTTTTTACATGTTTTTCAGTCTCTCTTACCGAATAGTTATTTTTAACTATTTTATCAAGCAAAGCCAACTGTTTTTTTTCGTTTTCTAAACCGGCGATATTCTTAGCGTGTCCCTCAGTAATCAAACCGCTGGCCAAAGATTCCTGAACCCGGCTCGGCAATTCCAAATATCGCATACTATTGGTAATGGTGGATCTTCCTACGCCCAATCGCTCGGCTATTTTTTCTTGAGATAAGCTAAACTCCTCTATCATTTTTCTATAAGCAATGGCTTTTTCAATGGGGTTTAAATTTTTCCTCTGGATGTTTTCAATCAAGGCCAGCTCCATTTTTTCCTGTTCACCAACCTGGCGCACAATAGCCGGCACGGTTTCCAAGCCCAAGATTTTGGCAGCTCGCAATCTTCGTTCTCCGGCAATAAGCTGATAACCGTCTTGTTTTTTGGTAACAATCAACGGCTGAATTATCCCATGTTTTTTTATCGAATCCATCAAATCTTCCAAATCATCATGATCAAACTCAGTTCTGGGCTGATGAGGATTAACTTCAATCAAATCAACCGGGATTTTTAATATCCGATCACTCTCTTCGGTAGATAATAACTTTTTGTTTTCCTTGGAAATTGCATTTTCCGGCACCTTTTTGGGAATAAGAGAACTTAATCCCCGACCCAATCCCATATTTTGAGACATAATATTTTATTTTTATTTTTAATAATTTTTTAATTTTCCCAATTCAGCTTAAAGAGAAATATCCATTAATTCTTTTGCCAATTTTTTGTAAGCCTTGGCACCTTTTGAACCCGGATCATAATGAGCTATGGTTTTTCCATGACTTGGAGCTTCGGTTAACCTGACATTTCGGGGAATAACCGTTCTAAATATTTTATCCGGAAAAAATTGATAAAGTTCCTGCATAACTTGATCTGAAAGATTTGTTCGCTTGTCAAACATGGTAATTACCGCTCCCAAAACAGTTAATTCCGGCTTTATATTTTCTTGAACTAGATTAATGGTGTTCATAAGTTGTCCCAATCCCTCCAAGGCATAATATTCGGCTTGTATCGGTATTAAAACATAATCTGAAGCGGCCAATCCGTTCAAAGTTAAAAGCCCCAAAGATGGAGGACAATCAATAATAATATAGTCATAATCTCCGCGAACCTCTAAAATAGCTTCGGTCAATTTAAATTCACGATTTGGCAAATTAACTAACTCAACATTGGCACCGGCCAACCCAGGAGTAGCCGGAGCAACACGAAAGCCAATATGATCAGTGGAAAAAATCACTTCTCTAAGTAGATGCTGTCCGGAAATTGCCTCATAAACTCCCTTGGTTATATCACGATATTCAATACCTAGTCCCGAACTGGCGTTAGCCTGAGGATCAAGGTCTATAAGTAAAACATATTTACCGTGTTCAGCTAAATAGGCGCTTAAATTTATAGCGGTGGTGGTTTTTCCCACTCCACCTTTTTGATTAACGACTGAAATGACCTTGGCCATACGAAATTTTATTTTGAAGAGTTTTATATCTCATGTGTTTATTTTATTATAAATCAAATTTCTCTCTTTGACAAGCTTTTAATTTTCCTATATAATTGGTTTCAGGTTAATTGTCAATTGGAAAATCAAGCCACAGTGGCGGAATTGGTACTGTGAACCATATAAGGTTCACGGCTCCGCACCCTATGCGGTGCGGGGGACGCTTTGACTTAATCGCTGAATTGATAACTCTGCTAGATGTATTATGTTTATATATTACAATCAAACAAAAATAAAAAACTATATACCGGCTACACAAAAAATTTAAAAAGACGACTAAAAGAGCATGAGCTAGGCAAAGTTCACACCACTAAAACAATGTTGCCCATAAATTTAGTTTTCTATGAATCCTTTTTGTCAAAAAAAGACGCCCAAAGAAGAGAACATTATCTAAAAACCAGCAAAGGTAAAAGCACCCTAAAAATGATGCTAAGATGTTCATTAAAAAATTAACAATATCTAATCGTGCCGCGGTGGCGGAATTGGTAGACGCGCTGGACTCAAAATCCAGTGGTGGCAACATCGTGAGAGTTCGACTCTCTCCCGCGGCACCAGGGTTACTTCCCCCCTATTGTAAATAAGATAGTTTTGTGTTATATTACTCACAAGTTTATAATTAACGCGGGATAGAGCAGTTGGCAGCTCGCCAGGCCCATAACCTGGAGGTCGCCGGTTCGAGTCCGGCTCCCGCTACCAAAAGGAAATTCTTTAAATATAACAGAGGCGGACGAAAAAACTGCCCCGTCACATGACAAAAAGTCCGGCTCTCGCTACCAATAATTATTTTTTTTAAATAAAAAACCCTGCTTAACGGGTTTTTGGCAGGGTAGCTCAGTTGGTTAGAGCGTAGGAATCATAACCCTAAGGTCGTGGGTTCAATCCCCACCCCTGCTACCACTCCCCTTTGGCTAATATTTATGAATTTGGTTTTTGACTCAGTAATATTTTTCATATTATTTTTCTCCGGTTATTGGATGTATGTTATCATACATTCTTTTTTTTATGATAAACACCAAAAAAACGATCCTCCTAAAACAAAGTTAGTCAGAATTACAATTCTGTTTTTTTTACTTCTTTGTTTTTCCACGATTTTTTGGGGTAGTTTAATTGAACCGCGTTTAGTGACTGTTAAAACCACGAACCTTGATTTAAAAAAAATAAATCAAGATCAAGGTTTTAAAATCGGCTTTTTATCCGATCAGCACCTGGGCAAATACAAAAAAACTCATTATACTCAAAAGGTTGTCAACAAGACTTTGGAACAAAAACCAGATCTAATCCTATTGGGCGGTGATTTTATTGAAAATCAGGCCAAAGCTGCAAACTATTTGTTACCGATGGAAAAAATTTGTCAAACTGTTCCCTGCTTCGCGGTCATGGGCAATCATGAATATAATTTAGCCGGCAGTCAAAGCAACAACTATAAAGACAAAACCGCTTTAATAAAAAAATATTTTGATGAATGGAAAATCCCAATTCTTTTTAACCAAACACAAAACATTAAAATAAAAGAAAATAATATCAGCATCAGCGGCACTGATGATCTATGGACCGGCCGAGTTGATATAACTAAGCTAAGTCAAACAATTGATCCAAAAAATACTAACATTTTACTATCCCATAATCCGGACATTATTTTAAAACCCGAAGTGCAAAAATTTGATCTTATTTTTTCCGGCCACACTCACGGCGGACAAATAAGGCTCCCTTGGCTCGGCAGTCTAGCTAAGATTCCAACCAAAATTGGCCAAGATTATGACAAAGGTTTATTTAAAACAAAAAACGGCTATTTGTATATAACCGCCGGTTTGGGTGAATCCGGAGTAAGATCTAGATTATTTAATCCTCCGGAAATCAGTATAATAAATATCTATTAAATCAACTTTACGATAATCAAAATCGCTTTTGGCGATTTTTTTTATTTTAAAAGAGCTTTGAATTCAGTTATGGCTTTTTCCCAAGTAAGCTGGTCAGCTCTTTTATGTCCTTGGACAATAAGCTTTTGACGAAAATTTTTATTCTCACAAACTTTTTTAATTTGTTTTCTGATAGAATTTACATCCGCGGGATTAATTAAAGCGGCCGCATCCCGACCGATTTCTTGCAATGACGCTTTGTTGCTGGTTATCACCGGAGCTCCCAATCTCATAGCCTCCACAACCGGAAAACCAAAACCTTCATAAAGAGAAGGGAAAACAAAAACTTGGCAATTTTTTATTAAAATATTTCTTTCCCGGTTGGATATTTTACCGATGTATTTTATCCTCGAGCCAAAGATGCGTTTATTTATTTTATTCAAATATTTAAAAATCTTTTTGTGTTTCCAGCCTTTTATTCCCGCTAAAACCAAAATTAACCTTGATTCTTCATTTTCAAAAATATAATTGGAAAAGGCTTTAATTAAATTCAATATGTTTTTACGCGGTTCAATAGTCCCGACAAATAAAGCATATTCATTTTTTATATCATATTTTTGTCTAATTTTATCAAACTCCTTATCCAGATACTTATCCTTGATAACCACTCCGGGATAAATCATTTTTATTTTTTTTTCATCCACATTAAACAGCTTTAACAAATCATTTTTCGTGCTATTGGAAACCGTTATTATTTTATCAGCGCGTCTCAAGCCTGCCGGCACCAAAATCTTTTTGGAAAACCATTGTTTATCCGGAAACCACTCGGGATAAAGAAAAATGGCCAGATCATGAATAACCAAAATTGATCGTCCAAAATAAAAAAGCGGGATTATATTGGCCGGAAAAATAGCCAAATCCAATTTTTCTTTTTTCATTATCCAAGAAAATTTTATATGACTGTCCCAAAAAGGTATTTTTGAACCTTGTCTGAGTGTCTTTATCACTTTCACTCTGGAGTTTTTCCCTTTAACCTTTTTAATCGTTTCCGGACTAATATCACTGTAAAAAAACAAAACATATTCATTTTCTTGGTCATGTTTTAACAAATTCCTAACCAAATGATAGGAATATCTTTCAATCCCCGCTCCGACATTCAAGTGATAATCATAAAATTGTCTACAATCAATACCTATTTTCATAAAACCATTAAGTTAAACAAAACTAAAAACACCTGTAGTAATTAAACTGACCAAAACTCCGGCAATCACCGCACCGATTGAAATAAAAATAATGGCTCGCTTTCGAGGTATCCCGAACAAAAAAGCGGCCACTGACCCTGTCCATACTCCGGTTATAGGTAAAGGAATAGAAACAAATATCAGCAAAGCGATTTCTCCATATTTAAGATACTTTTTTTCAAATCTCTTAATCACCTTGTTAAACCACCAATTAAAAAAACGACTGAAAATTTTTGATCTCCGGCTCAACCATAACGAAACGGGACGTAAAAACCAAACTATTAAAATTCCCGGAATAATATCTCCGATCACTGAAACCGCAAAGGCCAGCCAAACCGGCATATTAAAATAACCCACGGCAAACGGAATTGACCCGCGTAACTCGGTTATCGGTAGCATGGCCAAAAAAAATGTGGCCAACCAATCCGGAAATTGTGAAAAAAATTGATATATGGTCTGCATATTCACGGATTTTACTTTTTATTAAAAATTATCAATAATAAGGCTTTTTTCTCTCCAAACATTGACAAAAACTTTCGCCTGGCATATACTCAATTATGCACCCTTCACCGAGGGAGCGGGCAGAAATCTTCATACCAATCAATTGATTTGCTTTCTTGCGCCAAGCCAAACCAATCCGGCAAAGGAGAAGATCGAATGTATCGTAACAAAGGGCTTTTAAGGCTCAAGAAAGAAAGTCAGTTGACCAAGAAAACTGCCAAAACCAGATGAAGGGTTAAATCCTGTTGAGGGCTACAAGATTAAGCCGTTCATTTGGAAGAAGAACTCAGACCAAGCCCAAAGTGTTATCGCCCCGTTGTGCACCAAACATCGGGGCTTTTTATTGCCAAACATAATTATGATAGATCCAATCGGCAATTACTTTAACATCCTGAAAACGACTTTCAATCGTGGCACTGTTTAAAACCACAATTATTATCGGTCGGTGATCATAAGCGATTTTAGTGGCCAAACAATAACCGGCCTCCGGTAAAAACCCGGTTTTTCCGCCGATCAATTCATAGCCGTATCTTTTATTATTCAAAAAACTATCTATTAAAATATCGGTATTGTAAATCTTTCGTGTTTTGAAACTGTTCAATATATCAAAAACATATTTTGACTGCATAACTGATTCTTTTATCTCATTTTTTCGCAAAGCCGCTGAAAGCAATTTGGAAATATCCGTGACTGTGGAAAGATTGTTTTTGTTCAACCCGGTAGGATCGGCAAAATGGGATTTATGCATTTTTAATTCCTTTGCTTTTAGATTCATTTTCTTGACAAATTCATCCAAATCAAAGTTCAAATGTCTTATCATGGCCATAATTGAATTATTATCGGAACAAACCAAGGAAGCCTTCCATAAATCAATAAAGCGAACCTGTTCTCCACGATAAATATGAGGTTGGGCACCAACGGTCTCATCAGATTTGCTCATGGTCACCTTGTCATACCAATCGGGATTTTCCTCCAAAATAACCAAGGCGGTCATTAATTTGGTAATACTGGCCACGGCTTGACGCTCATTACCTCCTTTTTGCAAAAGGACTTTCCCCGTACCAACATCAACCGCAATAAACTTATCCGACGACACTTTCACTCCTATATTTTCAGGGTTAACTCTAACCGGAGATAATCCCCCGGCCTTTATATGCGAAAAATCAATCCTCGGATTATATACACCCGATATTGAACTAACCAATAAAAATGATAAAATTATCTTCAACATGATAACTGTAAATTGAAAAATTTATTTATTTTTTTAACAACCTCTTCTTTTTTTGTCTCAAAATTTTGGCGGCCAAAGAATCGGTTTTGGCTTTTTCCGCCAAATCGGCAAGTTCCATTTTTCTAAACTGCTTTTTTTTTGCTCTGATTTGTTTCTTTTTTCGCCAACGAAAAAGCAGACTCACCTCCCTGGATTCTTTTTCCGCCTCTGAAAAACTGATTTTTTTTACCGGTTGATTGTTTTTTTCTTCAAAAGATTCCATATTTTTTTATTAACTATTGCTTTGATCTTGTTTTTCTTGATATTGTTCAAGGTTTTCCACTTGACTTAATTTTTCATAATCCGGTAATTCCTTGACTGAATTCATCCCCAAATATTTTAAAAATTTCGGAGTTATTTGATATAGATTATGCACGCTTTTTTCCTCAAAATCAATCAACCCCCGAATCAATAAATTCCTTAAAATCAAACTGCAATTCACTCCCCTTATTTGCTCCAATTCCGGCTTGGAAATCGGTCCTTTATAAGCGATAACGGTCAATGTTTCCAACGATGCGGGAGTCAACTCGCCACTTGTATCATCCTTTAAAAATTTTTTTACCTCTTCGGCTGACTCAGCGGCTGAGACCATTTGATATTTTTCTCCGGATTTTATTATATTTATTCCATTGCCCGGCTGATTATATTTTTCCATTAAATCTTCCAGTCCTTTTTCCACCTCTTCATCGGAAAAATCTATTCCTGTTTTTTTAAAAAATCTAATCAGATCTTTTGGAGATAACGGCTTGTGGGAAACAAACAATAAACTCTCAATTTTTGTTTTCATATAAACTTCGATAAAACTTTATATTTTTTTTATGGTAATATCATTAAAATTATTTTTTTGTTTCAAATAAAGTTGTTTTTGTTTCATCAGCTCCAAAAGAGCCAAAAAGTTGACAATGACTTCGGTTTTGTTCTGCGCTTTTGAAATCATTGACTGAAAATTTAAGGCCTTTTTCTTTTTGAGATTATTCTTAATATCAAAAATGGTTTGCTGAAGACTTATTGATTTTTCCATCATTTGTCTGGGCATTTTTACAATCGGATCCAATCTTTTTAGCACCAGCAAAAAAGAATGCTTTAACTGTTTTATTTCCATTTTTTCCGGCGGAGAAAAATCCACCTCGGTTTTAACCGGCAACTTTTCTCTGGAGTAAGCAAAATTTTTTCGAGCCAAAATATCTCTTATTTTTTCCGAAGCCTGAACAAACTCTTTGTACATTTTTAATTGCTTTTGCAAGTCATCCACCTCTTCTTCTTCGCTTTGTAAAAAAGGCAATAAGGCTTTGGATTTAAGCAATAAAAGCCGAGCAGCCACCACCAAAAAATCCGCCAGATCCTCAACTTCGTGTTTTTTTAATTCTGCCAGATTTTCCAAATATTGTTCAGTCACTTCAGCTAAAGATATCTCAGTTATTTCCAGCTTATTCTTTTCAATAAGTTGAAGTAACAGATCCAAAGGGCCTTTAAATTTATTGGTTTTTATCTTGTACATAAGTTTATAATTTTCCAAGATTAATTGACACTCGGTAAAAAAAGCGATATAATAAAATTACCCATAGTGACCACGGTCACAGTTTTCCTCCGGCTCCCGGTGCCAAACCATCGGGAGCTTTTTTTGTTTAAATAATCTTTTTTAAAAATTTTATTTTAAATTTAACTTTAACTGTTCGCCAATCACTTTTTTGGCTTGTTTTCTCCCTTGACCGGTAAGTTTGACTTTTTTTACAAACCATTTTTTAGGCGTACGCAGACCATAACCGACCATTAACCCCTTATCTATCAAATTTTCCAAGCTTCGTCTAACAATTTTCTTTTGAATTTTAGGCTGGGCTTTTCCTGAGTTTTTATAAAAATCTAAAAAATAATCACAATCAAATTTTATTTTTTTGGCACCGTAGCATTTTTTCAAAATAAATTTTTGTAAAAGAGACAAACGCATAAAAACAATTATTTCCTTTGATAAACGTTTACTCCGGGAACATTGATTGCGGAAAAATCTTTTTTCAATAAAGAAGAAGCAAACCCAACCGTGCCCACCAAATATCCCTTTTCCTTTAATACGCGAATAATTTCTTTTAAAATCTTTTTTTGATCGCGCTGATTTAAATAGTTATCCGCCAACATCATATTGCAAACAATCATTCCTTGACTGTTATCAGGCAAAGGAAGCTCTCGGGCATCAGCCATCAAGCTTTTTCCGGCATCAGGATTTTGTTTTAATTTATCAATATTTTTCGGATCAAGATCAATATTAACCCGGTTTTCCGGTTTTAATTTTCCCAAGGCTTGCAATGCTTTAACAAAAGCTGATCCAAGCCCGCAACCAAGATCAAGAATTTTTATATCATCCGGCAGAGACTTTACAAAGCGCAAAAGTTCTTTTTCGTCTTCACTTCTATTGGCCTCTGGTTTATTAAAAGCAAACCATAGACTGTCTTTTCTTCTGCCAGAATCCAAATGCTCAATCGTGCCCCCCGCCGGTGAATTGGTAATCGGGCTTTCAGCACGAGACTTTAAATATCTCCGAGTTTGTTCAGACTCATCTATTTCCTCATCCCAATATTTGGCATAAAACTCATTTGCCTTTTTTTGTTTTTGCTCAGCCTCCGGCTCGTTTTTTCTTTTAGCTTGAAATGCTTGCCTTAATAATTGTCTACCATATTCGGCTTTTTCTTGATATAACATTTCCGATGGATTAAGTTCTCCTTCATTATCTTCTAAAAACATTTTTAACATATAACCATCTTCCGGCCAAATATTTTTAGTATAGGCCAAATCAAAACCTTTTTCTTGGCGAATATCCTGCAACCTTTTCCTATACTTTATTATTTGATCATAGTCCATTTTTTCCGGCCGGTAATCTAAAATTTCCTGGTCAGACATTTTTTGACAATCAGGTCTTTCCACAGATTTTCCGGGAATTTCTTTATTCATAAATTCTTTTTAATCCTTACGGTCTATCTTGGTTAAAGGCAAATCAATTCTAACCCGATCACGCGGAAACAAAGTAGCTTGCTTAATATTATCCAAGCCCAACAAACGCCAGGTCAATCGTTCCAAGCCCATACCAATACCTCCTTCCGGAGGCATACCGTATTTAAAAGCCATTAAATAATATTCAAAATCCTGAGGATTTAATCCAAACTCTTTCATATTTTTTTTCAACATTTCATAATCATGAATACGCTGCCCACCGGTAACAATCTCGGTTCCGCGAAAAAGCACATCAAAACTTAAGGTTAAATCCGGATTTTCCGGATCCGGCATAGTATAAACCGGCCGTTTTTCTTTGGGATAATGCGTCACAAACAAAATATCAGAATTAAATTTTTCTTTAACATATCGACCGATCAACTCTTCCTGGTGCGGTTCCAAATCCGGCTCCTTGCTTGCACCTTCTTCATTGTATTCTTCTTCTAAAATCTCCTGAACTTGCTTCAAAGTCATAACCGGATATTTTTTCGGCAAATTGGGTTTCTCTGCGTTCAAAATCTTCATCTCCTTAGCACAATCTTCATTAACTGTGGCAAACATTTTTTTTAAATTATCGTACATCATATCCATTACTTCGCTATAATCATTAATAAAACCCATTTCAAAATCCAAACTGGTATATTCGCTTAAGTGTCGATTGGTGTCATGAGCTTCAGCTCGATAAACCTTGCCCAAGGTATAAACCCTTTCGTAAACTCCGACCATCTTTTGCTTGTAAAACTGCGGACTTTGCGCCAAATAGGCTTTTCCTCCGAAATAATCCAGAGTAAACACATTGGCTCCGCCTTCGGTTGCTCCGCCAACTATTTTCGGGCATTGAAATTCCACAAAATCGTTGTTATTCAAATGATTTCTAAAACCTTGTACCAAAGTGGCCTGAATTTTAAATATGGCTCGAGATTTTTCACTGCGCAGATTCAAAGGCAAATTATCCAAATAAGTATCCATATGCATATCCGTACCCAATTCATACGGCAAAGTTTCGGCCTTGGACAAAACCTTAATTTCCTTGGCCAGCACTTCAACATTACCATTCACAATATCAGGATTTTTTTGTTTTTCTCCTCTTTCATTAACTTGTCCCTTTATTTGTAAAGCATATTCCGGACGAAGTTCTTTAACAACTTTTTTTGACTCGTTATCCAATTCCGAAGGTACCACCACCACTTGAATTAAGCCGCTACGGTCGCGAAGATCCAAAAAAACAATCTTGCCCATATCGCGTCTGGCCTTTATCCAACCTTTAATTTCAATCTCGCCCCCCAAGTTTTTTTCAATTTTTTCATTTAATGTTCTGTTCATATTAAATAATGAAATATTGTCTCAAGCATAAGATTAAATAAATCAAATGCTTATTGTTCAACATTTATTTTTAAACTTTGTTTTATTATGTTAACTTGTTTTGGATCCAACTCATCAAGATTTAGACCCAGCACAAAAATTTTTTGGTCGCTTTGTCCGAAAATAAAATCATACTTTTCGTTCAAAAAATCAATCTTTTCAAAAATATAATAATTGTCTTTTTCTACAGCTTGTTTTTCTTTGGAAATTTTTAAAACTTGTCGCACGGTCAAACTAGGATTCTCCTCCTCTTTTGCCTTTAAAAGATCAAAATATATAACAATCTCTTGCTCTTCTCCGGACCAATACCGAGTAAAATTTTGACCGGTCTTCTCCAGTCCGCGCGGCACCAAAAAACTGACTCCGTATAAAGAAAACTCTTGCCAATCTTCTTGTACAATCAAAGATCCTTCAAAATTTGGTTCGGTCTTATAAAAAACCGTCCAAAAAATTGTATTAATAGCCACTACCGCAATGATCACCGCGGCCAGCAAATACCAACGATTCATATATAAAAACTAACTACTAATTACTCATCCTAATTACTTAAAATTAATTACCAATTACTCAAAAAACTAAGGCGTTATTCTGTTTATGGTTCGCGGAAACGGAATGGTTTCACGAACATGGTGAATCCCGCACAGCCAAGCTACACAGCGTTCCAAGCCCATGCCAAATCCGCAATGCGGCACCCCGCCATATTTCAACAAATCCAAATACCACTGATAATCTTTTTTGTCTATTTTTTGTTCTTTAATTCGTTTTTCAATTAAATCCAAATCAGCACTGCGCTCAGCTCCTCCACCGATCAATTCGCCATAACCTTCCGGTGCCAAAAGATCAACATTTAAAGTCAATTCCGGATTTTCCGGATCCGGCTCCATAAAGAAGTTAGTTAATTTGGTTGGAAAACGATGCACAAAAACCGGACCATTGAATTTTTTGGTTAAAAGAGTTTCGTCATCAGCACCCAAATCCTCGCCCGGCTTTATATCCGACTGCCCACTATCCTGCAAAATTTTCACGGCTTTGTTATAACTGATTCTTTCAAACGGTCTTTTAATATTTTCTAAAAATTCAATATCCCTGTCCAGCATTTCCAATTCTTGGCGCCTGTTTTTCAAAACACTTTGCAAAATATACCATAAAAAATCCTCTTCAAAATCCATCAAATCCTTAAACTTCATAAAAGGCACTTCCGGCTCAATCATCCAAAATTCGGTCAAATGTTTCCTGGTTTTTGATTTTTCCGCTCTAAAAGTCGGACCAAAACAATAAGTCTTGCCCAAAGAATATTCACAGGCCTCGGTATAAAGTTGCCCGCTTTGCGATAAATAAGCGTCTTGGTCAAAATAATCCACATGAAAAAGATCCGTGGTTCCTTCACAAGCGGTTTTGGTTAAAATCGGTGCATCCACCAAAGTAAAATCATGATCGCGCATATATTTTCTTATGGCCCAAATAATTTCATCACGCACCCGCATTATAGCCCATTGTTTGGGCGAACGAAGCCAAAGATGACGATTTTCCAAAAGAAAATCCGGACCATGTTCCTTTTTGCCGATGGGATAATCCTCGGCTTTTTTAACGAATTTCAGTTCTTTGACTTGAAGTTCATATTCTTCTTTTTTGGGATGCTTGGAAACAGTGGCTAAAATTTCTACCGAGCTTTCCTGAGTCATCTCCTCCGCCGTTTGCCAGGTTGACTCATCTACGGAATTTTTATCCACCACCGCTTGCGCAAAACCCGATCCGTCGCGAACTTGAAGAAAAAATATCTTTCCCGAAGAACGGCTATTGTAAACCCAGCCTTTGATCAAAACATCTTGATCTAAAAAATTTTTTAAGTCTTTGATGTAAGTTTGTTCCATAAAATTTCGATTAATTCTTAGTTAATTATATATTATTTTAGCTAAAACAGCAAGAAAGCTAAGATTTAATTATTTACTTAGACAATAAAATATTATTTTGACAAATCATGATAAAAACAGCCCTATAATCAAAAAAACCGGCTGAGCCGGCTTGATCTGACCAATATGAAAAACCAACCGACTAGACCCGGAGAAAATCATTATCATTATTATTTTTCACCTTTATTCTCATCATATTTTTATTGTAAACCATAATTATATTTTTGGCAAACAAAGGACAAATTAGTAAAATTTTTATTACAAAAAATAACTGAAATTGATTTTTTTGCTAAATTATGTCAGTATATAAATGTATGACCATAACCGTTAAATCAAACTTTAATGGCCAAAGATTAGACAAGTTTTTGGCAGAAGAACTAAATCAATCACGCAACCAAATAAAAAAAGCCATTTTAAACGGCTCTGTTTTGGTAAACAACGAGCCGGCCAAAGTCCATCAATTTTTAAGACCGGGAGATATTATTGATTTTGAAAAGAAAAAAACCGAAAAATCACCCATCAGAAAAGAACTGACCAACGAGAAAACCCCAAACTTAGCGCAAAAACTCAAAACCTTTTTTATTTCCAAGACAATAAGAAACACTCCGGAAATAATTCAAAAAAACAAAAATTATTTGGTAATAGAAAAACCGACCGGACTTTTGGTACATCCAGCTCCCGGCTCTAACGAACCGACCTTGGTTGATTGGTTAGTAAAAAAGTTTCCTCAAGTAAAAAAAATCAGCGATCCGGAAGCCTTAAAAAGAAACGACCAAACCTACCGTCCGGGTATTGTTCATCGTTTAGACAAGGAAGTTTCCGGTTTAATGCTAGTCGCCTTAAATCAAAAAGCTTTTGAATATTACAAAAAACAGTTTAAATTAAAAAGGGTTGAAAAAAAATACTTAGCTGTGGTTCACGGCCAGATGCCCCTTGGCTCGGGACAAATTAATTTTGAAATCAGTCGCAGTTCCGAAGGTTCAAGAATGGCCGCGCATCCGGCCGGTTCAAATAAAGGTCTAAAATCTTTAACCGAATATAATATTGTAAAAACCAGTAAACAATATTCTTTGGCGGAAATTAATCTTTACACCGGTCGCACTAATCAAATCCGCGTCCATTTCCAAGCCATCGGCCACCCGATTGTCGGAGATAAACTTTACTGCCAAAAAAAGTTCAAAAAACAAAATTTGGAAAGCGAAAGACTGATGCTCCATGCTTATAAATTGGGATTTGTTGATCAGAAAAACATAAAACAACAATTCTCTTCCCGAAAACCCAAAGAATTTAATAAATTTAATTTTTAAAAATGTTTTCCCCCGAAAATCAATCATCTAAAAATCAAAAAACAAATCCGGATGAACAAACAGAACAAAAAGATTCTCCGGAATTGATTGAGCGCTTTGAAAACAAGCTGGAAAAAGAAAAAAGTTTGAATTTCATTGATCAGCTTTTCCAAGAACTGCCGGAACTAAAAATGTATTTGGTCGGTGGCATGGTTCGCGACACTATTATTAAATATCCGACATCCAAAGATTATGATTTTATCGCCCAAGGCGTCCCTTTGGAAAAACTTATTCCGACCTTAAAAAAAATGGGCAAAGTGGAATACACCGGACGCAACTTTGGAGTGCTTAAGTTTATTCCCAAAGGTTCTACGCTAAAAGAGGCCATTGATATCGCCCTGCCCAGAACCGAGCAAGCTATCGGAACCGGCGCTTATCGCGATGTAACCACGCAGTCCGATCCTCATTTGAAAATTGAAGATGATCTGGCTCGTCGCGATCTGACCATCAACGCCGTAGCTTGGGAATTAAAAAACAATCAATTGATTGATCCGTTTGACGGACAAAAAGATCTAAAAGACAAAGTTATTAGAGCAGTCGGCGATCCCGAACAAAGATTTCAAGAGGATTATTCCCGTTTACTCCGAGCTTTGCGTTTTTCCGCTCGATTTGGTTTTGAAATTGAACCCAAAACCTGGCAAGCCTTGCAAAGTAAAATGGCACATATAAACGACCGTCAATCAGTCCTGCAAACAGATATTTTAAAAAGAAAAATTGAACTGGCTTCCGACCCGGAAAAAAAAGCCAAACTGAAAAAACAATTAAAAGATCAGAAAACAAAAACCCCTAATAAAACCGTTAAAGAATACACCGTACCTCGAGAAACCGTAGCTAAAGAAATGTTAAAAACCTTTAAAGAAAATCCGGCCTGGGCCATGGAACTTTATGATCAAAGTGGCGCTTTTGAACAACTTTTGCCCGAAGTAATAACAATGAAAGGCTGTGAACAACCCGAACAATTTCACGCCGAAGGCGATGTTTGGAATCATACTAAATTGATGTTGCAAAAGATCCGCTCTGAAGAATTTAGAAAGTATTTTCCCGGAGTGCATATTAGTGGTGAATTTGCTTTGGGCGTTTTACTCCATGATATTGGCAAACCGGTCACTCAAAAAACCCCGGAAAAACACGGCACCGAGCGTATTCGTTTTGACGGACACGACCAAGCCGGCGCTAAAATTTGCGAACAAATAACCGATCGTCTAAATTTAAGCAACGAACAAAAAGAAAAGATCCAATTCATGGTCCAAAATCACATGTTTTTAATGTCGGCTGAAGATATCTCCAAAATTAAAGCTAACAAAATAGCCAAACGCTTTATTGACAGTCCTCATTCTCGTGAATTGCTTATGCTTTTTTATCTGGACAGTGCCTGCAGTTTGCGGCCGGACGGTAGCGTGCCCATGGACAACTTTAAGCAAACCTTGAAACGAATTGAGAAAATAAAAAAGATCCGAGAAAATCAACCGAAAAAAATCATCAGCGGAAACCAAATCATGCAAACCTTGGAAATAAAAGGTGGCCCTTTTATTGGCTCGGTTATTACCGCTTTAAACGAACTGAGCGATGAAGGACAAATAAATAGCACCGAGCAAGCACTATCCTTTTTAGAAAAACACAAAACCAAGCTCCAAAAACTGGCCAAGCAAACCACCGGTAAAAACAGCCCTGAGATCGGCCAAGAAATTTTATCTTTGTAAAACATGGAAGCTAAATGGGTTGAAAAAAGGATGTTGTTATTTTTTTAATACATAAACAAGATAAACTCTTTTTTGAGTCTATACAAAGACACCTATACTATGGAAAATAAACTTTTTTTAATTTCCGGATCTTCCGGTGTGGGCAAAACAACCATTACTCAAAAATTGCTGGAACAAATGCCCAAATTGGAGCGACTTATCACTTATGTCACTCGCCAACCAAGACCTGATGAGATTAACGGCCGTGACTATAATTTTATTTCTGAAAAAAAATTTAAACAAAAAATAAAAAAACATGAATTTCTTGAATTTGACCAACATTATGGAAATTATTACGGCAATTCAAAAAAAGATTTGGAAGATATTTGGAACCAAGGCAAAACCGCTTTAATTCTACTGGATATTAACGGAGTGAGAACCATAAAAAAACTCTTTCCTCAGGCTAAGTCAATATTTATCCTACCGGACAATTTAGAAAACCTAAAAAAACGCATCCGCCAAAGACCAATGAGCGACCAAGCTTTTGAAAAACGCTGGAAACAGGTTAAACAGGAATTAAAATTGGCCGATGAATACGATTTTCAGATAAAAAACAAACAAGGACAAATGGATCAAGCCGTTGAACAATTGCGTAAGATAATTGAGAA
>CAZPBK010000003.1:47059-75283 GCA_964584985.1 uncultured Gammaproteobacteria bacterium | reverse complement strand
AAAAACTGCGCTGAATTGACATTTTTGCTATAATAAATTAAACTTAATTCTTAAATAAAAAAATCAAAGAAATATGTCCAGAATGCCCAAAGTAAACACTTTGCTACAAAAAAACTTAAGCGAGATTATTGCCAAACATTTGGAGCTAAGCTCCGAAGCTTTGGTTACCGTAAAAAGAGTTAAATGTAGTGCAGATTTAAAAAAAGCCACTGTTTTTGTTAGTGTCTTACCTTTTGATAAAACCGAAGAAGTCTTGTCTGAATTGATAAACAACCGCCACAACCTGAAAAAATTCTTGGGACGAAAAATCAAAATAAAATACACTCCGGAATTAAACTTTCGTTTGGATAAAAGCGAAAAAATGGCCGAAGAAGTTTTTGAAACCTTGGATCACCTGGAATAAATACGGATTTATGCCGATCTATCAACAAATATTGGAAAAAATAAAGCAAGCGGAAAAAATCGTTTTTTTGGCTCACCGCAATCCGGACGCCGATACTATCGGCTCTTGCGCAGCCATGGCTTTTTTTTGCCAACAAGCTTTAAATAAAAAAGTGAATATTGCCTCACCGGATGAATTTCCGGAAAATCTGAATTTTTTCAAGGTTAATGATTTTTACCAAAATTCTCACAACCTGAATCCGGAAGATTATGATTTAATAGTGACTTTGGACTGTGGTGATTCCTCTCAAACCGGCATAGCTGATAAATTTTTTAAAGCCAAAGATAAAGTTTTTACCATTAATATTGATCATCATCAAACCAATCCAAGCTATGCGCATTTAAATCTGGTTGAACCGGTTTCCGCGGCCTCGGAAATTGTTTATAAAATTTTTAAAACTCAAAAAGTTTCTTTTACCAAAGAAATTTCCACCTGGCTTTTGGCCGGCATAATCACCGACACCAATTATTTTACCAACGCGGCCACCAGCCAAGAATCAATGGCCACGGCTTCTGATCTTTTGAAACATAACGCCGACATAAAAACCATAATCAAATCAACTTGGAAAAAAAACAGTCCCGAGGCTCTACGCGCTTGGGGAAAAATTCTTTCTCGTTTGGAATATAATGAAGAATACAAAATTGTCAGCGCGGTCATCAGTAAAGAAGATATTATTTTGCCGCATGTTTTCCAAGGCTTGTCCAATTTTCTGACCACTCTTTACAAGGCGGATATTATTATGGTTGTTTTGGAAACACCGGAAGGAATAATCAAGGTCAGCCTGCGCAGTACCAAAGATGAATTTGATGTTTCACTTTTGGCCAAAAAATTCGGAGGTGGCGGACATGCCAAAGCGGCCGGATTTTCTTTTCCCGGACGATTGGAAAAAACCGCTTCGGGTTGGAAAATCGTTTAGAAAATAATCTTGATCTCATACTTTTTATTAAAAATATTATTTTAAACCAAAAAAATACAGCCAGATCAGCTGTATTTTTTCATGTATGTTTTAGCTCTTATTTTTTCTCTTCAGCTTGAGTGATTATTTTGGAAAAAGTGACAACCTTGTCGCCGGATTGTTTAAAACGCATCAAGCGAACACCTTGGGTATCACGACCCAAAACATTTACACCTTTAAACGGAATTCTGATCACTTGACCCTTTTCGGAAATAACCAAAATATCATTATCTTTTTCTTCCTTGGCGTCAATTATTATTCCTTTTATTACTTGTCCGGTTTTGCTGGAAACTTTCAAGGTCCTAATACCGCTACCTCCCCTGTTTTGCACCTTGTAATTTCCCAATTTTGATTGTTTACCAAAGCCGTTCTCCGTAATGGTCAAAACATTCAAATCTTTATTTTCAGGATCAATCATACCCATGCCCACAACTTGATCATTATTACCAAGTTTTATACCTCTGACGCCGGAAGCTGTTCTTCCCATGGAACGCACATTTTTTTCGTCAAAACGAATGGCTTTTCCTTTGGCGGTCATAAGCATAATCTGTTTTTTTCCGTCCGTACCTCTGACCCAACGCAAACGATCGCCGGGTTTAATTTTAATGGCGATTAATCCACTGCGACGCACATTGGCAAAATCCTCTATCGGCGTTTTCTTTACTCTACCTTGTTCTGTAGCCATGAAAAAATATTTGGTTGAAGTTTTGTCTTCCATCGGCATTATGGCGGTCACTCTTTCATCCGGTCCGAGCTGCAAAAAGTTTACCAAAGCTTGTCCTTTGGCCGTACGCGAAGCTGTTGGAACCTCGTAGGCTTTTAATTGAAAAACCCTTCCCATGGATGTAAAATACAAAAGATCCTTATGCGTCATGGTGGTGAAAAGCATATCAATATGATCTTTTTCTTTGGTGGTTAAACCGATTACCCCCTTTCCGCCACGACTTTGCCTTTTAAAAGTATCAATAGGCATTCGCTTTATATAACCGTCATTGGTCACCATAACCAAAGCCGCTTCATTGGGCACCAAATCTTCTTGTGAAAATTCTCCCACCGGCGATTTGAAAATTCTTGTTTTTCTGGCGTCTCCGTATTTTTCTTTAATTTCCAACAATTCTTCTTTAATAACTCCCATGATCTTTTTAGCCGAGGCCAACAATTCCTTTAATTCCTTGATTAATTTTCTTTTTTCTTTTAATTCATCCTCTATTTTCAATCTCTCAAGGTTAGCTAAATTTTGCAAACGCATCTCCAAAATCGCCACAGCCTGAATCTTTGTAAACTTGAAATTTTTTCTTAAATTATCTTCGGCCACTTGTTTGTTTTTGGATTTTTTAATGGTTTTGATCACCGCGTCAATCTTATCAATAGCCTTGGATAAACCTTCCAAGATATGAGCTCTTTCTTCCGCTTTTCTTAATTCAAACTCAGCTCTTCTTTTTACAACTTCCCGACGATGCTGAAGATAGTATTCCAAAATATCTTTTAGATTCATAACCTTGGGTTGCAAACCATCGGCCAAGGCTAGCATATTAACATCAAAATTACATTGAAGCTGAGTCAACTTAAATAATCTATTTAGCACTTTTTTCGGATAAGCATCTTTCTTTAGATCAATAACCACGCGAACACCGTCTTTATCTGATTCATCACGAACATCTCTTATTCCATCAACTTTTTTGACTTTAACCAGTTCGGCTATTTTTTCTAAAAGCGTAGCCTTGTTAACTTGATATGGAATTTCGGAAACTATAATTTGAAAGCTGCCAGCTTTTACCTCCACAATTTCGGTTCTGGCTCGCATAACAATTTTACCTTTACCGGTAGTATAGGCTTTTTTAATTTCCTCTTGATCATAAATAAATCCCCCGGTTGGAAAATCCGGTCCTTTAACATGATCCATCAAATCATCAACATTGGATTCCGGTCGGTCAATTAGTTGGCAAACCGCATCGCACACTTCAGAAAGATTATGCGGAGGAATTTTGGTAGCCATTCCCACGGCAATACCAACTCCACCGTTTAACAGCAAATGTGGCAATTTAGCCGGCAAAACACTTGGTTCTTTTTGACTTCCATCATAATTGGGCACAAAATCAACAGTATCTTTTTCCAAATCCAACAAAAGTTCCTCAGATATTTTTTGTAATTTAGCCTCTGTATAACGCATGGCTGCTGCGCTGTCTCCGTCCATGGAACCAAAATTACCTTGCCCGTTAACCAATTGATATCTCATGGAAAAATCTTGAGCCATACGCACCATGGAATCATAAACAGCTACATCTCCGTGCGGATGATATTTACCCAAAACTTCACCAACTACGGTAGCTGATTTTCGGTATTTAGCCGAAGATCTCAGACCGATGCTCCACATGGCGTATAATATTCGACGATGAACCGGTTTTAAGCCATCGCGAACATCTGGCAAAGCGCGTGAAACAATAACACTCATAGCGTAATCAATGTAGCTACTTTCCATTTCTTCCACAATCGGAGCTTCAATTTCTTTACCTCCCTGATTTAAAAGTTCAGGTTCTATTTTCTTCTTTTTATCTTTCTCTTCTTTATCTTTTGAATTTGATGAATGATTTTTCTTTGGCATATGTTAAAACATAAACTAGCCGATAGCTACAGCTAGTAATAATCATTTATTTTGCTAATTATTTTATTCTTGAACATCCTCCTGTTTTTTTTCTGTTTCGGTTTGATTTGCACTTACCTCTGTATTGTTTTTGCTTAAATCATCAACTTTTTTTTCCAGTTCTTTTATTCTTTTTTCAGTTTCATTTTCTTCAGAGTCCGCTAATTCCTGTTTTTTTAAAATATTTTCCAATCCCTGAAAGGTTTTTGTTAATTCTTGTTCCATCTGCTCGATATCTCTACCGTCTTCATTCTGCATCTGTGCATTTATTTTAACAAAATTTTGTTTTAAGGCAAAAAACCACCCCGCAAAAATAACCGTTGCGGTCAGTATCACACAAATCCATAAAACCAAATATTTTGAATCGGCTTTGTTTTTGGACATTTTTTTATATTAATACTTTATACTTTTTCCAAAATAACCAACTCTGTTCTGTCTTGAGGTAAATCCTTTTTCTTTACTTTTAATTTATTTAGAACCTCGGCGCTGTTACCCATTTCTTTTTTAAACTTATCCAACCCATCCAAATCTAGTTTCAACCCGGGAACTTTATAATGCATCGGAATAACTATTCTTGGTTCAAGTTGACGAACAATTTCCGCCGCTTCTTTGGCATCGACCGTATACACTCCTCCAACCGGAATCAATAAAATATCAACATTACCCAAGACCTCCAACTGCTTATCAGAAAGCTTGGTGCCGATATCTCCCATATGCAAAACATTTATTCCATTTATATCCATATTAAACATAGTCACTTTTCCTCTTTTATCGCCTTGCTCTTTATCATGGAAAGCTCCGACTCCTTGAAGCAAACAGCCACTGACTTCATATTCTCCGGGACGATTTACAATAATTTTTTTTCCTGAACCACCCGGATTAACAGCTTCTGAATTATTATGATCATCATGATCATGACTAACAGTCACTATATCCGCTTTTACCTTTGGCAATCTAAAACCGATACTTTTATTATAAGGGTCGGTGATCACGGTCAGCTTGTCTTTTTTAATTTTAGCTTCTATCTTAAAACAGGATTGTCCATACCAGCTGATATTCATAAAAAAATTACATTATAAGTTAATTGACGGCGGACTGTTATCCGTCCGCAAATCAATTTTATCACATACCCGGTATTTTGTAAATCTAAAAATCCCCAAAAAGTTTTTTTGGTAAAAATTGCAAACTTTCATTCCAAGGTCAATCCAATGTCAATGACTTGACAAAAACCTTTTTACACGATAAAATAATTTCAGGCTAAGGGCTACGGCTCTACCCGTTCCATTTAATTCATAATTATCTAATTCATAACTCTAATGGAAAATTCCTTTATCACTATATAAAATCCACCTTAGAGTGGACTTTTTATATAAAAGAAGAAAGGATCTACACACATGTCTACTATTAAAGAAGCACAAAACTCAAAGATGCAAGAGCTTTTGGAAAACGATCCCAGCTCAAAACAATTACCTGAAGTAGGAGAATTAATTAAAGGAAAAGTTATCACCGCTTCTCCAAAAGAGGTTCTGCTGGATATTGATGGTATTATCACCGGCATTGTTCGTAACAAGGAACTTTATCAAGAATCTCCGGAATTCAGCGATCTAAAACCCGGAGACGAAGCTGAAGCTACCATCATGGAAAAAGAAAACGAACAAGGAATGATGGAATTATCTTTCAGGTTTGCCGGACATCAAAAAACCTGGAATACCTTGATCGGTATAAAAGAACAAAATCAAACCGTAGAAGCCAAAGTAACCGACGCCAACAAAGGCGGACTTTTGGTTACGGTCAACGGCGTATCCGGATTTTTACCGGTATCTCAATTAAGCCCGGAATATTACCCCCGAGTGCAAGGCGGTGATAAAAATAAAATTCTGGAAAGATTGAAAAGCTATGTGGGCGAAGAACTATCTGTTAAAATTTTGGACTTAAACGAAAAAGCGGAAAAACTAATTGTTTCTCAAAAAGCATCATGGGAAGAAGAACAAAAAGAAACCTTGGAAAAATACAATATCGGTGATGTTATTGAAGGTAAAGTGACCGCAGTCACCGGTTTTGGTGTTTTTGTGGAATTCGGCGATAATTTGGAAGGATTAATACATATTTCAGAACTGGCTTGGCAAAGAATTGACGATCCGGCTGACCTTTTCAGCGTGGGCGATCCGATTAAAGCTGAAATTATTAAAATTGAAGGATCCAAAATATTTTTGTCCAGCAAAAAGCTAAAAAAAGATCCTTGGGAAAACATTAATGCAAAATACAAGGTCGGTGATATTGTGGAAGGAGAAATTCTAAAAACTACTCCTTTTGGCTTGTTTGTAAAACTGGATGAAGATATTCACGGACTGGCTCATATTTCCGAACTGTCCAATAAGAAAATTAATGATGTAGATAATTTTGCCGAGCCGGGGACAAATATGGAATTCACTATTGTTTCCATTGAACCGAACCAACACCGTTTGGGATTAAGTGTAACCGCCAAACCGGGAGAAGTAAAAGAAGACCAAAAAGAACCGGAAGAAAAAAAAGAAATTGAGGAAGAAAAAGAAAACAAAGAAGAACATGAAAAGGACAAAACTCCTGAAGAAAAAGAAAAAAACAACAATGAAAGCCAAGAAGAAGAAAAAAAAGATAAAGAGTAAAATACCTACCAATAAAAAGCCAAAGAACACTCCGGATAAAGAGTGTTCTTTGTTTTTGTCTTAATTTCAAAGACTTTGACAAAACCCCAAACATCTGCTACAATACTTGTACGATAATTAATAAAAATAACTTAATAGCTGCCGGAATAAATTTGGCCGAATCGGTTTAACTTCAACTATAACACTTCTTTCTTCGCCTATTTTGGCTAAGAAAAATATAGAAACATGAAAATCTTCCTACTTAAAAAAGAATTAAGATTTTCACCTTTATCTTAAATGTAAAGGGTTGATTTAGTATTGATTTAACCAAATGATTCAGGTGGCTATAGCCAATTATATGCTATATCCGATTTTTATTGGTTTGGGGTTGATTGCCGGATTTTTGGTAGGATATTTTATCAGAAAAAAGATGGCTCAAGCCGAAGCCGACTCACTGGAATCAAAAATGCACTCCGCCATTAATGATGCCAAGGCCAAGGAAAAAGAGATCTTGCTAAAAGCCAAAGACAAAGCCCTGGACATTATTGATAAAGCCAAAGAAGAAGAACAAAACCGAAGAAGCGAACTCAGATCCATGCAAAGCAGACTGGAAAAAAGAGAAACTCTTTTTGATCAAAAACTGCTTAATTTGGAATCAAAACAAAGTAAATTGCAAAAAAACGCTCAAAAACTGGAAGCGGTTAAAAAACAAATACAAAAAATTCGTCAAAATCAGCTGGATAAATTGGAAAAAATCGCCGGATTGAACAAAGAAGAAGCCAAAAATCTTCTTTTGGAAAATGTGGAAAAAGACATGGGTGAAAACTTAATGGAAAGAATAAAAAAACTTGATGAAGAAAATTCCACTGAACTGGAAAAAGAAGCTAAGAAAAGACTGGTAAATGTAATTCAACGCTGTTCGGTCAATCATGCGGTTGAAACCACCACTACGGTTATTGATCTGCCTTCCGATGAAATGAAAGGTAGAATTATTGGTCGTGAAGGACGCAATATCCGAGCCATTGAAAAGCTTACCGGTGTGGAAATTGTAGTTGACGACACTCCCGAAGCCATTACTATTTCCGGTTTTAGTCCTATCAGACGACAAGTGGCTAAAACAGCTTTGGATAAATTGATCTTGGACGGCAGAATTCATCCGGCCAGAATTGAAGAAGCGGTGGAAGAAGCCAAAAAAGAAATTGCTTTGGATATTAAAAAAGCCGGTGAAGACGCTTGCTATGAAGTGGGTATTGCCGGACTGGATCCGAAATTGGTGCAAATTATCGGCCGATTAAAATACCGCACCAGCTTTGGACAAAATGTTTTGCAACATTCCATTGAAGTTTCTCACTTATCAGCACTTTTAGCCGAGGATTTGGGCGCTGATGTTAATGTAGCCAAAAAAGCCGGTTTTCTTCATGACATCGGCAAAGCGGTTGATCATGAGATTCAAGGAACACATCCTGAACTGGGTCGTGACATCGGTAAAAAATTCAATCTTTCAGAACAAGTTATTGCTCCGATCGCCACTCATCATGACGACAAACCGCCGACTTTGGAAGCGGTAATAGTTAAAGTGGCCGACGCTATTTCCGGCGCCCGACCCGGAGCCAGAAAAGATACCTATGAAAAATATCTTCAGCGTTTGGATGAATTGGAAAGCATTGCCAAACGCCACGACGGTGTGGAAAAAAGCTATGCTTTGCAAGCCGGCCGGGAAATCAGGGTTTTTGTGGAACCGCAAAAAATCTCAGATATTGATGCTCAACATATGGCTGAGGAAGTAGCCAAGGAAATAGAAGCTGAGCTCAAATATCCGGGAGAAATCAGAGTTACCATTATTCGAGAAAATCGTTTAACCGAATACGCCAGATAAAACTTCTTAAACAATTTTTAAAAAGAAAAAACAGGCTCCGTGCGCGGCGCCTGTTTTTGTTTTCTAACTCTGTTCGGTTCGCATTGCCAGGCCTTTTTCAGCCTTGGCAATAAACTCTTCCGAACTGATTTGTTTCTTTATTCTGAATCTTTCCTTGTCTGAAACAAACAAGAAATAACCCTCATGGTTGTTTTTCAAACTATGATGCGCGTAGAACCCCTTGCCTAAAGAAGATACCAGCGTCATACAAAACTCAAATAAAAGTAAATCAGTTTCATCTCTTGAAAAACCAGCCGTGTATTCTTGGTTACCCTTTCCGGTCAAAAAACCCAAATTAAGAAAAACATCCTTCTCTTTGAAAAAAAAGTTAAAGTATTGCAATTTTCCAACGGAAACGGCAGCTCCTTTTTTCAATTCTTTGCCCTGAAAACCGGTCTCAGCCAACTCAATGGCCTCCTGAGTCCGGAGCCAATCCACGACTCTTTTATTTTCATTCAAAACAACCAAATCACTGAAATCAAAGTCACCGATTGATTCCAACAAAATCCGATCACTTGTTAACAGCCAGGTCAGGCAATGCCGAGCCAAAACTTTTTCTGCCGGATTCAAATCGCTCTTTGGATCCAAAACAGGTATAAACAGATTCTCCTTTTCAAAAAGCAATTTCACGAACAACTCGCCTGTATACGCTTTGTCGCCGATAGAAAACTTTTTAAAGCGACGAATCGTTCGTTGTTGTTTGAACTTTTTCATACTGTCTTTTTTGCTCATGCTTCCTCCTTTTGTGAAACAACATATCCATTTTCGGCCAAACCTTTAACCGCTGATTCAAGCACTTCTTCCTTGGATAAACGAGACAAGATGACCTGTTGAAAAACTTCATTCTTTTCAACAAGACAAAACTTCTTAAAAAGGGATTGGCCACTGCAAGACACTTTAAAAAAAGACTTGTTTTCTTTTGCGGCCACTTCTTCCACCAATAAAAAACATTCCTGAGACAAAAGCCTTTCTTCTTCGGTTAATTCAGGAGCAAAAATATAAATGTTTTTATACTCCTTCTGTACAAAGTAAAGAACCAATTCAACTTTATCCCCGTTCTGAACAAATTTAAAGCTATCCAATTCAAAAATCTTCCTGTCTGACATGAAGCCTCCTTAGCCAACTCTCGGCTCTTTGAACATTAAAAATAATGATAATCGCCTTTATTCTTTTTGTAAACTCGCCGGCAACCAACTTATTCAAAAAATTATGCTTTTCAAATTCTTCTATTGTAAATAACAACTTTCCCTTCTTTTTGGTACAAGCAAATCAACTTCATTTTTAAATTCAACTTATTAAAGATCCTCTTAGCCTGAAGTTTTGCATAAAAAACAGAAAATGTCAACGGCCTTGTTTTTTAGTTGTGTTATTTTAGGTAATATGCTACTGTAAAGAAGTAAAAGATAATAATATTTCACAAGAGTTAAAAATATGATAAAAATTTTATTTTTCGGAGACATTGTGGGAAAAATAGGCCGAAAAGCCATAGCAAAAGAGTTGCCCTCTTTGAAAAAACAATACAAACCCGATTTGGTGATAGCCAACGCTGAAAACTTAGCTCACGGAAAAGGAATTACCAAAAAAACTTTAACGGAAATGATGGAAGCCGGTATTGACTTTTTCACTTCCGGCAATCACATTTGGGCCAATTCAGAAGCTGAAGAAATTTTTAATGAAAAAAAATTGCCCATTATTCGTCCGGCTAATTATCCGCCCGGAGTTCCCGGAAAAGGTTATGAAATAATTTCTGTGGGAGCTTACCAAATTTTAGTTGCCAACTTAATGGGACAAACCTTTTTTAAAGAACATTTTTCCAGTCCTTTTCTGGTTATGGAAGGTATTTTGCAAGAAACTAAAAATGAATCTTTAGCCGGAGTTTTTGTGGATCTTCATGCCGAAGCCACTTCGGAAAAAAATGTTTTTCCAAGATATTTAGACGGGAAAATAAGCGTTATGGCCGGAACCCATACTCATGTGCAAACAGCGGATCAACAGATCTTAAAAAACGGAACAGCTATGATTTCGGATGTGGGTATGGTTGGTAAAAAAGATTCCAGCCTTGGCGCCGAAACAGAAGGAGCTTTAAAAGGAATGTTGACCCAAATGCCTTTTCAATTTGAAATTCCCAACAGTGGAACTTGCCAAATTAACGCAATTTTTGTTATAATTAACCCGGAAACCGGAAAAGCGGAAAAGATTGAAAGGATTCAAACGGAAACTGAAATAGATTAAATACAATGAAAACAATCTATCCAAATCCCCTTTTCAGGATTGATTAAAATACGACTTGGACAAACCCGGTAATCAAAAACTTGCAATAAAACATAAAAAACAATTATCCTTAATTTTCCCTCTTATCCTAAATCTTAATTAAAATAAATAAGGCGCGTATGAATAAAGCAGAATTGGCCGGCAATCTTGCGGACAAAGTCGGCATAACTAAAAAACAGTCCGAAGACTATCTGGATTATTTGACCCAAACCATAACGGAAACCATAAAAATGGGCGGCGAGGTCAGTTTAACCGGATTTGGCACCTTTTCAGCCAGAGTTAGAAAGGGGCGTGAAGGAGTCAATCCGCAAAGTCCTTCGGAATCAATCACTATTCCACCGACAAAGGTGGTCAAATTCAAAGCAGGAAAAACACTCAAAGACTCGTTAAAGGCTTCTCAACAGGCCGAAACGCAAAATCAAGAACGACCTGGAAAAATGGATGAACGACCTTCACCACAGATGTAAAATCAAAACAAAAAGATCAGCTCAAGCTGATTTTTTTGTTTTTAAAAACTCAGGTTGTTTTTTTAAATCATACATTATATAATTGAATTGCCTTTTATATAAGTAAAAATAATATCATTCATATTATGTCGGACAATATTGATGAAAAATGGTTTAAGCATTTGGAAAACCTGGACAATCATTATCATCCTGATAATTTTTTTGCTGATCAAAAAGACTTACCCGGCAATAAGTCCAAAATAAAAGATGATTATTTTTCACCCGGATTTACCGAAGAAACCGATATTCCGGAACAAGCGGAATTATCCATTGATATTTTTCAAGACAAAGAAAATTTGTATGTGATAGCTCCTGTCTCGGGAATAAAAAGCGACTCCCTTGATCTTAGTTTGGAAAAAGATATTTTAACCATAAAAGGCGAAAGAGACAAAAAATATACCGCTTCCGATAAAAATCAATATCTTTATCAAGAATGTTATTGGGGAAAATTTTCACGCAGCATTATTTTGCCCGGACCGGTAAAAAACAATAAAATAAAAGCTGAATTGCTTAATGGCGTCCTTAGAATAATTTTACCAAAAGAAAAAGAAAACGGACTGGTGCGAATAAAAGTCAAACAAGAAGATTAACCATATGAAAAAAAATATAAAAACCGTAATTGACCGAATAGAGGCCAATAAAGTTATTTTGCTTGACGACAAAAATGAAAAAATCATTATTAATAAAAACAAAGTACCTCAAGACTGCCAAGAGGGTGATGTTGTGTTTTTAAACATAAAAAAAGAAGAGGAGAAAACCCGAGAATTGGAAAATTCAGCTAAAGAATTGTTAAATAAAATCTTAAATAAAAAAACATGAAATCGGATCAAAAGAAAAATAATTTTCCCGAACAAGAAAAGAAAAAAAAGCCTTTGCCTAAAACAATATACATTTTAATTTTTATTTTTATTTTAATATTAATGTCTGTGGGTGCTTCCGTCGGCCTCTCCTGGAAATATCAAAATGAAATTTATCCGGGCATAAAAGTAAACGGTCTTGATTTATCCGGATTGACCAAAACACAAGCAAAAAATATACTTCAAGGAAAATTTAAACAAACCTATGGTCAAAGGTTTGTCTTTGTATACAAAGATGAAGAAAAAACTCTCAATAACAAACAACAAGAATTCCTTTCCTTGAATTTGGAAAGCTTGGTTGAAAAAGCCTATGCTCAAGGTCGAAAAAATAATCTCTTCTTCAATCATTTACAAATTTTAGCTTTGCTGATTTTTCAAAAACAAATCCCTTTGGATTATAACCTTGAAAAACAGCTATTAAAAAAAGAATTGACTGACAAGTTTTCTTCATTGCAAGATCCGGCACAAAACAGTCGGTTGGAAATAGATGTAAAAGATTCAGCCAACAAACAGTTTGAGATCAACTTCACCTCTTCGCAAAGTGGAAACATTTTTAATTTTAATCAAGCTATAGAAATACTGGATTCCTCCATACAAAAAATGCAAAATCCGATCATAAGATTGAACCGAAAATCCGATAAACCTAAAATCACCCTTGATCAAGCAAAGAAAAAAAGAGAAAAAATCATTAAAATAGCCAAAATGGACGCACCGGAATTAATATACAAAGATAAAACCTGGGAAATCCCTTGGTCGGACTTTGTGAAATGGCTTAAACTGGATCTAAACGCCAAAGAAGAAATAATTGTTTCTTTGGATCAACAAATGGTCAGTGGTCACTTACAAGCCATAGCTCAAGAGATTGATCGCAAGGCCACCAACGCCAGATTTCAAATTGATAGCGGCCGAGTGACAGAGTTTACCGCCAGTAAAAATGGACAAAAACTAAACCAAGAAGAAACCTACAAAAGAACAGTGTCTCATCTGATAGATAAAAATAATCCTTCCATAAACCTGATCGTTGAAGTTGAAGAACCGGAAAAATCAGTTGCCAAATCCAATGAACTGGGCATTGAGGAAATGCTGGGATCCGGTTGGTCAGACTTTTCCGGAAGTCCCTATAACCGAAGACATAATATAGGTATTGGTGCGGCCAGTTTACACGGTTTGTTGATTGCTCCGGGAGAAGAATTTTCTTTGGTTGAAGCTTTGGGAGAAGTCAACGCACAAAACGGTTATAAACCGGAACTGGTTATCAAAAAAAATGAAACCATTCCCGAATACGGAGGCGGACTTTGCCAGGTGGCCACTACTATGTTCCGAACCGTTTTACAAGCCGGCTTAAAAATAACCGAAAGAGCCAATCATTCCTATCGCGTAAGTTATTATGAACCGGCCGGCACCGATGCCACGATTTACATTCCCCACCCTGATTTCAGATTTTTAAACGACACTGACAATTACATACTTATTCAGTCAAAACTTTGGGGAAACAATCTAACTTTTGAAATTTGGGGAGCTGACGATGAGCGCAAAGTTTGGTTTGAAGGACGAGAAACCGTAGATAACATTCGTAATCTTATACCAAAAATTTTCAATATCGTAAGCCCCGGACCAGCCAAGGAAATAGAAACAACCGAACTTGAACCCGGAAAAAAAAGATTAAGCGAATATGCTCATCGCGGAGCTGATACGGTTTTTTATCAATATATTGAAAAACCCGGACAGGAAACTGAGAAAATCACCTGGTCCAGTCATTATATACCTTGGCAAGAGGTCTGGCTTGTGGGAGTTGACCCGGAAGAAGAAAGTAAGGAAGAGGAAGACCAAAATGCTTCTAAAAACGATAAAAACAAAGAACAAACAGAAAACAAATCTCAGCCTGAAACCGATCCTAAGGCCGGATCAGACGCAGATGAATAAAAAACCAGTAAACATTTTATAAAAAAAAAGAGCCCATGGGCTTTTTTTATTTTACAAAAATACTTTAAACTCTCCCGATTTCTCAGCTTCCTCTAATGGAAATCAATTAAACTGAAAATAGCTTTCTCCTTGGAATTAAAAAACCGCTTTAACGGACAGACAAGAAATTTTTACTCAGGCTAGATCGAGCCGGAGCCTGATCTTACCTAAAGTAAAAATCCCATGCTTGTCGTGTCTGCCCATTAAAACGGTTTTTTCAAGCAAATTTGGTACATAATTGTTAACATACTATATTAGCACAGATATTTTTTTTTGTCAAGAGCCTAACACTTATGAACAGTTTGGCCAATTTTAGCCAAAATAACCTTTTTTAAAACTAGCGCTCTTTCTTCCTTATTCATTATATCACAACTGAAATTCTATAACTACCGACTAATTTTTCACTGGTTATCCTCAGGTTATCCACAAGCAAAAACAACGAGCATTCACTTGAAATATGCCCGTTGTCTAGCTGTATATAGCTTTGTTCATTAAATAATTTTATCAATGATTCCGTAAGCCTTAGCTTGTTTGGCATCCATATAATAATCTCGGTCAGAATCTTTTTCCACGGTTTTCAAAGGCTTTCCAGTATGTTTGGATAAAATCTTATTTAAATTTTCCTTTACTTTTAATATTTCTTCCGCTTGAATCTTGATATCACTGGCCTGTCCTTTGGCTCCACCCATAACTTGATGAATCATAATTTTAGAATTGGGCAAAGCAAATCTTTTTCCTTGAGCTCCGGCGGTTAACAGCAATGACCCCATGCTGGCCGCCAACCCCACACAAATTGTGGCCACATCAGGTTTTATATACTGCATTGTATCGTAGATAGCCAAGCCCGCAGTCACCGATCCTCCCGGTGAATTAATATAAACTTTGATGTCTTTTTTTGGGTCCTGACTTTCCAAATACAAAAGCTGAGCTATAACCGAATTGGCCACATTTTCATCTATGGCCGTACCTAGAAAAATTATTCTTTCTTTAAGTAAGCGAGAATAAATATCATAGGCTCTCTCCCCATGATGTGATTTCTCAATAACGGTAGGAATAAGGTTCATATGTTTTTTTTATTTACTTTTAAGCCTCAAAAAAATTATATTATTATTCTCTTTATCTGTCAATAAGCAAATCCGTAAGATTGTTTAATTTTAGACAAAATCATCATAAAACACCCCAAATACTTGACAGTAATATATTTTTATGCTATAATACAATGTTCTATAAAATAAAACGATTGTCAGTAAAGTGATGCTTGAGGAGAGAAGCATTGTACTGGAAAATTGGATTTTCCTATTTTCCGGACAATCTATCATCAACACAACCGACAAAGGGAGATATTATATAATAACGCCCAAAATTGTCGGTTTCCTCAACATCACTTTATTGACAAGTCTGTATTTACCGAAAACTTGATGAGGAGAGAGGCTGGGCAATATTTCTTTTTCCGCCTGCATGCCCCCCTCATCAAATTTGCGGTAAATATGTCTGAGAGCTTTCCAAAAGAGTGGACAAACAAAGGAATTATTTCTCTCCTCATTGCAGAATTTTGTTCTTTTCATTCATTCTGCAAAAATTGTCTACTCTTTTGGGAGGCCCCTCCGCCTCCCAACGAAAAAGGGCCTGCGTTCGAGTAATGCAGCGTCCTTTTTTTATTTTAAAACATTATCCGACCGATCCTTTCGGACTTTTTTTTGTTTTATATCTATGATAAAATTAGAAATAGATAAAAACATAAATATAAAACAAATGGCCAAGAAAAAATCAAATAAAAAAAATTATGAAGAAATCGAATATTACAGTTTAAGTCCTGAGACCAAAAAAGGAATTATTATTATTTTACTCTTTACCTTGGCCGTATTATTCATTCTAAGTTTTTTGGATTTGGCGGGAAAAGCGGGTTTTTACATTGACATGGGAGTGGGAATAGCTTTTGGCTGGGGCAGATTTGTTTTACCTATAATTTTGATAGTACTTGCTTATGCCCTTTGTCGACCGGCCAAATACAATATAACTCTTTCAAACTACATTGGTATTGTAATTTTTGTTTTCAGTCTGCAATCCATTCTTCACCTGAAATTACCGTTGGAAAAATCCTTTGATCTTTGTTTTAGCGGACTGGGAGGCGGCATGGTCGGATATGCCCTAAGTTATCCCCTGATGCTTTATCTGGGATTTTGGGCCAGTTTAATTATCTTGATTGGCTTGTTTTTTGTCAGTGTATTACTGATGTTTAATACCAGCATTGAATCTTTATTTAATTCACTTGACGGCATAAAAAATATTTCACCGAATTTAAAAAAGAACAAGGAGGAAGAAGAATACGACGATGAAGAAACGGAAGAACCTAATGAAGATGAAGAATTTGAACAACCCACCGAAGATCCGGATACGACCGTGGAAGATGTTAAATTTTCTCCCTCTCGAATTATTGATAAAAAAACGGAAAAGAAAAAAGAAACCACCTTTAAAAGTCCCAAAATTAGAGTTGACCTGCCATTAAAACTCTTGGACGGAAAAAAATCAAAACCAACCAGTGGAGATATAAAGGTCGGTAAAGAGAAAATAAGAAGCACATTGGAAAACTTTAAAATTGATGTGGAAATGGATGAAGTAAAAGTCGGTCCGACCGTCACGCAATATACCCTAAAACCGGCCCAAGGAGTAAAACTATCCAGAATAACCAATCTTAACAATGACTTGGCGCTGGCTTTGGCCGCTCATCCCATTCGAATTGAGGCGCCTATACCGGGAAAATCTTTGGTGGGAATAGAAGTTCCAAATCAAAAGCCGGCCATGGTGAGAATTAGAGAAATAATTGAATCTACGGCTTTTAAAAACCAAAATACCAATTTAATGGCCGCGATCGGTAAGGATGTCAGTGGAAAATGCTGGGCCGATGATATTGCCAAAATGCCTCATCTCTTGGTGGCCGGCGCCACCGGATCCGGTAAAAGTGTTTGCTTGAATACCATTATTACCAGCTTGCTATATCAAAACAACCCCGACTCCTTACGCTTAATTCTGGTTGATCCGAAAAGAGTGGAATTCCCAATTTATAACGGAATCCCCCATTTGTTAACCCCGGTAATCACTGATGTCACCAAAACCGTTTATGCTTTGCGTTGGGCTATTTCCGAGATGGACAGAAGATTTGATGTTCTGGCTCAAGAAAAAAAACGAAACATCGACAGCTACAATAAGACCGCCAAAGAAAAAATGCCTAAATTGGTAATTATAATTGATGAGTTGGCCGATCTAATGGTTGCGGCCGCCGCTGAAGTGGAAGCCTGTATTATTCGTTTAACACAAATGGCTCGCGCCGTCGGCATTCACCTTATCGTCGCCACACAAAGACCATCGGTTGATGTTATAACTGGTTTAATCAAGGCCAATATACCGGCCAGAATCGCTTTCAGCGTAGCCTCTTTAATGGATTCGCGAACCATCTTGGATAGTGCCGGAGCGGAAAAATTGGTAGGTAAGGGTGACTGTTTATTTGTTTCTCCAAAATTTGGTAAACCCAGAAGATTACAAGGCGCCTTTATCAGCGACGAAGAAACAAAACGCATTGTCAATTATCTTAAAAACGCTTGCCAGGGAGAAACCGATTATCATGATGATATCACTGAAAAACCTTCTTCTTCCTCCACCAGTTTTGACTTTAACGGCGGTGAAGAGGATGAGCTTTTTGATGAAGCTAAAAAAACGGTTATCCAAGCCGGCAAAGCCTCCGCTTCATTTTTGCAAAGAAAACTCCGTGTCGGCTACGCCCGAGCCGCCAGATTGATTGATCTTTTGGAAGAAGCCGGCATAGTCGGACCGGCCGACGGAGCCAAGCCGCGAGATATTTTGGTGGACAAAAATCAAATGCAATCAGCTTCACCGGAAGACTCCATTCCGGCTGAAACAGGGACTTCGAAAAATCAAGAACAGGATTTTTCTTCCTCGGAAGATTCTTACGAAGAAAACGAACCTGATACCTATACGGATGATAGCGAAAAAGACGAGGAAGATAATGATTACGATAAGGATATTGAAAATGAAGAGACACAAAATGATTTTGAACAAGAAGATGAAGAAAATAACCAAGATAAAGACGAAGATGAAGATCTTTACGAGGAAGAGGACAAAAACGATGGCAATAAAAAGCGACGGTCACCGGATGATGAAATTTATTAATCAATAAAAAAATGAGCGGTTTTACCAAAAAAAAAATAAAATCCATTGAAACCTTGGGAGAAAAATTGGCTCAACATCGCCAACAAAAAGGTCTATCCGCGGAAAACGCCGCCAAAAAAATACAGTTAAATCCCAGGTATATAAAAGATCTGGAAAAAAATAACTATCAAGCCCTACCGGCCGACATCTACACTATTAATATGTTAAAAAACTACGCGGAACTGCTGGATCTAAACCCGAATACGGTAATTGATTTTTTTTACAAAGAAAAAAAAACATACCATCAAACACGCCTTAAAAAAAAGGATAGTAAACCAAGTTGGCAGAAAAGATTTTTGAATGTATTTTTAAATCCCAAAATACTTAAGTATCTGGCTGTTTCAATTTGCATAATCTTGATAATCGGCTATTTGGGATGGGAAGTAAATAAAATAATATCACCGCCAAGACTTGTACTTTTTTCCCCTCCAAAAAATTTCATCACTGACAAAAATCGGGTGGAAATAAACGGAAAAACAGAAAAGGAAGTTAACCTTACCATTAACGAACGACCTCTTTTGAGTGATCAAAACGGAAACTTCTCTTTAAACCTGGATTTACAAAAAGGCTTAAATATAATTAAAATATCAGCCCAAAAAAAACACAGTAAAGACCAAACAGTCTATCGTCAAGTAATAGTGAAAAGTTCAACAAAAACCAATTAGAAATAATTTAAGAAATAATACTTCAAAAATTTTCCATGCTTAAATAATTGAAGTAAGAATATGACTGAAAAAAAACAAAAAAAAGATGATCCCAAGGATCAAGCGGCTCAAGACGCCATATCGCAAATTCAGCAAAAATTCGGCGAAGGCTCAATAATGAAATTGGGAGAGGCCGGAACCATGAATGTGGAATCCATACCCACCGGCAGTGTTTCTCTGGATATTGCTCTGGGTGTTGGCGGAGTACCAAGAGGACGAATTATTGAAATTTTCGGACCTGAGTCTTCCGGTAAAACCACCTTGGCTCAACATATTGTTTCAGAAGTGCAAAAAACAGGAGGTACGGCCGCTTTTATTGACGCTGAACATGCGCTTGACCCGGATTATGCTAAAAAAATAGGGATAAACATTAATGAAATGTTTATTTCCCAACCGGACACCGGTGAGCAAGCCTTGGAAATTGTGGAAACTCTGGTCAGATCCAACGCCATGGATATAGTTGTAATCGATTCAGTTGCCGCTTTAACCCCAAAGGCGGAAATTGAAGGAGAAATGGGCGATGCACATATGGGATTGCAAGCGCGTTTGATGAGCCAAGCTTTGAGAAAACTGGCCAGTATTGTGGGAAAAACCAAAACCACGGTTGTTTTCATTAACCAAACCAGACAAAAAATCGGCGTATTTTTCGGCAATCCGGAAACTACCACCGGAGGAACAGCCCTTAAATTTTACAGTTCTGTCAGAATTGAAGTGCGTCGCGCAGCCCAAATAAAAAAAGCTGATAAAACCATCGGAAACCGAGTAAAAGTAAAAGTGGTTAAAAATAAAGTGGCTGCCCCCTTTCAAACCTGTGAATTTGATATAATGTATAATGAAGGGATTTCTGTTTCCGGAGATATTTTAGATACGGGCATTGAATTTGACCTAATAAACAAATCGGGAAACTCTTACTCCTATAATGAAGAAAAACTGGGAGTTGGCCGAGAAAAAGCCAAAAAGTATTTAAGAGAAAACAGCCCCCTTATTAAAAAAATAAAAAAACAAATATGGCAAGCTGTTGAAGACGAAAGGAAACAAGAACAATAAGCTAAATTATCGCTTTATAAAAACTCTAGGGTCGGAATTAACTTCCGACCTTTTTTTATAAAAAAAACCGGATGAAAATGTTCCATCCGGATATTCTTTTATTTGTTCGAGTAATTTCTCAAAACAAATTTTAGTTGAATCGCCAGTAAAGGCTCCTGACACATTTGTTCCAATTCCCGCACTCCTTCATAAAAAAAGTTGGAAAATTGAGGCTCCGAATTACTCGGATGGCACTCTTGATAAAATTGATGAAAGCTATTCCTTACTTCCTCTCGTTTAGCAAACAGTTGCTTATCAGTAACACTCCCATCTAAAAAAAACTTATTCAAAAGTTCAATTTCTTTTCTCAATTCTTCAAATCTACCTCTTCTATCCATTCTTCCTCCTTTAATAAAAAATGTTTATCACCCGCAAATAACAGACAACCCCAAAGATACACTCAATCGGTTGTCCCGACAAACTCGATTCAATTCTTCAAGGCCGTACTTAAACTCCAGTCGCTCATTTTGCTTAACCGACAAATCAACCTGCTCTTTTACCTCCAACAGTTCATCAATAATGAATTGACGCTTTTCTCCCAAAATCAATTGATCAAATCCCTCTTCATTCATTTGATTCAAGATTATTATCTCTATCCTAATCTTGATCATTTGTTCCCGGATATCCACTCTTCTTAATACTTTATCAAAAATTTCCGCCAGCATATCTACTCCTTGGTGATTTTCTGTTTATTAAGCAAAAGAACAAAACACTCAAATTAATTTAACAAAAAATCCGAACAATGTCAAACTTGATTTAAAAACAAAAAAGAGCTCCAAACTTGCTTGAAGCTCTTTTTCTATTTTATCCGAAAAAGATTACTCCTGTTCTTTTTCCTCCTTTGTTTCTTTGGGAGTTTCTTTTTCGGCTTCTTTTCCGGCTTCTTCTAGATCAGGCTTGGTCAGTGGCCGGCCTCGCTCTTTTTTCTTGGCCACATAGGCCTTTTCGTAGACCGGCAACCTTGGCAGGATCTTGGCCAGATCATAGACAAGAAAATGTTCAATATTCTCCTTATCTTCCGCACCAAGTTGTGCTTTTGTTTTTCCCCAACCTCTATAGGACTGGGTACTTAAAATTCCCAATCTCAGCTCTTCAAGATAATCCTGCACATACTCGCCGATCGGTGAACGAGTAGCGCTTTTAGTTTCAGCCAAATCCCGGCTCATTTGAGCCATTAGCTTTTGCCAAAGTTCTTGCAAGGCATAAAGCTCATTGACTTGGCTAAAAGTCCCAAGGGATCTTTCCAAAAATTCCAATCTCTTTCCCAAATACTGCATTTGGCGAAAACTCAGACCGCAAATTTGGAGTCCAGAATGACCTGACCGAAAACAAAACTCACCTCCCCTTAGTGGATCTGCCAGAGAAGAAATCAAGCGACCTGGGGAACGCACAACACAAGTGGCTCCCATCAAACGCCAATCCAAAGTATTGGCTATTCGTCGGCAGATCCATTCTCCTCCTTGAAAATAGATCTCGTAGATGGTCTTCGTAATCTTGGTCCGATTCAGAGTGTACCACTCGGTCGTTTTCACATTGTTCTGCACAATGTGTTTCCGATCGTGGAGGTGCAATTGGCCATCCAGTTCAAACAGGTAAAGCTGAATCTTGTGCTTCCTCCCCAGGCGAACCATATTCACGAAAAAACTTATCAGGCCAACAGCTCCTACTGTCAAACATATAGCTATTATTGGATGACCTGCCGGACTGTCAGAACGAAAAAACACAACCCAAGCCAGAAGATAAGCCAAAAAACTTACCAACAAAATCCAGAACAAACTCGCCGGGGTGGCTTCTTCCAGTTTTCTAAGTTTCTCAACCTCAACACAATCCGCACAATTTTTCATAACACTCCTCCTTGGAAAGTAGCTCCTAAGTGCTACTGACCGTCGGCGCCGTGATGACCTTTTTAACCAACCCTTGGCTAAACAATTCATCAAGACCTTGTAAAAGAACCTATTACTACATCAAACTTATTGCAAATTGTCAAGCACTAAAAACAAAATTCAACTAATTTTATAAAAAAACACCCAAATCATCGGGTGTTTTTCTTATTATAATAATTTTTCTTATTTTACTCTTTCCACATATTCCCCTGTTTCCGTATTAATTCTGACTTTGTCGCCTTTTTTTATAAACAGCGGAGCATTGACCTCATAACCTGTTTCCAAAGTAATGGTTTTGGTGGCTGTGCCGGCAGTATCGCCTTTTACTCCCGGAGGCGCTTCAATTACCTGCAAATCTATTTTTACCGGTAAGTCAACGGAAACCGGTTTACCTTCAAAATTTAAAACAATAACATCGGTTCCTTCTTTTAAATAATTTATGGTCTGCCCCAGATTTTCCTTGGAAAAACTAAACTGTTCAAAAGATTCATTGTCCATGAAATAGGCTTCGCCTTCCTCGGAATATAAATATTGAGCTTTACTTCGGGTTAAATCCGCTTCCGGCATTTTATCATTGCCTTGAATGGTTTTTTCCAAAACTCGTCCGGTAATTAAATTTTTCATTTTTAAAACCTTGATTGACCCACCTCGGCCAACCTGTTTTTGAGCGGCGGAGATAATAACATAAGGAGCCTCCTCGTGTTTAACAATACTGCCCAATTTAATCTGTGATATATCCAACATAAAACTATTTTCAAATAATTTTATTTATTAACAAAAGGCAGTAAAGCCATAAACCTGGCGCGTTTAACCGCTTGAGCCAAACCGCGTTGATGCTTGGAACAAAGTTTTGTTCTTCTTTTTGGCGCAATTTTTCCGTGAGAAGAAATAAACTTTCGTAAGGTTTGCGCGTCTTTATAATCTAGATCCTTAATTCCATTTACACAAAAATGACATTTTTTTTCCTTTTTCAAAATATTTTTCATATAAGTAATTGTTTATTAAAATGGTATATTTTCTATTTTAATCTCTTCATCAGAACCTGAATTATTATCTGATTTTTGGTCATTTCCTCCCGGTAAAGCGGTATCTTCATCAACTTGAACAGTTGGCACTTCATTTTCCGTTTTATTTTGTCGGGAAAAATTCTGATTAGAATTTTGACCTTGTCCACTACCGGCCCTGTCCAACATAATCATATTGTCGGCAATAATTTCCGTTCTGTATCTTTTAACACCGTCTTGCCCCTCCCAGTCTCGTGTTTGCAGTCGTCCTTCCAAATAAACTTTACTGCCTTTTTTTAAATATTGTCCGCAAATATCAGCCAGTTTACGCCAAACCACAATATCATGGAACTCCACTTTTTCTTGTTTTTGTCCTTGCTGATCCATCCAAACAAAATTGGTGGCCACGGAAAAGTTGGCTACTGATGTTCCCTGAGGTGTGGTTCTAACCTCGGGATCTCTGGTCAAGCGACCGATTATCATTGCTTTGTTTAAATCCATATTTGTTGAAGATTATTTTTAAAATTTTCAAATAATTTCACATCCAACCATGCCCGGTCTTTCTTAAAGAATATCATCTGCTAAAATTTTATCAAGTTTATCATCTAAATCTTCCATAACTTCATCCGAACCTTGTTTTTCTTCTTTGTTCTCTTTTGTCTCTTTTTTGATTTTCTCCCGTCCTTTTTCTTCTTTCATCTCTTTTCTCTTTTTCTCTTCTTCTTTGCTTTCTTTATTTTCTTTTTCTTCTTCAGTTTCCTTTTTTTCTTCAGATACTTTTGGTTCTTCTTTTTTGGTTACCGAAGACTGATTTTTAACTGATTCCTTTTCTTCTTGTCTTTCCTCATCAAGCTCTTTTTCTTTTTGTTTGCGTAATTTTTCTTGAATAGCTTGTTCTTTTTTAATTTCCTCTTCGGTTTTTACTCGTTTCCTAACAATTAAATGACGCAAAACTTCATTCATTAGATCAAGTTGAGTATTAAGCTTTTTTAAATCTTCAGTTTCCATATCAAATTCAACCACCATATAGGTTCCTTGGTGCTCTTTTTTGATCGGATAAGCCAATTTTTGTCTCCCGAGAATATAATCTTCGGTAATTTGGCCGTTAAATTTCTTAATTAAAGCGTTGACCTCATCGCTTACCTTTTTTAATTCATCATCAATGAACTTTACCGGCACAATGTAAGTCAATTCATAGTGTTCCAACATAATTAAAACATGCGGATATTCTGTAATTTTAGCTTAATTTAAGTTTACTAAAATCAACGGTCTTTCTGCAGAATATCCTTTATTTATTAAACTGACCTCAGCTTAACACAATCTTTTATTTTTGGCAAGCTTTGGATTTGCCAAATCTTTGACTTTTTTCAAACAAGATGCTATTATTTGGACAAGCTAGTTTAGATAATAAACTAGCCTTTTTTATATCTTAATAATAACTACAAAATGCGTTGCTTTTGAAATTAATTAAAATAATTTAAAATCAACGCCAAATAAAAAATATGGACAATCCGATCAAAACCGCGATTAAACAAATTTGTGCGGAAAAGGGTCTGTCGGAAGATTCCGTCATGGAAACCATTAATTCCGCTTTGGCCGCCGCCTACAGAAAGGATTTTGGCGACAAAACCCAAAACATTCAAGCCGAATATGATTTGGAAACCGGAGAAACCAACATTTTTGATGTCAAGGAAGTGGTGGAAGACCTTACCCCCGAAGAAATTGAAGAAATGGAAAAAATAAAAAAAGAAAGAGAAGAGCTTAAGGAAAAACTAGCCAGCGGAGAAATTACGGCAGAAGAATTAAAAGAGATAAAACAGGAAAAGCAAGAACAAAAAGAACAAGAAAAAGAAAAAAACGAGGAAAAGGATGAAAACGAAGACGAGGAAGAAGAAAAAAGAAAATTCAATCCAAGAACCATGATTCAAGTTTCCGAAGCCAAAAATATTGATAAATCATATAAAATTGGGGATGAAGTGCGAACAGAACTGGAAATTCCCGGAGATTTCGGACGCATGGCCGCTCAAACCGCTAAACAGGTAATTATCCAAAGATTAAGAGAATCCGAAAGAAACATCATCTATCAAGAATTCAAAGAAAAAGAGGGAGAGATACTTACCGGAATGGTTCAAAAATTTGAAGGTGGAAATGTAATCATTGACATGAACAAGGCTTCAGCTATTTTGCCAAGACAAGAACAAATTCGTGGAGAAAAATTCAAAATCGGCGATCGAGTCAAAGTTTATCTTCTCAGTGTTAGCTTAACCACCCGAGGTCCGGAAATAATTGTTTCCCGAGCTCATCCGGATATAGTAATTAATCTCTTCAGTTTGGAAATCCCGGAAATAGCCAACGGAGTGATTGAAATCAAAGGCATTGCCAGAGAAGCCGGTAGCCGAACCAAAATCGCCGTTCACACCGAAGATGAAAGTATTGACCCGATCGGTTCTTGTATCGGCCAACGGGGGGCCAGAATTCAAACCATTATCAGCGAATTGCACGGTGAAAAAATTGATATTATTGAATATGATGAAGATCCTATAAAATATATTTCCAACGCACTTTTACCGGCCAAAATAACCAATGTGGAACTTGACGAAAAAACAAAAGAGGCCACTGTGGTTGTACCTCAGGATCAGCTTTCTTTAACCATCGGCCGAGCCGGACAAAATGTTCGCTTGGCTTCCACTCTTACTGGCTGGGAAATTAATATCCAAGAACAAGAAACCGGAGAAAAAATCACCGAGGAAGATCTATCGGAGAAAAAAACCGAAAACAAGGAAGAACAAAAAGAAGAAAAAACCAAAGACAAAGAAGAGGAAGAAGAATCAAAAAATGAAAAGCAGGAAAAAAACAATGACAAAAAGGAAGCTGAAGACTCAGAAGACAAAAAAGAAAATAAAGAAGAACAAGAGAATAAGAAAAACAATAAAAATACTGAAAATAAAAAATAATATTAGAGCAAGCAAGCTCACCGGCAACGGAATAATTCCGACCGTTTTATAAATCTTATTTAACTATCTTCAAAAATTCATATGATTGAATTATTCAACACAGTTCTTTACGAACCAATTTATAATTTTCTAATCTTTTTGTACAACACCGTTCCGGGAAATGACATTGGTTTGGCGATTATTGTTTTAACCGTTTGTATCAAATTAGTTTTGCTACCACTCAGCTGGCAAGCGGTAAAATCACAAAAAGTGATGCAAGAGCTTCAGCCAAAACTGGAAAAAATAAAAAAACAATACAAAGACGACAAAGAAAAAATTGCCGCGGAAACCATGAAACTTTATCGCGATCAAAAAGTCAATCCGCTTTCTTCTTGCTTGCCTCTTTTGCTACAATTCCCGTTTTTAATCGCGGTTTATCAGGCTTTTCGCGTCGGACTAACCACGGAAAACTTTGATTTGCTTTATCCTTTTGTTCAAAACCCGGGACATATTGATACCCTGGCTTTCGGAATTATTGATATGGCCGTACCAAGTCTGGCTCTGGCTATTTTGGCGGGAGCCGGACAATACTTGCAGACACAAATGCTAAGCTCTAAAAAACCAAAAATGAAATCCAAAGGAGCCAAAGATGAATCGGTTATGGCCAATATGAACAAAAGTATGCAATACTTTATGCCTTTTATGACCATTTTGATCGGGATGAGCCTACCGGCCGGATTGACCTTTTACTGGTTCTTGACCACCATTTTAACCACTCTTCAACAAAAACTGGTTTTTAAAAAGACCAAGAACTCAGATGACAAAGCAGAAGTTATTCCTCCAAAAAACAATACAGACAAAAATAACAAGAAAGAATCAGAAAACATAAAACAAAAACCTTCTAAAGAAAAAGAGCAAAAACAAATTTCCGGAAAATAGTATTCAGTGAATTTAAAACTTTTATATGAGAATTTTGCTTAAAAAATTAAAAAAATTGCCCGTAGTCACCAAAAATTCACAAAAATTGGGTAAAATCGCTAATTTAGAGATAAACACCTCCACACACCAAGTGGTTAAATACCAAGTTCGCAAAAAGATTTTATTGGCCAAATCACCAAAACTTTTAATTGCTCCGGAACAAATACTAGAAATAAACAATAAAAAAATTATTGTTGAAGATAATGTAGAATCCACGCAAATAAAACAAAGTAAAAGACCACAACCCCGAACACATACGGCGGCCACATTGAATTCCGAATTGGAAAAATAATTTTTTATGTCCGAGTTGGAAAAAACAATTTTAAAAACCTTGAATTATTTTATAATTTTCAAATTTCCTTTAACCGCCTTGGAAGTATATAAAAATCTCTACCGTCCCCAAAAAAAATACTCCTTTTCGCAGGTTAAAAAACAACTGAAGGAAATGGCTCAACAAAAAACCATCGGCTACAGCCGAGGTTTTTATTTTGTAAAAGTAAAATATGACATTGTTTCCTCCAGAAAAAACAAATACCTTTTGGCACAAAAAAAAATAAAAAAAGCTAAAAAATATCTTTGGCTAATCTCAAAACTACCTTCGGTCAAAGGAATTTTTATTTGTAACAATTTGGCTTATTACAATCCCCGAAAAAAAAGCGACATAGACTTGGCTATAATCACGGCACAAAATAAGATTTGGACCACACGCCTTTTCTCTACAATTCTAATGATGCTTTGTGTTAAACGACCGACCCCGAAAAAACACAATAATAAAATATGCTTAAGTTTTTATGTGACTGAAAACAATCTGAATTTCCAAAAATACGCTTATCACGAAGATATACATTTTTTTTACTGGATAAAACAATTTTTTCCCGTTTACGACCAAAAACAAATCATTGAAACCTTTTATCAAAAAAATTCTTGGTTAAATAAATATCTACCTAATCTTGAATTTATTCCACCCAAAAACCGCTGGATGTTAAAAAAGTCGCCCCAACAAACAAAAACATCTAACAAGTTTTCCAACAAAAACTTTGGAAACCTTTTGGAATCTTTTTTTAAAAAACTTCAATTAAACCGTTTACCCGACAATCTAAAAAAATCAGCCGAACAAAATAATACCAATGTGGTTATAAACGATCAAATACTTAAATTTCACGATAAAGACAAAAGACAACAATACCGCCAAAACTGGATTAACAAAACAAAAAATCTCCAATAAAAAAATTCCTCCGA
>CAZPBK010000003.1:44142-46959 GCA_964584985.1 uncultured Gammaproteobacteria bacterium | reverse complement strand
AAATAGTCCATGCACTCCTCCTTTTACAATTATCAATTAAAAATAACTTCCTACTACATTATTATAATAAAGAAATCTTGTCAATAAAACAAAACTTCATAAAAAAACCTGCAAGACTTTGCTCTCTTTGTTCAAATCACGAAGATAAACCAGCCAAAAAACAAGTGATAAACAAGCCGGAAACAAAGCCACCGAAAAAAAAGCAATCAAGGAATTGGACATGTTTTCCTCCTTTTGTTTGCTCTTAAACAACAAACTGTTTTAGCTCCATATTTTGGCCAGGCCTTTTAGTAGCAAGAAAAAAGGAAAAAGTAGCTAGAGCCAAAAAGGGCAATCAGCGAGATAAAAAAGACAAAGCCCCACAAAACGCCCTTGTAAAATTCTCCCTTGTACAGATTGTGAAAAAGTAAAAAAGCGCCAAAAAAAATACCGAAAAAAGAAAAAATCACTATGAGCCAATAAAGACCGGCAAAAAAATAACCACCAAAACTTTCACCTATTAATTGTGGCGGACTCATCAGGACAAGCAACAGATAACAAGCTATCATGGGTAATATCCTGGGTAAAAGCTTAATAAAAAGTTTTCTTCTAGAAAAAACGGTCTTTGACAAATCTGTTTCCATTTTATTCTCCTTTTAGTTGTAATTGTCAAGAAACATACTTCATTTTAACTTACCAAGTTTAATAAAAAAGTCAATGAAAATTGCCAAAGCCGGCTAAAAAACCTATAATACCAGTGAAAACAAAAACTTTTTACTTTATGCTAAATCTGAAAAAAATCATTCATTATTTAATCTACGCTTTGATCTTTTTGATTCCCTGGCAAACCCGTTGGATTTATCAACCCGGTTTTTTAAATAACCAAAAATGGGAATACGCCAATTTAAGCCTTTATTTTACCCAAATTCTTTTGGGGCTGATTATTTTATTCAGTTTAGGTTATTTAACTTTTTTCCTAACAAAAAACAAAAAAGCCTTAAAGAAAAATCGGATCGCCGCCGGAACGGCTCTGGTTTTGGTTTTATATTTGGTTTTAACTTGTTTTTTGTCGACTGAACCGGGTTTGGCTTGGCAAAAATTCAATTGGTTGATTATGGCCGTGGCACTGATTTTAGTAATTTTATTTTTCAAACCAAAAACCAACAAAATATTCTGGAGTTTGATTCTGGCCGCCTCCTTACAATCGGTTTTAGCCATTCAACAATTTATTGAACAAAAAGTCCTTGCCAACAAATGGCTGGGCATGGCCGGACAATTACCGGAAAAATTGGGTACGCCGGTAGTTGAAACCAACGGAATTCGCTGGCTGCGCAGTTTTGGCTCATTTCCCCATCCCAATATGCTGGCCGGATTTTTAGCTATCGGACTTCTCTTAACCATTGCTTTATACAGCCTGGTAAAATCCCAGAAACAACAAAAAATCCTGCGCCTGCTTTTCGTTATAAATTTCATCGGACTTTTGACCACCTTATCACGAGCCGGTATTTACGGTTTTTTACTTTTTATTATTTTGCTGGGCTTTTTAGCCGGAAAGAAAAAAACCTTTTCCAAAAACATTTCCAAGTTCGCCCTAATCACCTTGTTTATCTTTGTAATTTTTTCCGTTTCTTTTCCACAGTTAATATTTACCAGAGCTCTAAGTCAAGGCCGCATTGAACAGCAGTCAAACTCCACCAGAATTGAACAGTTCAAAGAATCAGCTGAAATTATAAAAAAATCTTTTCCGCTCGGCGCGGGCCCGGCAAATTATGTGGTTGAACTACAAAAACTTTATCCGCAAAAACCGGCCTGGCAGATCCAACCGGTACACAATACTTATATTTTGCTTTTGGCCGAACTCGGGCTTTTTGGCCTGGCCGTCATCATTATTTTGCTTTTTTTCTCACTTTGTCAGCTGAAAAATATCCGCCAAAAAAATCCAAAACAAATCATTGCGCTGACTGCTTGGCTTCTGTTACTGGTTTTGGCCGGATTTGATCATTATTTTTGGAGTTTTTGGTCAGGAATCTTACTGACCGCTTTCTTGTTCGCTCTTTGGCGTCTTGATCCTACACCATTAACAAATAACCACACAAAATAAAATATGAATTGCCTTATTGCTTCCGGACCGGTTATTATTGAAAAAAACAAAGTTCTTTTGGCCAAACACGGTCATGATAATTTTTGGAAATTTATCGGCGGGAAGGTGGAATCAAGCGATTTGAAGAAAAAAGATCCTTTGCAATACGCTTGTTGCCGAGAAGCCAAAGAAGAACTTGGAGTTGATTTGGATATTATAAAACCGCTCAAACCAATGTTGATTAAAAAACCGGGTTCTCCGAAAACAGTAATTTTATTGATCCATTTTTTGGCTAAAAAAACAAACAAGATCAAACCCGGAAAAGACATTATTGACTGGAATTGGTTTAATATCAACAAACTCCCCTCTGACTGCGCGCCCAATATCCGACCGGTTGTTAAACAATATTTGGAAACAAAAAAACTGTAATAAACAATTATTTTTTAATTTAAAATTCCACAAAATCGGAATTTTATGTTTTTTTAAAAAACATCAGTTGACAATTTTCATTAATTTAAGGTAAGATACCTTAGAAAATTAACCAAAGACTTCAATCCCGTAGTTGAGAAAATTGAAATTTATGAATTTCAATATCTTTACCGGGTTGAATCTGTTAAACAAAATATGCTTAAACCAATCAATGATCATGTAGTGGTCAAACCCTTGACCGAAGAAGAAAAAACCTCCTCGGGTATTATCCTGCCCGATACGGTAGACAAAGAAAAACCGGAAAAAGGCGAAGTAATCGCCGTTGGTCC
>CAZPBK010000003.1:6036-44042 GCA_964584985.1 uncultured Gammaproteobacteria bacterium | reverse complement strand
AATATGAGCAAACAAATAATTTTTGACGAAGAAGCCAGAAAAGCACTAAAAGCCGGAGTGGACAAATTAGCTGATGCCGTAAAAGTTACTCTTGGTCCAAAAGGTCGCAATGTTGTTCTGGATAAAGGTTTTGGTTCTCCACAAATTGTTAATGACGGAGTAACCATTGCCAAAGAAATTGAATTAAAGGATAAAATTGAAAATGTGGGGGCTGAACTGGTTAAAGAAGTGGCTAACAAAACCAATGATAACGCCGGAGATGGAACAACCACAGCCACCATTTTGACTAGAGCCATTATTACCGAAGGCTTAAAAAATGTCAGTGCCGGAGCCAGCCCCATGCAGATCAAAGCCGGCATTGAAAAAGGTGTTAACTCCATTGTGGAGGAATTAAAAACAAAAATATCCAAACCGATTTCCAATGCCGAAGAAATCACTCAAGTAGCTTCCATTTCCGCCAATGACGCCAAACTGGGCAAAATCATTGCCGAAGCCATGAATGAAGTGGGCAATGATGGTGTTATTACCGTGGAAGAATCACAAAGTTTTGGCATAGAAAAGGAAGTGGTTCAAGGTATGCAATTTGATAACGGTTATGTTTCTCCATATATGGTTACCAATACTGAAAGAATGGAAGCTGAATTTAAAGACGCCCATATCTTAATAACCGACAAAAAGATTTCTTCAATTAATGAAATTCTGCCCTTACTTGAAAAACTAAGCGAAACCGGTAAAAAAGACTTGGTAATAATTGCCGAAGATATTGAAGGCGAAGCCTTGGCCACCTTGGTGGTAAATAAAATCAGAGGCGCTTTTAATACTTTGGCGGTGAAAGCGCCAGGCTTTGGTGATAGTCGCAAAGAAATGCTTCAAGACATTGCTGATCTGACCGGTGGAAAAGTTATTTCCGAAGAAGTCGGACTTAAACTGGAAAATACGGAAATGGACATGCTGGGTCAAGCCAATAAAGTGGTGGCCACCAAAGAAAACTGCACTATTGTGGAAGGTCGCGGTGACAAGCAAGCTGTGGAACAACGAGTTTCCAGAATCAAGGCCGAGATAGAAAACGCCAACTCTGATTTTGATAAAAATAAATTAAAAGAACGCTTGGCCAAATTGGCCGGTGGTGTTGCCGTTATTCGCGTAGGAGCGGCTACTGAAACTGAAATGCAAGAAATAAAATTAAGAATTGAAGACGCTATCAATGCCACCAAAGCCGCGGTTGAAGAAGGCATTGTTCCGGGTGGTGGCGTAGCGCTACTAAAGGCCAAAAGCATCTTAGCAAACGTAGAAGTCAATGATGAAGAAAAAATCGGCATAAAAATTCTTCAAAACGCTTTGGAAATCCCTATTAAACAAATTGCTGAAAATGCCGGACAGGAAGGTTCGGTTATCGCGGAAAAAGTCAAACAGGCTGAAGGCAATGTTGGCTACAATGCGGCCAAAAATTCTTACGAAGATTTAATGGAAGCCGGAATTATTGATCCGACCAAAGTGACTCGTTCAGCCTTACAAAACGCCGCTTCCATTTCCGCCATGTTCCTAACCACTGAATGCGTAGTTACCGATGATCCCGAAGAAAAGGAAGAATCAGGTGGCGGAGCCGGAGCACCCAATCCAGCGGCCATGGGCGGTATGCCGGGAATGATGTAATAAAGATTTTTATATAAAAAGCGAGCGGCTTATAACCGCTTGCTTTTTTTATTGATTTTTGTATACTTGAAAAAGAAAATGTTCTTTAACCACCAATAGGAGACAAACATGAGTCTTAAAAAAACAGGTTGCCGGTGCGTAATTCCCAACTGCTCGGGCGAAATTGTCATTAAGAAAACTATGATTGGTGATACTTCCAATATGAAAACTATCGGACCGATCAGTAAAAAAGAAATTCACACTCAGTCCAAGACTCAAATCTACTGTGAAAAATGTGGCGTGCTTTATCATCATCTGCCAAAAAACTAATTCAAACGAAAAACAAAGGAGGATCCATGAGAGTTTTTTTACCAAGATTTGGAAATTTTGAACTCAGAGAAATCACCGATTCCTTAAAAAAAAGGAGATGCCGAGAAAAACTGTTTAAGGAACTACCGGGAATTAACGAATTTTTCAATCAACAAGTATCCAACGAACCGGAAAGATCCTGTTTGGTCAGCATGAACACGAAAGATCGTGAAGGACAATTCGGGGATCATCTGGTTTTTTGGGCTCCTTGTTATCAGCCCGGTTGGTATTTTGCCATTTGGAAAAGCCAAAAAATTAATCAGCAGACGGATCAGGACTTCACTTATCATCTCTACCTGGTGCCGGCCAGCCGTAGAATGCGTAGCCTGAAAAATTCGGCTAAGTTCTTAAGAAAAGTGGCTCACAACTGTAGTCAAATCTGCCATATCAAAATCAAAGGAAAAAAGGCAAACACCTACCAGGTGGTGGAAGAAAGCTACTTTTACCAAGAGGAGTCCAAGCTACCCGACAAGTTCAATAGCATTGCTCAATGTCTACGTCAGGTTTAAGGATCAGACATAAATCCGCCAGTACATTACCGGCGGATTTTTTGCTTAGTCACTAATGATAAATTTTTTTATTTAAACATTAAACCTGAATTCACAAGTATCACCGTCCTGCATTATATAATCTTTGCCTTCCAATCTGATAAGCCCATTTTGCTTGGCTATCGCTTCACTGCCGGCTTCCACCAGATCGTGCCAATTTATCACTTGAACGGCAATAAAACCTTTTTCAAAATCACCATGAATTTGACCGGCTGCTTGCGGAGCTTTGGTTCCGCGCTTTATTGTCCAGGCTTTGGTTTCTTTTGGACCGGTGGTTAAAAAGCTTATCAAATCAAGCATTTCATAAGACTTCAATATTATTTTATCAAGCCCGGATTTTTCCAAACCCAATTCTTTTAAATAGTCCTGAGCTTCTTTTTCGGAAAAATCCGCTAAATCCGACTCAACCTTGGCGCAAACCGGGATAACCGCCCTATTTTCTAAACCTTTTACTTGAACTTTTTGTCCAACTTTTTCTTCATCAACATTTAAAAGATAAATCATCGGCTTTTCAGTCAAAAGGTTTAAATACTTTATTTGTTCACTTTCTTCATCGCTAAGTTCCAAATTTCTAACCGGCCTGCCCTCTTCCAAAGCCGGAATAATTTTTTCTTCTAAAACAGCAATGATTTTTTTTGTTTCCTTCTGCTCTGAGACTGAAACGCCTTTTAAACTATCTTTCAACTTGCTTAAATGCTTATTAACTGCCTCCAAATCAGCAAAAGCCAACTCAATATCAATTACCTCGGCATCATGCAAAGGGTCAACCTTTCCATCGACATGAACAATATCCCCGGTATGAAAATCGCGTAAAACATGACAAATAGCGTCAACCTCGCGAATATTGTGCAAAAATTGATTACCCAACCCTTCACCTTTGTGCGCACCTTTGACCAAACCGGCAATATCCACAAATTCTATGGTGGTGTTAAGTACTTTTTCCGATTTTGATAACTTGGCCAATTTATCCAATCTTTCATCAGGTACGGGAACAACTCCCTTGTTTGGTTCAATGGTGCAAAAAGGATAATTGGCAATGTCAATTTTATTCTTGGTTAAAGCTCTAAATAATGTAGACTTACCCACATTGGGTAAACCGACTATTCCTATGGAAAAAGACATAATTAAAAAATATTATTTTTGAAGTCATAAAGATAATACCTTGATAGAAAAAAAAATTCAAGAAAAAAGCCGTCTTGCAAAAGACGGCTTGTAATGAAAAAATCAATTGTTTATTCCAACACGGCCGGTTCTTCTGTTCCTTGACTTTGATTAGTTTCTTCCTCTTCATCAGTCTTGCTTTCTTGTTTCACCATTTCCGGCATCAAAGCAAAAGTGGCGGCGATTTTTTCAAATTCTTGACGATATTTAAAGTATTCCATGGAATCTCGACCGGCTGCATTAAATATTATTCGATAAATCGCCTTGTCTGTCAAAACCAAAACCGTTGGTACTTGATTGTTGTCTTTATCAAGATTTATAAAATAAATCATTATGCCCTCTTCAAATTCATAGGTGTCCAAAGCATCAAGTTCACTGAATATTTCCAATTTTTCATCTAAAGGCAATTCTTCAAAATCATAATAATCCTTTTTTATTTTTACCGCATTAATAAAATCAGCTTTGCCTATTGGCTGTAAATAAGCAATTTGTGCATCCTGATCATTTTCTTGTCCCGAACCTAAAATCGGTTTGACTTTTTCCCAATGCTGAGGATAGCTTACCGTATAGCCAATGCCTTTTTCTTTTAGCATATTCCAACCCTCCACATCCAATTGACGCGGTAACTGTCTATCTTTGTTAAAAAGATCCAAGACAATATTTTTGCTGGTCTTGTTTTCTTTTTCCAACTTATCAGCGGTTTGTTTTAAAGTGCTAATCTGATTTTTTAAATCTTTGATTTGATTTTCCAAACCTTTACTGACTTCTGTGCCACCTTTGTTTATATCGGAAATTTGACTTTTGGTATAACCAAAAACAATTCCAACAATCCCCAAAACGATCACAATAACAATAATCAAATTCACCACTCCATTGTCTTTTGACTTTGTTTTTGAAGACTTTTGCCCACTTACTTTCTTAGCGGACTTTTTTGTTCCACTTTTTTTAGGAGATTTAGTCTTTTTCTTTTTTTTGCCCTCCTGTTTTTTTTGTTCTACTTCTTTTTGTTCCTTATCATCTGCCATAGGTTTAGTCTTTATTTTTTATTAAAATTATAATAAATTCGTTATTATTATTTTATCATGTTAAAAAAATTTGGCAACTTTTTTTATCAACTTAATTTTGTTGTCAAATTAAGCAAAAAAAGATATAGTATAAATATGAAGCAAATAATATAAAAACATTTTATGAAAAAATCAAGTAACTCCATAGAAGATCTTTTATCCAATAAAGGTAAAGCTAAATTAAGCGGAAAAACAAGAGACGATAAAGACAAAGCGGAAAAAGAAGAAAAAAAGGGTCGCTTAGCTTCGGAAATGACGGCTCAAGAAAAGCTTGATAAGAAACTTAAAGGCATAAAAACCAAAAGCCGGGAACAAGAAGTTCAACAAAAAGCTAAAGACTTCGACTTGGACTATATAGATTTAACTGATTTCCCGGTGAGTTCGGAAGCCTTAAAATCCATTCCGGAAAACACTTCCAAACAAGAAAAAATAGTTTGCTTTGTTAATACCGGTGAACAAATAAGACTGGGGACAACCGAACCCGACAATCCGGAATTGGAAAAAATCCAACATCAATTGGAAGAGTCCTTTCACGCTGAAACAAAAGTCTATCTTATTTCTCAAAGAAGCTTGGAGCACGCGTTGAAGATATATGGCGATATGCCAAAATACAAAAAACCAAAAAGAGGCGTGGAAATCAAGGAAGAGGAATTGGAGAAATTCAAAGCAATCGCCAATGATTTCACCAAATTAAATGAACATATACAAAAGGTTTCCATCACTGAATTGGTCAGTTTTTTAATTGCCGCAGCCATTCAAGCCGATGCCTCGGATATTCATGTTGAAGCTGAAGAAGAAGATGTTAAAATTCGTTTTCGCGTGGACGGAATTTTGCATGATTCCGCTTCATTGGATAAGAAAAAATGGTCAAAAATAATCTCCAGAATAAAACTCTTGGCTCATTTGAAATTAAACATTACCGATAAACCCCAAGATGGGCGCTTCAGTATAAAAACGCAAAAAGAAGATATTGATGTGCGTGTTTCCACTCTGCCTACCAACTGGGGAGAAAGCGTGGTTATGCGTCTTTTGTATTCTTCATCAACAAGTTTAAAATTTGATGAATTGGGCTTAATCGGTAAATCTTATGAAGACATGAAAACTCAGGCCGAACGACCAAACGGAATGATCATAACCACCGGTCCGACCGGATCGGGTAAAACCACCACCCTTTACGCCATATTAAATAAACTAAATACCGAGGATGTTAAAATTATCACTTTGGAAGATCCGATTGAATATAAATTGGAAGGCGTAAATCAAAGTCAGATAGATCACAGCAAAGGCTATTCTTTTGCCGACGGTTTAAAATCAATGTTGCGACAAGATCCGGATATCGCCATGGTCGGCGAGCTCAGAGATTTGGAAACGGCCGAAGTGGCTATCAACGCCGCCCTGACCGGACATTTAGTCATCTCTACTTTGCATACCAATAGCGCGGCCGGCGCAATTCCGCGATTTTTATCCATGGGTGTAAAACCCTTTCTTTTGGCTCCGGCGCTAAACGCGGTTATGGGCCAAAGACTGGTTAGAAGATTGTGCGAAAAATGTAAAAAACCGGCTAAACTGGATGATGAAACCAAGGAAAAAGTAAAAAAGATTTTAAACCAAATCCCGGATTCTCATCCTGATAAGCCAAAACTGGAAAAAATGGAATTTCATACCTCCGAAGGATGTGAGGCCTGCCACGGTCTGGGATATAAAGGAAGAATTGGTATTTATGAAATCATGGTTTTGAATAAAAAAATTGAAGACCTTGTTTTGGGCGGAAACATCTCCGCCTCTGAAATGGAGAAAATAGCCGTGGAAAACGGTATGATGACTATGGCCCAGGACGGTTTGATAAAAGCGCTCAAAGGCACCACTTCGGTTGATGAAATCTTCCGTGTGACCGAATAGCTTCAAAAGTCTTGACAAAATCACAAAAAAAGTATAATATATAAATTACCACTGATTTTAAGGAGGTAAGCTATGTCTAACAAAGACCAAGTCAAGGAAAATCACCAAGATTTTGATTATTCAATCATGGGTTTAACTCCCAAGGATGAGCAAGAACTCAAGCTCTTTATTAACATAGCCGTTCAAAGGGGCATGAAAGTAGAAATCCGGCCCAAAAGCAAAAATCTGAAAATTCAGTTTACTACCGGTCGAATTGGTTTCGTGCCTATTTACGAATGCCTTGACTAAAAATTTGATCAAAAAACCAAAAAGACTGCCATGGCAGTCTTTCTTTTTTGTTTTTTATATAAAAAATTATAAACTTTTTCTAAATTCAACTAATTTATTGACATCCGCTGGCCGACTTAAATAAATCTTAGCCGGATTGGAAATGGCTTGATCAAGAAATTCTATCAGTTTTTCTTTTTCCAGGATTCCCTGATTTACCATGTCTTGAAAAAGACAAATAATTCCATCAACCCTATTGTCCATGGATAAGTTTTTTAAATAAGGATCGCTTTGATAAAGCTGAATAAAAAGATTTTCCGGATTATCAACCCTTTCCCGACTTCTTGTCAGCAAGGCCTGCCAATTTTTTTCTCTTTGTTTTAATCTTTTACCAATAGTATTAATTTGCTTAAAAAATTTTTCTTGACTTTCTTGACCAACAGTCTTTTTCTTTTCGGTCAAGGGCAATAGCGAACGGTAGATCATTTCATCCTGAATATAGGCTCGACCTTCCATCGGATCGGTATAAAAATCTCTGGAAGACTCATATTCTCCTTCAAATTCAGTTGAAGAACCAAAATCAATAACCTGCACTTCAAGATCATCTCCCTCCCCGTTTACCATCAAATTTCTGTGATGTCCATCACGAAAAAGCAAACCGTTTTCATGAAAAAGATCAATGGTTTTTTTATACCTGTCCAAAATTCTTTTATCCAAAACAAAGCCTCTGGATTTTAAAAATTCCACCATCTTCCCCATGTTCTCCGCAAACAGTTTTTCTCGCTCAAACTCTCGTTCTCCTTCATCTCTAGATTTTTCACCTGGATAACGATAGTCTAAAGCCACTTCACAATATTTTTTCATTTCATCATGGGTCATTTCTTCCACTTGATTTTTCAAATGAGCTAATTTGGGATGTCTTTTGATCACTTCTTTAAAAAGTCTTGTTGACAAATCCTCGCCAGGCACAAAATCCATTATCAAAAGTTCAATATTATCCGTTTCTCGTACTCCTCGATTTTTTAAAAAGTTTTTCAACTCTTGACTGCTTATTTTAAGATCATAGTAATTTATAGGTTCCGGCACCTCAGCCAATTCTTTTTCCTCGGATGATTGCACAAGCTCATAGGCTTTTTGTTGCATTTTAAATTCTTTTAAACCCTGGCCCTGAAAATATAGCTTTAATATTTTTACCACTGCACTTTCCTCTTTTTTTTCGGGATCAAATCGGAAAAATTCAAAAAGTTCCTCATGTTCCAATATTGTTTTTTGATTAAATTTAAAAACCACCCCGTTATTGCCTTCATTTATTTTTTCGGTTTTGGTCAATAAAAACTTTTCCAAACCAGCATCTAAAAGCTCCCTTCTTTCCTGCGAAAAAGAAACCTCGTTTTGTTTATTTTTCTTGTTTTTCACCTTTTCCCCTGGTGGAACTTCCATATTTTTTTATAGTTATTTCTCTTTTGTTTATATCTAAATTTTTAAATTCAATTTTTTTATAAAAAATATTTTTTTCTTTCAAATACTTTTCCAAGGCGTCTCCCCACTCCACTAAACAAACGCTTTCTTTGTCCAAAAATCTTTCCAAGGCGCCAATACCTCTTAAATCGGAAAAGGAAAGTCCGCGATAAGTATCTATATGCACCAGCTCTTTGATTTTGGAGCGTAATTTTTTTATTTTATAAACTTTCATTAAAACAAAAGTCGGGCTGGTAATATTTTTTTTCAAGCTAAGCCCCTGTGCCACCCCTTTAACAAAAGTGGTTTTTCCCGACCCCAGATCACCGATTAAAAGTATCACTTCCCCTCCTTTTAGCTTTTTGGCAAATTTTTCTCCAGCTTTAATTGTTTGCTCTGTTGAATAACTGATCATTTTACAAAAATTAAGTTAGCTCCCAGTCAGGGTTAGCTTTTAAATCAACCGGTTTAATAAAGTCTTTTTTCTTTATATGGTAATAAGCGGCCAAGCCGATCATAGCCGCATTATCTCCGGTCATTCCTTGACCGGGCAAAAATAAATCAATATCAAATTTTTCCGCTTTATCTATCAAGTGCCGGCGCAAAACCATATTGGCGCTTACTCCTCCGCCAACCACCAAAGACTTGGCCTTATATTTTTCCACGGCTCTAAATGTTTTACTTACCAAAACCTCAACCACCGCTTTTTGAAATTCCGCAGCCAAACCGGATTTTAACGAAGATTGCTCCTCCTGATTGTACTTTTTTTCAATATCCCGCCAAGTGTAAAGCAAAGCGGTTTTTAGTCCGGAAAAACTCATATCAAAATCCGCAGTTTTCAGCATTGGTCGAGGTAAGCTTAAATCCAATTTTGAATCACGATTTTTTATCTCCTTTATATTTTGAGAATCTTTTTCTTCGGCACTGCGAGAAATGGCCGGTCCTCCAGGATAACCAAGACTTAAAATCTTGGCCGTTTTGTCAAAAGCCTCTCCAACCGCATCATCTCGGGTTTGTCCAATCAACTTATACTTCAAGTAATCTTTAATTAAAAAAAGTTGAGTATGTCCGCCGGAAACAATTAAACCAATGGCCGGAAATTTAATGTTTTTTTCTTTGTTGCCTTTAAAAGACAATAAGTGTCCTTCCAAGTGATTTATTTTTACCAATGGCTTTTTAAAAACATAAGCCAAGGTTTTGCCTGTTTCCACTCCAACCATTAAGGAGCTGATCAAGCCCGGTCCGGCACAAACCGCGATATAATCCACTTTTTTTTCTTTATCAGTAGAACTCAAATCAGTATTTGCGGTTTTTAAGGCTTTTTCCACAATCGGCATAATATTTTCCACATGCAATCTAGCCGCCACTTCGGGCACGATACCGCCGTATTCAGCGTGAACCTTTTCTTGAGAAGAAACAACATTGCTTAAAATGTGAAAATCATTGTTTTCAACCTTTATCACTGCGCCCGCGGTTTCATCACAGCTTGTTTCAATAGCTAATATTTTCATATTTGCCTTTTTGACATTATATATTTCTTTTGTTTTCACTTTACATTATAAACCAAATTTCAGCAATAAACAAAGAGGGCAGAGGAAATATGTTTCCTCTGCCCAATACAAATTTACTCAAAAGTCAAAAGTTTAGTCCAATCTTGACCCTGTTTATCTTTTACCTTGACCTGACTCTCCTGAGGATTGTCTATTTGAGCCATCGCCTCGGCAATTACATCAGCATGCTTTTGAAGTTCTTCGGTTGTACTGTCCGAAGCGATCAAATGATCACGCAAGGCTCCAACCGAAGCAACCGAAAGATTCATAAGCTGTTCAATCTGGCCCATATACCCTTTTATTACCTGGGTAGCATCATCACTGGCCAAAACTATATTTCCCATGTCTTCGGTAGCTTGTCTGAGAATCTCTATTGGCTCAACAACCTTAGTTAAACTCAAATACTGAACTGAAGCTTTTTCCAAAACTTCCAAAGCCATACCAGCCGACTGACCCAACATTCTTAACAAGGAGGCCTGGGCCTTCTGATCGTTTTCCAAGTAATGAATAAGTTCGCTTTTTTTTCGCTCACGAGCTTTTTCCGACAAAAGCTCTATTTCTCTCTTAGAAATCCAAGATACTTCAGCAGGCATTGTCATCTCTGCTTTTTGCAAAAAATACTCCCTTAATTCGGACAATTTCCAGTTTTCTTCTTTGATACGCCCAAGCTCTTTTTTAGAAGTATGCAACTCTTCCCCCACATTTGAAGCAACCTTGGAAACATCGGTTAAGGTTTCTTGCAACAAACAAATCAAATGTTTGATTTTCTTGGACAAGTTCCGAAGCGGTCTTTGCTGTTCTCGTCCCAGGCGTAAAACTTTTTTTGTTTTTCGCATGATTTTCGCCCATAAGCCCGATTGGCCGTCTGAATCCCGAGTTTCCAGCAAAAGACCGAAATTTTCATCCAATTTACAAAAATTCCGCTGGGCTTTTTTAAGTTTTTCAGAAATTTCTCGAATCTCTTTGTTTTGCTGTACAGTTTGAGAACCACTTTTGAAATGAATTACTTCGTTTTTTTTACCACTCATTTTTTCCTCCTTTTTGAAGTTGAAATATTCCAGCCCGAAACCCATTGTCTCGACCCAGTCTTATAAACAGACTCAACTAGCCTATCTGTTTTTGGATCTGATCTTTTTCTCAATTTACTTAGAAACCGCTTCTTTTTTATAACTATCATGCGATGACACACCAAAAATAGAAAACTAACCAAAGGACTCAACACAACACAAAACACTAGATAACTACTGTAACTATTCGTAGGTACCCCACGACTAACAGCTACTAAAGGAAATCCTGTTATTGCAACTATACTTATAAGCAGAGAGAGAAAAAACCCATCTAATATAAACAACTTCAATTTATTTACAAAATCATAATCAAACCTATTCATTTTTCCCTCCTAAAAATTAAATTGATAAAGATCTCAAATATAACTACCTATTGAAATAATAGATTACTTGTGTTATTATGACAATAGATACTGACAAAAATATAATTATTTAATATAAATAACTAATTTTAGACAAAAACAATACACTCTTTGTCTAACAAGATATGACAACAATAGGAAAAGAAATATTTCAATATCTTGGTTTATCCAAAAAAGCTCAAATCATTTATCAGAAAATCTTGGAAAAGGGCATGACAACAGCAACATACTTGTCGCAAGAACTTTCTCTCCCCCGCTCAACTGTTTATTTTGAACTTGGCTCACTCCAAACATTAAAATTGGTTTCAATAGTCGGCGGTCATAAAAAAAGAAAGTTTGTAATTGAAAGCCCCAAAAGAATTTTAGAAATTATCCAAGACAAAGAAAAAGAAGCACAAAAACTTTCTGATTTGGCTCAAGACTTTGTTAGTGGTCTTACTAAAAAAATGAAACAAGACTATTGGAATATCCCGACTATAAATTTTTTTCAAGGCGTAAAAGGCGTTCAGCAAACGATTAGATTAACAAACCAGGCAATCTCAAAAAAAGTTTTTGGTATTATTCCCTCAACTACCTTGTACGAGATATTGGGTGAAAATTTCATGAAAAGATATACAGAGGAAAGGCTTAAGAATAAAATACAAATTAAAAATATTTGGCCCGAAGGCCAAGTCCCAAAAGAATTAAAAAACCACAAACAGCAATTAAGAGAAGTCCGGTTTTCTAAAAAAATATTATCTATCCCTTCATCCATTATCGTTTTTGACGATAAGGTTATTTTGATCACCTCTAAAAGAGAGTTGCTGTCAATTGTAATCAAAAGTAAAGACCTATCTCAAACTATAAAAGTTTTGTTTGATATTTTTTGGAATAACCCTAAATAAATTGCAACAAAAAACAGGACTTAAATCCTGCTCACAATAATATTATTTTGCTTTACTACTAAACTCTATCTTCATTTACAATCAAGCAATGGTGACCCCACGGGGAATCGAACCCCGGTTTTCAGGATGAAAACCTGATGTCCTAACCACTAGACGATGGGGCCAAAACAAATTGTGTCCCTACAATAACAAATAATTAAACTTTGGTCAACCCGATAGTTGACTCCCTTGTTTTTTCCTGATAAATTCAAGTTATGTTCTTTATAAAAAACAAAAGGAGAGTATTATGAAGACTGCCTCGGCTAAACAAAGGTTCCAAATTTATCACGGCTATTGGGTGGGAAACATTTATTTTTGCTACCTAACCGGCCGACATCACCGATTAAAAAACATTTTTAAAGAACCAAAAAAAGATACCCGCTGTCATATAAACAGCCAAAATCTCCGAACGGTTCAACTTTCTCAATTGCAGAATCAAGACATGGTTCCTCTAAATAAATCCTTGCATAAATTTGCTACCTGCACACACAACAATTTCAAAAAATGGAGCAATTTGTCAGAAGAAGAAAAAATTGGCCTGATAAAAAACACGGAAATATCTTTAAAAAAATCTTTTTTTTATCTCACCCAATCCAGCGCACCGATGCAAGTCATATTGGGAAAACATTTTCCCAGCAATCCCGGAGCAATCTTCATAAAACATAATGGTTTTTCTACTCATCCAAAAGAAGATTTTAAAAAAAACACCCAATCCATGCTTATTATTTTGGAATGGCTGTCCGCAGTATCTATTTTTAGCGCCATGTTTCATCTATATTGCGCCAATAACAGTATTAAAAACTGTATCAGCTCCCCCTTTATGATGAATCCCATCCGAGCCAACCGCTTGGCAATCAATATTTTTTTTGATCTATTGACCGAGTTTGCAAAAAAAAACAATAACACCTAATCCCGTTTACACCGACGGGATTTTTCATTTTCACAAAAAACAGCCCAAATACTTGATTTTTTTTCATAAATAAGCTATTATTTTTACACATTTGAAATAATCTAATTTTATAATTCAAAGTATTATGTCCGTACCAAAGCATAGAAAAAATAAATCCAGAACCAGAATGGGTAGATCGCATGAGGCCTTAAAAGTAAAAAAAGCTCCAACTTGTCCAAAATGCAACAACCCAATAAAACCGCATAGAGCTTGCTCGGAATGCGGGTATTACAAGGGTAAACAAATTATGCGTTCAAAAGCCGATGTAGCTCTTAAACGCGAAGAAAAAAGAAAAAAACAAGAACAAAAGGAAAAAGAAAAAATGGCAAAGCTTAAAAATAAATAATCCAAGTCAACCGTTTTTTTGACTTATCGGTTATTTATTGAAAATAATCGCTAATCAAAATTCGGATTGCAAAAAACTATATGAACATTTCCATTATTTTTGCTCTGGCCGCCTCTGCTGTCGGCATTGTCTACGGATTGCTTTTAATCAGACAGATTCTAAAAAAAGCAACCGGAAATGAAAAAATGCAAGAAATTGCCAAAGCTATTCAGCAAGGTGCCAAAGCTTACTTAAACAGACAATACAAAACCATTGCCATTATTGGAATAATTGTTTTAATCCTTTTATGGATCTTTCTTGGCTGGAAAACCGCTATCGGTTTTTTAGTTGGTGCGGTTTTCTCCGGTTTGGCCGGCTACATTGGCATGAATATTGCCGTAAGGGCCAATGTCAGAACCACGGAAGCGGCTAGAGGAGGATTAAAAAAAGCCATGGATGTAGCCGTAAAAGGCGGTACAGTTACCGGACTTTTAGTTGTCGGTCTGGCTTTACTCGGCGTAACCGGATATTACTTTCTTACCAAAGATGTTCATGCCTTGATTGGATTAGGTTTTGGCGGTAGTCTAATTTCCATTTTCGCCAGACTGGGCGGAGGAATTTATACTAAAGCGGCTGATGTCGGTGCAGACTTGGTTGGAAAGGTGGAAGCCGGTATTCCTGAAGATGATCCGAGAAATCCGGCGGTTATTGCCGACAATGTCGGAGATAATGTCGGAGATTGTGCCGGTATGGCCGCTGATCTTTTTGAAACTTACGCCGTCACCGCGGTCGCCGCAATGTTCTTGGGTTCCTTAACTTTTTTGGGATTTGAAAATGCGGTCTTATATCCCCTATTCTTGGGAGGAATCGCTATTTTAGCTTCAATTGTCGGAACCTGGTTTATTAAATTAAAGTCAAAACAAAACATCATGTCCGCTCTGTACAAAGGCTTGATCGCTTCCGGTCTTTTGGCGGCCGTTGGTTTTTACTTTGCTACTCGCTGGTTAATGTTTGGCAATGGAGAATATTCAACTACCAGCCTGTTTTTGGCTTCTTTGGTAGGACTGGTAGTTACCGCGGCAATTATTATTATTACCGAATACTACACTTCTACAAAATATAAACCGGTCAAAGAAATCGCTGAAGCCAGTCAAACCGGACACGGCACCAATATTATTTCCGGATTGGCTGTTTCCATGAAATCCACAGGCTGGCCGATTTTGGTAATCTGCGCCGGTATTTTAACTTCTTACTGGTTTGCCGGCCTTTACGGTATTGCCATCGCCGCCATGAGTATGTTGTCCATGACCGGAATTATTGTTGCTATTGATTCTTACGGTCCGATCACCGACAACGCCGGAGGCATTGCCGAAATGGCTGAATTACCTAAAGAAGTTAGAAATATCACCGACCCCTTGGACGCAGTCGGTAATACCACCAAAGCGGTAACTAAAGGTTATGCCATTGGCTCAGCCGCCTTGGCCGCGCTGGTGCTTTTTGCTGATTATACCCATGCTTTGAGTAATGAAATCGTTGGCACTGAATTTATTTTCAGCTTAAGTTCACCAAAGGTTTTAATCGGACTATTTATCGGAGGGCTTTTGCCTTATCTTTTTGGTGCTCTTTCCATGGAAGCTGTAGGGAAAACCGCCGGAAAAGTAGTGGCTGAAGTCAGAAGACAATTCAAAGAAAACAAAGGTATTATGACTGGTGAAACCAAACCCGAATATGCCAAAACAGTGGATATTGTCACCAAGGCCGCTATTAAACAAATGATTATACCGGCTTTGATCCCGGTTGTGGTGCCAATCATTGTCGGAGTATTTTTAGGGCCTTTGGCTTTGGGTGGTCTATTGGTCGGTAGTATTATCACCGGACTTTTTGTCGCCATTTCCATGACCACCGGCGGCGGAGCCTGGGACAACGCTAAAAAACATATTGAAGACGGACATTACGGCGGCAAAGGCTCGGATGCGCACAAAGCGGCAGTAACCGGAGATACGGTTGGTGATCCTTACAAAGACACCGCCGGTCCGGCCATTAACCCGATGATCAAAATTTTGAATATTGTGGCTTTACTGATAGTCGGAGTGATTGCCAAATTATGGATGTAAATAAAAAGTTCAAATATGAAAAAGAGGCTATAAGGCCTCTTTTTTGTTATCTAAAAAAAATTCAAATCATTTCTTTTTAAATTTATTTTACAAACTGTCCCCCTGCCCGCCGGCAGGCAGGAGGACAAAAGGTTTTGGTTATGATTCGTAATTCGTTCCGGAATAATTAGGATTAAATCTTTTTCGGAAATCCTGAATAAAATAATCTTTTGTCCCTAAATCCTTCTTAATTTATTTCTTTGTTGATTTTTAATGTTTTTATTCATTGATTTATTGCTTTCTTTATTTTTTGGTATAATTACACCTTCTCTTTTTCCCTTGCTTTTTTCTCGCGACTTTGTTATTATGGACAAACATTAGCTAAATTATAATAAAAAATTATTTATGGAAGTTAACAAAAAAGACTTGGAAAAATCACAAGTTGAATTAACCATTGAATTAAGCACTGAAGAACTTAAACCGTTTTTGGAATCAGCGGCCGCTGAAATCTCCAAACAAAAAGAGATCAAAGGTTTTCGACCGGGCAAAGCGCCATTAGATATTGTTATAAAAGAAGCCGGGGAAATGACCGTGTACCAGACCGCGGGCAATATGGCGGTGCAAAAATCCATTTGGCAAGCTTTGGAAAAAGAAGACTTGGAAATCGCTTCCCAACCAAAAATAGAAGTACAAAAATTAGCTCCGGGCAATCCGTTTATTTACAAAGCCACTTTGGATCTTTTACCCAAGGTTAAAATCTGCTCTTTTGACAAGGTGGAGGTTAAACCCGCACAAGAACCAAAAATTGAGGAAAATGAGATTGAAAAAGTTTTAAATGATTTAAAAAAAATGCGAGCCAAGGAGACAATTGCTGACAAAGCTGCAGAAAAAGGCGACAAAGTGGAAATTGATTTTGAAGCCAGTGTGGATGATGCCAAGATTGAAGGTGGCAGTGCTAAAAAACATCCCTTGGTGATCGGCAGCAACACCATGATTCCGGGCTTTGAAGATAATTTAATCGGCTTAAAAAAAGATGAAACCAAGGAATTTACTCTTACTTTTCCTGAAAAATACCACGCTGAAAATCTGCGCGGGAAAAAAGGCACTTTTAAAGTGACGGTTCAGGCGGTTTACAAACGAGAAATGCCGGAAATCAATGATGAATTTGCCAAAGGTCTTGGATTAAAAGATCTAAAAGGCTTAAAAAGCCACATTGAATCAAACCTAAAACAAGAAAAAGCCACCAAAGAAAAACAAAGAGTGGAGTTGGATATTATCAACCAACTAATCGAAAAAAGCGAATTTGAGGAAATCCCGGAATCACTGATTAATCAAGAAATTGAAAAAATGATGCAGGAACTGCAGGACAATATTACCCGTCAAGGCGGAAAAATGGAAGATTATCTGAAAAGCATTAAAAAGTCAGAATCAGATTTACGCTTGGACTTTACTCCGGATGCCATCAAACGGGTAAAAACCGGCCTATTGATTCGCAAGTTTGCTCAAGAAAATAATATTAAAGCGGACAAACAGGAAATTGAACAAGAAAAACAAAAAACCTTGGCCAGTTATAAAATGAACCCGGCTTATGCTCAAAAAATCGATGAATTGGAAAAACAGCTTAACACTGAAAACGCCAATCATTATTTCGGCAACCTGATCGCCAACCGCAAAGCCATTGATTTAATTAAAGAAAAAGTTTTTAACAACAAATAACCCTTATAATTTAAAAGCTCTGAATTTAATCAGGGCTTTTTTAATTAAAAAATAATTGCCAAAGCCGTAAATATACTTTATATTGTTATTAAGAGGTGAAATTTTTTAACTAAAAATATTTATGAAAATCGGCATTTGTTCTGATTCACATGATAACTTGATAAACATCGCCAAATTTTTACATTATTGCGCCGAGCAAGAGATTCAAACCATAATCCACGCCGGTGATTGGTGCTCGGCGGAAACCTTGAAATTTTTCAGACAAAACTTTACCGGAAAAATCTACGGTGTTTATGGCAATGTCCACGGACAAGACTTTGAAATGACCCACGCGGCTGAAGAAAATGATATTGATTTAAGAAAATATAATCTTAAATTAAACTTTGATAAAATAAAGATTTATATCACTCATTATCCGGACAAAGCTAAGAATTTCGCTAAAAAAAATTCAGGCTATTTAATAATCTACGGACACACGCACAAACCTTGGCTGGAAAAAGTAAATCAAAACCACTTGGCTAATCCCGGAACCTTGGCCGGTCTTTTTCAAAAAGCCACTTTTGCTGTTTATGATAGCGCAAAGCGAAAACTGGAGTTAAAACTTTTACAAAACATTTAAAAACAAAAAGGCTCTTGCTAAAATGTAGCAAAAGCCTATATTTCTTAGAACGGCGAGCATATGGGAATGCTCACGGTTTTGGCTCGCGGATCCGAACCGCCATTGACCTGAACCACTCTCCAGCGACCCAGAATAAAACAACGATTTTCCGCAGCCAGTTCGTCTCGACGCGACAAAACCTTGTCGCAAGCTCCATGGCAGTCCAACCCGCCAATACTGTTGGGTCGACACTGCTCAGTGGCTCGGACAAACGCTTTTTCCACATGGCAGAGCTGACCATGTACATGGAAGCCCTTCAACAGTATGACTACTGCTAAAAGAGCCAACGGAATCCACCAGAACCGCTGGATTTTGTCCAAACCACGCCGAATAACTCTTTTACTGCTTCTCTTCATTATTACCCCCCTCCAAAAATTAAAAAAACTTTTTGACAAACGCTTTCTACTATATCACAATTTTCCTTTCGTGTCAACCAAAGGTTATTTAAATCACTAAATTTAGACAAATATGCTTTTTCAAATAAACAAACACACACCTGAATATCCAAAAATTAAAAAAGCCGTTGACCTCTTAAAAAACAACGGCGTAATCGTCTATCCAACCGATACCATCTACGGTTTTGGCTGTGATATTTATTCAGCCAAAGCTGTGGAAAGAATCTATAAAATCAAAAAGAAAAAAGCCACCGGCTTTAGTTTTATCTGTCCGAATTTAAAAGAAATCTCTAAATACGCCATTGTCCCCACTCACGCCTATCGAACCATAAAAAAACTTTTGCCCGGACCTTACACTTTTATTTTCAAAGCTACCAAAATGGTTCCAAAAAAACTTATTCCCAATAAAAAAACCGTAGCTATTCGCATTCCAGATAATAAAGTTTGCCAAGAACTGGTTAATGAACTCGGCCACCCAATCGTCACCACCAGTGTAAACCTTTCCAGCCAACCGCATTTTTCTGATCCTTTGGAAATTGAAAAACATTTTGATGAAAAGGTTGATTTGATTATTGACGCCGGAATTTTGCAAAATGAGCCGTCCACCGTAGTGGATTTATCGAACGACCAACCCGTAATAATCAGAAAAGGCCAAGGCAGTGTTGAGGATTTTGAATAAACAAAACTATGAAAGGATTAAATCTTTATATTGATTGACTATTACAAAAATTTATTCTAATTAAATCATAAAATAAATATAAAAAATCATGACTACAAAAACCTTAGCCAAACAAACCGCCAAACAAGCGGGAAAGGAATTAAAAAAACTTTTTTTCTCTCGCCAATTTCAAACTTCAATAAAATCAAAACACGAAATAGTCACCACCGCTGACACTCTCGCTGAAAAAATAATTATTAATAAAATAAAAAAACACTTTCCCGGTCACCAAATTCTATCCGAAGAAGCCGGACATATTAAATCCAATTCCGATTACCTTTGGGTGATTGACCCGCTGGATGGTACGACAAACTTTTTTATGCACAACCCAATCTTTGCGGTTTCCATTGGACTATTTTATAAAAACGAAATTAAACAAAGTGTTATTTATTATCCTGTTCTGGATGAACTTTATACTGCGGAAAAAAACAAAGGCTCCTTTTGCAATAATAAAAAAATCCATGTTTCCCAAAGAAATAAAATTGAAAATTCGTTTTTAACTTTTTGTCACGGCTCTACGGAAAAGGACATAAAAAGAGCCATAAAAATATATAAGAAATTAAAATTAAAAGCCCGTGATCATCGCCAATTGGGAGCGGCCGCCATTGAATTGGCTTTTGTGGCCAGAGGAATCACCGACTGCATAATTATTCCCGGAGCTTTGCGTTGGGATGTGGCCGGTGGCATACTTTTAGTCAGAGAAGCCGGAGGAAAAGTCACTGATTTTGAAAATAAAAAATGGCATTTGGATTCTTCGGACATGATCGCCAGTAACGGAAAAATTCATTCCTCACTACTCAAAGAATTATAAACTCAAAATATGAAAATCAAACTTAAAGTGACTACCAAGGCTTCGGAAAACAAAGTCAAACAAATCAGTCCTGATTTTTTGGAAATAAAAACCACGGCCGTGCCGGAAAAAGGCCAAGCCAATAAACAAGTGCTTAAACTTTTAAGCAAATTTTTAAAAATCCCCAAATCCAATCTTAAAATAATTAAAGGCACAGGTAGTAAAAATAAAACCATTGAAATTTTTTAATCTTGACATAAAAAACAAAAACGCTTAATATACCCCCTTGGTTCATTGACAAAAAGGAGGAAATAATGAAATACTTTTTGTGCCCGCCGGAGGAATAATTAAAAAAGACAAGCTTTCTCTCGCTGACACTTTGCAAAGATGTAAAAAAGCTTTAGACTTATGGAAAACCAAAGAATATGAAAAAATACTGGTTACGGGTGGAATATTTTTACCGCCGAATATTCAAACTAAACCGGCCGGAGACTTGATGGCTCTTTGATTTAGGCAAAACAAGGTTCCTGCGGAATCAATTATCATTGAAAATCAAGCCTTAGACAGCTTTAAAAATTGCCATTTGGGATTGAAAAAATTGAACAACCCTATTTCAAATCACAATATCTTGGTAGTCACACAATGGCATCACGCCATAAGACTGGGCATCACCTTTTTTCTTGGATATGGAATTCGTGTAAATCTTTTTACCCTTAAATACCCGATTTCCATAAAAACTTGGTTTATGGAATGGCTATTTATCTTTTACCATCTGTATGATCCAAAAGGTAAAAAAATACTGGCCAAAAAAAATCGTCAAAACAGAACCTATTAAATATGATATACAAACATTAACGAATCGATGAATAAACCCTATATATTCAAACTGCTGAATGACTTTTTTAGGAATTTAGATATGACCCTACCGGAGTAATCATTTGCAAATTCTATTTATTTTGCTACTATATTTCTCGAGAAATAAAAGGAGGGGGGAATGATTCCAAAAGTAACAGACGAAGCAACTGTAAAAATGCTGGGGGGAAAATTGGCGCAAACCATTGTACAAATTATAGGAAAAAAAGAGGGTAAAAAAATGGATAAGAAGCAAATAAAAAAAGAACTGAGAAAAAGACTTCTTGAGAAATCCATAGAAAACAATGCCAAGATCATTGTTTTTTCACCTAAGGTAAAAAAAGTCCCCGAAGGATGGGAACAAAAGGCTTTTCTTTACCGCAAATAAGCTCGTCCCTGCTTGCCAAGGCAAGCAGGGTTTTTTGTTGACAAAAACACAATTTTTATCTAGAATATTAATTGTAACTTAGCCAGGAGGAAGAAATGGATCATCAAAAAAGAGCAACCTATGTTGTTGGACAAATCAGAGCACACCGTCCATTTCTAAAAAAGTTTACCAATGGAAAAACCCCGAGGATATGGGAAATGACCGCCATTGACTGTTTGCCAAGAAAAAACTCAGAAGATTATGCGGAAGAAACCCTTTATTTTCAAATCATTTCACGCGGAGATCATCTTTGGGACAACTTGGTTAAATTGTTAACCCATTTTTTCTACAAAACAAACATTGCTTTCAGTCTTTTAGATTATGCGGAAATTACCATTCAAGTGGATGGACAAGAATTGGTTATATTCGGGCCAAAAGGCAATAAGCAGGAATATTACTTTGATCTGAAGTTTTTCTCAAAGCCAAGTGAAGCCTTGAAATTCCAAATCTGATCCCAGCCGTAAAAGAAAATAAAACCCGCTCACCTTGCTGAACGGGTTTTTTTGTTTTATCTTTTTATTGAACCTTAACTTTTTTATAAAAAATCCAAACAAAAAAATATTTTACGACTCTTTATTTGCTCTAAAAAAAAGACATTTTTCCAATTAATACAAAACCCGACTCAAATATGTTCCACGTGGAACATATAAACACTCCTTTTTTTTAATTAGTCTTTCTTTTTTTCTTCCAAAATCAATCTTATCCCTTACTCATCAAAATCAAAACAGCAACGAAAAAAGCAACAAATAAACCTTTACGCTAAAACTTAAGCTAAGCATTTTACAAATCGTATTAAACTGTCTTTATATATCATTTAATTTGCCACAACAAGACATAACTCACTCAAAATCAAGATTAATAGACTATTAAGTCATTATGCCGTACTATACAAAGATAAAACCTACAGATAAGCCTCCGTCAAAAACACAAAATCATACCCCAAACAACCAAATGTGGACAAATAGACCCAAAACTCACCATTTTTTAACAGTTTATCCACAAAAAATAAAAAAACGACTAGTAAGCCGTTTAACAGCAGGAAAGAATGGTGCCCCCAGAAGGAATTGAACCTCCATCCGCGGCTTAGGAGGCCGCTGTTCTTCCTGTTGAACTATGGGGACACAAAAGACTGTACATATTTACATTTATCGATCATTCCCTTCCCTCAAAGTGCCCGTAATATTACCGCTGACAATAACCACACAAAACCACATACATCCTAACCAAAATATTCCCATATCAGAAATGTTCCACGTGGAACATTTCATTATTAAAATCAAAAAGATTTACTACAACTTTACTAAAATAAAAACACTTCTTGTGTCGTAAAATATAATAAGGTAAATTCTACCTATATCTCACATTAACCTTTTTCCCTTGTTTTTTTTCTTGCTTTTTTTTCGCTACCTTTTTCTTCTTGTTCATATTTTTACTATAATTATTTATCAAGTTAAACTTAAATTGAATTTTCTTTGTTAAAACCGGAACATTGATAATCAATGTTTTGATAAAATTCAACTAACAGCTAGAAATTTTAAGCTTTTCAATGGCGTCCCGGGCTGGATTCGAACCAGCGACCTACAGCTTAGAAGGCTGTTGCTCTATCCAGCTGAGCTACCGGGACAAAAAATAATACAATAAACAAATATGTCCAACTTCTCTTAATTACATCATTAAAATACTAACAATTTTTTTTGTTATTGTCAATAAAGAAAGGCGACTCGCACTATGAGCGCGAGCCGATTTTGGTAGGATAGTTCAAAAATGGAAGAAAGAAGAAAAAGATAACTTCTCAAGGCGGGTACTTCAACTGCTTTGATATTGTAGCAAAAAAATTATTTAATGTAAATTTTTATATCTTTGAAAAGTAGTGTTACTTTTATAATCAAAATGTTTTTTGAATTTGGAAACATTGCTGTTTTTTACGAAACTTATCAAGTAAGAATTGCGCAGTATTCGGGGTGTGATTCTTTTTTCCAGACCGGCCGCTCTTCCATATCTCAAAACAATCCTTTCCATGCTTCTGGGAGAAAGGGGGCTGAACTTTTCCGTTCCGGCCGCTCTGTCGTGACGGATAAACAACGGTTCTGAGTTGTTTTTTCTTGTTTTTATATACTTTTTCAACCAATAACTCGTTTGGTTGTCCAAATCAACAACCTTATTTTTTAATTTTAACTTTTTTTGTTTCAAATCCACATCTTTTATCTTCAATAAGGCTATTTGTGAAACCTTTAATCCGGTTTGTGAAATTAGTTCCAAAAGAGCTTTGTCTCTGGCAGTTAAAATTTTATCTTGTTTAACTTTTGTGGGGGAGTCAAGTAGCCTTTGTATTTCTGATTTTAACAAAAATTCAATATTTTTATTGTTATTTTCAAAAAGTTTAACTTTTTTATAATTCAAAGCCTTTATTCTACTTTTTTCAAGAAACCGCAAAAAAGCCCTTAAAGCAATCAAATGATAAAGCTGAGTTTGTTCGCTTAAATATATTTTCTTTACCGGATTTTTTATTCTTTTCAACCAGGTCTTGTATCTTTTAACATCTTTTTCATTTAATTCGGCCATGTTTTTTATTTTTTGTCGATCAAACCATTTAAAAAACCTTCTTAAATAAAAATCATAATTTCTGACCGTTTGCGGATTCAGTTCTTTTTTTTCCAAATATTCTAAAAATTGGTTTATTAACTCTTTCATATGTTTTTATTTTAACATAAATATTATGCGACACAAAATTGTCATCAAATTAGCTTGACAAAAAACTATCTTTCCGTTAATTTACATTAAGACAATCAAGCCCTTTAACAACCGAAAAAGGAGTTAAAATGGAACTTTTTGCTATGGAACCCCCTCCCAAAGTTAACCATTCCGCAGCCAGAAGACTTTTCAAAAAAGTCTATATAAATAAAGGAATAATTCACTGGCTATTGATCATTCTGAGTATTTTTCTGGCCACCCAAGTTCAAAAATACAGTTTTGCCATATCTGCCGATGATACTTACCTGGCTCTTTGGGGACATTCAAAATTGACCGCCCAATGGCTTCCCCTGGCCATGGTAGGCAAAACATTAATTTATATGGTGCTCACAAACGGACTTTTTTCTTTATTCCTATCCATTATGACTCGTCGCAAAATTCTATATCCGGAGGAAAACAAAAATCCGAAAAATCGCCTTATTCTCATCAAAAAAGGAAAGGTTGTAGAGGTTTCCAACGATCTGCTTTGGCAAAAAGATTTGAACGCTGAAACTGAGACTCACTTACTCAATCTGGAAAAAAGTGGTCTAAAAAAAAGGTACTTGCTATCAGCCAAAAGTCAAGGCGCTAAAGCCAGTGTCAGGCTTAAAATAGAACTGAGTCCTGGAACAAAACCCTTGCCTTGGGATCTGGTATACAGATTTGTGATTGTGGAGTATTCCTGTCGCTCTATCAAAGAATTTGTTCGTGAACAAATTCACACAACTCTTGAGAAAAAACAAGGGGATTATCAAAGTTTAATACAAAAACATCAAAAAACGGAAATTGGTGGGAAAACGCTTTTTGGTGAAATTAGAAAAAGACTCAAACAATGGTCTTTTTGCCCGCAAATTCCCCAACTGGTTTTTGAAGCTACAGTATTCAAGGCGGTAGCCATATCATATCCGGAAGAGGGAAAACAACAAGAAACCAGAGTAAATAAAGTCAACCTGGTCGATGTTTGATTTGAAAAGTATGGCGAGCTTGCACGCAAGCTCGCTTTTTTTTAAACAAGATAATACTGTTCTTTCACAAAAACACTTGCCAAAATATAAAAATAATGCTAGTGTATAAGCATAATAAATTATCGTCTCTGCGGCTTAGGCTTTGGTATATTCATAGAATATTCGGCCGAGCTGTGGAACGCGAAAAACTATGTTGGATGCTAAAAAAAAGCAACAAATCATCAACAAATTTAAGACTCACGAAACTGACACCGGATCAGCTGAAGTGCAAATCGCCATTTTAACTGAAGAGATTAAAGATTTAACCAAACATTTGCAAAAACACAAACATGACCATTCCTCCAGAAGAGGACTTTTGAAAAAAGTCGGGGAACGACGCAGATTGCTAAGGTATCTAATGGTGGATAATAGAGAAAGCTATGAAAATTTAATAAAAGAATTAAAACTAAAACCTTTGGATAAATCAGGAAAACAAGAAGAAATAGAAAAAGTTTTATCGGAAAAAGTGGCGGGAGAAGAAAAAAAAGATGAAGTAACAACAAAAAGCGAATAACAATGTTGGCAGGTCCCGAAATTGCTCGGGATCTGCTTTCATATAATAAAAAATAAAATGCTGATCATTGGATAAATAGATTTCCAAAATATGGAGATCTGGAATCTGATGATCAGTCCAAAAATTATGAAAGAAAAAAATGTTTTTGAAATGGAAATTGCCGGCAAAATTTTAAAAGTCACTACCGGCAATTTGGCCGCACAGGCCAATGGTAGCTGCTTGGTCCAATACGGAGAAACCGTAGTTCTGGCCACAGCCACCATGAACGACGAACCTAGAGAAGACGCGCATTATTTTCCACTGATGGTGGAATACTCGGAAAAACTTTACGCCGCCGGTCGGATCAAAGGTTCCAGATTTATAAAAAGAGAAACCAGACCTAGCGACGAAGCGGTTTTAGCCGGTAGAATGATTGATCGCGGACTTAGGCCTTTATTTGATCAATCAATCCGCAACTCCATTCAAGTGGTAGTCACCGTTCTTTCCATTGACGAAGAAAACGATCCGGATATCCCGGCCATTATCGGCGCTTCCACCGCTTTACATATATCTGATATTCCTTTTAAAGAACCAATTGCCGGAATTCGTGTTGGACAAATAGACAATGAATGGGTGATTAATCCAACCTACAAAGCCCGCGAAAAATCAAAACTTGATTTGGCTTTTTCCATGACCGCCGACAAAGTTATCATGGTGGAATCAGAGGCTGATGAAGTGAATGAAAAAACCGCTTACGAAGCATTTAAATTCGGCATGAAACACGGAAAAAAGGTGGTCAAATTCATTGAAAAAATAAGAAAGCAGGTGGGTAAGGAAAAATGTCAATTACCAAAACCGGAGATACATGAGGAGCTGGACAAAAATCAAAAAGACAGTTTACAAAAATTAGAAAATCTTAAAGAAAAATGTCAACATATTGCCGAGGAAGAATTTGAAAAACAAATGTTCAACCAACCCAAAGCCAGTAAAAAGCAAAGAAAACAAACTTTGGAAAATATCAGACAAGTTTGTGAAAACTATTTGATTGAACAGCAAGTTGGCAAAGAAAGAAGACAAAAAGTTATGGAATTTTTTGACAGTTTTGTAGATGATCAAATAACCAAATCTCTGATTGAACAAGAAAGGCGAGTGGACGGACGCTCTTTAACTGATATTCGCGAACTAAATTCCAGCGTGGACTTAATTCCAAGAGTTCACGGCTCCGGACTTTTTAATCGCGGACAAACTCAGGTTATCTCTATTGTCACTTTGGGAGCTCCGGGCGATGAACAAACACTGGATCAAATGGAAACCGTAGGCACCAAAAGATACATGCATCATTATAATTTCCCACCGTACTCAGTGGGTGAAGCCGCTCCGATCCGAGGAACCGGCAGAAGAGAAATCGGTCACGGCGCTCTGGCTGAAAAAGCCTTGCGTCCAATGATTCCGGACAAAGAAAAATTTCCTTACACAATTCGCGTGGTTTCCGAAGTGCTTGGTTCCAATGGTTCCAGCTCCATGGCTTCAACCTGCGGATCCACTTTGGCTTTAATGGCCGCCGGCGTACCCATTAAAAGACCGGTAGCCGGTATTGCTATGGGCTTGGCTTCTTCGGATAAATATAAAGAATATAAAATTTTAACTGATATTCAAGATTTGGAAGACGGAGCAGGCGGTATGGATTTTAAGATTACAGGGACCAGAGAAGGTTTAACCTCCATCCAAATGGACACCAAAACCAACGGATTGACCTTGGATATTATTGAAAAAGCTTTGGAACAGGGCAGACCGGCCTTGAATCAAATCTTGGATAACATAGAACAAGCCATCCCGGAACCAAGAAAAGATCTTTCCGAACATGCGCCAAGAATTGAAACCATAAAAATCAATCCTGACAAAATCCGAGATGTTATCGGTCCGGGCGGCAAAGTTATTAATGATATTATTGAAAAAACCGATGTACAGATTGACATTGAGGACGACGGCAGTGTATTTATCACTTCAGTCGGAGCCAAAGGTATGGAAAAAGCCAAACAAATGATTAAAGATATTACTCAAGAACCGGAAATGGGCAAAGTTTACATCGGCACTATTACCAAGGTTATGGATTTTGGCGCTTTTGTGGAAATTTTTCCGGGCACCGAAGGCATGGTTCATATCTCAGAAATTACCGATAAAAAAAGAATTGAAAATATTAGAAAATACTTAAAAGAAGGTCAAAAAGTTAAAGTGAAAATAATTAAGATTGATCCGGAAAACGGAAAAATCGGTTTATCCATTAAACAAGCTTAAAAATACTCCCAACAAAAAACAGCCGTTTGACTGTTTTTTGTTTTTAAAGAATCCACTTCTTCTAAAAATAAAAATCCTTGTTCTTTAATAATTGTCTTTTGGCTTTAATTTGATATAATAATTAAAACTTAATTATCAAAAACAAACCTTTACTCCATGCCTAAATTTTGGTTAAAATTCTGGTTTTGCTGTTTAGCCCTGCTTATTTTTATCGGTAGCTGGTGGTTTTTGTTTAATCAAAATTATGACAATTTGAGCGCGCAGGTTCCTCAAGAATCTGAATTTTATATTTTTTTGGACAAAACAAAGCTTGATGACTTAAATCAAAGCAAAACACAAGATTTATTAAATTTTTTAAGCGATAATAGTACGACCGAACCGTATCATTGGTCGGAATTTCTAAAGGTCTCGGATAAAAAAATCGGTTTTTTTAGCTTAAATGACCAAATATTTTCCATTTCACCACAAAACCGACCGGCTTTAACCTTTTTGGGAAATAATGATTTGCCTTATAGCCAAAATAACGGTTTTTTATATTTTCCTGAATTTAATTATGGTAATTATCCACTTAATTTAGACAAAACTGAACAATTTAAGAATCTTAATCCGAAAATCTTTGTCAATGATTTTAATGCTTATATACTTCGACCAAAAAAATTAGCCTTTGTTCCTTTTGCCAAACGATTAAACAGCAATCCTTTGCTGATTAAGGGACACATTAAGGATAACTTAATAAAAGCGGACATAAATATTCAAGAAAGTATTTTTTCAAAAAACCCTTTACCCAAACCCAAAATACAAGATGATTATAAGTTTGCCTTATATAATGTTGCATTTTCCGGCGAAAAAAAAGCCGAACACAGCCTGAAAAATTTGGCTTTTCATATTATTAAAAATTTAGATCAACCGGTAAATTTAGTACAATATGCTAATAACTTTACTTTAACCTTGGAAAACCAAGGAAATTTACAACAAATAAAGCAAATTATAAAAAAAAGCTTAAGCTTTATTTATCCTTCCCAAGTAAAAAAATACCTGCCCGACCAAACCCCGGCTATTCATAAAATAGCTGACCCTGAAAAATGGAGCTTTGATATACAAAACAATTTACACACCCTTATTGACCAAGAAAACAACTTCCAAGTTAAGCTCACCGCCAACAAAAAAACAATTTCTGTTGAATTTTCCAAGCAAATCAAATCCAACCATCCAAAAAATAACATCAATGAAAAAATTCAAAACTCTTTTAATAAATGCTTGCTTAAAAATAGAATATTTTCCCAGCCTTATATCAGTATAAACCTTAATAAAGAATTAAAAGCAAATAATTTTAAGGTTCTAAATATTATTGAAAAAACAAGCTCCAATATTCGTCTTTGTATAGAATAGTGTATACAAAGCTGTGGATATGTCAGACTAATCCACAGAGTTATCCACAGGGAAAAATAGTGCTTTTTATGTCAATCTTTTTCAATTTTAGCTAAATATTAAAGAAAAAACTCTTTTATGTTGACATCGGTATTTGGCGGTGATATAATATAAGTACAAAGTTGGTTCACATATCAATTTTGTCCCTGTTCTTTCTGTTCTTTTAGGAAAAAGTCACTCTATTCCCTTTCTTCCATTGGCAAGATTTACTCTTTCTGCCAATTCTCCACTAAAAACAAAAACAAAAACGAAAAAAAACAAGGAGATCCCCACGCGGCTCTCTCCCGGAAGGGGTAAGTCAGAAATGCCAACACACACATCTCGAGTTTTTTGTGCCACCCGGATAACATCTTCTAAAGTTATCCAAAATGGTCAATCTCGGGACAAGTTCGGCCCGAGACGTCAAATATTCAAATACAAGGACGAATCTCGGGCCTTTTTTATTTTTAAAAAACTATCCGCCTTATAAATTAATTTTTTAAGGTTTTACTTTTTAAATTTTAATGATAAAATAAACCTATAATCAATAATTGTTAAATTAACATGAATTTAAATAAAAAAATACTGGAATATTTTACTTTCCCGGAAAAACATCCCACGGAAAAGCAAATTTATGATGATCTTAAAATAAAAATACCGGAATTATCTAAAGAGGATTTTTCTCAACGCTTGAAAGCCTTGGAAAACGATCATAAAGTAAAAGCAATTACCGACGCACGAAATCAAAAAAGATATCACACCAGAATAGACAAACATTTTCATTTTATCTGTGAAATGTGTGGCAAGGTAAAGGATGTGAACCTGGAAACAGGTGCAACCGAAATGATCAAAGATCATGTAAATACCAAGGTGCACTCTTTTGGTCGTATTCAAAAAATAAATATGAGTTTTGTGGGAAAATGTCATGAATGTAAAAAAAATCATAAAATAAATAACTAAATTAATAACATTTTTCAAAAAGATCTTTTTATGATATTTGATCATAAAAATCATCTTATTTGGAAAAACAAAAAATATGAAAACACTGGAAAATTTAACCAAGGCCTTTATTGGGGAAACTCAAGCCAGAAATCGCTATACTTATTACGCCAAAGTAGCTAAAAAAGAAGGCTATCAGCAAATTTCAGGAGTGTTTACCGAAACAGCCGAACAAGAGTTGGTTCATGCCAAAAGAATTTTTGAACATATTCAAGAACTAAAAGGCGATCAAGCAAAAATAACCGTAGAAACTTTTTCACCAACCACCTACGGAAATACCGCTGAAAACTTAAAAGCGGCGGCCGAAGGAGAACACTACGAAAACACTGAAATGTATCCTGATTTCGCCAAAACTGCCGAAGAAGAAGGTTACGAAAAAATAGCCAAACGCTTACGGTCAATCTCCAAAGCGGAAGAACATCATGAAGAAAGATACAGAAAACTGTTAGCCGAAGTTGAGGCCGGCACTGTTCATGAAAAATCAGAAGAAAAGGTTTGGGTTTGCCGCGAATGCGGATATATTCATACCGGTAATGAAGCCCCGGAAATATGTCCAAGCTGTGATCACCCCAAAGGCTATTATCAAGTAAAATGCGAAGAATACTAAAAAATAACTTCCTTTTTTTATGCCAAAAATGCACAGCGTTTACAAATGCAATGTTTGCGGCAATATTGTGATTCTTGTTCACAGCGGAAAAGGTGAATTGGTTTGTTGCGGCCAACCAATGGAACTTAAACAAGGCAATAGCATTGACGCGACTGAGGAAAAACATGTGCCGGTGGTGAAAAAAACCGATCAAGGTTTACAAATAAAAGTTGGAGAAGATCCTCATCCCATGAGTGAGGAACACCACATTGAATGGATTGAACTTTTAACTGAAACAAAATCAATTCGCCGTTTTTTAAAACCCGGAGAAAAACCGGAAGCTGTATTTAGCGAATCTCCGGAAGATTATACGGCGCGGGCGTACTGTAATTTACACGGACTTTGGAAAAAATAAAGCCACTTAAAAAGCGTCCTTTTAACAAGGGCGTTTTTTATTTAACTCTTTGACAATAAAATAGATTTATGTGACAATTATTTTACTTAAAAAAAACCTTGTTTTTACCAAAAAAACAAGCTATAATAAAATTGTATTAATAAGAAAAACCATATGACCAAAAAAGAACTGGAAAAAATCAAAAAAAAGCTTGAGCAAGAAAAGGAAAGATTGGAAAAAGAACTTTCCAAGTTTGCTAAAAAAAATCCACACAATCCGGATGATTATGACGCCCAATTCAAAGATATTGGCGACGATGAAACCGACAATACTTCAGAAGTAGCTAAATACGGATTAAATCTATCTCTGGAAAATACTTTAGAGAAATCCTTGCGTGATGTAAAAAAAGCTTTGAAAAGAATAGACAAGGGAGAATACGGCAATTGTAAATATTGCGGACATCCGATTGAACCAAAAAGACTTTTGGCTCGCCCGACATCCGGCGCCTGCATTGAATGTAAAAAAAAGCTAAAATCTCTTTAATAAATGACCGGGAAAAATAAAATAGTCAGTTTTTTGTTAATCTTCGGTTTGTTTTTTGTAGATCAGCTATTGAAAATTTTAGCTTTTATAAAAATCCCTTCTTCCGGGATTTTTATATTACAAAACGGTTTTTTAAAATTAAAATTGATAACTCAATTTAATCCCAATCTGGCTTTTGGAATCAATATTTCTCCTTGGCTGGCCTATTTTTTTCTGGGAATTGTTTTTGCTTATTTATTTAAAAAACATTTTAATGAAACTGTAAGTTTTTTTAAAAAAAACATCCTCCCTCTAAGTATGTTGCTCGGGGGATCCTTGGGAAATCTTATGGACAGAATATTCAGAGGCGCGGTTCTTGATTATATCCAATTAAGTTTCAACGCCTTCACTTGGCCGACATTTAATTTTGCCGATATTGTGATAGTTAGCGCGGGAGTTTATTTAATAATAAGAAATTTCAAAGAATAAAAACTTTATGAGAAAAAAATTTTTTTTACTTGCACTGAGCTTTATTTTTATAATCAGCGGTTTTGCTTTTTTAAATATAACCCAAGCTCAAACCTCCGATAAAAAAATGGATATTTATGTTTTCACTCAAACCGGATGTCCTTATTGCGCCAAAACAATCTCATTTTTACAAACTTTAAAAAATAAGGAATATCCCCATCTAAACATTCATCAATTCAATGTAAAAAACAAACCTGAATATGAAAAATTTGTCCAATTCACTGCGGTTTACCAAACCAGCCCGGAAGCTATTCCCATAACTTTTATAGGCGATAAATTTATAAAAGGCTACAAAGAAAATGAACTCCGTTCAGCCGTTGAATTTTGTTCTCTGCCGGTTAACAAATGCCTTGATGCTGAAAATTTTGTTAATAAAAAACTCCAAGAAATTATGCCCAAAGAACAACAATTTAATTTTGAACAAGAAAGAGATAAAAAATTTATAGGTTGGATTGTTTTGGCCGTGGGAGCAATCGGAGGAGGTGTTCTTTTAATCAACAAACTTTAAAATTAAAATAAAATGCTCTCTAAAATAAAAACTTGCACAACCATCGGATTAAAGGGAGAAGCGGTGGAAGTTGAGGCTGATCTGGCCAAAACCGATCAGCCGGCTTTTATAATTGTCGGTTTACCCGATGCCGCTGTTCAAGAAGCCAAAGAAAGAGTCAAGCTGGCTATAAAAAACAGTCACTTAAAATTTCCTCGTTATAAAACCATTGTTAATCTGGCTCCGGCTGATTTAAAAAAACAAGGTCCGAGTTTTGACCTGGCCATTGCCGTAAGTATTTTAAAAACCACGGGACAACTGAAAAACGAATTAAACAACAGTCTTTTTATCGGGGAACTGGCCTTGAGCGGACAAACCAGACATACCAACGGTATTTTACCCATAGCTCTATTTGCCAAAGAAAATAACATACCAAACTTGTATATTCCTGAAGAAAATGCCGACGAAGCCGCGCTAATCAATGGACCAAAAATTTATCCGGTAAAAAATCTTCTTCAGTTGGTTGAACATCTGCAAGGGCAAAACCCAATTCAGCCACTAAAAAATAAACTCCCGGTAAATAAAAATCCTAAAGAAAAATCCGGCTTGGGGTTGGAGTATGTTTACGGACAAGAACAAGCCAAAAGAGCCTTGGAAATCGCCGCCGCCGGCATGCACAACCTGCTTATGACCGGACCGCCCGGATCGGGAAAAACTTTACTGGCCAAAAACATGGTCACCATTTTACCGGAAATGGATAAAGAAGAAATACTGGAAATAACTAAAATTTATTCCATCGCCGGACTGTTGCCAAAAAATGAACAAGTAATCAGTCAAAGACCTTTTCGCAGTCCACATCACACCAGTTCGGGAGCGGCTTTGGTCGGTGGCGGAAAAATGCCCAAACCCGGAGAAATAAGTCTGGCTCATCGTGGCGTACTTTTTTTGGATGAACTGCCGGAATTCCCCAGACTGGTTTTGGAAAATCTACGCCAGCCTTTGGAAGACGGTGTAATTTCCATTTCTCGCGCTCAAGGAACCTTAGCCTTTCCGGCCAAGTTTGTATTGGTGGCCAGTCAAAATCCCTGTCCCTGTGGCTATGCCAATGATCCGGAAAAAAAATGCACCTGTACCACCGCTCAAATAATGAAATACAACAAAAAAATATCCGGACCTCTTTTGGACAGGATTGATTTACATATTGAAGTACCTCGGCTGGATTTTCAAAAAATTGAAGAAAAACAAACCGGCGAAACTTCACAAAAAATAAAAAAAGAGTTAAATCAGCTCAAGAAATACAAAGACAACGATTCAGAGGAAACAATATAAAGTACAATAGCGAAATGTCCAATGAGCAGATTCTAAAATACTGTCAACTGGATCATAAAGGAATGACATTGATAAAATCAGCCATGGAACAATTGCATATGTCGGCTCGATCCTACCACCGAATCTTAAAATTGGCCAGAACCATTGCTGATTTGGAAAATTCTTCAGACATTAAATCCGAGCATTTGGCCGAGGCTTTACAATTTCGTCAAAAACAATAAATTTAACTGCTTAATTTAAATAAAAAAAACGACTCTATGTCGATCTTTTTTTATATTGAAACAAACTCTTATAATCCGAACCTTTGTTTACATTCATCTTTTTCCTGAAGTCCTTTTTGCACTTGATAGTCGGGAACTTGGTATTTTTTTAATCCTTTGGGATTTTCTATATCCAAATAACCAAAATCTCTCCAGTCCGCCCAAATCGAAAAACACGGTCCGGGCGAAAAGTCTATAAAGTCATACATAAGAATTAATTTTTCACCTTCAATACCCACTGTTCTTAATAAACGGTTTTTTTGCTCTTCATACAATTTGGTCAACTCTTTGGTTTTAATATTATAAGCATAAACCCTATTCAAGCTAAGATCATCCCTCCACTGTTTATTAATTTTTCCCCTGGTTGAAACAAAAATAATATTATCATCCGTTGGCAACTTTGGAAAACAACTATCAGCGACCATTACTATTTCACCTGTTTTATCACTTATAGCAGAAGCAATTAATGCCACCTCCTCATCATTGTTATAAGAAAATCCCTTTATTCTTTTTACCGTGTTTTGTTGATAAATCACTTCCATAAAATTAACAAATGATTTATATAAAAATAGTCCAACAAAAATTAAAAAGACAATAACTGCTATCCCAGAAATAATTAATATTTTCCTTTGTTTTTGTTTTTTTTTGCTGACCATTGATAAAAATGTTCAAATACTTTTATTTTAATGAAATTTTAACTTTACCTAATATAGGACAAAGGGTTTTTCCTTACTCCATTAATCCGGACTTCGAAATGGAGATGAGGGCCGGTAGACCAGCCGGTGGAGCCCATGGACATTATGGTTTGTCCCTTGGTCACTCTTTCTCCTTTGGAAACATGCAAACGACTGGCGTGAGCATATCTGGTTTTTACTCCGTTTCCATGATCCAAGAAAACATTATATCCATATCCTGTTGACCAACCGGAATAAATAACAGTCCCGGACTCGGCCGCGTAGATAGGCGTGCCGGTCGGACCGCCAATATCCAATCCGGTATGACGCCAACTGTAATACTGAGTTATTCTTCTAACTGAAGATGGCCAAATCATACCGGTACTGCCGGAAGAAGTTTTCTTTGATTCCGGTACAAAAAGTTTGCTAATCGGTGAAACCTCCGGAACTGAACTAGCATAGGTTGATCTACTGACATAAGGAGAAACTTTTTCTCCACCCGGAATTATCAAATTTTGTCCGATTTGAATATCGTTTATATCAAAAAGGTTGTTGTATTTTACAATTTTTTCCACATCAATATCATATTCTGCGGCAATGGAGCCCAGGTTTTCTCCACTTTCCACTTCATGAGCAACCCCGGTAACCGGCAAAATCTCCAATTCATCACCGGGTCTTATTAAACTATTTGCTCCCAATCCATTTTGCCATAAAATAGTGTTAACACTTATCCCAAATTTAGTGGCTATGGAAGTAACATTTTCTCCGGCTTTTACTTGATAATTAATAATATCATCACGATCTGAACTTTCCTCAACAACGGTTTCCATTTCTTGCACACTGACCGGTTCGATTATGTTGGGTTTTACCACCGCGGAACCCGCTCCGGTGACAGTGGAAAGATCCCCGGATAAATTTTCAGTGGGGACGGTCGCCTGTTCTTTTTTTAATCCGCTTTCCACTGCTCCACTTTCATCCAAATAACTGAGAACACCGCTTTTTTGAGCTTGGCTAACCTGTGTTTCCTCGGTTAAAACCTCTAATTCGTCCTTGGCGATAATGGAATAAATAATGGTATTTTTCCCATAATTATCTTTTCTTGCTTCTTGAGCGTTTATATTGGTGGAAACAACGAAAATACCGATTATTATAATTAAAACATGAATCAAATACGGCTTATTCAAAACATAGAAAACTTTGCTTTTGGCCGGAGCGTAAATATTGATCAATCTGTATTTAAACCATCTGTAAAATTTATAAAAAGGGAAAATAATAAAATCAAAAATAAAACGATTAAAAACTTTTACGGTTTTTCCGACAAAACTAAAATATCGCCAAATTTTTTGTCCAAATTTAGATAAAAAATTAAAAGTCTTAATAATCCCCCTTAAAAACAATCTTTTTATATTCATATGATCTATCAAATAATATCAAGATTACGGTGATTAGTCAAAGCAAAATACAATTCACTCCCTTGCTAATTTTTGTAAAATATGATAGAATGTTTTATGATATAAGCATGAAACATTACAAATTTAATTTGATCTTTTATTGATCTTTTTAACTTATGTCAAATAGACACTTAGCTAGAACAATCGCCTTGCAAACACTTTTTGAATGGGATTTTCATAACAAAGAAAAAAAATCCCTTGACGAGGTTATTAATTACAATTTTAAATCCTTTGCTCCGGAATTTAATGATCATTCCTTTACGGAAAAAATCATACACGGAGTCACTGAAAAAATTGAAAAAATTGATAACTATGTAAAAAAATATGCTCCGGAATGGCCTCTTGAGCAAATAACAACAGTTGATCGGAATATTCTACGAATAGGCATCTACGAATTGATCTTTGATCCGGATATTCCGGCCAAGGTGGCCATAAATGAAGCCATTGAAATAGCTAAAACCTTTGGAGGTGAATCTTCAGGTAAATTTGTTAATGGTGTTCTTGGCTCAATTTATAAAGATCTTGGACCGATGGACAAAACAGAAGATAAAGAAAATATAAATAAGGCAAAACAGAAAAAAACTGCGGGAAAGCTTAGTTAAAACTAAAATAATTACTCTTCATAATTTAAAACAGAAAATAACAGTTAGTAAACTTTGTTTTTAGGTTTTCTGGTTGTTATTTTCTGTTCATTGATTTTATGGACAAAAAAAATTTTAAAAAATTACAAAAAGACATTCAATTGAATTTTAAAAATGAAAATTTGCTAAAACAGGCCTTTGTGCACCGATCTTATTTAAATGAACATAAAAAATTTGAACTTGCCCATAATGAAAGGCTGGAATTTTTAGGAGATGCTGTTCTGGAACTGGCGGTTACGGAATATTTGTTTTTAAATTATTCCAACCCCGAAGGAGAATTAACCAATTGGCGAGCCAGTCTGGTTAATACCAAAAATCTTTCCACGGTTGCCGTAAAATATAATTTGGAAAAATATCTATATCTAAGCAAAGGTGAACAAAAAGATACGGGCAAAGCTCGACAGCTTATATTGGGTAACTTAATCGAAGCTTTAATCGGAGCAATTTATTTGGATCAAGGTTGGGAAACAGCGAAAAAATTTGTTGAAAAAAATATTTTGATAGAACTGCCGGAAATATTGGAAAAAAAACTATATGTTGATCCAAAAAGTAATTTTCAGGAAGCGGCGCAAGAAAAAAAAGGCGTCACACCTAATTACAAACTGTTGAAAGAAAGCGGGCCTGATCATAAAAAGGTTTTTGAAATAGGTGTTTTTTTGAACAAAAAATTAGTGGCTAAGGGAAAAGGGGAAAGCAAACAAGAAGCTCAAGAAAAAGCGGCTGAAAAAGCTCTTGATAAAACCGGATGGTAATTCCACATTAAATATTTATCATTATATATTACAATTTTTTACTGATTTTGCAGTCGTAGCTCAATGGATACCTGCCTGCCGATAGGCAGGGAGCACTTGGCTTTGCCTCGTCATTTAACAAGACAACGGGTCGTCTGACCTGACGGATCAATTGCAGTTTAATAATCAACAAAATCATTTTGCAGTCGTAGCTCAATGGATACCTGCCTGCCGATAGGCAGGGAGCACTTG
>CAZPBK010000003.1:0-5936 GCA_964584985.1 uncultured Gammaproteobacteria bacterium | reverse complement strand
ATTTTGCAGTCGTAGCTCAATGGATACCTGCCTGCCGATAGGCAGGGAGCACTTGGCTTTGCCTCGTCATTTAACAAGACAACGGGTCGTCTGACCTGACGGATCAATTGCAGTTTAATAATCAACAAAATCATTTTGCAGTCGTAGCTCAATGGATAGAGCACTTGGCTTCGGACCAAGGGGTTGCAGGTTCGACTCCTGCCGGCTGCACCAGTAAAAACTTTTTTGACAAAATTTTTTTATAATGTATTATATCCTTATAAAATGATTAATTCGGGTGCATAGCTCAGTCGGTAGAGCAGTTGGCTCTTAACCAATTGGTCGGGGGTTCAAATCCTCCTGCACCCACCATAAATATTCAACCAAAGATCAAAACTTCCAAATATCCCTTATCTCTAATTGTAATTTAACATAAAAATATTTTATTTGAATAATTACCAATTTACCTATGCATTAAAACAGGTTTGCCCCTTCGGGCCCGTAGCTTAGTTGGTAGAGCGCTACGCTGGCAGCGTAGAGGTCAGGAGTTCAAGTCTCCTCGGGTCCACCAATATTTGGTCGCCAATCTATGGACGGCCAAACCGTAAAAACTGTTATCATTTATATTTAATTTGTCAAAACCCGAAAAAATAAGAATTTAAGACCTTTATAACTCAACCTATTTAAATCATTTCTTCCGAATTATTACCATAATTTTGTAAATAGCTAAATTTAACCGATAAATTTCCTATTGACAAACCCTAAAATCTTTGCTATAATACTAATGTGAAAGGTGAAAGGAGTGTCTTTTTCAAGGCAGTCCTTTTTATAATGCAAAAAAATAAAAAATGACTAAAAAAATATGACTCCCATCAAAAATCAACCAAAAAGAACAAAATGTGAAATCTATTCCAGAGTGGTCGGATATTTAAGTCCGGTAAACCGCTGGAATAATGGAAAAAAATCAGAATTTGACCAAAGACAAACCTTTACTGTTTCCGATAAAAAATAATAAATCAAAACCTTAAGCGTTGAAATCTAACACTATGATGAACAGTTATAGCAAACATCTATCTTACTTTTACAATTGCGCTCTGGATAAATCAAATATAAAAAACTCCAAAGCGTACAAAAAAGCCAAAGATCAAAACTCATTTTTAAATCTTTTCTTAAGTATATTGTTTTCCTTTGTTTTGGTCTCGGGCGTCGCTTTTGGTTTAAAAATCATTGAAGATAATCTAACTATCAATCAAGAAAATAACGGACTTTTGGGCGCCAAAGTCGCCATTGCTGCGGAACTAAAAGAATCAGCTGAAATTCTACAAAAGTCGCATAATCATATAAATATCAAAGCCGGAAAAGACTTTACCTTGGTTGTCAAAATAAAAAACACCGGACAAACCGAATGGACAAAAGACAGTATCTACTTAAAATCTTTACCCAGCTCCAGAAAATTTAAACATGCTTTATGGCCAAGTTTGTACAGAAGCGCTTATTTACAAAAAAATCTATCTCCCGAAGAAAAGGGGACTCTGGCCGTTGCCATGAAGGCTCCGAATAAGCTGGGAACTTATTCCGGTGATTTTGTTTTGGTAAATAATAAAAACATAATGATTCCCGGCGGAAAAATAAATATAAAAATGAGTGTGGTTAAAGATCCGACCGATGTGTTGAAAAAAATAACAAAAACAGATCCCACATCACCAAGCACCACCACAAAAAAAACAGAACAACAACTCAGTCCGGACACCAAAGAATTTACTCCAAATGTAAAGAATAAAAATGTTTGTACCTTAAAACTTAATTTTGATTATCCTTTAAATACAGCGACCGCTGAAAACTCCGGCAATAACAGTTATCCTCAACTGGACAATGTTGCTTGCGTAGGGGAATATGCTATTGAAGAAAACGGACCCGACATAGAAGTGGGCATTTTTAACACTCACGATCCCATAAAAATAACCAATAAAAAGGCTTGGCAAGTTTATAATAAAGACGGCCTTCTTTTGGCCTCGGTAAGACCGGGAAAAACTTTGGAATTTAAAAGACTCCCCGCTAAAAATAAGTATGTGTTTGAATTTAACAATTTAATGGTTTACAGCCGTTCCGATCTTATTTTGCGCAATATCACAGATGAAGGAGTTTTTGAAATTTTAAGTTATGAAGACAGACCGAGCTGGAATCGTGAAATAAACTATAATTTGTTCAAAGGAACCTTAAAGATAAAATATTATGCTAAAAAAGATCGTGTTTGGCTGACTGAAACATTGCCTTTGGAAAAATACTTAAAAGGCTTAAAAGAAACTTCTGAAGGAAATCCCGAGGAATATCAAAAAGCCATGACTATTGCCGCCAGAACCTATGCACTTTATCATGTAAATAAATTTGAAGTTAAACAAAGTTTCTTTGATTTATATAATGATCAACGCGATCAAGTTTACAAAGGTTATCAGGCCGAACTTGTTATGCCGACTCAAGCCAAACTGACTGAGGAAACAAAAGGAATTATCGGCACTCACTCGGATCAAGTTATTGTGGCTTATTACAGTGCTCGAAGCGGAGGTTCAACCATTGACTACAAAAATATACCCTATCTAAAGGCCAAAAAAACGCCCTATACGGCCGGAAAAGGTCTTTACGGACATGGAATAGGTTTGGATCAACAAGACGCCAAAGCCAGGGCAAAAAAAGACGGATGGACATATGACCAATTATTGAAGTACTACTATAATGAAATTGATCTGGAAAAAATTTATTAAATAATAATTAATATACTCTCAAAAAGAGGAAACAATCAAAACAAAAATCATTTCGCTCAAAAAAAGCGAAAAATCAAAAATTCGGCGAAAGGCCGGATTGGCAAAAAAACAAAAAATTTGTTCTTTGTGAAAAAACAAAAAAACACTTTTCTCCACACCGCATCATTATTAACTGGTGCGGAAGAAAAAACAGCCCGGATAAGGGCTGTTTTTTCTTATTTTTAATTTTTTCTATTGCTTTTTTATTTAGGCAAAGCAGCTTTCTAACTCTATTTTTAATTATAAATTCTCATTCGGCTTGGTTTTTTTCATTTTTTGATACTCGGAAACCAAATTGCTGATCCGTCGAGATACCTCATCGGCAAAAGGTACTTGTTTAAATACAAATCTTTCCTTTTCCCCGGCCGTTTGAATATGCACATTGCCAAATTTCAAAACCGTGGCCCAAAACCCGTCCACATCGGAGGTAATATCCTGCATTCGACCAAGATCTTTTTCCGAAACTACGCGTGAAAAAAGTCCTTTTTGCTCAATATTAATGACCCGTTGATTAGTCACCATCCAAACATCCAAATAATAATCCACAAAATTGGTAAAAGCGTACAAAATCACAAACAAATAATAAGCGCTAACAATAATCGTGGTCAAAGCCTTCACAGTATCAGATTCAAACAAAGTGGTATAATTCAGCGTTATTATAAAAAATATAATCGGAATCAAGGCCAACAAAGTATTAATAAAAAGTATTTTTAAAACCACAATCCAATGTCGACGCAAAAAAAGCAAGACATGCTCATTGGGTTTTTGGTTGGGAAAATGTCTTCGGCTATACATATTAAAAATACATTGAGTTTGAATTTGAATTAAATATCTCCAAAGGCTGGTTCCAATCCACTTGAGCAATATAATAATAAGAAACAAACAAGGCCAAAAGGGTAATAATAATATATCCGATAGTAATCACATAAGCCCAAAAACTGACAAAACCAAATCGCAACATATGATACAAATTAAAAAAGCTGAAAAACAAAAATATCAAAATGTAAATCAAATAAATAAATAAAAACACCGATAAAGTAATTTCCATATTTTGTTTTAAGTTTTTTTATGTTAAAAATTCAGCTTTTTGTTTTTTTCCGAATCGTTTTTTTCAATTTTTTCCATCCCCAAATGTTGATAAGCCCTATCTGTTACCATTCTACCACGATTGGTGCGTGAAATAAAGCCCAACTGTAAAAGATAAGGTTCGTAAACATCTTCCACCGCCTCCATTTCTTCACCAATTGAAGCGGAAATGGTATTTAAACCGACCGGGCCACCGGAAAATTTTTCTATAATGGTTTGCAAAATTTTGCGATCAATATGATCCAAACCGTATTCATCCACGCCCAACATTTCCAAAGTTTTTTGTACGGACTCTTGATCAATTTTTCCCTGTTTTTTAACTTGAGCATAATCCCTGATTCTTTTTAAAAGACGGTTGGCCACTCGCGGAGTTCGTCTGGCTCTTTCGGCTATTTTCATCAAACAATCATCCAAAACTTCCACTCCCAATATGCCGGCCGCTCTGTTGATTATTTGCTCAATATCTTTATCCTGATAAAATTCCAAATGAAACGAATTACCAAAACGATCTCTAAGAGGTGAAGATATTTTAGAAACCTTGGTTGTGGCTCCGATCAAAGTGAATCTGGGCAAATCCAAACGCAAAGTTTTGGCCGAAGGTCCTTTACCAATGACAATATCCAGAAAAAAATCTTCCATGGCCGAGTATAAAACCTCCTCCACACTCCTATTTAACCGATGTATTTCGTCAATAAATAAAATATCTCCTTCTTCCAAATTGGTTAAAATAGCGGCCAGATCTCCACCTTTTTCAATAGCCGGACCGGTAGTCACTCTAATATTGGCTTGCATTTCCAAAGCAATAATATGAGCCAAAGTGGTTTTACCTAATCCGGGCGGGCCGAAAAGCAAAACATGTTCAATCGGTTCACTGCGCTGTTTAGCCGCCTGCATAAAAATCTCTAGATTTTCTTTAATCTTATCCTGACCAACAAAATGAGCCAATTTTTTTGGACGCAAACTTTGTTCAAAATTATTTTCTTCTTTTTGTGATTCGGAAGAAATAACTCTGTCTTCTTTTTTTTCAATATTTTCTCGATTACTTTCAATCATAACTTGGTTTTTATCAAAACTTTTGCTATATTTTCCTATATAATATATTTTACACGAATAATATGCAAAACCCAAATATCATTGTTATTGCCAATAGAATCAGAAGCCTTTACAATGTTGGTTCCATTTTCAGAAGCTGCGACGGCGCCGGCGTAAAAAAACTTTATCTGGCCGGTTATACCGCTGATCCCAAAGAACAACCAATTCGTTTGGCCAAAACAGCGCTTGGAGCGGAAAATCAGGTTAACTGGGAAAAAATAAAAACCTTAAAACCAACCATTGAAAAATACAAAAAACTGGGATATGAAATAATAGGTTTGGAAGAAAAAAAAGGAGTTAGCCAAGATTATCGTTCTTGGGAGCCACAACAAAAAACCGTGGTTATTTTAGGTAATGAAATCACTGGTTTATCTAAAAACATTGAAAAACAATGCGACCGATTGGTTCACTTGCCCATGCTCGGCTCTAAAAAAAGCCTTAATGTTTCCGTGGCCTGCGGAGCTTTTTTGTATTATATTTTAAGCAAAATAAGCTGACAAAGCAATAAATTCTATTGACTGAATAAATAATTCTGCTATAATACGATTACGAAAATTAACAACAAAATGCGGGAGTAGCTTAGTTGGTAGAGCGCAACCTTGCCATGGTTGAGGTCGCGAGTTCGAGTCTCGTCTCCCGCTCCATTAAAAACAAAGTTTTTAATAAAAAAGACGAGGCGAGAAGCCTGCCCCGTCGCCTGACGGGGAGTCTTGTCTCCGGCTCCATTGAGTTTTATTCCTTCAAAATATAAAAAACAAAAACCACTATTTGGTCTTTTTTGTTTTAAGCCAAGCTTTGAATTTTAAGTGTTATTATAAATTAAGCTTGGTTTGATATTTGATAATAAATGGGCGAGTGGCGAAATTGGTATACGCGCAGGACTTAAAATCCTGTGGTCTCAACCACCGTGAGGGTTCGAGTCCCTCCTCGCCCACCAAAAAATTGACTAATTTTAGACAATGACAGGCAAGATAATAATCT
>CAZPBK010000002.1:45096-86008 GCA_964584985.1 uncultured Gammaproteobacteria bacterium | reverse complement strand
CACCCTCCGGATTAACCGCGCTGATCTCGGAGATCTCGCCTTTATTTTTGGTTTCTTTTGAATCGGGTGATTCGCCCTTTTTGTTTAATTTTCCTTGCAAACCTTTAATTCTTTGCCTTAATTCTTCTTTTGTTTTTTCTTCTTCAAGCAATTCTTCAGGTTTTAGTATTTGCTCAATTGCTTCCTTGGCCTTTTTCTGATTAATTATTGTCTGCAATATATTCATAACCTTTGCCCGAACCAAATTGTTGCCGGAATCTTTTTTGTCTTCATCCACCTTGCCCAAATAATAAAATTCAACAGCTTCTTTTAATGTCTCCAACAAGTCCTCACCCTGAATCCGGCGTAAATAATCCTGCACCCTGAGAGCATCGGTAAAATCTCTAAAACTGAACTCTTGCTCTCCGGGCTCTTTTGGTATTTGCTCAAGGTATTTTTGAGCCAAATATACAAAATTGGTGGTTATTTCATTTAAAATTTTATCAATCTTAGAATTTTTAGCTAAATCAACTTTTTCCAATAAAAGAGTCTGCTTCAGTCCGGCTCCATGTCCGGCATAATTAAGGCGCTCCAAAAAATCATCCTCTTTTAGATCCGCCACCTTTTGATAAACCCAACGCCGTAAAAAATCTTTTTCAAAAGGCTCGCGCCCGGCATAGTCAGGGGGGTTGGTTGTAGCCATTAACCTAAAATCATCTCCACCGATAACCTCGCGATTGCCGTTTTCCGTAACCTCAATCCTTTTTATGCCACGAGCAAAAATCCGATTTAACTTAACCAAAATTTGAGGCTCGGCCGCGCCCAACTCATCAAAATACAACCAACAGCCTTGGCCACCATTGTGTTCCATGGCTTTAGGCACTGTGCCATCCTGCCAAATCCAGTCAATCTTGTCAAAGCTCAAACCCTCAATCTCGGCAATTTTTTTACATTCATCTTCGGTTAACCCGCGAACCTCCTTCTCACGATCGGCTTTTTTTAAAATTTTCATTGTTTCCGGTTTTAAACTGCCACGATTTTTGTTTGATAAAATTCTTTCAAAAGTTTTTCTGGCTCCTTCAGTATTGGGCACATATTTGCCAATCAGCTCGGAAACATCGGTTTGGCCGGAAAAACTTTGGTAAATCAAAAAATTATTAGTCAAATGCGCCAGATATTCCAAGGCTTTTGATTTGCCAATATCGGTTGGTCCCTCTATAAGAGGTGGTTGGTTCAGCTTAATCGCCTTGGCGTAAATTTTTAAAAGCTCCATGGTTTTTTCATCCAAAGCAAAATCTTCAAATTCCTCTGCTCTGAACTGAGAGCCCGGACCTTCGGTGTTTACTTCCAGCTCAATACCCGCCACATTAACAAACTCTTTTTCAGTTTTTTCCCCTTCCTTATTTTCAATGGTTTTTTTAAATTTAAACACCGGCCCTTGGTCTTTGGGCTTTTCAAATAAACCTTCAAATTTTTCAGACATATAGTTTTATAACTTAATTAGTAATATACTTTATAATAATACAAAAAATAAGGAGAAAAATCAAACACCAACTTTAAAAACAATTGCTCCGACTAAAATAAAACTTGACTAAAAGGTAATTTTGCAATAAATTTCACGATCTACCGCCTTTCTGTCTCAATTAGCAGGCAATATTTTTTTATTACCGGACGCCCAACCAAAACTGTTAAAAATCAATCTTGCCAAAATAAGGCAAATAAACTATGCTGAACCTGTAATCATCTTAATATTATATTATGAAATTTAATCTTAAATCAACATACAGTCCGGCCGGAGATCAACCAAAAGCCATAAAAAAACTATCCGCCGGCTTAAAAAAGGGCTTGAAAAAACAAACCCTACTTGGAGTTACCGGATCAGGTAAAACTTTTACCATAGCTCAAGTGATTGAAAAATCACAAATGCCTACCTTGGTCATTGCTCACAACAAAACCCTGGCCGCTCAACTTTGCAGTGAATTTCGCCAGCTTTTTCCGCAAAACGCGGTGGAATATTTTGTCAGTTATTATGATTATTATCAACCCGAAGCTTACATACCATCCTCAGATACTTACATTGAAAAAGAAGCTCAAATTAACGCGGAAATAGAACGCCTGCGTCACTCTTGTACTCAAGCTCTTTTGTCCAGAAAAGATGTTATTATTGTAGCTTCGGTCTCCGCCATCTACGGCTTGGGATCGCCCGAACAATATCAAAAAACGGTTTTGCATTTGCAAAAAAATCAAAAAATAGATCGACGCCAAATGCTCTCCCAATTGATTGATATGCAATTTGAAAGAACCAACGGCGAACTGAGTCGCGGCAAATTCAGATTGCGCGGACAAATTTTTGAAATCATGCCGGTTAACCAAGAAATAATTTTCCGTTTGGAGATTTCCGATAAAATAGATCTGATAGAATCTGTGGATCCGATCAGCAAAAAAGTTCAAAACAGATTACTTGACCTTTGGCTTTTTCCGGCCGTACATTATATTATCAATGAAAAAGTAAAAGAAAAAGCAATCAACTCCATAAAAAAAGAATTAAAAAATCAATTGGCCAAATTTAAGCGTCAAAATAAACTCTTGGAATATGAAAGATTGAAACGCAAAGTAAAATATGATTTGGAAATGATTGAAAATATCGGTTATTGCAACGGGATTGAAAACTATTCCCGGCATTTTGATAATCGCGCCACCGGACAACCGCCGTTTACTTTGCTGGATTATTTTCATGAAAATAATGATAAGTTTTTAACCGTAATTGATGAATCCCATGTCACCTTGCCGCAAATACGAGCCATGTACAATGGCGATCGTGCGAGAAAAAAGGTTTTAATCAATCATGGCTTCAGATTGCCCAGCGCCAAAGACAATCGTCCCTTGACTTTTGATGAATTTGAAAAAAAAACCGATTTTAGCATTTACACCTCGGCCACTCCGGCTGAATATGAAATAACCCACTCCGATAAAGTGGTTGAACAAATTGTTCGCCCAACCGGCTTGGTTGATCCCTTGGTTGATCTCCGACCGATTATCGGTCATGAAAATAAATCACAAGTGGAGGATCTAATTGAAGAAGTGGAAACCCAAGCGCAAAAAGGTGAAAAAACCTTGGTCACCACCCTGACCAAAAAAATGGCTGAAGATTTAACTGATTATTTAAAGAAAAAGAAAATAAAAGTTTCTTATTTGCACAGCGGGGTTGACACTTTGCAAAGAATAAAAGTAATTACGGACTTGCGAAAAGATAAAATTGATGTTATAATTGGCGTCAACCTTCTCAGAGAAGGCTTGGATATTCCGGAAGTCAGTTTGGTGGCCATTTTGGACGCTGATAAAGAAGGTTTTTTGCGCAATGAAACCAGTTTAATCCAAACTATCGGACGCGCGGCCAGAAATGTTAACGGAAGAGTAATCCTATATGCGGATAATTTGACCGGTTCCATAAAAAAAGCGATTGAAGAAACCGAAAGACGAAGAAAAAAGCAACTGGCCTATAACAAAAAGCATGGAATCACTCCCAAAACCATTGAAAAAACCATTAAAAATATTTTGCAGGATTTTGGTTTGTCGGCGAACAAAAGTAAAAAAGGAAGATCAAAATCTCAAAAAAACGCCTTATCAACCCTGGAGGTAGAGCTTGAAGCCGATAAAAGACCGATAAGCCAAATCATCAAGAACAAACAAGAGAAAATGAAACAAGCCGCAAAAAATCTGGATTTTGAATCAGCGGCTGTCTTGCGTGATGAGATTCGTTTATTAAAATTAAAAAAAGAAAAATAATTTTTTTTATCAGTCTGTGACCAAACAACAAAGAAAACAGGAGGAACGATGAAAAAAAGGATAGAACAAAGGCAACAAATTGAAGAAAAAACTCAAAAAGCTAATTCCGTACTAAACACTTTGTTTCAAAGAAGCTCAGTTTTCAGGGCCTTTCTGAACACAAAGCTAGAAAAAACTCAGGAAGGTCAAGTAATAATAATTGAACAAGGACTGGAAATGTTTTTGATTCAGTCCTGCTCACCGGGAACGGTAAAGCTACTCAGCATCACTCCTTTGAACGAAAAAGGTCAAGTATCCTTTTTTGAAAAAAGATTACAAATAGCGGAAAGACTTTGCCAGCCGGAAGAAGCAGCCAAGCTTTTATTAAAAAGTTGAACAAAATAAATGTTCAAATAACCTCGGTAAACAATTCTGCCGAGGTTTTGACTTTTTTGAAAATATAAGGTATAATAAAACAAATAATTAATTTTATATCCCGCCCCGGGTAAGATCCGACGGGCGATTTTGCGTATGCAAACAAAAAATTTAAGGCTTTTATTGGACGATCAACCTTCCTACCGAAAAAAGCAGATAAATAAACTTATTTGGCATGATTTTATTGACTCTTGGGAAAAGGCCACCAATCTGCCCGAAACACTGCGAAAAAAACTGGAAAAACATTGTTCTCTTGAAATAAAAGCAAAAATATCTCAATCCCCCGGAGCCGACAAGGCCTTGATTGAATTAAACGACAAAAATAAAATAGAAACCGTTTTAATCAAAACAAAAAAAAGAAACACTGTTTGTTTATCCAGCCAAGCTGGCTGCGCTCTGGGTTGTTCTTTTTGCGCCACCGGAAAAATGGGTTTTAAAAGAAACCTAACCACGAAAGAAATTCTGCTTCAGGTTTTATTCTGGTCCAGAGTTTTAAAAAAACAAAATCAAAAAGTAAACAACCTGGTTTTCATGGGCATGGGCGAACCTTTTCTAAATTATGAAAATACTTTGCAAGCCGTAAGATTTATTAATCAACCGGAATATTTTAATATCGGCGCCAGAAAAATATCCATTTCCACTTGCGGAATAGTGCCGGGCATAGAAAAACTGGCCAAAGAAGACCTGCAAATCAATCTGGCCGTTTCCCTGCATGCGCCAAATAATAAATTGCGAAACAAACTAATGCCCATAAATAAAAAATATCCCCTTGAAAAGCTTTTTCAAGTCACTGACAACTATATAAAAATCACCAACAGAAAAGTTATGCTGGAGTACCTTTTACTGAATAAAGTTAACGATCAAACCAAACACGCCGAGCAACTGGCCAAACTGATAAAAAACAAAAAGCTGTACATGGTTAATTTGGTGGAATATAATGCCACCGGACAATATGAAAAAAGCCCGAACCTGGACAAATTTAAAAAAATTTTGCAAGATAAAGGTCTGGAAACGGCCGAAAGAAAAAGCCCGGGCGAAAATATCCAAGCGGCCTGCGGACAATTGGTCGTAAAAAAAGATAAATGATTTACCAAAAAATGGAAAATAAAATAACCATAAAAGGCGCTCATGAACACAATCTCAAAAATATAAACCTGGAAATCCCCAGAAACAAAATGATTGTCTTTACCGGTATCTCCGGTTCGGGAAAATCCAGCTTGGCTTTTGATACTATTTTTGCCGAGGGACAAAGACGATACTTGGAAAGCTTATCCGCTTATGCCAGACAATTTTTAGGCGGTATGAACAAACCGGCGGTGGAAGAAATCAGCGGACTTTCTCCGGCCGTATCCATTGATCAAAAAGCGCACAGCGCCAATCCCCGCTCCACCGTAGCCACCATTACGGAAATTTATGATTACTTAAGAGTTTTATTCGCTAAAATCGGTCGGCCTTATTGCCCAATTTGCCAAACGCCATTGGAAAAAGTGACCGCCGATGAAATTAACGCGCATATCATCAGTCAAATAAAACACACCCGAAGATCCCAAAAAGCGCCAATCAATTTGACTATTATGTCCCCCATTGTTCGCGGACGAAAAGGAGAATATCATCAACTGCTTTATGATATTTACAACAACGGTTTTTTACAAGCCAGAGTTGACGGTAAAATAAAAAAATTAAAAAACAGACTGGTCCTAAATAAAAACAAAAAACACACCATTGAAATCATAACCGATACGGTTAATTTGCTGGAACCGCATAATATTGATAAAAGTCCCTCTGTTCAGCAAAGAATCGCCGAAGCCGTGGAAAACGCCATTGAACTTTCCGACGGATTATGCACAATTATTTTTCCGGATAAAACGGAAAAGCTTTTTAGCACGGAATACTCCTGTCCATACGATGGTTACAGTTTTCCGGAAATTGAACCTCGTCTTTTTAGCTTTAACAGTCCTTACGGTTATTGTCCCTTTTGTACCGGTCTGGGCACTGAAGGGCTTTTTAGTCAAAAAAACTGTCCTGAATGTCAAGGGAAAAGACTTAATAAAAATGCCTTGAGCGTACGGATAAACAAAAAAAACATCTGGGAAATAACCGAAATGAATATTGAAAAAGCTATGGATTTTTTTAAGTCTTTGGATAAAAAGCTCAATCACCAAGAGCATGAAATAGCCGATGTGGTTTTAAACGAAATAAAAGCAAGACTCCAATTTATGCTCGATGTCGGACTTTATTATTTAACCCTTAATCGTCGGGGCGGAACCTTGTCGGGTGGCGAAGCTCAAAGAATTCGACTGGCTTCGCAAGTGGGCACAAAATTAGTCGGTGCTCTTTATGTCCTGGACGAACCGACAATCGGACTGCACCAAAAAGATAATGATAGACTGGTCAATACGCTAAGAAATTTAACTGATTCCGGCAATACCATTATCGTGGTGGAACATGATGAAAACACTATTCTGGCCAGTGACTGGCTGGTGGATATTGGCCCGGAGGCCGGAAATCTGGGCGGAAAAATTATTTACAACGGGCCTTTGAACAACCTTCTGAGCAAAAAATCGCTCCCTGAAAAAACCGAGAACTGTAAAACCCAAGGTTCCGCTGAAAAATCCTTAACCGGACAATATTTAAGAAACGAAAAAAACATTGATCTGCCCGCACAAAGAAGAAAAGTAAGATCAAGTAATCCAAAAATAAGAATAACAGGCGCCAAAGAACATAATTTAAAAAATATTGATGTAGAAATCCCTTTACGCCGCTTGGTTTGTTTAACCGGTGTTTCCGGCTCGGGTAAATCCACGCTTATGCATGATATCTTGTACCGTGGAATAAAAAATAAAAAACTGAGAATGAATAAATGGACCGGGGAACATAAAAATATTTCCGGCAGCGAACACATTGATAAAATCATAAAAATTGATCAATCACCAATCGGCCGCACTCCTCGCTCCAATCCGGCCACTTATACCAAAGCCTTCGATCATATCAGAGAAATCTTCGCTTCAACCAAAGAAGCCGGTATAAGAGGTTACAAACCGGGCAGATTTAGCTTTAACAAGGATGAAGGACGGTGCCCCAATTGCCGAGGGCGAGGCAGTTTGGAAATTGAAATGCACTTTTTACCCAGCGTGGAAGTAATCTGTGATGTTTGCCGCGGAAAAAGATACAATAAAGAAACCTTACAAGTACATTATAAAGGCAAAAACATTGCCGAAGTTTTGGATATGTCCATCCGACAAGCCAAGGATTTTTTCCAAGATGTGCCTTTTATTTATGATAAGTTAAAGGTTTTGGATCAAGTTGGTTTGGATTATTTAACTTTGGGACAATCAGCCAAAACTCTTTCGGGAGGCGAAGCCCAACGCATAAAATTGGCTCGTGAATTGGCCAAACAAGGAACCACCAACACTCTTTATCTTTTGGATGAACCAACGGTTGGATTGCATTATGAAGATGTGAAAAAACTTTTACAAGTGATTCAAAACTTGGTTGCCAAAGGCAACAGCATCATGATAATTGAACATAATCTGGAAATACTTAAATCCGCCGACTGGATAATAGACCTGGGACCGGAGGGCGGTCAAGGTGGCGGTCAGGTGGTCAAAACCGGCACTCCCGAAGAAATTGCTCGCTACACCAAAAGCTGGACCGGCCGGTATTTAAAAAATGTTTTAAAATAAAAAAAGGGACTTGTTTTTGACAAACCCCTTTGACCTGAAGCTATCTATTGCTTCTCTTTTTGGGAATATGATCAAGCAAATGCAAAGCTTCCTTTTCCAATCGCTTGATTTCTCGACGGCTAACGGAACAATAACTTTTCTCTCCGCGAAAGACCGTTTCCATCAGCCAGTCCTCCCAATCTTCCAAAGTACTATGAAGCTTTTGCCAGGCTAACTTAAATTCCTCCGCGGTAATCAAGCCGTAGAGAAATCGTTTCTTCACACTCCAATAAAACAACTCTTCTTGATGAAGTCTTTTCATTTGTTCTTTGGGACAGACCCAAAAACCATTTTCTTTGAACGCATTACCGGCCTGCATATCGCCTCCTTTGCCGTGAGTTAACCGTAAAAAACTCTGCTAATCAAAACTTCAGATCATAGTAGTATAAATTATAAAAACTGTCAATATGAGAAAAAAATTATTAAACAGAATAAAACAAAGTCCGTCAGAGCCCGGAATATATCTTTTTTTTGACAAAAATAAAAACCTCCTTTATGTAGGTAAAGCCACCAATTTAAAATCAAGAATTAAAAGTTATTTTTCCGGACAAAAAACAACTCGCCCCATTGAGAACTTAATCCATGAAGTGGAGAGTATTGATTGGCTAAAAACCAATTCAGTATTGGAGGCAATAATTTTGGAGGCCTCGGAAATAAAAAAACATCGCCCCAAGTACAATGTTTTAGGTAAGGACGATAAAAGCTGGAATTATCTTTATCTGACCAATGAAGAGTTCCCAACCCTAAAAGCCGTGCGAGAGCATGAATTAAAACAAAAAAATTTAAGCAAAAAAGATTATTTAAAAATATGGGGACCTTTTCCCGGATTAAAAACCGACCAGGCTTTGAAAATTCTCAGAAAACTTTTTAATTATTCGGATTGTCAACCGGATCAAGAAAAAGCTTGTTTTTATCATCAAATAGAACAATGTCTCGGCGTTTGCACCGGAGAAATAACCGCTGAAGAATACAGAAAAAAAGTTATAAAACCGCTTAGTTCTTTTTTGTCGGGAAAAACCAAAACCGCTTTAAAAACTCTGCAAAAACAGATGAACCAAGCCTCGCAAGAAGAAAATTTTGAAGAGGCTATCCGAATCAGGGAACAAATAAAAAATTTAAAAAAAATACAAGACATTACTTTGCTTAATAAAACCTTTTTCCATGATCAGACAATTTTCAAACCCAATAAAAAAGAAAATCAAATCTTTCGCATTGAAGGTTATGACATTTCCAATCTGGGTTCAACCGGAAAAGTGGGCAGTTTGGTGGTTTTTGAAAATGGGGTTCCCAACAAAAGTCAATATAGAAAATTCAAAATAAAAACAGTCAAAGGACAAAGTGATATTGACTGCTTAAAAGAAGTTTTAACCAGACGCTTAAAACACAGAGAATGGAAATATCCGGATCTGTTTTTAATTGACGGCGGACGACCGCAAATAAACGCGGCCAAACAAATTTTGCAAGAGCAAGGCTCAAAACAAAGGCAAAAAACACCGATTGTTGGCATTGCCAAAGGACCGCAAAGAAGAAAAAACGAATTTTTTATTACAGAGCAAACAATAGAGCCTTGGTTGAAAAAAAACAAAAACTTGCTGATAAAAGTCAGAGATGAAGCCCATCGCTTTGCCCTTAAATATCAACGATCACTGAGAAAAATAAAATAACTATCGGTTATCGCCGTCACCGTGTAAAGTATTCCTCTTTTTTCTGGAAAAAAGCTTTTCCAAATTATATTCAGCCGCCTCGTTCATGGAAAAATCAAGTTCCGTGCAAAGTTGCGCCACATACCAAAGAACATCTCCCAGTTCTTTTTTTATTTCTTGTCTTTTTTCTTCACTAATCTCTCCCCCATCATCACGGATTACTTTTTTTATCTTTTCCGCAACCTCACCGGCTTCTCCGGTTAAACCCAATGTTGGGTAAACAAAATCATTTCCCAAATCCGGATATAAAGCGGTTTTTCTTGACTGTTTTTGATATTCATTAAAGTCCATATTGTTTTTTTTAATCTTAATTTAGTTTTTGCAGATCTAAAGAGTTTTTAATTTTATAATCTCCCACTTTGGTTCTTTTCAATTCTTTAACATAACCGCCCACACCCAACTCATCACCAATATCTCTAGCCAAGGAACGAATATAAGTACCCGGTCCGCAGGTAATTTCAAGTTTTAATATCGGCCAAGAATAATTTAAAATTTTGATATCACCTATATAAACCTCTCTTATCTTTAATTTTGGATTTTTACCTTTTCTGGCCAATTCATAAGCCTTTTTACCTTTGATTTTAATAGCGCTATAAATCGGCGGTTTTTGCTCAATTTTTCCGATAAATTTATTAACCGCTTTTTGTACCTCAGAAAAAGTTGGTATTTTTTTTACTTCCACTTTTTCCAACGGACCTTCGGCATCATCAGTAGCACTGACCATGCCTAATTTTATTTCGCCTAAATATTCTTTTTCCGTTTTAACGATTGAACTTATTTTTTTAGTATTTTCCCGACCAATGGCTACCACCAAAACCCCACTGGCCAAAGGATCCAAAGTTCCGGCATGTCCGATCCGACGCTCGCCGGTTATTTTTCTAACTTGATCCACAATATCGTGCGAACTCAAACCCTTGGGCTTGTTTATGGCCACAATGCCTTTTAACATATTAAATTAAGTTTAAATCATTATTTATCACTGTTGGTTGCATGGCTTCAACTTCATGTTTTAAATTCATTGCCGGAATATGGTTGAGTAAAAAAATTTTTTTATTCTTATAAAAAGCAATGCCCATTTCCAAAAAACTTGATGGTCCAATATAATTTTTTATTCCGTTTTTGTCATAATTACAAACCAAAATAGCTTCAGAATCAGCAATCTTGTCATAATGCAATCTCATTTTTTCAGTAATATTTTTAATACTCTGCTTTTTGAATTTTTCCGACAAAGACTTGGCTTCGCCCAGACCCTTTTTTTTAGCCAAAATCATTGTCTCAGGCAACAAAACCTCATACCCGCTTTTTTCCAATTGTTTTTTTACAGCTAAAACCTCAGACAAAAAACTAAGGCTGGCACAAAGGGTTATTTTCATAAATTATTTTTTTAATTCAAAGGTTTGAGCCATGGCTTTCATGACCTGGACATTTTCTTGGCCATGAGCCTGAAAAATATAAGTTTTGTTTTCTTGTTCAAAAATAACTTGCGCATAATCTTGGCTACTGTCTTGCCATTGATATAAATTTCCAGTTACTTGTTTTTCCGTTTCAAAAAGCTTTTCTTGGGCATGATCTTCAGCTTTAGATTGATATTCGCCTCCAACTACGCCAAAAGCTATAGGAAAAGGCGGATTTCCGGCCACTTCGCTCGGATCTTCGGAAAAAGCAAAATAAATGATATAGTTCTCAGCTTCAGCTCCGGTATATTGCTGATAATACCAGTTTTTATGAAATTTAAAATCAACCTTGGCTATTTTAGAATGAAATTCTCGCCAATCCGAGAGGTCAATCTCCGGTTCTAATTTTTCTTCTTGATTTTGTTCTTTTTCTTTTTCCAACGGTAAAACTTGTTCTGATTGTTTATCCAATTTTTTATTGTTTAATTTTTGATCTTCCGAACTGTTTTTTGTTTGCGCAAATTCATTGCTTTGATCTGACGACTTTTCATCTTGATAAACAGACGGTTGGCTCAGATCTTTATTTTCTCGGTCTATTTTATCCGGCGCCAAACTGCAACCGGTCAAACCCAAGGCCAGGATAAAGGCCAAAACACTTATTTTTTTCATAAAATTTTTATTTATTTTTTAATTTTATTTTAACTTCAGCTGTTTTGCCCGTCAATAACAATTAAAGCATGATAATCTTGATACAAACGAAAGTCCTTTTTCAAACTGTCCTGAAAAAGATTTTTTAATTTTTCATAATCTTGTTCTTGCGTCAGATTATACTTTTTCACAAACCTGCGAGTATAAGCATCTATAACAAAGCTTGGTTTATCCAAGGCATAATTCAAAATGCTATCCGCGGTTTCTTGTCCCACTCCTTTTTGATTTAATAAGTTTTCTCTCAATTTAAGCCAATTATTTTTTTTTAGTTCTTTTATTCCTCCGGAATCAAGCACAAAACCAGCCATATCTTTCAAATATTTTGATTTAACATTAAAAAAACCACAAGGCTTTATCAATTTTTTTAATTTAGGCAAATTAATTTTAGCAATCTTGTCCAAATTCAGCAAGTCGGCCTTTTTAAGATTAGCTATAGCCTTTTCCACATTTTGCCAATTGGTATTTTGGGTTAAAATAGCGCCAATTACAACTTCTTCGCGTTCTTTAATGGTTTTTGGCCGGCGACACCACATTTTCCATTGTTTTTCCGGCAAATTATATCTTTTTTTAAGCTGAAAATACAACTTTTTAATTTTACTCATGGTTTTATTATAGCATACTGAATAAATCTTGCTTTAATAAAAAAAATTATTGCCAAGCAATAACTTTTATATAATAAAATTTTGTGTTTTTTTAAACTTCTTTGGTCTCTCGACGAATAATCAACCAGTGTGTCAAATATAAAGGCAACCCCACCAAAATAAGAGCTAAATTCATTGAAGCCTGTTCGTGTTTTTTAGCGGTCACCGGATCAATCTTTTTTCTTTTTTCCTCCCACTCTGTATTGGCCACCAAAAGATTTTTCAGGTTTTCACTTTGTTCTTTTGTTAATTCCAAAGTCACTAAATCTTTTTCGTTTTTAATATCTTCGGTTTTGTCCGTTAAATATTGAGGTACCATCCGAGGCTTTTCATTATAAAGACGGTCTTCTTCATAAGCTTGAGGAAAAACCCAGGTTTTAAGCCCCATATCAAGAAAACGCACCAGGCCGATAACCAAAAGAGTTAATCCGACCAAGGCGAACAAATATAAATAAATTTTTCTTATGGCGGAATATTTTTTCATATTATAATTTTGTTGGAAAATTTTTTTTAAAATGGAGCCGTCGAGCGGACTTGAACCGCTGACCCCTTCCTTACCATGGAAGTGCTCTACCGACTGAGCTACGACGGCTTAATTACCTTTTGTAATTGTTTGAAAGTTTACTTCTTAATACAAATAACCTGGTTTTTATGCTTATATTTTCGTTTAGATCTATATTTTCTTTTTCATCTATTTATTTTCATGGATGTGCTCCCGGTCTGCCCTGACTGCCGGCAGGCAGATACCGACTGAGCTAAGACGGACTATTATAATGCGGCGATTTTTTCATTATATTCTTTTAATTTTTGATTTTCCGGATTAACTCGCTCCAATTCTTTCAAAGTATCCAAGGCTAATATCTTATTTTTTAATTCTATGGATAACTCAATCACTTGAGCCAAGTTTCTGGGATTGTTCGGTTGTATCTCCAAGGCTTTTTGAAAATTTTCCAAAGCCTTTTCTTTGCTGTCTTTTAAATAAAGAATCCTGGCATAATCATAAAAAGCGTCTGACAAATCATCAGCATTACTGTAGGTTTTGTAAACCAATCCTTTGTCATTTGTTCCTTCCACCAACTCAGACTTTTTCTTGGCCAGTTTCAAAACAAATCCTTGAGTCTGTAAAGCCTGATCATATTCTTTTTGCTCAAGATAGACCTTGGTCAAACCTTCATAAGCCTTAACATTGTTGGGTTGCAAACTAATTACTTCAATAAATTCTTTTTCAGCTTGCGCAATTTTTTGTTTTTTAAAACTTTTTTCCGCTTGCTTTAATAATATTTCAATCTTTCTTTTTGAATCTGCGGGATTTAATTTCTGTCTTCCTTCAGCCTCTTTTTCGTATTTCCGTTCAAGATCTTTTATTTTTTTCAAATAACCGGAAAAAGTCTTCTTCAAGCGTTGCAAAATCGGGAATACGGCTTTTTTTACCGCTTCTCCACCTTTTTTAGTCTGCCTTTGCATTCTTTGCTTTAAAATCTTTTTCTTGGCTTCTTCTTCAACCGCCTCACTGACAGTTTTTACATCCAAAGTTTTTAATTTGGGCAACTTGGAAATCACTATAAAGCCAATCACGGCCAAGCAGAGAAAAATTACTACGATTAGTATTATATTCAATAACATATTTTCTTCTCCAGTTTAGCAAAAAATAAAAATTTGTTCAAGACCCTTACAAACGGTTTGCAACAGCCACTTTGTATAAACTATCAAAGTTCAAACCTGCACCCCCGACCAAAAGACCGTCAACAAAATCGTTCTCCCAAAAAGCGGAAGCTTTATCTCCATCAACACTGCCACCATAAAGAACTTTAACTTTTTCATCAAAAAATTTTTCCGAATATAAATTAGTTAAATTCTTCTTGATCGTCATAAAAATTGACTGCATCTCTTCGGGAGCCAATGACTTTTCTCCGCCAATGGCCCAAACCGGTTCATAAGCAATTATTAAATCAGCTTCCGGAAAACCTTTAATTTTTTGCAAACCTTCTCTGATTTGACGACCTAAAACCGATCCTGTTTGTTTTTTTTCCTTTTCCCGGTGGTTTTCTCCCACGCATAAAATCGGAGTCAACCCGGCACTCAAAGTCTGATCAATTTTTTTGTTTATTAAATCATTATTTTCATTAAAATATCCACGTCTTTCAGCATGACCCACGATAGCATAAGAACAACCAACTTCCTTTAGATTGTCTGCGGAGACTTCTCCGGTATAATCCCCTTCTTTCCATGGAGCAAGGTTTTGTCCGGCCAAAGAAACGGCTGAACCCGAAATAATTTTTTCTGTTTGGTTCAAAAAAGGGAAAGCCGGAGCCAGAATCAATTTAACTTTGGAAAAACCAGAAATTCTTTTTTTTATTTTTTCAGCCAAGGAAACACTTTGACTGCCCGAGAGATTCATTTTCCAATTGGCCACTAATATTTTTTTCATAAAATTATAATTTTATTAGATTATCAAATCGTTTTTTGCTTTTAAAAGGCCCTATCAAAGCCATGTTTAACTTGTTTTTTTGCAAAACCTCCTCAGCCACCTGTCTTATTTGCTTCAAATCAACATCTTCATACTTTTTTTGTTTTTCCTCCGGTGTCATGACATTTTCCGCCACTATTTCCTGCTTGGCATAATACTCGGCCACATGAGACGAATCCTCCAAACCAATAGTAATCTTTCCTTGTAAAAAATCCTTGGCATGCCTTAATTCCCTGGCGGTTAATGATTTGGTTTTTATTTTTTTCAATTCTTTTAAAATTATACTGATAGCGCTATCCAACCGAGACGGATCCAAACCGGCTTGAATATATAAATTACCGGTATCTTTATAAAAACTGGGCTGACATCTAATAAAATAGCACAAGCCCTGCCTTTCGCGAACAGAAGTGAAAAGACGAGAACTCATATTTCCTCCCAAAATAATGGACAGTAAATGCAAAGCATAAGTTCTGGAATCGTCATAACCAAAAGCCGGGAAACCAAAAGCCAATTGAACCTGCTTGGTCTTTTTGTAATTTAAAGATATTCGTGGCTCGGATTGCTTGCTTGTAAACTTTTTGAATTTTTTCAACTCACACTTTGGTAAAACCATTTTATCAATCAAAGCTGTTTTTATTATCTTTTGAAAATCTTTATCAATCTTACCGGCCGCCACAACAGCCAAGTTGTCGGGACGATAAAAATCATTTTTATAATCCAAAATTTGTTTATCTGTAATCTTTTTTACTGTGGATGCCGGACCGGCAATACTTTGACCCAGCTTATGCCCCTTAAAAACTTGGGCTTCCAATATTTCCTCAACATGCATCAATGGATTATCCTGATACATATTTATTTCTTCAACTATAACATTTTTTTCTCTTTTTATTTCCACCGAATCAAACTTGGAATTTAAAATCATGTCAGATAAAATATCCACAGCTTGTTTTAATTTTTCATGATGGATTTTTATATAATAACCGGTATAATCCTTGGAAGTCATAGCGTTAAATTCCGCTCCCAAACTATCCAATTCCTTGGCAATATCCAAGGTAGTCGGACGCTTTTCCGTACCTTTAAACATTAAATGTTCAATAAAATGAGAAATTCCGTTTATTGAACGATCTTCATAACGTGATCCCACACCAAATAAAAAAAACAAAGTCACCGCTTTGGTTTCTTTTGAGGGGACCTCTATAACCCGGGTTTTATTATCAAATATTGTTTTTTTATACATATCTTTTTATTAAAATTAAATTTCTATTCCCACATCTGCTCTTCCTGGACCTTTATTTGTGATCCCTTCCGAGTTAAATGATTTTTTATTTTTCCAAACCATTCTCCTATTTGGGATAAAACACTGTCGCGATTCTTTTTGTAAGAGTCCGGCGCCTTTTTGGCTTGCTCGGTTATTTTACCTTCTTTTTTTAAAATTTCAAACTCCAGCTCTTCTTGCTTTTGCTGCATTTTTTCCCAACCTTCATCTTTTAATTTGGCAAAAATATCTTCAGCCTTGGAAATGGATTTTTCATGCTTGGTGGTCAATTTATCAGCATATTTATTTATCCCTTGCTCGCTTAGCGCTTGAAGTTCAGCTAATCTCTCGGCCGCGGTTTCAATTAAAAAATCTCCTTTACTCTCTTTGGTAATGGTAAACAAATATTTTATCTCTTCACCAAAAATATCAGCCCAATACCAAAAAGAATTAGGTAAAACGCCAGGTTCCACAATAGCCGCCTTTTTTTCCAAATATTCCTGAACTTTATACTGCGGATTTTTATTCTTTTTTTGCTCGGCCGCTTTTAAAACAAAAGGTGCACACAACAGCCCGGCGGTCATAATTAAAACAAATAACTTTTTAGAAAAAAACATAAATTATTTTATTCTTATTAATTGTCCCTTAGTATTCAGCTCAACAAAATGCTCGGCTTTTCCCTGTCTAAAAAAGTCACACTGGTTTTTTGGCAGATCATCCAAAGATAAACGCGGTTCGTGCGCCACATCCACCACCCAGTTTTTAACCAATTGATTAGTTAAACAAGGTCCGGTACTCATGTCCAATCCGGCTTTTTTATGTTGATAATAAAGTTCCTTAGCTCGGGAAACCAATTCCCGCTCAAATTCGTCGGGTTGGTTTTTTCCTTTATTCTCCCCCACATTCAATATTAACATTAATCCCAGATAAATTAAACATAAGATTAGAACAGCGGAAACAACTACTATTCCCACTTTTCTAGGAGAAAATTTATCTAAATAAAGTCCCAAGAACTTAAAAATCATGTTTTATATTTTTAAATTTTTAATAATAGTTTGACCAAAGATACTGGACGCGGCCGGACCGTTGGCTGTGACTATATTTTCATCCTCCACCACATCTTGATCCGTATAATTAACTTTTTCTTGTTCAAGATAATTGATGCCTGAAGAATGCACGGTTGCCTTTTTTTTCGTTAAAACTCCGGCTTTAGCCAAAATAGCCGGTGCTATGCATATAGCACCAACGGTTTTTTTCTCTTGAACAAATTTTTTGATCAAGTCGTGCAAATCCTTATCTTCAATAAAGTTAAAAGCTCCGGGACCACCGATTAAAACCAAGGCGTCAAAAAACAATTCGCTTATTTCATCTATTGATAAATCCGGCTCAATAATCCCTCCCAATTTGCCGGTGGCCATATTTTTTTTTGGAGCAGCCACTTTAACCTCCAATCCGAAATCTTCCAAAACTTTTTTGGTGTCAAACAACTCTTCATCGCGAAAATCATTCTGAGAAACAACCATAACAACTCTCATATTTTTATATTTTAATTATTAAACTTGATAAATTCCTGCTTAGCTGTTCGCCACAAAGAAGGATCATTTTTTTTCTGGTTCAACCAATACCACCATTCCGCTCCCCATAAATATGCGGAAGTAAAACCGGTTTTTTGAGCATAAGAAATATGGTTTTTTAATCTTTTCTCATCCATGGAAATTTTTTGTTCGTTCAGCGGTGTTTGCAAAATCCCTTGCGGCGCCCAAGGCTCGGCCTGCAATTCAGAAATTATCACCTTTTCCGGTTCAATTCCCGCCAACAAAGCCTTGAATCGATAAAAAGTGGGTGGCAGATAATAAAAAGTATATTGGGTCCATTTATTGTAAACCACTTTATAAAGAGTAGTACCGAACAAATCTCCCATTTGAGCAGCCGGCAACCATAAACTCAATTCACCGCTATCCGTAATCAAAATAGGACGATCATCCAAATTACGCACCAAAGAAATTTCTTTTTGCAGTAAATCGGGATTACCCGGCGGACATTGGCCAAAAGAATCCAAGAGAGGTTCGTTTTCCACTTGCCAAACTTTTATTTGTTCATTGTTTTTATAACGATTGACCACGGTTTTTAACATTTCCAATTGCTGTTGTTCAACCCAAAATTTTGAACGTCCTTTTAGCCAAGACGGGTCATGACATTCCGGCCAATGCGGAGTTCGTCGACCGATTATTAAAACTATTTCCATCTTTTTTTCAGTGGCTTTTTCAATCTGCCAATCCAAATCACTAAAATCATATATATTGTTAATCGGTTCTATCTCGTTCCAAGGGGCGGCCAATCTTATTTTCTTCGGTTGCAAATCATTTAGAATCTCTTGATAAGTTTTTTGCCAATCCAATCCCAAATACTCGGCATATGATCGTGAAAAATTTACGCCCAAACTAAAATCCGATCGGCTGAAATCAGCAAAATATAAAGATAAAACCGAACCGATCAAAGCGGTTAAAATTACTAAACTTATTATTATAATTTTTATTTTCTTGCATTTTATTTTATTCATATTTAATCAAGCACAAGCAAAGCCAAACCGATTATTAAAAACATAATGGCCGCCAACTGATGTTTAATTTCATGTTTGGTAAAATATTCTTTAAAAAAACTTGGTTTTTTTTGACTGAAAAAATAAATCAGAAAAAATAAAATCCCGTATTGCAATCCGGCCAAAGCGTTGACCAAAGTGGCGCTGGCCAAAGACATGGCAAAATTCATGCCTACAAAATAAAAAGCGGCCAAGGATTTATTTATAGCAAAAATAGCCAAACCGGATCGTAATTTCTTTTTTGATTTTTTATTTTTTCCAAAAACGGAACGGCGTAAAGAAGAAGAGAAAAGAAAAGGCAACACCGCTATAAACGATCCCATCCTGGCCCAGACAAAACCGGTGGAAAAACTTTCTTGCAAATAAGCCCACCGTGCCAAAACATAAGCTATGGCAAAAAACACACCGGCCAAAACCGCCCAAAGCATTCCAATATGTATACCTGAATGACGACGACTTTTTTCAAACGAAATAAGTAGAGTACCGATCACCAATAAAACAACCGCCCAAATCTGCATTTCGGTCAAAACCTCATCCAACCAAAAATAAGAAATTATAAAACTGACAACCGGAACCACTCCACCGACCAAAGGTGCAATATGTGAAGCCTCACCTTTTTTCATCCCCATGTAAAAAAACTGTAAAGCTATAGTAAAAGCCACGCCTGAAATCAAACTGACAATTAAAACATTTCGATCAGGAAACCAATTAAAGTCAAAAAAAATAAAAACCAAAGCAAAAAGATTCCACAAAGCGGTATAAAAAGTTAAAACCGCGGGTTTGGAAAATTTCTTGGTCAAAAGCAGTTTGTCCAAAAGCTGAGCCCCCGCATTAGCAAATTGTGAAACAATGACAATCCAAAACCAAAGCATAATATTTGAAAATTGTTATAAAAGTTGTTTATCTTGATTTATGTTTTTCGCTTTTTGCTTTTCAACTGTTAGATCATAATCAGAGGTCTGTTTAATCACCTCACCCTCTGTATAATTGACCCAAAAGCTGTTGGGAATTACTTCCACCAAATCGGTCCAACTTTCTCCAAAGATCTCAATTGCCAAATCGGGCGTGCTAATCCAACGACGAACTCCGCCTTGGCTAACCGCAAAAACCTTATTATCATTTTTTAATTTGATTAATTTAACGCCCGGACGATAAGTGACATTTCCGCCTATATTTATTTTGGAAAAATCTTCATACTCTACGGTTTTAATCTTGAAAAAATCTTCATACCAAGTAAAATAACAAGCAACATTGGGAAAAACATATTTTTTTCCGTCAGCACCAAGATAATAAACTGCCTCACTGTTTTTCAATTTTATCAAATCACCGGTGACCAATCCATCGGGAAAAACAATTTCCGGTTCTCCAGGCACAACCGGTTCAGCTGGCTCTTTTATGACTAGTTTCTGCGGGTCAAGTAAATAAATATCGTACCGAGCCTTGTTCCGACCATGAAAAACGATTTTTTGCTCATCAACATCAGGATTAAAACCAATTATTTTGCTATTAACATTAACTTTTTCAGTTTCAAAATCATAAAAAGCCACTTGATAATCATTCACTTTCGGATTATAGGTCTGCCAAACCGCATAATTCTCACTCAATCCGGGGTAAAGTCGGCGTCGGCTTTCCCTGGTTAAAACTTTTCTTTGTCCGGTGGTTAAATTGTAATAAACCAAATCGGTTTTTTCCCCGCCTTTTTGCCAAATGACCTTGTTGCCACCAAGAGCAATATTATTATCAAAATTAGCCGCTTCAAAGCCAACAGCGGATATTATTTTTTGCCGATCGGAATTTAAATCATAATAATATACTTTTGAACCTTGGGCTTCTGTGGAGGTGAAAACCAAATTTTTCTGTCCCAAGTCCAAACCGTTAATATAAATATCGGATACTTTTTTGTTTAAATTTCCTTCTTTATAGTGAAAAATCCCGCTTTGTCCGGCCAAAGAATAGACTACTTCATTAGCATAAGCAGCCAAATAAGTGCCACCATAATTTGTATATGAAGGAAATTCCGGAATAGCTACGGCATAAACCTTTTTGTTGGCCTGAATATCATAATAATGAATCCCAGGTTCAGCGCCACTGTCCAGCCAAAAAACATAGCTTTCCGTTACATCCGAAACTTCCACTTTATCTTTGTCCGAAGTTAATTTTAATCGTCTTTTTGTTGATAAATCATAAAAATACAAATCCACCTTGTTTTGTTTATCCGCTCCTCCGCCGGGCTGCCATCGTCCATCAGCATCCGAACGCCAATCATGCCAAATAATATTTTGATAAGATATTTTAGCCATTTCTTGCTTTGCCGTTGAATTGGTAATTCTGTTTTGTTCATATTCAACCGCTTGGGCTGAAGTAAAACAAAATCCGCTTGCTAAAAAAAGCATTAAAAAGAATAAATAAATTCTTTTCATAATAATAAAAGTAATTAACTCTTATCTTAATTATACCTTAAATTATAACAAAAAACCAAGTGTTCATGCACACCTGGCTTTTCTTTTCTTAGCTGGAAAACAGCGGTGGCTGTTCTTCCAAAGCGTTTAAAGCCGCTCGAGCCTTGGCCTTTTGGCCTTTAATCGCTCTTATCCCGCAAATCCGACGCATTACAGCAAAAAATTGTTTTTTGTCTGTTTGGCCGGAAAACAGGTTTTCCCGAAATAGGTTGAATTCAATAGCCATGGTGTCGGAATATTGTCTTGACTTCAAACAATCCTTACACAGCAATTGAACAAAAGCCGGACCGTCTTGACCTGCTTTAATGGACACATATTTGGCCCGTTTGGAGCAATAGTCACAGGTTTCCACTGCTCTGAGTTTTTTTACCCGAGAAAAAACCCAATTCAAGCGAGCTTTTAAGCCGGGATGAGAACCGTTACCCTGCAAAAAACGCAAGTATTGAAAACCTTGCAAGGTAAAAACCAATTCTTCCACTGAACGACCGGCAAACTTGCCTTGTTTCAAAAACCACGGACTTTTCATTAGCTCCCCTCCATTTGATTGTCAATCCAACTAATTTCACTATATTATAATACAAAGTCCAACTTTTGTCAACCTTGTTTTTTATCATCAAAATAGTCCTATAAAACCTTATATGCTAAAAAAAATGATCCTGTTTACTGTTATATTTTTAAAATATCCCATGTTTTTGTAATATTCTTAAACATCTTTGGTTTGTTTTTTCTTAATCTTGGTTTTTAACCAAACCTTTAACCGCCAAAATCGTAGCAATCGGCACCGCCAAAATCAATCCAATACTGCCGGTCAAGGTTCTGACAATTTCCGTAGCAATCACTTCGTTGTTTATAGCCTCGGAAAATCCCAAAGATTGACTTTCTCCCGAGGTAAACAAAATTAACAAAGGCAAGGCCGCGCCGGCATAAGCCAAAAACAAAGTGTTGGTCATAGAACTGATGTGATCTACGCCCACACTCATGGCGCTTTTAAAAATTTCCAAAGGTTTCATTTTATCATTAGCGGCTTTGATTTGCTCAACCGTAGAAATCTGACTGATAACCACATCATCCAAAACACCGAGAGCACCTATAATTATTCCGGCCAAAAGTAATCCTTGAAAATTTATTTGGCCAGAACTCAAGCCCACCAAAAACATAGCATCATCTTGCGCTAAACCAGTTAAATTGGTTAATTTAGTAAAAATGAGAGAGAAAATTCCCGTAATCATTAGACTGATAAAAATACCGGCCATGGCCAAGTGCGCTTTTTTGCTTAACCCCCAAGTAATATAAATTATTGCCCCCAAAATAATCAATGAACCGATTATGGAAATTAGCAAGGGATTAGCTCCGGCCAAAATGCGAGGAATTATAAACCAAACAATAATAACAAAAGTGGCCACCAAACTGATAAGAGCTTTAAACCCCTTTTTTCGGCCAACCGCAATCATAAGCACAGCAAAAATCAAAGCCAAAAAATACAGCCAACCGCGCCGTACATGATCGGTCACATAAAAAACTTCTTGACCATCAGGATCGATTGAAGCTGTTACCATCACTTTATCGCCTTTTTCAACTTGAATACTTTTGAAAACCTGAATATCACTGATTCCTTTGGTTTTAATTTCTTTATCTTGCCAATGACCTTCCAAAGGTTTTAATTTTAGATTTTGCTGAACAGAGGTTGAACCGTCTTGGTTGGTCACGGTTTTTTCCTCCAAGACTTTTATAACCTTGGCCTCAAAAACTTGTTCAGCCGAACCGGACTCCGCGGCCAAACCAACAAAAGGAACCAATAAAATTAAAAATAATAAACTCAGTATTGTTTTTTTCATATGAGTTAATATAACAAAAATTAAACTTATTTTCAATTTATCCAGAAATAAATCCCTAAAATAACCAAATCAACAAATTAGTTAATCCTTAAAAAATTTAAATAAAAAAGCCCCGTTTTTTGGGACTTTTTAATAAATAAACTTATTGCAGATCTGGCAAAACACCGAGTGCATCATTAAATCTGTTGATATAGTTAAACAAACCCACCACGCAAGTCAACTCAACCAACTCAGCGTCGTTAAATTCTTTTTTAACCTTTTCAATCAACTCCGGTTCAATCTTGTAAGCATGATCATTGACCGCTCGGGCATATTCAAAAGCCAACTCTTCTTTTTTATCTTCCGCTTCTACGGTTTCCATATTTTCTAAGCCAAAAGATTTTAACTGCATTTTGGAAACACTAACGCAAAACTCGCATTTGTTCAGCTCGGAAACCAGAAAAGCCACTTTCCATTTTAATTTTTTATCCAAAGGTGCATTGTCCATGGTGGCTTTAAACATGGAAAAAAAACCGGTCAAAATATCCGGATTATTGGCCATCACCTTCATCCATTTGGGCACTTGACCGGATTTTTCTTTCATGGCTTGAAAAATTTCTTTAGCCTCGCCTTCCAATTGTTCTTCTTGTATTAGATTAACCAAAGGTTTTTCAGTCATAGATTTTTTATTTATTTATTACTTTGTTCAAAACATTTTTCACAGTATCCTCTTCCATTTCTTGAAAATCAATTTCTTTTTCCGCCAATGCAGCTTGCATTTTTGGTCCCATTTCACTGACTAAGACCTGTTCCACTTGTTTTTCAGCCAAAACCCTGGCCACGGCCGGCCCGACTCCGCCACCCCCCACGGAAAAAGGATTTTTCCAGGTTTCAACCAATTCCTCCTTTTCAAAAATAAGAAAATAAGGCGCTCGCCCCGCTTGAGGGCTGAGTATTGAATTCATTTTTTTGCCCAAACTGGCAATAGCGATTTTCATAAGTTTTTTTTATTTTTTAGCTAGTTTCCCCACGGCCAAGCCGTTTAATAGGGAAAAAATTATCATCAGACCGGTCATAATCAAAAGATATGGCCAGCCAAAATATAAAACAATCATGGGAATTAAGGCCGGTTTTATGGCTCGGTTGTACAAAAAAACCGCGATCAAGGAATTTTTTAAACCTTTTTCTTTTAGATCCGCCAGCACCGGGTACCACATATAAATCGGACCGATAGATAAAACTCCCAAAATCACCATAGCCATCCAGGAACGATAATCGGTTTTGGTTTTAAAAAACTTTTCCAATTTTTTGGGATCAAGAAAAAGATTAACCAAAAAGGTAATCACAAAAACCAAAATTAAAGCCGGCAAGACTTGGATAAAAGTGTTTTTAAAATAAACAGCTATCTCCTGGAAAAGATCAAAACGAAGAGCTCCCACCAAGGCATAGGCCGACAACACCAAAAACAAAAATATCCAACCGGCTCCATGTTTGTAATAAATCTTTTTGATCATAAAAAGTTTAAAATAAAAACCGTTAAAAAAGCTATTATTATTGCGGAAACAAAACAAAATAAACTTCTAACAATAGCAAATCGGCGCCCCAGCATCAGACTTTCGGCCGGTAGCTGTACCAATCCCACGGTTACCCAGCTGATAATAAAAGCGGTTATGGCGATTAAGCCAATTCCCCTATCCATCAACTCGCCACTGATAACATAACTGTTTACCGGGTTGCCGGCGGCCAAAGAACCAACCAATGCGCCAATAAGAGAATCCCAAGCTTTATGCCCAATAAAAACCGCTTGATAAAAACTGGCTGGCACCAAGACCATTACCATGGAAATAAGCAAAATAACTCCGGTCAAAATAGGCAGAGTTCTTTTTAAATTATTCCCTGTTTTTTCCCAAGCTTCTTTACAGCTGTTCATAAAAAACCTTAATTCGCTTTAATTATACAATCCCGGTCTTGCATTGTAAAGGCTAAAAAAAATTCCGGCTCTTTTGTTTTTACCAAAAAAACGACGAACATAAGTTCATCGTTTTTTCTTGGCTCGCGGACAGGGATTCGAACCCCGATCGCCAGGATCAAAACCTGGTGTCCTACCATTAGACGATCCGCGAATAATATTTTTTTATTATTTTATAACGATACTCTCTGCCTATACCAGACTTCAAATATAATTCCCTTTTTCTAGCTCGATCATTGGTACAAAAACTTTCTGTATAAATCACTTTCAAAGGACGATAAGCCTTGGTTGACCTTGTCTTCCCCTGATTGTGATCCCTGATCCTTTGTTTCAAATTTCCGGTACACCCAACATACGACCAATTATTCTTTTCTAAACTAATTAGAATATATACTATGAATTTCTTCATTTTTTGTCAATTGCCAGGATCCCTGCCTGCCGGCAGGCAGGAAAACCTGGTGTCCTACCATTAGACGCATGCCTGCCTGTGGCAGGATCCGCGAATAATATTTTTTTATTATTTTATAACGATACTCTCTGCCTATACCAGACTTCAAATATAATTCCCTTTTTCTAGCTCGATCATTGGTACAAAAACTTTCTGTATAAATCACTTTCAAAGGACGATAAGCCTTGGTTGACCTTGTCTTCCCCTGATTGTGATCCCTGATCCTTTGTTTCAAATTTCCGGTACACCCAACATACGACCAATTATTCTTTTCTAAACTAATTAGAATATATACTATGAATTTCTTCATTTTTTGTCAATTGCCAGGATCCCTGCCTGCCGGCAGGCAGGAAAACCTGGTGTCCTACCATTAGACGCATGCCTGCCTGTGGCAGGATCCGCGAATGAAAAATAATTTTATATACGGCTCTGATATTCTAACTTTTCTCTTTGTTTTTGTCAACCAATAATTTTTAACACTTGACCTTTAACTTTTCGTCCGGCCAGATCCAATTCCAGCTCTTGACCGATCCTCGCCCCCAGCAGTTGGGAACCAAGTGGTGAATTCCGAGAAATTATTCCGACAGTGGGATTAGTTTCTTCAGACCCCAATATTTGAAAAATCTTTTTTTGACCATTTATTTTTAATTTTACGGTATGCCCGACCCGCACCATATCATTATCCAAGCCCGAACTGATCACCTGAGCTTTTTTTAATTGATCTTGCAACTTTTCTATAATCGCATTCATTCCCCGCAAACGCCCTTTGGCCATTTGATAAGCTGTATTCTCCGAAAAATCACCCATTTCCGCCAAACGACTGACTTCTTTTCTGGCCACCGGCAACTTGGCTTTTATTTTTTCCAGTTTGGCTTTTAACTCCCTATATTTTTTTTGAGTAATCACCGGGTCAATTTTTCGACAAGCTTGCTCTTCTCCTTTTCTTTTTGGTACTTGCATATTTAAATAACTGTTCAATTCAATTAAAAATAATCTAGGCCAATAGATTTTCTGACCCTTGCGGTAACTTGACCGGCCTTTTCTCGACCAGTAGCACTACCTTTTTGCAAAATATCTTTTACTTGCTGTCTGGAAAAAGTTTTTCTTTTTTCCCTCATCGGTTGTAAAATATCTTCCAAAACGGCAATCAAACGCTGCTTGACTTTTACATCTCCCAGCCCTCCGGCTTGATAATGTTTTTTCATTTTTTCCACTTCTTTTTTATCAGGATCAAAAACATCCAAATAAGCAAAAACCGTGTTTTTTTCCGGATCACCGGGATCTTCCACTTTCAAGTGATTGGGATCGGTAAACATATTCATGACTTTTTTCTTTACTTCTTCTTGGGAATCTTTTAGATTTATGGTATTGCCCAAGGATTTACTCATTTTTTCTTTGCCATCTGTTCCGGGCAAACGAGCGCCCTCGGATAAATAAGGTTCGGGCATAACCAAAGTTTTTCCGTACAATCGATTGAAACTTCTGACAATTTCTCTGGTTTGCTCAATCATGGGCAATTGATCCTCTCCCACCGGGACCAGCGTAGCGTCAAAACCGGTAATATCCGCGGCTTGACTGATCGGATAAACAAAAAAACCAACCGGTAAACTTTTTTCAAAACCTTTTTGTTTTATTTCCGCTTTAACCGTTGGATTCCGCTGAAGCCGAGATACTGTGACCAAATTGGAGAAATGAGTTGTCAGCTCGGCCAACTCCGGAACCTGAGATTGAATAACAATATTGGTTTTTTTCGGATCCAATCCGGCCGACAAATAATCCAAAGCCACCTCAAAGACATTGTCATGAATCTTTTGCGGATCATCAAAATTATCAGTCAAAGCCTGAGTATCGGCGATTAAAACATAGATTTCATGCCCTTGATTTTGTAGCGCCACCCTTTGCTTTAAAGATCCGGCATAATGGCCCAAATGCAAAGGACCGGTCGGCCGATCTCCGGTTAAAATCGTTTGTTTTTTGTTTGTCTTTGTTTTCGCCATATTTATATTTAAAAAATAAAATAAAATAAATTATTATTGAAAATTACCCAAATATTATAGCATAATTAAGTAATTATATCTAAATTTATTTTATCCCTTTGCTGAAATTTTTTCAACCCGGCCGGAAAAAGCTTGATTTTTTCCCTATTTGTAGTAAAATATCCAAAGAAAAGCTATTTCCTATGAATAAAAAAGTGAAAAAAATAATTTTAATCCTGATTATTGCCGGATTATCGGTTTTCGGAACTATACGATTGCTGGATTATTGGCAAAATCAGCAAACCCTCCAAGCTGAAGCCAAACTGGAGCAAGAGATTAAAGAAATAATCACCACCCGACAGCTGGAATCTGAAAATAATCAAGATCCTTTTGGCCATGACGACAAAGTCAAGGTGCTTTTTTTGGGTATTGATTCCAGGGCCGGACAAAGCTTTGGTCATTGCGACGCCATTCAAATGATTGAAATCAATAGAGCAAAAGAAAAAATCTCCATAACCGCAGTGCCGCGCGGAACCTATTGTCCTTTGCCCGAACCCGGTCATCAACCCAGTGAATACTATTTGGCCAAGTCATGTGAAATCGGCGGCATTGATTATGGCATTGAACAAATTGAACAAATATTAAACAAACAAGCTGATTATGTGGTTATGGTGGGCTTTTCTGAAGCTTTGGGAATTTTCCGCGATCTCGGCCTGCCGGCCACGGAGACCCTGCAATGGTTGAGAAATCGCCAAGGTTTTGCCATCGGCGAGCCCCAGCGCGCTCACAATCATTCCACCTTTATCAAACAAATGCTGACAAAATACACCCGAAAAGACAATACCGCTCTTAACGGCGCTTGGGATTATCTAATTTACAAAATGGTCAACACTGATCTGTCTTTTACCCAAGCGAGAAAAATAAAACAAGCTTTGATTGATATGAACCTGGCGGAAAATAAAAATAAGATAACCCTGGACATTAAACCCTATTACAGTGTTCAAGATATTGCTTTTGATGAACATAATTTGGACGATCAGTTGAAAAAACTACTGTATCAACATCCTGAAAATCTAAGTGATTCTTATTCCGGAAAAACCAAAGAACAAATTGAACAGGATATTATCGGCATGTACGAACAACAAAAAGAAAATCAAGAATTTACAAAATGGGCTTTTGAAAACAGTCTTTGGTTGCAAGTTGAAAACAAACAAAAGCGGTTACAAATGCATTATAAGCTCCTGAAAAATTATGTTTGGCTAATGACAAACAAACAAGAAAGAAAAGCTTTAATCTCCGATTATATTCTGGAAATGAAAACCAGAAACTTGCCGGAATGGGAAGAAAAAGGCAAACAACTTTTTCAAAAAACAATCTAAATTAGCCAAAAAAAACCGCTGAAAAGCGGATTTTTTTTATTTATCTGATTATCTAAATTCAATTTACAAATATCCCAAGGCCAAAGAAACAAGCATACCAATACCCAAAAGCAAAATAATAATTCCGGCCGCAAGATGAAGCCATTTTATTTTTTCCTTTCGCCAGGCTTCGGCTTTTTCCGTAGTGGTCAAACCAAAATATATGGCCAAGGTAATCAAAATCATGGGCAAGATAAAGATAAAATTGTAAACAGCCAAAAGACCGACAGCATAATTTTTAGTGGCCATTTTTCCCAACAGCCCCAAAATAACTATATAGGGTCCGGAAGTGCAAGGCAAAAGAAACAAACTGATCACAAAACCGATCAAAAAAGCGCCGGGCACCGAGGTAACTCCCCTGATTAAACTTTTCATCTTCGGTCGCCAAGACATGGGTACTTCCATAACAAACCAACGCTCGGGCCAAATAAAATCTTTTAAATTAAACAAGCCTATAAATATGGCTAAAACAGCCACCACCACATAAAAAGTATGGGTTAATCCGGAAGTGGCCAAAGCCGAATAAAGACCCAGTCCCATTAAAAAATAGGAAATATAAATTGAACAAGTAAAAGCCAAACCGGCCCAAAGGGCTCTTTTTTTATTGTCTGAAGCTAGAATCGTAGATAATAAAATAACCAAAACCGCAAAAGCGCAAGGATTAATGGCGTCAACCGCGGCCGCCGAAATCACCGCCGGTAAAGTCACTTTCTCCTTGTTAATATTTTTTATCTCAGAGCTCTCTTGCTGTTTTATTCTTTCTTCTTTCCTAATATCCGTGGTTCGCTTAATCTGTTCGGCTCTTTTATTTATTTCTTCTCTTTGTTCCGGGGTAATAAAACTCATTCCCCCTTTTTTTGTTTTCTCAAGTCTGCTCAAAGGCTCTACGCAAGTATGATTTTGACAATACTTTAATTTTTCTTCAACAGCTTCTTGCACCTGCGGTCCAAAACCAACCAACATTTCTTGATCAATAAAAATGGTCGGCACGGCCTCGGCCGATCCGTTATAAACGGTGGCCAGATCATTAAAAGTCTCCACATTTTCCCGAGCAAAATAAATTTCAAATTCCTTAACCTTTAATCCGGAATATTCATCTTGCTTTTCATGCAAAAACTCCAAGGCCTTACCGCAATGCGGACAACCTTGTCCGTAAAAAATTACCGCCTGTGTTTTTTTTTCAGAAGCTTGAGTACTTCCAACTAACGCTCCGAAAATAAGTAAAAAAATAAAAAAACCAAAAACAATTTTTTTTATCATATTTATTTATTCAATTATTTTTATGGCTTTGCCGTTAATCAAAGCATCACTGATTTTTTTATAAGCTTCAGCTAAGATTCTTTGAAAAGTGCTTTGAGAAGTATGCATTTTTTCCGCGCATTCAAGTTGATCCAGGTTTTCCAAATTTTTCAAACGCAGAGCCTCCAACTCTTCATGGCTTAAACTTATAATTTCCAATCCACTGGACGGAATCCCCCTGGGCTTGAAAACCCGCTGATGATGACTAAACCCCACTCGTCTTCGTCCTCTTGGTCTGGGCATATTTACTAAGATTATTTAATTATATAATAATTTTTAAAAAAATAAAACAACAGGCGGGGCGGATTTTTTCCGCCCCTTTTAATCGGATTTATCGGCCTTGGTTTCGTCTTCCAAGCCCAAGTCCCAAACCTCGTCCTTGTCTGCGTCCGCGCCCAAAAAGTCCTTTTCGTGGATGATCTGAGTCTTCGTTTCGTCCATTGGCCTGCCCACTTCCGCAAGGACCAAGACCTCTGCCTGTTTTAGGACCTTCTCCCAAAGGTCCGGTAGCATTTCTATTTGGCATATTAACTTTGTTATGAATTAATTAAATTGCATTATGATTATATACCCAAAATAATGTTTTGTCAAGCCCCCTTTTTATATAAGAATATATAGTCTTTATTTTTCTAATTTTAGACAATATTATTAAACGGCTTAAGTACTTGACAAAAACGAAAATTTTTTTAAAAATCACCGATTGAAAACTATTAATCAAAAATTATTCTTTATGTTGTTATTTTGATTTTTCCTCAAACGTTTAAAAATGCTATAATATAGTAAATAACTTATTTTTTTAATTATGCCAAAAAAAAAGGAAAAAAAAGCCTATGTTCTGGCCGTGGATATGGGCTATGGACACCAACGCGCCGCTTGGCCACTCCGACAACTGGCTTATAAAAATGAAATAATTAATGCCAATAGTTATAAGGGCATCCCGAAAAAAGATAAAAAACTTTGGCAAAAATCCAGAAAAGGCTATGAATTTATTTCCAGATTTAAAAATCTTCCAATAATCGGAGAAATGGCCTGGAAAATTTTTGATAAACTGCAAGCTATTCCCCCTTTTTATCCCAAAAGAGATTTATCAAAACCAAGTTTACAAACAAGATCCCTATATACTCTTATAAAAAAAAGAAATTGGGGCAAACACTTGATTAATAAGCTGGGTCAAGATCCCCGACCACTGATAACCACTTTTTTCGCCACCGCTTTTATGGCTGAGGAATACAATTATCCCGGTGAAATATATTGCTTGGGCACGGACACTGATTTGAGTCGAGCCTGGGCTCCGCTTGCTCCCCGCTCCAGCCGAATTAAATACCTGGCGCCCAATCCTCGTTGTGCCAAACGACTGCGTCTTTACGGCGTAAAATCGGAGAATATTTTTGTAACCGGTTTTCCTTTGCCGGAAAGCTTGGTCGGCGGAAAAAAAGAAACCACTTTAAAAAAAGAGTTGGGTTATAGACTGTTCAGCCTGGATCCTAAAAAAGCTTATTTAAAAAACTATGAGGAAACGGTTATTAAACATTTGGGACGAAAAAATTATCCGGAAAGAGCCGACCATGTTTTGACATTGATGTTTGCCGTAGGTGGTGCCGGCGCACAAAGAAAACTGGGGATAAAAATTGTTAAAAGCTTAAAACAACCCATTAAAGCCGGAAAAATTCGCGTAGTTCTTGTAGCCGGCATTCACAATGATGTCAATGATTACTTTAAAAAAAATATTCAAAGCCTTGAGTTAAAGAATCAATTAAACAAGGGTATAATCATTATTCACGGTCGCAATAAAAAAGAATATTTCCAAAAATTCAACAAAATTTTAATTGACACGGATATTCTCTGGACAAAACCAAGTGAACTTAGTTTTTACACCGCCTTGGGCTTACCGATTATTATGGCTCCGCCGATCGGTTCACAAGAACTTTTCAATCGTCGCTGGTTACGCACCATTGGTTCCGGCATAAACCAAGAAAAGCCTGAACATACCGCTCAATGGCTTTTTGATTGGCTTAACAACGGCTGGTTGGCCGAGGCGGCTATGGAAGGTTTTTTAGAAGCTTCCACCAGTGGGGTTTCCAACATAAAAAAAATATTACATAGTAAAGAAACAGAGATAGCCAAAATAAAAAAAGTCCTTCGTTATTAAAACTCTTAATTAAAAAACACCTTAATGGAAAAGGTGTTTTTTAGTTATATAATATTTCTTTATGTTCTATCCACTAAATCGTTAATATCAGTAACTGGCAATAGTTAAATTACCATCATGATTTTTTTGTAAATCAAAGCCGGTTTTGTTGTTCTTTTTTACGCAAGCTTTAATAAACGCATTAAACAACGGGTGCCCGGTTATCGGACGCGATTTAAATTCCGGATGAAACTGCGTAGCCAAAAAAAACGGATGATCGGATAGCTCAATAATTTCCACTAAATCTTTATCCGGCGACAAGCCCGACATAATTAACCCCCTTTCTTCAAGCTGATCCCTATACTGATTATTTACTTCATACCGATGTCGATGTCGCTCGGAAATTTCTTTTTTTTCATAAGCTTCATAAGCTTTAGTGTTTTTCTTTAAAATACACGGATAAGCTCCCAAGCGCATAGTTGAACCGTATTTTTCTTCGGCTAAGTTTTTTAACTGCTCCGGCATCACATGAATAACCCGACAATCGGAAGTTGATTCCATTTCTTCGGAAACAGCGTTTTCAAGACCACAAACACTTCTGGCAAATTCAATAACCGCAAGCTGCAATCCATAGCAGAGACCAAAAAAAGGTATATTATTTTCTCTTATGTATTTTATAGCGGCGATTTTTCCTTCCACTCCACGATTACCAAAACCTCCGGGAACCACCACTCCGTCAAAACGGTCAAGTTGTTTTAATGCTTCCTTGTTTTTTTCAAAATTTTCAGAATTTATCCATTCAATTTCCGGTTGTTTTTTCAAAGTCCAACAAGCGTGTTTTATTGCTTCAATAACCGAGATATAGGAATCTTTAAGAACAAAATCTCCTGTTTTGAAATATTTTCCGACTATTCCTATTTTTATTATATCTTTTTCTGATTTTTTTGATTTTATTTCTTTAACCAAACTCTGCCATTTATCCATTCCCGGGGCCTCCGGCTTTGGTCCCCAACCAAATTGTTTTAATATTTTTTCACCGATTTTCTCTTGATCAAAGTTTATGGGAATTTCATAGATTGAATCAACATCCGGAGCGGAAAAAATATGATCCGGCAAAATACTGCCGGAAACCGCAATCTTTTGTTTTCTTCTTTCATCCAAAGGCAAACCGCTTCGACAAAGAACAAAGTCGGTTTGTATTCCGGCTGAATTCAAGGTTCTGATCGCGTATTGTGTCGGCTTGGTCTTCATCTCCCCCAAATTGGAAGGCACCGGCAAAAAAGAAACCAAAACAAAACTGACATCATGAAAATTGTGCATTTTCATTGTTCGAGCCGCTTCTAAAAACAACAAATTTTGATATTCCCCAACTGTTCCGCCAATTTCAATAATCATAATTTCAGAATCAGTCTTTTTTTGGGCCGTGGTGATCCGACGAATTATTTCTTCCGGAATATGAGGAACCACTTCCACGCACTTACCGCCATAACCCAAATTTCTTTCTTTTTCAATAACCGTTTGATAAACCCGGCCTGTAGTCATATAATTGTCCGATAATATGTCGGCATTTAGAAATCGTTCATAATTACCAATATCTTGATCGGTTTCATCTCCGTCATCAGTGACAAAAACCTCTCCGTGTTCCGTAGGATTCATTGTTCCGGCATCAACATTAATATACGGATCAATTTTTATAGCCGAAACTCTATAACCTTTGGATTGAAGAACTCGGCCGATGGAAGCGGCGGCTACCCCTTTGCCCACTCCGCTCATTACTCCTCCGACCACGAAAATATATTTGGCCATATGTATTTTTTATTATTAAAGTTAAGCTCGACCGGCCAAAACCTTGCACTCGGCTTGACCTCTGTCCCCCAAATTTATTTTTACTTTATATTCCCCGGTTTTTTTTATCTTTTGATCCATTTGTATTTGCTTTGATTTTATCTGAATACCTTTTTTATTCAAAGCTTTTACCAAATCCTCTTTACTTACTCCGGCAAAAAAAGTACCTTTTTCATCCGCTTTTTGACTAAAAGTAAGAACCGTGTTTTTTATTTTATTGACTGTTGAATCAATCTTTTCTTTTTTCCATTTTTCGCTTTGTTCTTCAACAGTCAAATCAGTTTGATATTTTTTCTTGGCTTTTTCCGTGTAATGTACGGCCAAGTTGTTGGGAAGCAAATAATTCAGAGCAAAACCACGAGAAACTTCTTTTACTTCTCCTTTTTTACCTAATTTGTTTACCCCTTTGATTAATATAATTTTCATAGTGTAAAGAAAAAAAGAGAGACATCCCCTCTTTTTTATTTATGAATTGAACAATTTATTTGGTCAAAAGTATTTCAATGGCTTTTTCCAACTGAGGATCTTTATCATTTTCATAGTTTTCTCTGGTATAGTCAATTTCCACATCCGGCTGTATTCCTTGTTCATTTATTCCTCGTCCGTTCGGAGTAAGCCACTCGGCTACGGTAACCTTGATTGAAGAACCGTCGGGTAATTTCCTAAGCGACTGAACAGACCCTTTACCAAAACTTTTTTTACCGACAATGGTGGCTTTATCATAATCTTGCAAAGCACCGGCTACAATTTCAGAACCCGAAGCGCTTCCTTGGTCAATTAAAACAACAGTCGGAATATCCGCAAAATAATCGGAATTTCCGGCCGTATATTGGGTTTGTTTATCCTCACTGAATTTTTCTACCAACACTACTTGATTCTTTTCTACCCAATACGAAGGTATTTCCAAGGCCGCCTGCAAAAGTCCGCCCGGGTTGCTTCGTAAATCCATGATTAAGCCCGTTTTGGTGGAAAAATCAACTTTATTTATCATTTTTCTAAATAAAGGAACAGTGTCTTCATTAAAAGAACTTATTTCCACATAAACAATATCATCCGGTCTTTCTTCCCATTCCACACTTTTTACTTCAATCAACCCGCGAGTTATCACTACCTCCTGAGGCGGTTCACTTCCACGCACAATCAATAAAGTAACCTCTGTTCCTTTCGGACCGCGAATTAATTTTACCACCTCTTCCAAACTCATCCCAACTGTTTCTTTCTCATCAACTTTGTAAATTTTATCCTCGGGCATTAACCCTGCTTTATCAGCGGGAGTACCGGGCAAGGGAGCAACTATCGTCACCACCTCATCTCTCATAGCAATCTCGGCACCGATTCCTTCAAATTCTCCGGACATCTGCTCTTCAAAATCTTTGGAAGTTTCCGGATCCAAAAATACCGTATACGGATCTCCCACTCCGGACACAAATCCTTTCATGGCTCCATAAAAAAGCTCCTTTTGCTTAATCTTATCTCCATGAACATAATCGGTTTGAAGAATCGTCCAAATCTGTTCTATTAGATTACTTTCAAAAATTTCGGGAAGTTCGGTTTGTTGATACATGTCGGGATTAAAACGCAAATTCAGTTTTCCCGAAGTAACTTTTCCGGCTACATACCCGCCAAAAAAAAGTCCAATCAATACCGCCAAAACAACCACAAATAAAATTATTTTTTTTATTATATTTTTTTTTCCGGTTTTTTTCATAATATTTTTTTGAAAAGAATTTTCCATAAATTTTTACCAAGTTATTCCCTTTTAATATCAGCTCCCAGCTCAGATAATCTTTTTTCCACTTGTTGATAGCCTCTATCTATTTGATAAACATTATCAATCTGGGTTTCTCCCTCGGCAATCAAGGCAGCCAAAAGCAGAGCAAATCCGGCTCGCAAATCAGGGCTTTCCAGTCTGGAACCGTAAAGTTCAGTGGGACCGTTGATAATTATTCTATGAGGATCACACATTATTATGCTGGCGCCCATTTTTCTCAGTTTGTCGGTATAAAATAATCGGCTCTCAAAAATGGTTTCATGAACCATGCTCATGCCTTCCGATTGGGTTAAAAGTACGGTAAAGGGCTGTTGCAAATCAGTGGGAAAACCCGGATATTCATGAGTGACAATATCCACCGGCTTTAACTTTTTAGCCTTACTGACTTCAAACCAGTCTGAACCAATTTTATAATCAACACCCATTTTGTCAAAAACCGCCCATAAAGCACGCAAATGATTTGGTTGACAATTAACCACTTTAACCGGACCGCCAACCAAGGCTCCAAGAATGGCAAAACTGCCAGCTTCAACTCGATCAGGTAAAACCTCGTAAACATCAGCTTCCAACTTTTCCACTCCTTCAATTTCAATAGTATGAGTGCCGGCTCCGCTGATCTTGGCTCCACAACGATTTAAATATTCAGCCAAGGCCGGGATCTCCGGCTCACAAGCCGCATTTCGCAAAACGGTTTTTCCTTCAGCCAAACAAGCGCTCATCATCATAACTTCGGTAGCAGTCACCGAAATTTTAGGGAAAACAAATTCCGCGCCTTTAAGCTTCTCGGCTTTAAAATGATAATGATCCTCATTTTCAGTCACTTCAGCTCCAAATTTTTTAAAACCGTCAACAAACAAATCAATCGGCCGACGGCCAATGGCGCAACCTCCGGGATGAGGTAAACGCACCTCACCTTTTCTGAGTAAAATAGGTCCGATCATTAAAACCGAAGCACGAATTTTCTTAACCAGTTCAGGATCCAAATCAATTTTTTCAATTTTTTCTGTTTTCATGACCACTTCTCCATTATCCCTTCTTATCTCACTACCAACATCCTGACATAACTCCAAAAGACGGTTAACTTCTTCAATATCCGGTACATTTTTTATGGTAATTTCTTGATCTGACAAAAGAGACGCGGCAATAATTTTTAAAGCCGCGTTTTTGGCGCCGTTAACCGGAATTTCTCCTTTTAATATTTTTCCTCCGTTGATTATAAATTTAGGCATAAAGTATAATTAATCAATTAACTTAAAAGTATTTTAACACATTGTTTATAAAAACAAAAGTTAAAACTTGTTTAACCCAAGTTTAATGAAAATTACTAAACTATATTATTATTCAAAAACATCGGGATAATTTTTTGCCAACCAAGCACTGGAGTTTTGCAATTGTTTTTTCAAAATTGTCGCTTTTTCGCTATCACCTATACTATTTAAATGCTCCAAAGCCTTTTGTTCTTTAAAAATCTTTTTGGCCAACTTTAGAACGGTTTCTCTGTTCCGGCTAGCCCCGCCTTTAAGTTTAGCCATTTTTTCCGTATAATCTTCAGCCAAAACATCAGACTCTATCAACTCTTTTGGACTCATTTTTACCCCTCCTTTTACACGGATAAACGGCTTACCCTTTATTTCAGTTTTTTCTATTGTAGGTCTACTCAAACGATCGTCTTTAAATGTAATGACTTCTTGTTTCTCTAGTTCGGATTCAACCTCTTCGCCGACTACTTCTTCGGATGAAGATTCTTGCTCTTGTGAAAGGTCGTCTAGTTGAGCTTCTAATCCGGCTCTTCTTTCTCCCGGAGAAGTTAAATCTGTTTCTGTTTCCACACTGGAAAAATAATGTTCAGCCAAACTTTCTCCGGCTTGTTGGGGCGTCATATTTCCTCGCCTAGATAATTCTAAACTACTATAAGGATTAGTCGCCTCTTTAAGATAATGTTCATTTTGGCTTTCCAAAGACTTAATCTTTTTCTCAATATTATTTTTAAATGTCCCCCAATTTTCTCTATCGCCATATTGACTTTTATATTCAGCTAATTTTTCTTGCATTTCTTGGACACAAACCTTATTGGTTTCCACCGATTTAATTAAAGCCTCTTTATTTCCTGGAAAATCTTCGTGAAATTCAATACCTTGTTTTATCTCCCCTTTTGGCTCGGTTTCAGGCTCGGCTTCTTCCACGGAAGATTCTGCCAAATCTTCACCGCCCGCCGGCTCAACTTGAGGCGGTTGTTGCAAGGTTTCCGCTTGATCCGCAACATCTTTAACCGCTTCCGCTGACTCAACAGCACCTGATCCTTGACCTTGCATCTTTTCCAAAGTTTGTTCTAAATCCTCACTAGATTCGCGAGCAGCTGATTCCACTTCGGCAATATCCATTTCCAATTTACTAATTTTTGATCTTAAAGATTCAGCTTGCTGTTCAAAACCCGCGCCAAATTCTCCCTCGGCCGTCGGTATAACCGCGGAATGGGGTTTTATATCATAATAACTTGCCAACTGCCTTTTATACATATCCAATTCTTTTAGTTTGTCATCTATTAGATCCGAAGCGCTTTCCTTTAATTCCTCGGAACAGCCGGCGGTAAATTCAGTCCCCTCATAGTTTTCCAAGCCGACACCGTTTTCCAAAGACGGCCATTTTATAGCATGTTCCTTGGCTCCGCTAACCTCCATTTTCCAACCACCAAAAGCCTCGGGATCTTCAATCATTTGCATTTCCGTACCCGGCATAACGGTCATAGGATAACCATAATGCCAGTTTCCGGATGAATCCTGCTGAAATTCAAAACCCAAATCCTTTAATTGTTTAAACCGCCATTCTCTGGTAAACTTGGTAAAAATAGCCTCAGCTTTATCTTGGTTTCCTTCAGCTTCTTCCAAAGCGTTTTGCCACTGATCGGCAAACATTTCTTTTCCATGTTCATCCACGATAGGATCCATAAAGCCGTGAAAACTGTTTGGTGTACCCGGACCAACCTCCAAATGTAAATTTTCTTCTGGAATATCCGCTTTTGGCTTTTCAACCAGCCCTTCTTCAGGTTCAACCTCTGGCTTTGGCGGTTGCTCTGGCTCTGGCGGTTGCTCTGGCTCTAGCAGTTGCTCCTCAGTAATCACTTCTTTATCAATTTTTGGATAGGTAACCTTTTCAAATTCAGTTTTTTCTTGACCAAAACCGACAAAACCACTTTTTTTTGTTTCTCCTTCCAACAGATTTTCCCGCAAAGCAAGATTATCTCCGACAAAAAAATCAATCAGATAGCGCTGTACCGCTCCGGAAGCAAACAAAGCGCCAATACCGGCCGCGTAAATCACTCTTAATTTTTCCGAATCAATTGCTTTGCGTCCTTTTTTCAAACGCTTTTTATTTTTTTCCTCAAATAATTTTCGCAATGATTGTTCCGCTTCTTTGTCCTCTTTATCCAAAACATCCATAACCGCTTCAACCTTGGCTTCGTCTTTTTTATCAAGTGCTTCAATTTCCTCGGCTTCTTTTTCCATTTCTGTTTTTACTTCTTTTTCCGCAATATTTCTAACCTCTTCGGCATTTTTTTGCAGAACTTTTTTAAATTCATTTTCAACCTCTTTATCCAATTTCCACTCCGCGTCTAAAACTTCTTGTGCCTTAACCTCGGCGCCCTTGGCAAAACGCTGCTTTTCTTTGTCCAAAACATCCGGAGCCAACATCTCAAAGGTTGGCTGATCGCTTCCCTCGACTTGAGCATCAATAAAACTTTTTATATGTTCCGGAAAAGAATCATAGATTTTCTTTAATTCGTTTTTTTTATAATTCCATTTTATATATTCCTCGCTTTCTTGTCCCGACTCATCGTATTTCCCAGCTTCTTTCATCTGCTGAAAATACTTTCTGGAAACCAAAAGATGTTGTTTTAAATAATTCAATAAACTCTCTCGATAAAGTTCGTGGAGTGCTTCCACTTTTTTATCCACTTTTTCTTTAAATTTTTCCAGATCTTGCTTTTCTTTTTTCTTGGGTTTTTCTTTCTCTCCTGTTTCAGCCACTTTTTGCTGAGCTCGCAAGCGCTTGGCATATTCACGCCGCAACATACGATATTTTTCATCATTATTGGGGTCTTTACCGTCCACAGTAATCGCAGTTTGATAGTAGTCTATTACTTCTTCCAATTTTTCATCTGTCATTTTTTCCGCTTGCTGAGTTTCCAGTTCTAATTTCTTGCTTTCATAAACATCGCCGGCGCGAACCTCTTCACCTTCTATTTTTATTTTTTTATTTCTTTTTTTTGCCCACCAAGTCAGATTAAGCTCATTGGCATATTCTTTTAATTCTCTTTTTTGTTCCGTGGTTAATTCAACCTCTGTTCCCTTTTTTTTGGCCACTTTGCTCATCAAGTTGTAAGAACCGATAAATCCGCCGGTCGCACCCATGGAACGACCCAAAATTTTATAAGCGATAGCTCCGCCACCAAGAGCCCCTACTATCGGAGCACCGGCCAACAAACCAATAGTTCCGGCACCAAGTCCAACATACAGCTTGGCTTGACGAATCTTTTTAAAAGTCTTGGTATTCCAAACATTCATTAATTTGGTAACCGTTGATTTTTCTTTTCTTTCTTTCAATTGTTTAGCTCGCTCGGAAACAAGTTTATCTTCTTCTTCCAACATTTTATCCACTTCTTGAAAAACCTGCTCAGCCAGCTCCCCTTCATAAGCTTTTTCCAGCTCTTTTAATTTGGATTTATCAGCTGAAAACTTTTCTTTGCTCATCATTCTTTTCATCCAACCGCTTACACCGCTGTAATCTTTGTTCATCTTTACCTCCTGTTCAATATAATCCTGTCGCAATTTTTTCAATTCTTCACGATCAGGCTCTTTTTCCTTTTCCTCTGATTTTTCAACTCCCTTTTCAAGTTTTTCCTCCACTTCTTGGACAATCTCCTGAGCACCCTTCAAATCAACAGGCGCCTTTGGAATATCTTTCAGTTTATCCAACTCTTTTTCCAGGTTTTCAATTTCCCTTCTAAGAGTTTTTCTTTGTTTTTCGCTTGCCCGGTCAAAAAACTCTTTTTTGGCTTCAAGCTCGTTTTGCAACTTTTCTTTAACCACCAGTTTGGGCTGATTTTCTTGATAAAAATT
>CAZPBK010000002.1:0-44996 GCA_964584985.1 uncultured Gammaproteobacteria bacterium | reverse complement strand
AATTAAAATTTATCCCTTATTTCTTGAAGAGTTTGTTTTATTTGGTTTTTATCTATTTTTTTGATTGATTCAGCCACTTCCCTATCCGCTTTTTTTTCCAATTCTTTTATCTGTTCCTCAAACTCGTCATAAGCTTTTTGCATCTTATCAATAATATGTTTCTTTGACATAAATAAAGTCAAATATTGTTTATTCTTCCACTTGTTTAGCGGTTTTAGTTGCTTTTTCTTTAATTTTCTTTGTTTCTTCCTCCACCATTTCAGCAAAATTAGGGAAAATTTCCGCCAAATAAGCCAAAACATCCAAGTCATTGCCGTGGCGTTTTTCCAGTTCATCAAACTGTTCGGGAGTTAAATCCTCGGCCACCCGCAACATGACTTTTTTTTGCACCAAAGAGACCATTTTGTCTAAAATTTGCTGTTTTTTTTCCGTAGGTAACCCTTCAATGTCTAAAATTTTAATAATGTTTTCAGTAAGTAATTCCTTGTTTTTCATAGAATCGTTTTATTTTTTTTAAATTTTACACTATAATTATACCACAGCCTTAAAGCATAGCCAAAAATAGTAATTTGCTATTTTTTTCAAAAAAACATAGTATATACAAAATATGAAGAAAAAAACCAGAGTCTTAATTTTTTTATTTTTATTAACCGTTTTTTTAATCGGATCACCACTTTTGATTTTATACACGGCCGGTTATAAATTGAATCTAAAAAAGGGCCGTTTGGATAAAACCGGCTCAATTATAATAGAAACAAAGCCCGACAATGCTGAAATATATTTAAACGGTATAAAACAAAATGAAAAAACCGACTCACGAATAAACCGCCTTTTACCCAACAATTACACAATTAAATTAAAAAAACCGGGATACTTCACCTGGGAAAAAACCTTGCCCGTAAAAAGTCAAAAAACAACCTTTGCTCAAAATATTCATCTTTTTAAAAAACCTGAACTGCAAAAAATAATAGATCACGAGATAGATCAAATATTTTTCTCTCCAAACAATGAAAAAGCTCTTTTTGTTGTTAATGACTTTGAACAAGGTTATCTTTATTTACTGGATATGATTGACGGAAAAATAAGATTAATCTATAACCAGAATAAACAAATACTAGCTCCGAAAATAGACTGGTCCGCCAAAAGTTCCTTTATTGTTTTTTCCGAAGGGCAAAAAAGAATATTTTTCAACCTCCTGAGACAAAACAACTTTTTTCCTTTTTCAGAATTAAAATTGCCAAAAAATCTCAAAAATTTCACTTGGGATAAAAATGATCCACATTTAGCCTATTTTATGTCTGATCGGACATTGTATCAGTTCAATTTCCTAAAAAAATCCTCTAAAAAAATCCAAGAAATGAAAAATTATAATATAAGTGATTTTATTGTCAACAAGGACTTTCTCTACTACATATATGAACAAAATAAACAAAAATTTTTAACAAAAAAAGACCTGGAGAATCCAAGCATCAACTATAAACTATTGGAATTAAAACAAAAAAAATATAAACTTATTGATTTTATTGATAATAAAATTTTTCTAAAACAACTCGACCAAGAAAAACTTTTTATAATAAACACGGAACTGGACAAAATTCTTTTTTACAAAAAAAATATAAAAAACATTGACTATCACAAAGAAAACAACTTGGTACTTATTCAAACTCCTCAGGAGCTTTCTTTTATAAATCTTAATGATTCTTCATTGACTGATTATAATATTACTCGCTATAGCCAAGGTTTAATTTCGGCAAAATGGCACACAAATCCAAACTATTGTTTAACTTTACAAGACAAAGGATTACATATTATTGAAATGGACAATCGCGACGGTCACTTTATAATTGATATGAACATAAAAGAAGTCAGCTCCTTTGAAATTTCCTCCGGAACCGAAAAAGTCTATCTTATAGCCGAAGACTACCTGCTCTTCACCGACCTCCATTAATTTTGAAAAACAAAAAAAGAGCCTTTTGGCTCTTTTTTTGTTATATCTAAAACTATTGTTTAATCAACCAATAAACCTCGGTCAAATAGCTGTAAATAAATATATTGGCAATTGATCGAGCGATCAAAAAAATTATCATCAAAACTATAAAAACTAATAAGCCTAGAGTCTTTATGGGTAAAATATTAAAACCAAGCATTAAAACCAGTCCAACGACTGTAAAAGGAATCAAACTGATAAACAAAATCAAAGCAATCGCCAAACCGCTCAAAAGCCATAAGCCTATTTCAACAACTTTTACCAATGTTAATTTTTTAAAATTCGTAAAATATAATAAAACGCCCGACTTTATAGCCGGAAAAACACCTTTATCCTCATAAATCGCGGCGCAGTAAATATAGTGTCGAGACAAAAATAAAAGTAAAGTCATAATCAACCAGACCCCGATGGCCACAAAAGACAAAACCCGATATGAACCTGATAAAAATTCAGCCCCCAAAACAAAAAGGAAAAGTCCTATCGCACCAAAAAACAAATCTATTAAAAAAAGTCGAAATAATCGAGACCACCCCGTCTTAGCAGCGACTTTAAAATATTTGTTTTGTCCTTTTTTCAAATAAGCTAAAGCGGCTAAAATACCGCCCCTGGCCCAAGCGGTCAAAATATAAATTGCCAATAAAAACAACAAGACAACCGAAACATTACTTAAAATCTGTCCATCCAATAAGATAGTCCTTATATTTTCCCAAGAAAATAAAGATATTTTTTCTTTAAACTCTTGCCACTTTCCACCGGAATACTGCATAACAGCAAGACTTCCTCCGATAAAAAAACCAAACAACCAAAGTTTTTTATTTTTCCAAGCCAATTTCAGGCTCCGCCCGATAACGGGCTTTAGCTTAAAATGTTTCATAATAAATCTAATTTAAAACCAGACTACTTAATCGGTAGTCCGGCCAATTAAGTAGGGTTTTTTATATTTATTTCATGGCCTCTTTATTATACCCCATTTTTTTCAAAAATGCATCACTGGCCGCAATATTACCGGCCTGTAACAATGATTTATGAGTTCCGGCATCCAACCACCGTCCCTGTACCAAACGGACATCTAATTCGTCCATATCCAAAAAAGCTTTATGCGCCTCTGTGATATCGGTTTCCTCTCTCCAAGTCGGTTTTATTTTTTTGGCTATATCCACCACCCGATTATCAAAAATATAAATACCGGGTACAGCGTAGTTGCTTTTAGGTTTTTTGGGTTTTTCCTCAATGGAAAGCACCTTTTGATGTTCATCAAACTCCACCACTCCGAATCTTTCCGGATCGGGTACTTCCACGGCAAAAATCCTACCACCCTTTTCAAAACTTTTAATATCATTGGTGAAATCATGATCAAAAAACAAATTATCACCCAAAATCATGGTCACATTATCCTGACCAATAAAATTTTCCCCGATAACAAAAGCCTCGGGCAAGCCTTTTGGTTTTTCCTGAATTTCATAGGTAATTTTTACTCCCCATTCTGAACCGGATCCAAGAAGTTGAAGATATTGACCGGCATATTCCGGTGCCACAATAACCAAAATTTCCTTTATGCCCGCTTGAATTAAAGTTTCCAAAGGATACATGATCATCGGCTTATTATAAACTGGCAAAAGCTGTTTACTGGTTATTTTAGTTAAAGGATAAAGTCTGGTTCCTTTACCTCCGGATAAAATAATACCTTTCATTTTCTTGGTTTCTTTTTTTTCTTTAAATTCTTCTTTCCTTTCCACTTTTATATCAATCTTTTCTCCTTCCTTGGTTCCCGTTCTTGATTGGTCTTCTTCTTTAGTCTCTTTTTTTTGTTTTAATATCTCATTTTGTATTTCTTTCTTTTCCATTTCTTCCTTCTTTGTCTCATCAAAAATTTCAAGGTCTTTCTGTTGGTCTTTGTCATAGTTAAGTTCCCCCAATTCAAACAAAAAATCCTCCAGAGCCTCTTTCCATGTTCTCATTTCAGGCATTTTAGTATTTTTTAAAATAGAATGCCTTGGTCTGTCCGCCGGCCTTTTGAATTTATCTCCGGAAACGGGAGAAATTGAAACCCGGCGCCCTGCCAAACGGAAAATTTCACGCGCAAATTCATACCAAGTACAACCGGGTTCATTGGCCACATGATAAATACCGGGATGATAATTGCCTTCCAATAAAAGTCTGGTTTGAACCGCCAGATCATTAACATAAGTCGGGCAACTGACCTCCTCATCAACCACTTGCAATTCTTGCTTTTTTTCGGACAATTCCAACATTTTTTGCACAAAACTTTTTTTGCCTCCTTCGGAATGTCCGGGCAAACCAAATAATCTGGAAGTTCTGACTATATATGTTTCCGGGTTATGTTCCCTGGCTTCTTCTCCCAAATATTTTGATTCTCCATATCGAGAAATCGGGGCAGGTAGATCATGTTCCACATAACCGTCTTTTTTCTCACCGTTAAAAACATAATCCGTGGAATAATGAATCAGGACGGCTCCGACTCCGGCGGCAGCTTTGGCCAGATTAACCGGACCATGGTGATTTATTTTTAACGCCAAATCAAAACGATCCTCAGATTCATCAACCGCATTATAAGCGGCTGCATTAATAATAACCTGAGGTCTGAGTGCTAAAATCTTTTTTTCAACTTGCTTTTCGTCCGTAATATCCAAATCCGCTCTTTCCCAAGCGGTCACTTCATGATCGGCAAAAGCTTTTTTTAATGTTTGGCCCAGCGTTCCGCCGGCACCGGTGATAAGAATTTTCATAAAAATTATTACAAATAAGGAGATTCCCACCTCCTCTTTTAATCATTTGTCTTTTTTTTTATTTTATCAAATCTGGTTCAAAAGTCAAACAAAAAAACAAGGCCTTATCCTTGTTTTTTCAGAAAATAAATTATTGTCTGTTGTACCATTTTTCATAATATTCCTTATATTCTCCGGATTTTATTTTTTTCCACCAGTCCTCATGATCAATATACCATTGAACGGTTTTTCTAAGACCTTCTTCAAAATCATATTTCGGTTTCCAGTCCAATTCGGCCTGAATTTTGTGCGAACGAATGGCATAACGCCGATCATGACCCGGACGATCCTGCACATACTCTATCATTTCCTCACCAAATCCCATGGCTTTTAATATCTGCATGGTTAATTCAAAATTGGATTTTTCGCTGTCTCCGCCCACACAATAAGTATGGCCGATTTTTCCTTGATGAATTATTTTATCCAAAGCTCGACAATGATCTTCCACATGAATCCAGTCGCGCACATTTCTTCCGTCCCCGTAAAGCGGCACTTTCTTGCCTTCCAAAAGATTGCTGACAAACAAGGGAATAACTTTTTCCGGAAATTGATAAGGTCCGTAATTATTTGAACAATTGGAAATGGTCACCGGCAAACCATAGGTATGATGATAAGCTCTGACCAAATGATCTGAAGCAGCCTTGGAGGAAGAATAAGGACTCTTGGGATCGTAAGCACTTTCTTCGTGAAAAAGCTTTTGTTTTTCCTCCAAAGTCAAAGAACCGAAAACCTCGTCGGTAGAAATATGATGAAAACGAATATTAAATTTTTTGGCCACCTCCAAAAGCACATGCGTGCCCAAAAAATTGGTTCTGACAAATGAGCCCGGATCCAAAACCGAACGATCCACATGCGATTCGGCGGCAAAATGCACTATTAAATCCACACCGTCCTGCACCAAATGTTCCACCAGTTCGGAGTTTAAAATATCTCCTTTTACAAAAATATAATTTGAATTGTTTTCAAAATTCTTTAAATTTTCCAAATTACCGGCATAAGTCAGTTTGTCCAAATTTACCACTTGGTAATGAGGATATTTGTTCAAAATATAATGAATAAAGTTGGCTCCGATAAAGCCCGCCCCTCCGGTCACTAAAATCTTCATAAAAATAGGTTATTTCTCGCTAAATACAGCTTATAATATAATCGGTTTTTTGACAAATAAAATTTATTTTAATTGCTTTTGAATTTTTTCCGCTATTTCCTCCATTTCACCTTCTTTATAAGTTCCTTGAGCAAAAGGAAGATGACCATCTTTCTTGGCTCGGGGGATAATATGAAAATGCAAATGCTTGACTTCTTGTCCGGCCGCTTCCCCGTTATTCGTGCTAAAAATATAAGCTTCATAACCCAAGGCTTGCATAATCGCGCGAGCAATTTTCGGAGCTACGCTGACAATATTGCGCAAAGACTCTCCCGAAGCCGAATCCATATCAGCAAAATGTTCTTTGGGAATAAGCAAGGTATGCCCCGGATTTACCGGTTTGATATCCAAAAAAGCCATCACCGACTCGTCTTCGTAAACAATTTGAGCCGGTATTTCTTTTTTTATTATTTTACAGAATAAACAATCAACCATATTAAATCTATCTATGAATTATTTTTAAATGCCTTTCCTCAACATACTCAAAGCGGCAAAAAACAGGCTTAAATATAAAAAGACTTGAGCCAAGGGGATAAATAAATTCCATGACAAAATAGCACCAAGCATTAAAAATACCGCGCCCAAGCATTGGAGATTCATTTTTATCTTCCCCCAAACATTGGCTGAAATTTCCACATCCTTCATCTTCATACGAATAAAAGAACCACCCAAAATGAAAGCCATTTCAAAAGCCACCAAAAGAACGGTCAAGGCTAAATTCACTTCCAATAAAAGCATAACCACCACAATCCCGATTAAAACCTTATCAGCCACCGGATCCCAAATTTTCCCCCAATCAGTTATCTGATTTCTTAAACGAGCAAGGGAACCGTCCAACATGTCGGTCACCGCCAAAACTACGAACAAAATCAAAGAATATAAATATTGGTGTCCGGCCAATAAAATTATCAAAACCGGAGAAACAATCAGACGAAAAAAAGTTAAATGATTTGGCCTTAATTTTTTGGGAACAATCGGCAAAAGAAATCTGTTTATCCGATCATAAGGAGCAAAATGTTTATCTTTGGTCATATTTTTAACGATTTTTGGTTTGCCAGTCAAAACCTATCCGGGGATCATCAAAAGCCATTCTTTGTTCATCAGGTTCTTCCGGATTATACGGCTGGCTGGTATGATAAAAAAGGCCGACCTTTTCATTGCCCAAAACTCGGTAACCATGTGCCACAAAAGGCGGAATGGCGATCAAAACCGGATTATCTTGTCCGGCATAAATCACTTGAGTTTTTTCGCTTGTCGGAGAATCCTCACGCATATCGTGCAAAACCACCTGCGCCATTCCTTTGGCTACAAACCAAACATCCCATTGTTTTTTATGCCAATGAAACGCCTTGATCACGCCCGGTTGAGTCTCCGTATAGCTGGTTTGTTTGACCGGATGAAAGGTTTCCTCCCCTTCTTTGATAATCTCGGCAAAAAATCCCCGGTCGTCACAATATTTTTTTAGGTTTTTTACCGCCACATCTTTAATCATAGTATTAAAATTTTAATAATAATTTTATTTAAATTAATCAGCAACAATATTTATTCCGGAAACAAAATCAGCCGGCAATACAAGTTTTTCCGTGATTAAATCGCCGGTGCCGGTAAAAACGCGAACATGCGGAATACCGCCCGGTCCGGCGGCGGTTACAATATCGGTATAACCATCACTGTTCCAATCAATCCCGGCCACTTCCACTCCGCCACGGAAACTTGTGTCATAAGCCATAAAACTGACCAATCTGTTCCCCTGTGAATCAAAAACTTGAACATGGGGTCCTCCTCCGCTTCCGGCGCCGGTAATTATATCCAAGACGCCATTATTGTTCACATCAGCCAAAGCAATATTTACTCCGCCCAAAAAGTTGGGGTTATAAGACACCAAGCTTGATTCCAGTTCACCGTTGGCACTGAAAACTTTGACCTTGGGCAATAACCCGGCATTTGGCGCAGTAATGATTTCAATTTCATCATCCCCATCAACATCACCCAAAACCACGTCCAGTCCACCAATATAATTTCTGTTGTAGGCAAAAAATTCACTTTTTTTATTACCGTTAATATCAAAAATCCGTACCACCGGTTCTCGTCCCGATTGCGGTGCGGCCACCACTTCCGCCAAACCGTCGTTATCAAGGTCGGCCGCATCAGCTTTTACTCCACCGATAAATTCATATTCAAAGGCCAACCAACTTTTGCTGACATCTCCGTTGTTGTCAACGATCCTAACATAGGAATTAGCTCCTTTGGTTGCACCAACAATTATTTCATTAAGCTGATCATTATTTATATCGCCAAGTTGAATATTGGCTCCTTTGAATTTGTCTCCGAAAAAAATCTCCACTTGCTTTTTTAAATTAAAAGAGTTGTCTATCTTCTGAAAATATCCCGAAGCCCCGGATTTAGGGGCAAAATAAAAATTATGAAAATCCCTAACCTTGGAAGTGTCCGGATTTTGCTGAAACGGAGTTTTAGGTTGACTGTTATCTATATCCATTTGTTCTTCGTCCGAAAAATCAATCGGTTCTCCGGTATAAATACTGGTTATGGCTTTTTTAATATTTAACACCCCTTGTCCGACTTTATTCTCATGCTTTTTCTCGGTAAACAAAAGAGAAGAATTTTCTTTTAACAAAGAAATCATTTCCGCCGGAATCAATCCTTTATCAATTGATTTAAGCAAAGCGGCCGCTCCGGAAACCAAAGCCGCTGAAAAAGAACTGCCACTCCAATTTTGAGCATAATAATCAAGATAAAAAGATCTGGATGAATCTTGGTAAACCGTACTGATAAGATCCAAACCCGGGGCGGCCAAATCAGCACAACCGGCTCCGTAATTGGTAAAATCCGCCACTTGGTTATTTTTATCACTGGCAATAACACCAAGGATTCTATTAACTGAAAAGTCTTGATCATAACAAATCGGATAAAGCGGATCATCGCTTAAATTCGCCCCAATCTCATCACCGTTCAAGGCGTTTCCCGCGGCCGCCACCACCAAAACTCCTTGGTTATAGGCTTGAATAATACTTTTTTTTAATTTTGTGCTATATTCATTACCCCCAAAACTTAAATTGATAATATCGGCTCCATTGTTCACCGCATAATCAACCGCTTGAGAAACATGATTCGAAGTGCCCCAACCGGTATAATTTAAACTAACCAAAGGCATTATTTTGGTTTTGGCTGTTACTCCTTTTATCCCGCGGTTATTATCATGAATAGCGGCAATTAACCCGGCCACAAAAGTTCCATGACTTACCGCCTGCTTATTGCTTATACCATTGAATTTCGGCTCCGGACTATTTTTATTTTCAATAAAATCCCAACCATGCTTGTCATCAATAAAACCGTTTTGATCGTCATCAATACCATTACCGGCGATTTCATCCGGATTGTTCCAAATATTATTTTGCAAATCAGGATGATCCAAATCAACTCCTGTGTCAATTACCGCCACTACAATATTCTCACTACCTTTAGTTGTAGACCAAATTTCAGTTGCGCCTATTTGTTCCAAGTACCATTGCTCATTAAAATATGGATCTCCGGCCGCAAAAACCGGGTTTACCAAAAACAAACTGGCTAAAATTAGGTAAGTAAATACTTTTTTCATAAATAAAAATTTTTGTTGGGACAATTACATTATAACGCATTTTTTATAAAAATATAACCCCTCTTGACAAATATCGCTGATTATAATAAAGTAAAACGAAGACAAACAATTCAATCTGTTCTTTTTAATCAAACAAACCAAGGGAGTTTTCAATGAAAAAGTATCGGAATAAAAAAGGCCCTAAAAAGAAAATCAAAAACGATAATATTTTGTTTTTGCAAGATCGACGACTTGAAGAAGACCTAAAAAACAAAAAAACCGTCTCCCAAAAACCAAAAGAAAATTGGGTACTCAAATACATTGAATTTCTCAATGAAAAATATTTGGCAAACCCATCAAGAACCAAAAGATGCGGACTCAGCCCGTATCAATCAACTATGCTAAAAAAGGCTTTACATTGTCTTATTGGGAAAATTCAAGTAAGCAACGAAACCTTGGAGCAGGTCAGGGATGAAGGAGCTCCTCCGTATCACCGGAACATATATGATTTGGCCGAGACGGAGGAACAGGTCTGGGAATCGATGGAAAAAGAAATATTGCCCGGCTTTAACTTTAACAAAGCTCGACAAGTCTTTTTTGTTGAACACCGGGACAGAATACTTTTCCTCAAACCAAAATACAAGAAAATTCCTCCTCCCGACTTTCCGGAGGATAAACCATTTCCGCCACCGGAATATCCGGTTCCGGGAGAACTCTATATGGCGGAAGTCTACTTTTTTGTCATATTGAGAATGTTTCGACGCCAATATGAGAAAGATAGATAAGACAGCGACAGCGAGCTCTGCTCCCAGAGCTCGCTTTTTTATTTTTTTTGTTTTATCTCACTCTCCAGTTTGCTTAGAAAATCACTGATTTTTTCCGCACCCAAATCGCCTTTTCCTCTTTGTCGAACAGCCACGGTTTTATCATCAACTTCTTTTTCTCCCACTACTAAAAGATATGGTATTTTGTCTTTTTCTCCTTGCCTAATTCTTTTGGGCAAAGATTCTCCGTTATTATCCAGCTCTACTCTATAACCGTGTTGGTGTAATTTTTCTAAAATCTCTTGGCCATAGTCATCAAATTTTTCTGAAACCGGCAAAATCCTTATTTGCTCGGGAGACAACCACAAAGGAAAAGCCGCCTTATAATGTTCAATTAAAAGTCCAATAAACCGTTCAAACGAACCTAGCAAAGCACGATGAATCATATACGGTCGCACTTCTTCTCCTTTAGAATCAGTATAAGTCATATCAAACCTTTCCGGCAGATTAAAATCAAATTGAATAGTGGCACACTGCCATTCTCTACCTAAAGCGTCTTTTACTTTATAATCAAGCTTTGGTCCGTAAAAAGCGGCTTCACCTTTATCTATTTGATAATCAATACTCAACTTTTCAGCCACCTTTTGTAAGGTTTTTTCCGCTAGTTGCCAACCTTTTTTGTCTCCAACTTGCTTTTCGCCCTTTTCAGGATCACTGACTGAAAGATATATTTTATAATTTTCAAAACCAAAAGAATCAAAAATATATTTTACAAATTTGCCAACCCGAGCCAATTCTTCCTCCACCTGCTCCGGCGTGCAAAAAATATGAGCATCATCTTGAGTAAAGCCACGCACTCTGGTCAAACCGGACAGTTCCCCTGACTTTTCATAACGATAAACCGTTCCACACTCGGCCCAACGCAAAGGCAGATCTCGATATGACCATTTTTCCGATTTGTAAATCTGCACGGCAAAAGGACAATTCATCGGTTTTAGTAAATATTCTTCTTTGGGACGATCAACCGTTTCCCCTTTTTGCTCTTCTTCCAAGGATTTGCTGACTTCCAAAGGCGGATACATGGAATCATTATAAAAGTTCCAATGTCCCGAGGTTTCCCATAAAGCTCGTGAACCAATATGAGGGGTTCTAACCAAATCGTATCCGTTTTCCAAATGCGCCTTATTCCAAAAATCTTCAATTATTTTCCACAGTAAAGCTCCCTTGGGTTTCCACATGGCCAAGCCCAATCCCACTTTTGGATCAATTAAAAATAAATCTTTACCGGTTATTCGATGATCCCTTTTTTCCGCTTCTTTTAACAATTCCAAATATTCTTGAATTTCTTCTTTGGTCTCAAAAGCCAAACCGTAAATTCTTTGCAACATTTTATTTTTTTCATCTCCGCGCCAATAAGCCCCGGCCACTTTATGTAATTTAAAAGCTCCGACCTGACCGGTAGATTGAACATGAGGTCCTCGGCACATGTCCACAAAAACCCTATTACCTTCTTTATCCACATTTTCAAAAAAGCTTATTTCTTTTTCTCCTTGATCTGCCAATTCTTCCAGCATTTCCAATTTATATGGATTATCTTTTAATTGTTCTTTGGCTTTGTCTACCGGCAAAACAAATTGTTTAAATTCATAATCAGCCTTAACAATTTTACGCATTTCTTTTTCTATTTTTTTTAAGTCTTTTTTGGAAAAAGCTTTTTCACCCAAATCAAAATCATAATAAAAACCGTTTTCAATAGCCGGACCAATAGCCAGTTTGGCTTCGGGAAATAATTTTAATACTGCCATAGCCAAAACATGGCTCAATGAATGTCGCATATTTTGCAACCATTCTAAAGAATCTTGATTAATCTGTTTTTTTTCATTCATATTTTTATAATTATTAATTTTTATCTTCCGTATATTCAAGAAACATTTTTTAAGCCTTTTGTACGCTGTTTAATATAAAAGTAGCCGGCCCGCTGTTTTGCAAATCAACCTTCATCATCTTACCAAATTGTCCAGTGGCAATTTTAAGGTTGTTTTTTGTCAGTTTTTCAACAAATAATTCATACAAGATCTTGGCCTTTTCCGATTCAGCCGCTTGAGAAAAATCCGGACGACGACCTTTGGCTGTTGAAGCGCAAAGTGTAAATTGAGAAACCACTAAAATTTCACCTTTTATTTGCCTAAGCGAAAAATCAAACTCTTTTTTTTGACCCGGAAAAATCCTTAAATTCAAAATCTTTTCCACCAAATAATCAATATCCTCACCAGTATCCCGATCAAACACTCCCAAAAATATCAAAACTCCTTGTCCGATTTTTCCAACAATTTTTTTATCCACTTCCACTGAAGCGGAATTTACTCTTTGGATCAAGCATTTCATAATCAAACAAATAAAAAAACCCAAGTTAACTCTTGGGGTCCTTTTAAGGCGAAGGACGGTTCCACCCAAGTTTCTTGAATATACAAACTTCAAGACACTTTTTCATATAAAAATTGTCATCTCGGCTTGGTTAATGTCTTTTTCACATTAAAATCTGATAAAATCAGAATAGCTGGTTGGTAATCAGCTCAATCACCGGATTATTTTCAGTATATCACTATATAAGCTTAAGTCAATAAAAATCATCAATCAACAATCGACTAAATAACAAACTTATTTTTTAGATAAAATTATTATCTCCACATGATCCTCCATTTTAGGTACTTTTTTTACCCAAAAAGGACTTAAAAACACTTCTGCTGAATCAACCTCCTCAAAGTTAGCCAAATACAACTCTACTCCTTTTGGACTTAAACCAACTATTTTCTCTTTTCTTAAAATCGGATTATCCGCCTTTATTACTGCGGAACCTTCTATGTGCACCTTGACTTTGGCTGTTTTTTTATCACCGTCAAAACTTTGAACCGTATATTCAAATTCTCCGGGATCAACATTGGCTAAACCGTGACCTTCCGGAAGAATATTTTTTAATCGTTCTCCGGCCAAATCTATCACCTTATTTTGATCCAAACCAACTAAAACCAGCTCCAAGGTTTCCTTTATTTCAAACTCTTCCACTTGTTCGTCAATTTTTGCTCCAATATCTTGTTCCACCACCTTTTTGGAAACCACCAAGCTAACATACTGATCTCCTTTTATTTCTGAGTTGAATTCATCAATTGCCCGACCGTAAAGTTCTTGGGTCAATTTTTCTTTTCCCGAAGCAATATCAGCGGCCTTAACCACTTTTATGCTTTCTCCCGAGCTGGTGATAACACTGTTGCTTTCAGCGTAAACCTCTGATTGCAGGCCTTCCCATAATCCCGGAATCGTAAAATGTGTAGGCTGAAGCTCGGAAAAAGCATTGGGATCGTCTGCATAAACATCAGCCTGAATCTGCCCACCGGCCGGAATATTAACTCTTTGGTTAAGTCTCAATAAAACACCGTTATCAGCCAAAAGTCTAGTAGTTTTTACCAAAGTTTGCACTTCATTTCTATTATTTATCAAACTTACTTGTCCGATTGTATCGCCATCCAAAATTTTTGATCCGGTCGCTTTAAAACTGTCGCTCCCTTGGACTTCAGTTTCAAACAAAACCCCCTGCATGGCTGTCTGGTTTCCTCCGTCACTGACCACATCCAAAACAAAATCGGTTTCAATTTCCGTGGGATTGGGCTTCACCTCAACCACCGCTTTGCTGGCTGAAAAATAAATAATAAACAAAACCAAAAATACGGTTACGGCCACAAAGCCCAAAATTAATTTTTTATAACCACCGGTTACCTGTGAGTGTTTTTTAATATACATATTTTATTTTTATTCTTAATTTACCTTTATATTATATCAGAAATTACAGCTTCTGTTAAATTACTTTATACCCAAAATACAATCAGGTCCCAAAACGGAAAAAATCTTTTTCTTACTTTCAAAGGAAAGATCAATAAAAAACTGGGTTTTTACCATCTTTCCTCCGACTTTTAAACATACCTGGTATTTACCCGGCACACTTATAAAAAGCATCTTTACTTGGCTGGCAAAACTTTCATCAGCACCGGTGGGATATTTAACCACAACTTTCTTACTATTACTTTTTCTTAATCCCGCGGATTTTTCATGCGAATAATTCTGAAATTCATCTAAATTTTCTTTAAAATTTTCATTTCTGATCTGCCACGCATTATTGGCTAAAACTTTCACCTCACCGTCTTTTAAAGAAACCGTCCCGTCTATCAAGAGTATATTTCCCTCTTCCCAAATATTTTCTTTTTCTTTGTATAATCTCGGAAAAATCAAACATTCCACATTGGCCAAAGAATCGTCTATTTTTATAAAAAGCATGGGATCGCCTTTTTTGGTCATAATCTTTTTTATACCGGTAATAACACCGGCCGCTTTAACCGGACGCTTGTCCCCGATATTTTCCGAACGAAGTTCAATCAATTCCGTAACTTTCCCTTTTAATTTATCTCTGTATTTAGAAAAAGGATGCTCAGAAACATAGAGCCCCAAAAATTCTTTTTCCCAAGCTAAAATTTGAGTCAATCCATAATCTTCAATCTCTTTAAGGTTTAATTTTGGTCGGGCATCCTCGGGAGAGGCGTTTATGGAAAAAATATCTCTTTGATTGGAAGCTTTGCCGGCTTCCATTTCTTTGATATATAAAATCATTTTTTCCAAATTACCCAAAAGTTCGGAGCGCTTGCCAAAAACATCCATGGCTCCACTTTTTATCAATCCCTCCAAAGACTTTTTATTCAAATTTTCTCCGCCGACCCGAAACAAGAAATCATCCAGATCTTTATATTTTCCCGATTCTTTTCTTTCGTGAATAATGGCCTTGGCCACATTTTTCCCCACATTACGCACCGCATTCAGGCCAAAACGAATCCGCGGATTACCGGTATTCAGGGTTTCGGCCACCACCGTAAAAGTGGAAAAACTTTCATTAACACTGGGCGGTAAAATCTCAATTCCCCGTTGTTGGCACTCATCAATTTCAATAGCCACTCTGTCCATATTGTTTTGATCGGAAGTAAGCAAAGAAGCCATAAATTCCGCCGGATAATTGGCTTTCAAATAAGCGGTTTGATAAGCGATTAAAGCGTAACAAGCGGCATGTGACTTATTAAAACCATATTCAGCGAATTTTTCCATATTTTCAAAAGTCTGCTCAGCTATATTTTTGGGCAAATTATTATTGGCACATCCCTGCAAAAATTCTTTTTTCATTTTTTCCATTAAATCGGCTATTTTTTTACCCATGGCTTTACGCAAAGTATCAGCCTGTCCACCGGTAAAACCGGCCATGACTTTGGAAAGTTGCATCACCTGCTCCTGGTAAACAATTACTCCATAAGTATTTTCCAAAGATCCTTTCATTAATGGATGTAAATAAGTAATTTCTTTTTCTCCATGTTTTCTGGCAATAAATTCATCAGCCATCCCGGAATTAAGCGGTCCCGGACGATAAAGAGCCACCATGGCGATAAGATCTTCCAAATTATTGGGTTTAAGCATTTTTAAATATCTTTTCATCCCGCTGGATTCAAATTGAAAAACTCCGGTTGTATGTCCTTTTTGAAAAAGATCATAAGTTTTTTTATCATCAAGCCCCAAATCATCCACTACTATTTTTCTTCCATGAATTTTTTCAATAATATTACAAGCACGCTCGATAATAGTCAGATTTTTTAATCCCAAAAAATCCATTTTCAAAAGTCCCAAATCCTCAATAGGATGTAAAGAATACTGAGAAACAACAACATCATCCTTGTCTCTGGAAAACTGAACCGGTGAATATTTGTCTAAAGGATCTCTGGTAATAACCACTCCGCAAGCATGAGTGGAAGCATGTCTGGCCACGCCTTCCAGTTTTTTGGCAAAGTCAAGCAAACGCCGAGCTTCATCATTGGTTTCATAAATATTTCTCACCTCGGAAATTTTGGTGATTGCTTCATCCAAGTTAACATTCATCGGAATAAGCTTGGAAATCTTGTCGCAAAAACTGTATGGCATATCCAAAACTCTACCCACATCTTTTACCGCGGCTCTAGCCGCTAAGGTTCCGAAAGTAATAATTTGAGCCACATGATCTTGTCCATATTTTTTTTCCACATAACCAAGCACCTCTTCCCTTCTTTCATCAGCAAAATCAATATCAATATCGGGCATGGATACACGATCCGGATTTAAAAACCTTTCAAAAAGAAGATCATAATGGAGCGGATCAATATTGGTTATCTGCAAAAGATAAGCCACCACACTGCCGGCGGCCGAACCTCGCCCCGGACCTACAACAATTTCCTGTTCTTTCGCCCAACGGATAAAGTCGTGTACAATCAAAAAATATGAATCATAACCGATCTTTTCTATTACTCCCAATTCATAATCCAAACGATCCAAGGCATTTTTCTGTTTATCGGTTAGATCTTCCGCCAAAGGATCAAAGCCATATCTCTTCTTTACTCCCTGATAACACATATCTTTTAATTGCTGTGTGTAAGTTTTTCCTTCAGGTACGGCAAAATAAGGCAGTTGTATTTCTCCCAAGGGTATTTCCAAATTGCATTTTTCCGATATTTTTACAGTATTTTCCAAAACTTCAGGATTGCTACGAAAAGCGTCGGCCATTTTTTCATTTGTGTAAAGCGAAAAATCCTCACCCAAATAACTCATCCTGTTTTTTTCGTTAATGGTCTTTTTGGTTTGCAAACAAATCAAAATATCATGTGCTTCCGCATCATCAGAGTTCAAATAATGAGTATCGTTGGTGGCCACCACGGGGATATTCAATTTTTTGCTGAGATCAAAGATTTTATTGTTAACCTTTTTTTGATCCGGCAAATTAAAATGAGGCTGAACCTCCAAATAAAAATCATCCGGGCCAAAAATATCCTGATATTTTTTTATTATTTCTTCTATTTCTTGATCTGATTTTCCTTTTAAAATGGCCTTGGGAATTTCTCCGGCCATACAGGCAGAAAGAGCGATCAATCCTTCGCTGTGCTCTTTTAAGGCGTGCCAATCCATTCTTGGTTTGTAATAAAAACCTTCCAAATGAGCCAAAGAGGTCAGTTTTATCAAATTTTCATAACCTTTATAATTTTTGGCCAACAAAACAAGATGAAAGCGCTCTTCATCTTGTTTTGACTTTTTATGACGATCAGCCACCACATAAGCCTCTTCCCCGATAATCGGCTTAATTCCCGCTTTTTTGCATTTTTGATAAAACTCTATGGCTCCATACATCACCCCATGATCAGTTAAAGCCACTGCCGGCATTTGCTGATCCTTAGCTTTTTGCACCAAATCATCCAGTTTGGTTAAACCGTCAAGCAGACTGTAGTGGGTATGAACATGAAGCGGTACATATTTCATAAATATTTTTTAACAATAATTTTTTTGATTTAATAAAAATAAAAAACAAAGGACCCTCCTTGGTTGCTTTGTTAAATCGCTTATGGCTTTTCTATGAATTATTTTATCACAATTATATTTTTACCACAAAAACAGGCCTGTCCACTTTTAAAATAAAAACAAGTCTTAATCCAGGCTTGCTTTAATACTAAAATATTTTAAGATAAAAAACCTGAGCGATTTATCGACCAAAGATCGCTGTGATATCACGATATAAAGGTTTGGCCGCCACCGGATGCGAAAACCGAGTAGTTCAAATGAAAAGCTTGGGCATTCTTCCCGCAACCGAGCGCGGACATCTCCGCGCTCGGACAGCCTTGAACAAGACTGTCCGGTGGCCTTTTTTATTTTAAGGTTAAATATTCTAAAAAATCACTTATTTTAACCAAACCGAAAATTGCTGATCTTTTTTAAGCACTTCCACATGTTTGACTTGATTTTTACCGCTGTCCTTGAAAAACTCCGGCCCGCCCAAAATAGATTTTTGAAAATTCAAATCCAACTGCAAATTCATTTTCGGAATTCCCGGTTGTTTTTGCACCATTAAGTTATATTCCTCTAAGATACTTTTGGATAAACTTTCAGGTAAACGATATTTCCATTCCACCGTCACCGACTGTTGCGGCTCCACTTGAAAAAACAGACCAAAGGCAGTTTTATCAAACTCCCGATACAAGTCAATATCTTGATCCTTAACTTTTTCTTCACCGACCTTTATGCTCAAAAGTTCACTGTTTAGAGGGACATATAATCTCGTGTAAGTTCTATAACGCGTGGTTTTCCAACTGAAATTTCCCATATTTTGATAATTAACCCGAACAGTGGAAACAAACCCCTGATCTTTTTCGGATAAATTATAATTCATAGTTCTTTCCATAACCTCGTCGGTTTTCAATGCGGCCAAATTAGCATCCACTAACATTAAATAATCTCCGTTAAAATTTTTTACTCTTCCGGCCCAATTGTTTTCTTCAGCCAAAGCCTGCATTTCCGAATCTTCAAAATATAATAAAATATGTTTTTCCAAAACATTATTACTGACAATGTCAATCAATCCCGGCCATTTACTCATAGGTAATTCATATAAACGATCAATCATTTTCTTACCCAAATCACCAATAATGCTTTTTCTTTCCTCAACCGACGTACCATGTTCAACATAACCGTACTCCACATGATATTCCAATTGTTCCCAAAAATTATCCTGACTAAAAGTTAATCCACTCACTTCAAAAGATCCCATTAATCCCAAAATATCGGAAATTACATCCGGAGTAATGGCAATCACACCGTCAATCCCGTTTTTCCCTCCTTCTTTTTGGTAAAACCACTTAATCTGCTCGGCCGAAGTCGGCCAGTCCGGCCACCAGTTGCTGTCACGAAAAAACCATTTGGGTTGATCCATGTATTTAGCTATCGGCTCCGGAGGCTCAATATCCAAATAAGGCTCGGCCTTTTTATCCAAATTATAACTGTTATCTGTAAAAAACTCTCGCAGTTGAGCATTTTTTATCTTGACTAAACCGTAAGTCCCTATAAATCCGCCGGCCGGTCGCATTTCCCGATTATTTTCCATTATAAACAAGTAAGTTTTTTCTTCCGGATAACCGGCAAAAGCCGGTAAAAGTTTGGACATCACAATAACACTGTCAAAGGCTCTTTTCAGTTGAGGAATATATCTATGCAAAGGATCAATGACCCGATCAAAAACAAACAAAGGTCTATGACGCTCAACTTCTTGTAAATGTTGTCCCACTTCGACAAAATCGATTTGGACTTGTTTAAAATCCTCTGAAGAATTATATAAAATACCTAAAATCTTTTCTTTTTTTTCATCACTGATCTGTTCCCAATTACTCTCTTCCCGAGTCAAAATATTATTTATCTCTTGTGCTATTGAGGTTAAATCAGTCAAGGAATCCGATAAACGATTGCCGATAAAGACAATTTCTTTGGCCACTGTTAATTGATCTTCGGCATAAGCATTATTAAAAACGGCCGCCTCTTCCATATTTTTCAATCCTTTTTCAGCAACCTGAAAATTATCTTGCGCCTTTTGTAAATAATTAAGAGCCGAATTAAAATCCTTTTTTTGAATAAAACCGGCCGCTCTTTCCAAGTTGATTTTGGCTTCTCGTCCTTCTTGGTAAACAGAACTGATGGATGATGAATACGGAGCCAAGGAAATACCGGCAAACACAGCCAAAAAAATTACGCCGGTCAAGACAACCAAAACAAAGTAAGGAAGTACACGAAAAACAATCAAAAAAAAACGCCCCAAGCCCATGGCTTTGTTTTTATAGTCTTTTTTTTTCGGTGGCAAAAAATTTTGTTGGTACTCCATCATATCAAGTTTATTATAGCATTTTTTAATAAAAAAAACAGCTTATAACAGCTGTTTTAAAATTTTGCTTATTGGGAAATATTTTTCAATTCCCGCTTTCTCCATTTCCACATATACTTTAACCAACTGCTGATATGAACCCTAGTTAATTTATTTAAAAAAACCTTCATCATGCCACCTTCCGCAGATTGACGCCTGTGCAGATGTATAACTTCCGCCTCGGAAAAATATATATTCCGGTATCCGATTGATTTTATTCGTCTGCAAAGATCGGTATCTTCAAAATACATAAAAAAACGATCATCAAAATATCCCGCTTCATCCAAAGCCTTTTTGGAAAACAAAAGAAAAGATCCCTGTATCCAATCAACTTCTCTGGTTGTACTACGATCCCATTCCGTCATTAAAAAACGCTCTAATTCTTGTTTAGCCCATGGCAAATTCCCCAAAAAGGTTCGTCGGTAAGCCGGAGTCCAAAAATTATGCCAACGATAGCAGGTATATTGCAAACTCTTATCGGCATTTAATAACCTCGGAGCCACCACGCCGACATCACTCCTTTTTTTTATATAATCAAGCAGTTTATTTATGGAATCATCAAATACAAAAATATCGGGGTTCATAACCAAAACATAACGACCGCGAGCGGATTTTATTCCCAAATTATTACCCGCTCCCATGCCTAAATTCCTTCCGGCTTGGATGAATTTGACGCCGGGAAAATACTTTTTAAGCATTCTCTCACATCCGTCTTCAGATTTATTGTCCACCACAATCACTTCGTATTCAGCTTTTATTTTCTTTTCAAAAACAGACTTTAAACAATTCTTCACCAATCCCTTTTGTTTGTAATTCAATATAACTACCGTTAAATCCATATTTTTATTTTAACCATTTATTGAGCTCGGATGTTTCAACTTTCCGATTTTTTAGAATAACTCGACGCTTGGCTTTTAGTTCTTTTTTATTGGCCATAAAGTCTTTCCAGGCTTTCAAAGTCCTTACCTCAAACAAAAGCAGATATAAAAACTTGGAAAATTCATAAAAAAACACCGCAAAAGTCATTTTTGGCAAGCATTTTTTCAAAAAATACAAATGATTTCTGTAAGAATAATAATTGGCAAATCTTGATTTACTCCTTCTGTTCTTGAATATTTTTTTATTCCCGTCTTTTTCTCCTGAACCGGAAACGGAACGAACATGATGAGCCACGGCTCCGACCACACACCAACTTTCCCAACCGGCTAAACGCAAACGAAAACTCAGATCAACATCTTCTTTATAACTAAAAAAACTCTCATCAAAATATTCTTTTTGATAAACAACCTCTTCCAAGGCTTTACGACGAAAAACCGGAGCCGCTCCACTAACACCAAAAACTTCTTTGTTTTGTTTTTCTCTCTCCAATCCCACTTCTCCGGATCCCAGATCTAAAACTTTAAAATTTTTATAAATTCTTAATCCCAAAGAATCAATATAATTTGTTTTTTCCCCTTCTTTCATTTTGTATATTCTACCCGACACCGCTCCAACATTTGAATTATTGTCTAAGAATCTAACCGTTTCTTTAAGAAAATCTTCATGCAAAGCAACATCCTGATTTAACATCAGGACATATTGAGAATTCGTCCAATGAACAGCCTGGTTGTGAGCTTTGGCAAAGCCCTGATTGTTTTTATGTTCAACTATTTTTAAATGCGGATATTTTTCCCTTATCACTTCCACTGTATTATCGGTGGAACCATTATCAATAACCACCACGGAAAAATCTTTAAAGCTTTGATTCATAACCGAACGCAAACACTCTTCTACATAATTTTCTCCGTTCCAGGTTACCAAATTTATTGAAATTTTTGCCATATAAAATCAATTTATTATTTTTTTCTGGCTTTTGGGGTAACAAAAAAGCCCAAATGATATTTTTTCCCAAGCATAAGCCGGGTTTGGGCATCAACCGCCGGAATCGCCCCAAAAATAATAAAAGTAACGGGCAACAAAATCCATTGAAAAAGCATTATCAAATACTTCCATTTTGGATGTTGTTTTGGTCGTGGCGGAAGAATAAACATGCTTAAAATGGCTGAAAAAACCATACCGACCATGGCTAAAGTCATCAATGTTTGCAAAACATAAGGAGCATTTTGCACAATAACCGACTTGGAAATATCACCGCTTCTCCCGGCCACAAACAAGGGTAAATACCCCAAAACAAACAACAAAATAGGCGCGGTGGCCCAAGTATACATGCCTTCCATTTGATGCCACAAAAGTTTTATTTTTTTACCCGGAGAAATATCCTTTACTTTTTTAAACTTTTTCATCATATAAGGAAAATGCTCCACTCCCCAGGCCCAACGTCTTTGCTGTTTATATAAATTTTTAAAGCCGACCCAATAATTATCATCCATAACCGTATCCATAGAAACCGGAATATACATCGGCTCAACCGAATAATCACCTTTATATCGAAAAAAACATTGAAAAAATATTCGCGAATCATCGGTAACAATATCTTTTTGCCAATATCCCACGTCCACCAACGCCTTAAAGCTCATACTGTGTGAACTGAAAGTCACCAATCTTTCCGGCCGAACCAATTCCATAAGAAGCCAAAAAACCGTACCAAAAGCGGTCACTCTCATAGCGGCCGGGGCATCCCAGATATTATTATTGTAATTCACAGCCGGTTGATAAGAAACCTTGGTCGGAGCCGGATGAGTTAGATACTTATAAGCCAAATGAGAAAAATATTCCGGATGGACACAGGTATCGCTATCAAAATAAGAAACAATTAATTTTTCATAATCAAAACCCAGTTTATCAATCATTTCCCTGGATCTCTGTCCCATCCAATGAGCATTGGCTCCTTTTCCCTTCATTTCCCCTTCCAGACCGTCCGGATGTAAAGTTATTTTTAATTTAAAAAATTTATCTTGATATTCTTTTTCTATTACTTGGGCTTTTGGCAAAAAATCCTCCTTTATTCTGCCCTCTCCTCCCAAAATAACAATCATTTTTTCGCTGGGATAATTACTTTTCAAAAGACTGTCCAAGGTTGAACGCAACACTTTTAAAGACTCCCCGTATGTCGGTAAATAAACAATATGATAATAATCTTGCCATTTTTTTATTTCTTTTACTTTTTCCAGCCAATCAATCTTAACGGCGCGTTGATAACTTTTGTAAGAAGATGCCACCAACACAACAAAATAAATTATTCTAACCAACCAAAACAAATCAAAAGCAATAATAAAACCAATGACCCAAATGGGTTTAACAAAAGAAAAAATCACAGCCAAAATAAAAGTTAGCCAGACCAACAAGCCGGGGATTATTTCTAAAATACGATTTTTTACTTTATTTTCACTCTTCATAATTTTGTTTCACCTTATCATATAAAACCTGAAAAATCAAGTGAAGACAAAAATCCGCCCAAGACGAAAATTACCTAAAATTAGAATAAACAAACCTATATTAAACCTATTATTGTATAAATTATACCTCCTAATAAAACCGTTATCAATCCCCAACCGGTAATCTTAAATCCGGGTAAAGTAAACTCTGGTCTTCTGTCACCAAACTTTTTGGCTTTCCAAAACAAAAAAACCAAGACTATTCCGGTCAAACCAAAAGCCATACTTCCGGCTACTCCCATAGTTTCCACAAAATTTCTATTACCCAAAAGAAAAACCGCCAAAGGGACAACCAAGGTCAAAAAGCTGGAAAAAAAATTTGATAACCTCAGATCAAAACTAAAATATTCTTTAATGGTCAAGGCAATACTCAAAAAACTGGTAGCCATGGCTAAAAGAGCAAAAACATTACCAAACAACAAAAATGATTTTCCCAATTCCTCCCCCAACCCGAGCGTAGCCACATCCGTGGTATTAAGTCCGGTCACCCCAACCACAACCAAAGAAAACAATATGTAAATAATCACCGGAATAAGCGTGGCCACGGTCACGGCTGATTTTAATTTTTTTTCTTGTTTTCGTAAAATCTCTCTCATGGGAACAACCGCAGCGGCGCCACCATAAGCAAACAAAATCACACCATATGGCAACATGGCCTTACTCCAATCCAGATAATACCAATTCTCCACCTGAATCCCGGGCAAAGCAAAGAAACAAATAGCTAAAATAATTATGATAAAAGCACCAACCATCCAAAACTCAAAAACCTTTATCGTATCAATACCTACAAACAAGATAATTGCGGCAATGGCAAAAAATATCAAACTGCCCACAACGGCCTTACCGCCAAACAAAGCACTGATAACCTCTCCTTCTCCGATAATATAGGCAAGCAAGCCGCCGTAACCGCCGATCAAAAGAGAAGCGGTCTCCATACGGAAAAAAAATTTTCCAAGGTATTTTTTGGCATATCCGGCCACTTGATGACGAAAATTGGTTCTTAAAATAACTTCGGAAAACATCAAATTCAAAAGCAAAGCCGCCAAACCCAAAAAAATTAAAGAAAAAATTCCAATGCCCGCACCGGCCTGAGCAATAACATAAGGCACGCCCAAAACACCGGCTCCGATTATCGTGCCGATCATAGTGGCCACTGCCTGCCAAAAAGCCATTTTATCTGTTTTTTTTCTCATAAATTATTTTTAGAATGGCAATAAAATTGGAGCAAAAAAATTCGCCTCATTTGAAAAATAAATCTCCGGGAGTTAATCCATTTGCTTAAGCGATAAATTGAAAATTCTTTACCCCCGTCTTGGGAATTTAATTAATTAGTCTAATTGACTTAACGCTTGAATAGATTTATTTTCAAATAGGCTTATTCAATTCAAAATACATGGTCTTCTTCTCCTGGTAGTCATGATCATTAAAACCGAATGGCACGCCCAACCCAAAAGAGGGACGAATGTAAAAATCATCAAACTCTTTTGTTGTTTCCAAACTGGGAAAATTACCGTAAACCGGTTTTCCAAAAAACTTTGTCAATGATAATACGACAACTCAGGTCTTATAAGAGGTCTCATAACCCCTATCATGAACATTAATGGAGCTCTGGCAAAAATCTTTCAGCTCTTTGGAAGAAAATTTTGCAATCTCCCTTTTGTAGGGCTCAATATTTCTCTTAATCTCAGATCTCAACTGATCGGTAAGATCTGAATCTACCGGAAATTCAATACCACGTTCTTTTACGGCAGAATATTCTTTTTTATCGGTTCTTTCTTTTCCTGCCGGCGAAGCAGAATAATCAGACTGATTTTTTCCACCGGATTTTATTGTTCATTATTACCAAGTACGCAGTTACTCCGAAAAAAACAGCCACACCAATCAATGAAACTGCAATAATTGTTTTTTTACTCTTTGTTTATTTTTTTAAACTTACCTTTAACAAATTATTAATGAAAATGGCAAAAATAAAATTCTGTTTTTAAATCTTCTTGTTCTTTTAAACCCGACTGTCTTTCAATTACTCCTCCTTTCAAAAAGCAAGTTAAACGCTGCATTTTTGTCGGTTCTCCCTGATAATAAAGATACCTTTCTTCTGTTTTAACATTGGAATAAATAAAAAACATCGCCGTTAAAACCAGCATTATGAAAATTAAAAGCAATAAATATCTTGCTTGCCATTTCATAAAATCTTCTACTTATTATTTTGCAAATGCTTAATAACTGAAATAACACTGTCCGGAGTAACTGAAATACCCGAAATGTTTTTTTTAGCCAAAAATTCAGCAAATTCCGGAAAGTCAGAAGGCGCTTGCCCGCAAAAACCCACCTTTTTATTCATTTTTTTGGCGATCTGGATAACCTTGGCAATGCTTTTCTTGACCGCCGAATTAAATTCATCATAAATATGACTGACCAGTTCGGAATCGCGATCAACTCCGAGCGTCAACTGAGTCAAATCATTACTGCCAATGCTGTATCCGTCCACTAATTTTAAAAACTCTTCAGCTTGCCAAACATTGACCGGCAATTCACACATTAGATATATTTTAAATTTTTTAGAACGCTTTAATCCGTTTTGTTTTATTATTTTTAAAACTTTTCTCGCCTCCTCAACACTACGACAAAAAGGGATCATTACCTGCAGATTGTCCAAACCAAAATTTTTTTTAACTTTTTTAATGGCTTCCAGTTCCAAAGTAAAAGCCGGCTTAAACTTATCATCATAATATCTGGAGGCCCCACGCCAACCGATCATGGGATTGCTTTCTTCCGGTTCGTATATTTTTCCGGCAATTAAATTTTTATATTCACCGGTTTTGAAATCCGAGAATCTGACAATAACCGGTTTGGGATAAAAGGCGGCGGCAATTTGACCAATACCTTCGGCCAGTTTATCAATGTAAAAATCACTCTTTAACTTATAACCGCTTGTTTTTTTATCTATCTTTTTTTGAGTTTTAGTGGCCAATTTTTTGTATTCAATCAAAGCCAAAGGATGAATACCAATATAATTGCTGATAATAAATTCTTGACGGGCCAACCCCACTCCCCGATTGGGCATAACCGAGTATTTAAAAGCCACTTCCGGATTACCCATATTCATCATTATATCCGGACTTTTGGGTAATTTTATTTTTTTTAAATCAATTTTACTTTTTTTTATATTCAATGCACCTTGATAAACCGATCCTTTGGCGCCCTGAGAACAATCAATAGTTATTTTTTGATTGTTTTTTAAAACTTCCATGGCTTTTTCCGTGCCCACCAAGCAAGGAACACCCAACTCGCGACTAACAATAGCCGCATGACAAGTCCTCCCCCCTTTCTCGGTAATTATTCCGGCCGCTTTTTTCATAATCGGCTCCCATGACGGATCAGTCATTTCGGCTACCAAAATTTCACCTTTTTTGAATTTTTTTATCTGATTGACTGATTTTATTATCTTAACTTTTCCCGCGGACACTTTGGATCCCACTGCTGTTCCGGTTAAAATAATTTCGGATTTTTCAGCCAAATAATACTTGTTAATTGTTTTTCTTTTTTTGGGACTGTGTACTGTTTCCGGCCGAGCTTGAACAATATACAATTTCCCATCTTTACCGTCCTTGGCCCATTCAATATCCATTGGTTTTTTAAAATGTTTTTCTATTTCAACTCCCCATTTTGCCAAATCCAATATTTCTTTGTCGGAAAGCGTAAAGCTGTTTTTTTTCTTAAGCGATGTTTTTATGTTTTTTGTCGCTTTATTGTTCAAAGAATCGTAAATCATGGTAAGTTCTTTGCCACCCAGAGATTTTTTGATGATAGGCTTGAAGTTTTTTAGCTTATTTTTGTAAACATAGAATTCATCCGGCGAAATATTTCCTTTGACTAAATTTTCTCCAAGTCCCCAACCGGCATTTATAACCACCAAATCGGGAAACCCCGATTCAGGCTCCAAAGTAAACATTACTCCGGCTCCGGCTTTATCGCTTCTAACCATTTTTTGTACTCCCACGGAAATGGCCACCTGCCAAAGAGAAAACCCTTTGTCCTGGCGATAAGAAATAGCCCGATCGGTAAATAAAGAAGCAAAACATTTTTTCACGGTTTTAAGCAATTCTTCTCGTCCCTTGATATTTAAAAAAGACTCCAATTGTCCGGCAAAAGAAGCCATGGGCAAATCCTCGGCCGTGGCTGAACTGCGCACAGCGACCGAAAGATTTTTGCTTTGATATTTTTTAGCCAGTTTTTTATAAGCAACAGTTATTTCATTTTGCAATTTTTCGGAGAACTCGGTTTTCATAATCAATGATCTGACCTGACGACCCCTTTTTTGCAAGTCCGCGGTATCTGAAGTATCCAGTTTTTTTAAAATATCACTAATTTGTTTTTTTATCCCTCCTTGTTCAATAAAATCATAGTATGTTTTAGAAGTCACCGCAAACCCCTTGGGGACTCTAATCCTTTTTTTGCTTAAACTTTTAACCATTTGTCCCAAAGCCGCATTTTTTCCGCCCACAAGATCCAAGTCTTTTTGAGAAATCTCTGAAAAAAATAAAATGTATTTGTCTTTTTTAAGCATAATAAAAGACTATTCAATGGTTTTTATTTCCACCAAATTAACATTACCGCTGCGTCCCACCGGCTGGCCGGCGATGATTATAATCTTATCTTCGATTTTTAATTGTTTTACTTTTTTCAAATAGCCAATTGAACGGTCAAGTAATTCTTCAAAAGATTCGCAGGTGGATAAAGAAAAAGCCCTGACCCCCCAGGTTAAAGATAACTGACGCCTGACTTTTTCCGTATCGCAAACTGCAAAAACCGGCAACTGAGGCCTATAACGACTAACCACCTTGGCCGAATAACCTGATAAAGTGGCTACCAAAATCAATTTGGTTTTTAAGGCGCCGGAAAGCATTTTGGCTACACTACTAATTGCTTCATTGGTTGGCACAATATGTTTAATCTTATCCTTTACTACCAAATCATCATATGCGGAATCCTCTGTTTTTTTTATTATTTTTCTCATGGTATCCACGGTTTCAACCGGATATTTTCCGGCTGCTGTTTCTCCTGATAACATCACCGCGTCAGTGTGATCAATAACCGCATTGGCCACATCACTGACCTCGGCTCTGGTCGGTCTTGGATTTTTAATCATGGAATCAAGCATTTGCGTAGCCACAATAACCGGCTTAGCCGCCTGCAAACATTTATCAATAATCATTTTTTGCATTAACGGCACATCTTCAGCCGGCAATTCAATGCCCAAATCACCTCTGGCCACCATTACTCCATCGGTAGCTTCAATGATTTCGTCAATATTATCAACCGCCTCTCTTCTTTCAACTTTTACCACTATTTTTATTGGCGGTTCTTTTGTTTTTAATTCTTTGGTGTATTTTTTGATCAAATATTTTAAATCGTAAACATCTTTGGCACTGCGAACAAAGGATAAAGCCACAAAGTCAACTCCGTTCTTCACTCCGAAAAAAAGATCTTTTTTATCTTTTTCCGACAAAACGGGAACACTAACATCACTATCAGGAAGATTTATACCTTTGTGGGAAAAAATCCGTCCACCGGTAATAACCTTTACCTTAATGTCATTGTGATTGGTTTTTAAAACCTCCAAACCAATTAAACCGTCGGCAATCAAGATTCTGTCTCCGGGCTTAACATCTTTGGGCATTTCTTTATAGTCCACCGGAATTTTTTCCTTTGTTTCTCTTCCGGAAGTTAAAATTCTTTCCTGTCCTTTTTTTAACATTATTCCTTTTTCCGGCAAATTACCCAACCTGATCCGCGGACCTTGCAAATCCTGCAAAATCGCCACCGGTTCATTAAGCTCCGTAGCCACCGAACAAACTCTTTTCATCACTCGCTCATGATAAGCGTGGGTATTGTGCGAAAAATTCAAACGCGCCACATTCATGCCGTTTTCCACCAATTGTTTTAATATTTTCTTTTTATCGCTGGCCGGACCCAATGTACAAACTATTTTGGTTTTTTTCATAAAAAATTTACAATTTTATTTTTTTTGCATATTCTGAAACAATTGGAATTTTCCACCAAACACCTTGATAAGCTTTTATTATTCCCATCACGGAAACCACAATAAAAATCAAAGCGGCCGCCAACCAAATCATCTGACCTAAAATCGGGATTATATTAATAAAAGATATGGCCACTTCGGCAATAAACAAAACCAAACCTTGTTTGGCGTGAAACATTACAAACTTACTGTCTTTTTTCAATAAAATCGGAATCAAACAAAGAATTCCCAGATAGCTTATGGCCGCTAAAATTTTATTTTCCTCAGCGTCTTGAGCACTGTTTTTTGGTTTTTTGTTCTCCATATTTTTAATTAATTATGTCAAAAAAACTTTTTTGACTTTTTTTTATAATATAACATTTTCATAACAAATAAATTTAGGTGCAAGATTGTTTAATTCCACCACCAAAATATCAAAACGCGGAAAATAATCATCAAATTTTTCATTTTTCAACCGATATTCTTTAATGGCTTTTTTTATTTTTTCCTTTTTTCGGTCATTTACCGCCTGCTCTCCATAGCCGAAAATCGTGGTGGTTCTGGTCTTTACTTCCACAAAAATTAAATCTTTATTTTTACAAAATATCAAATCAATTTCTCCTTCTCTGGTACTCCAATTTTTTGTTAAAAACTTATAACCTTTTCCCTGATAATATTTTTCAGCCAATTCCTCTCCCCACCGACCTAATTTTTTATTATATTTACTCATTTTTGTTTAACCGAACAAAAAATCGCCCAAACCTTCCAAAAAGGTATAGTGTAAATTGGTAATAACCAAAAAACCCACTAAAATAAGGATGACTCCGAGCATCTTGTAAAAAGATCTGGAGCCTCCGGTGAAAACCTTTTCACCAAAACTGGAACCGCCGAAAATGTCTAAAGCCCAATCTGATTTTTTGACTATAAGAAAACCAAAAGCGCAGATTAAAATTCCTATTATAATTCTTCCGAGCATAAAATTAAAAATATTACTTGTGTCTTGATTATAACACAAAAAAGGTTTAAAATAAATCATTTTTGTTGATATAAAAAAACCATTCCCCGGAGGAACGATCTGTCAAAAAATTAAAATCATGGTGCGGGAGAGGAGATTTGAACTCCCACGGGCGTAAACCCACAAGGCCCTCAACCTTGCTCGTCTACCAATTCCGACACCCCCGCATGATTTGTCTCTTGTATACAAAGTTTGACTTTTTTCGGAAAATAAACCCAGTTCAGCTTCATCCAAAAAACAGCCCTTAAAAAACGGCTGCTTTTGTTTAATGAATTACTCAATGGTAATGGCCGCTACCGGACAAGCGTCTTTAGCTTGTTTAACGGCTTCTTCTTTGTCCGAATGATCACCGGACAACACCTCGGCCTTACCGTTTTCATTGATTTTAAAAACATCGGCAGCTATTGAAGCACAGGCTCCACAACCAATGCACTTTTCTTGATCCACTTTGGGAGTCATAGATTGAGAATTATTTTTTATTTAATATCTTTTCTTCTGTTTTTCCCGGCTATTACTTTTAATTTATCTCTTTTTATCTGAATCTCCGCCGGGGTCTTTATTATTTTATAACCATCCAATTCCAAAGGCAAATATTCAAAACTCTTTACTTTGAACTTGTCACTTGTCATAACCGTATCAATCTTTCCCGCCATTTTATTTTTCTTTAACCATTTATGATTATTATTTTTAGCCCGTACCACCATGTCCAAATAACCGTCTTGAGCTGAAATCTTTTTTAATTTTTTTTCAAAACCGATTTTTGGATCGGGCATATAAAAATTAATTATCTCCACTTCTTGACAAGTTTTTTTGGGAACCACTTGAAATCGATCCTTTTCCACTTGAAGACGATCCAAGTTTTTACTTATTTTTAAATCGGTAAAAAAATATTTCTGATTGGCTAAGCCTAAATCCAGCTTAACAATCTTCCTGGCGGCTATGATCTCGCAAGCGGCTTCTTCCATGGGCACACCGAAAGCTTCAGCAATTCTATTATTCGGTCCAACCGGAATAATTCCCAAACTAACATCATTATCAGCCACAACATCTATAACTTTCAAGAATGTTTGATCGTCTCCAACCACAATAACCGTATTGGCTCCTTTTTTAACTTCATCTCCAATTAATTCGTCAATATTCTTTAAAAGCGTAAGCTGTTCATGCTTACCTTGAATTTCAAAATCCAAAAGTCTGGTTTTTATTCTATCAATTACTTTTTCGTATTTTTTATCATTCAAAAAAGTATCGTAAATGTAATAATACATAACGGAGTAAAAATTAGTCGATCTCCTCAGACGTGTCTTTATCACTTTCTTCGGATTCAGCACGCTCATTTTTCTTTTTCTCGGACCCGGCCGAAGAAGCGTTTTCACTCATTGAACAACGACCGTTGAAAACAGCTCCGGAGGCGATAGTCAACCTACCGGCTTGAATATCTCCGTTAACTTCCGCCGTGCTATCCAGTTCCAAACTGTCTTGAACCGTAATATTTCCATCAACTCGGCCGGCCACTCTGGCTTCTTTGGCGTCCACATCTGCGGAAATCTTGGCTTTTTCCCCCACTTTTAGTGTTTGCTCGGTTTTTACGGTACCGACAACTTCACCTTCCACCACCACACTACCACTACTAACCAAATCACCTTCAATTTTTATGGAATGACCGATCATAGTATCATCTCCGCTCTGTTCATAAGCGGTATACTCTTGATCTTCATTGTTTTTAAACATAATTTTGCTGTTTATTTATTAATTCCTCCTTTTTAATATCTTAATAAATCCCTATCAACCCGTCAACAAGAGCTACATTTTTTCCACAATATCAATTCCCAAAAGCAACAATCCTTTTTTCATGATTTCTCTAACCTCTTTTATCAAATTTAGTCGAAAAACTTTTATTTCGCCCTTGGCTCTCAAAATAGGACAACGATCATAAAATTCATTAAAGACCTTGGCCAATCCGAATAAATATTTAGCTAATTCCGAAGGATCCAGATTATCTCCCGCCCGTAGACAAGCTGAATCAAAATCCGCTATTTTTAACAAAAGTTGTTTTTCCTCGTCAGTTATCTCCTCGGGGACCTCTTGCAATTTCTCCACTTTACCGTGTTTTTTTAAAATACTGTTTACTCGAGCCAAAATATACATTAAATACGGTCCGCTATTTCCCGATAAGCTGATTGATTCTTTAATATCAAAACTCATGTCAATATCCACTCCCAATCTCAACATGGCGTACTTAACCGCCCCGAGCGTCACCTTCTCCTTTATTTCTTCTGAGTTTTTTTGCTCGCTTTCTTCCATTATTTGAGCAATTTGTTTTTTAACCTCTGACAAAAGCCATTCAGCCAAAACAACCTTTCCCGTGCGTGAACTCATTTTTCCGGATTTTAGGCCAACCCAACCATAAGCCAAATGTTCCTCCTTTTGCCTGATCCCCGGAACAATCTCTTCCAAGGCTTGAAAAATCACCTTAAAATATTCAGTCTGTTCTTTGCCCACCACATGAATTATTTTATCGGGATTATATTCGTTCATTTGCAAATCAGCCAAAGCCACTTCCTTTCCTTCATATGTAGGCTGACCGGCACTGTTTACAAAAACACGATTATGCAAACCATATTTTTCTCCCTCAAAAATAACCGCGCCTTCACTTTCCTTAAAAACTCCTTTATCCAGAAAATCAAAAACCATTTTTCTGCCTTTTTCAAAAACCTCAGATTCAAAATAAAAACGGTCAAAATGAGTTCCCAGTCTTTTGTAAACACGATCAAAATAATCCAAACTCCATTTTTTGGTTTCTTGATATATTTCTTTTATTTCCTCAGACTGCTCATAAACCTGTTGGTTAATATTTTTTATTTCCTTTTTTGTTTTTTCTTCTTTTTCAAAGGATTGCGCTCCAAAAGCATAACAACCGCTTAAAAATTCAATTTTTTTGTCCAAGTTTTCTTTTTTAATACTTTCATATTCGGCTTTTTTGCGCTGAACCCCCCACAAGCATTTGGCAATATGCATTCCTATATCCCCCTGATAATTGACTCTGATAACCTCATGACCCAAATAATCCAAAATGCGACAAAGACTTTCACCGGTAATAATATTTCGCAAATGACCAATGTGAAAAGCTTTATGCGTGTTGGGATGAGCAAATTCAATCATAATCTTTTTCTTTTCAGTGTTGTTTCTTATATTTTGTTTGTTCATCAAATAATTTTCCGCTAAAAACTCGGGATTTATAAAAAAATTAAGATAAGGACCGACCGGTTTTACTTTTTCTATAACCTTGCCCGCCTTTATTCTTTGAGCGGTTTTTTCAGCCAATTCAGCCGGATTTGTACCCGCTTTTTGAGCCAATTCAAAAAAAGGATAACAAATATTACCCATTTCCGGCTTTGGTGGAATTGAAAAAAAACTCTGATCAATTTTCTTATCCAAAGCCTTTTCCAGCTCCTCGGCCACCTTTGTTAAAACCATTTTCATAAATATAGGCTATTAAAACTTATTTTAATTTTTTTGTTCCTTGGGCAAAACCGCCTTCAACTTGTCCGGAGTATCGGGCATATCCAAAATCTCCTTGGGATCGCTAATTAGCATACCAAAAGTATCAATATCATCTGAATTTTCCAATTTTGAACAAACAGTTTGTTCGCTATCCAAACTGTCAACATTTTCAATTAATACATCCGGACTGATTTTTTTTACTAAATCAATAAAATCTTTATCATTTTGCTTGGAATGAACCACAGGCGAATCAACATCCATTTTTTTCAAAGACTCATTGGCTTTCTTGAGATCTAAAAACTTGCTGATTCCGGTAATAAACTCCATTTCCACTCCATTTTCAATCCATTTGGCCAGTTTTTTCCTTAACACCTCCCTGGGTTCCAGAGTTTTTGGTTGTAAAATGTTTTTTTCCAAAAAAATTAAAACCTTCATATAATAAAACTACTCATTCGCTCAATAAAAATGTTTATTTTTAAGCGAATTTTTCCGATTAAATAAATTAGATCAATTTATTTTCAAAAAATGCCTTTTGCCTTTTTGCACTATATCTCCTGATTTAACCTTTATTTCAAAATCACTATCACCGACTTTTTCCTGGTTGATCTTTACTCCACCGCCTTGAATATCACGACGCGCCTGCGACTTTGAATCAACCATCCCGCTCTTAACCAAAACCTCCAAAATACTTTTTCCGGCCAAATCAGCACCCGTAATGTTCTCCGGGGTCTTTTTTTTGGCAAAGGTATTAATAAAATTTTCTTTTTCCTGTTCCGCGGACTTTTGATCAAAATAAATTGTTACTATTTTTTCAGCTAAAATAATTTTTTGATCACGCGGATTTTTATTTTCCTTAATTATTTTTTTATATTCATTTTTGGGAACAAAAGTACATAATTCAAATCCAATATCTATCATATCATCACTCCAAGACATTACTTTGCCAAAAATCTCTTTGGCCGAATCACCCAGAGAAATCATATTGCCTTCGGTTTTACCCATTTTTTTTCCTTCTGAATCCACTAAAAGCTTGTTGGTCATTACAAATTTTTCTTTATTCAACATGTTTTTCATCAAAGTCCGACCGGCCAACATATTAAAAGTCTGATCATTTCCGCCAAGCTCACCGTCAACTTCCATGGCTACTGAGTCATACCCCTGCATCAAGGGATATAAAAATTCATGCAAACCCACCGGCTTTCCGTTATTTATTCTTTTTTCAAACATATCTCGCTCCAACATTTGCTGAACGGTAAAATTAGCGGCCAATTCAACAACATCCTTGAAATTCAATTTATCTAACCACTTATGATTATATTTTATTTCAGTTTTCTTCATGTCCAAAATATTGGCCGCTTGCTTTTTATATTTTTGACAATTCTCCATAACCCGTTCACGAGTCAAAGGTTTACGAATAGCCAGTTTGTCGGTCGGATCACCGATCATGGCCGTAAAACTGCCGATTAATAAAATAACCTTATGGCCCAAATCTTGAAACTGTCGCAATTTCATCAAGCTAATCGCATGTCCGAGATGCAAATCCGGTCCGGTGGGGTCAATGCCCAAATATAAGGACAATTGCTCTCCTGATTTTAATCTTTTTTCCAAAAAATCTCGATCCGGATAAATATTTTCCACGCCCCTAGTTAACAGATCTTTTATTTTTTGCTGGTCAGTGTCAATTTTCATATTATTTTATTAAACTTTTTATTTAAAAAATATTTATACGCTTATTGCAAATCAGTCAATTGCTTATTTATTTTTTTTAACTTTTCTTCAGCTTGTTGTTTTTTTTGTTTTTCCTTTTGCACCACTTCTTCCGGAGCATTGTTTACAAAGTTCTCATTGTTCAACTTCTTACCCAAACCGGCTAAATATTTTTGCAGATTGTCTTTTTCTTCATTTAAACGCTTTTTCTCATGATCAAAATCTATCAAATCGGCCAAAGGTAAATAGATTTGAGTTAGACCAGCGACCGTTCCGGCCGAACGATCTGGTTTTTTCTCGACTGAATCCAAGGATTTCAGTTTGGCCAAAAACTTAATCGCTTTTTTGTTTTTTTCAACTAATTCCTCTTGTCCATTATATAAAATTTCCAGCTTTTTTCCAGGATCAAGTTTGTATTCGCTACGCAGATTGCGAATATTAACTATAATCTCTTTTATCTGTTCAAAATCTTTTTCAACTTTTTCATTAATTGATTTTTTGTTAATTTTTGGCCAGTCAGCAGTCATCAATGATTGTTTCTCTCCCCTATTATTCCAAATAGATTGGGTGACAAAAGGAACAAAAGGATGCCATAAAATCAACAGATTTTTAAGTAAATAATTTAAAATATCTTTTTTATTTTCTTCGGTTTTGGAAATTTCCACATACCAATCCGCCAGCTCATTCCAAGTAAAATCTCTAAGCTCTTCGCCGGCCGCGGAAAAATTATATTTAGTCATCAAATATTGCATTTTTTTATTTAATCGGTTAAATCGAGACAAAATCCATTTATCCGACAAAGTTTTGGCTTTTGGTTCTTTTTCCAATGACTTGAATTCCCGGGAATCCATTAAAATAAACCGGCTGATATTCCATAATTTATTAACCATGTTCCTGGCGCTTTCCACTTTTTCTTCGTAAAAAGCCGAGTCATTACCAGGAGAAGTACCGATCAAAAGAGCCCAACGCAAAGCATCAGCTCCGTATTTATCAGCTACTTCAATCGGGTCTATGCCGTTACCGGCTGACTTGGAAAACTTTTGACCATGCTTATCACGCAACATTCCGTGAATATAAACATTTTTGAAAGGAATTTCTTCCATCACATAAGAGGACATTAAAATCATGCGTGCCATCCAAAAAAATAGCAGTTCATATCCCATTTGCATCCAGCTGGAGGGATGGAAAGTTTTTAAATCCAAGGTTTTCTCCGGCCAACCCAAGGTTGAAAAAGTCCAAAGCCCGGAAGAAAACCAAGTATCTAAAGTATCTGGATCCTGTTGCCAAGCCGGGTCTTTTATTCCTTCAACACTAACCCTTATTTCTTCGGATTGTAAGTTTATTTTTGTCCAACCGGCATTGTCAGGATAGCCCAGTTCAAAAATCTCTTTATCACTTAAACCCCGCTCATAACCTCCGGCCACTCTAATACTATCTCCGTGAGCCACCACCAAAACATTTTTATCTTGATACTTTTCTTTAACCTCGTCCAAAAAATCAAAAATTCTTTTTTTCAAATCAAAAAAAGATTCAATATTTTCAGGGTTACCTTTATGCCATTTATCAAAATTTTCTTTTCTAAAAGCAGTGAAGTCTTTTTCTTTTTTGCCGTTAAAATCTCCCATCCCCACTTCGCCTATTCTGTGATCCTCAACTATTTTGGAAATGTTTAGTTTGTCCGCCAAAATCTCAGCTGTTTGTTTGGCTCGGGGAAAATCAGAAGTAATTATTAAATCAAAGTTTTCGCTTTGTAATTCCTCAGCCGCTTCACTGACTTGTTTTTTGCCCTTTTCCGTTAAATTATTTTCTCTGTTTTTTTGATTGGAATCACATAAACCGCTTTTATTGCTTTGGGCTTGACCATGTCTAAACATGGTAAGAGTTTGCGGATCCTTGTACCAAACCGGGATACGATGACCGAACCAAATTTGCCGGGAAATGCACCAGTCCCGTAAATTGTCTATCCATTGAAAATATATTTTTTCAAAACGCTTGGGAGTGATATCAACTTTTTGATCTTTGTTATTTTTTAACCCCGTTTTTACGGCCGCACGCATCAGTTCTTTTAAGCTTTTATCGCGTCCCGGGATTTTTTTATTAACACTAACAAACCATTGAGTCATGGGTAAGGCTTCCACCACATCACCAAACCGATCCGAAGTCCCCACGCTTTGTTCAATCTCTTCTTGGCTAATAAACAGTCCTTTTTCTTTTAATTTTTCAATCACTTTTTCTCTTGCTTCTTCAGTGGTTAAACCGACAAAGTCAGCTCCGGCTTGTTCAGTCATTTTTCGGTGTTGATCAATTACCGGGATCAGTTCAATTGGCTCACCTTTGGCTTTTTGTTTTTCATACATTTCAAAATCAACCGGACTATGTGCCGGAGTCACGCCCAAGGCGCCGGTACCATATTCCGGATCCACCTCCGGATCAGCAATGACTTTAAGAGTTAATTTATTGCCGCAAAAATCAACCTCAAATTGTTGTCCGATAAACTCTTGATAACGCTCATCCTCGGGATTTACCGCCACTGCCGTATCACCCAATTTTGTTTCCGGCCTAGTAGTGGCAATGGTAATGGGAAAATCAGCTGAATATTTAAAAGTATATAACTTGGCCATTCTGTCCACATATTCCAATTCATCATCCGAACAGGTTGATTGTCCTTTGACCGACCAATTAACAACTCGATGGCCTCGATAAATTAATCCGTCATTATACATTTTTTCAAAAACCGTATTAACCGCCTTACCTCTTTTTTCGTCCAAAGTATAAGCAAATCGAGACCAATCGCAACTGGTGCCCATTTTTTTAATTTGTTTTAAAATTGTGTGACGAGAATCATCAGCAAATTCTTGAACTTTTTTCAAAAGCTTTTCCCTCCCCAATTCCTGTCTGGGGTTTTTCAATCCGTTTTGAATCAAAAGCTTTTCCACTTTGGCTTGGGTAGCCACAGCCGCATGATCCACACCGGGCAAAAGCAAAACCTTCTTGCCCTGTAAACGCTGATAGCGAGCCATGGTATCCATAAGTGAATTTTCCAAAGCATGCCCTAAATGCAGGACGCCGGTAACATTGGGAGGAGGCATCATTATGGAAAAAGGTTTTCCTTTTAAATTATCAGGATTAAAAAGTCCTTGTTCCTGCCATTCTTGGTAAATTTTTTCTTCATGCTCAAACGGATTATAAGCTTTTGGCATTTCCATATTTTTCAAACTTTGAAAAATTTTATGATTTACCCTTGAATTTTATCATAATTTAACATAAATATCAACTTGACTTCCACCTATTTGACAAAAACGAAAAACATGGCTAAAGCTTGACAAAACCGATTGACAAATAATTTTGTTTTGCTTATTATAAAGTATCAAATTAGTCTTTGATAAAATTTTTATTTCTTGCTAAAAAATATGGCTTTAAATCAGCATCAACAAATCTACGAAACAATACAAAAAAGTCAAAAGCCCTTGATAGTTTTTGGCGAACGACCCAGCGGAGACAGTATCTCCTCCAGTCTGGCCTTAGCCGCTCTTTTAAGTAAACTCGGGAAAAAAAGTAAAATAGTTTCACCAAATTTTTCCTTACCGCATAATTATCTTTTTTTAACGGAAAAAAACAAAATCCAGAATAACCTGTCCGCTTTACGAAAAATGATCATAACTCTGGAAAAAGATGAACATGACCAACCGGAAATAAAATCTACATTAAACGGCCGGCAAATGGAAATTCACATTACTCCTCAAAAAAATATTTCTAAAGAAAACATTAGAATAAATGATTCCTACTACCTTCATGATTTGGTTATAACCATCAACACTCCGGATCTGGAATCCCTAAAACATCTTTACGAGGAAAATAATGAATTCTTTTATCAAGTCCCCATAATCAATATTGATCACTTAGCGGAAAACGAACATTACGGACATTTGAACGCCATTAATTTAACCTCTTCTTCCATCGCTGAAATAATTTATGATTTTATTGAATCAATTGATCTTAATCTCTTGGACGAAAAAATTGCCACTTATCTTTTAACCGGCATGATTGAAAAAACCAAAAGTTTTAAAAATCCCAATGTCACGCCGAAGAGTTTAAATATTGCCAGTCACTTGATGGCCGCCGGCGCCAAGCGCGAAGAAATTATTCGCAACCTTTATCAAAAGCAAACCATTGGCGCTCTTAAACTTTGGGGAAGAATCCTGATGAATCTAAAAACCGACAGTCAACAAAAAATCGCCTGGGCGGTTATTAATAAAGAAGATTTTCAACAAACCAACGCTCGTCCTGAAGATATCTTGGGTGCTATAAACGAACTAATCGTCAGTATTCCTTCAGTGGAATTAACCACGATTTTTTATGAACACGATAATAGCAAAAAGGCTTTGATCAAAACCGAAAAAGAACACAATTTGAAAAATATTTTTCAAGAATTTCGGCCAAACGGGGAAAAACAAATCATTACTTTTGAACTGAATACAAATCATCAATACATCTTGGACAAACTCAACCAACTTATATAACGAAACAAAAAAGAGCCTGTTTTTTTAAGCTCTTTTTTTTATTGAAAAATCTTTTACACAAAAAAATATCTTGTTTTTGTCTATGTTTTTTAAAAAACATTAAACAACTTGCCCACAAACATTATATAAATTATCACAAAAAGCAAGGCTTCGGTTTTGGTAATAATCTTGTCCAAAAGAATAAGCCAAAGCAAAACAAAACTGCCCACTAAAAAACTGCTCAAAATAATGAACATGTTCATAGTAATGGTTAAAGTGGTAAAAAGCCCGGTCACTCCAAAGATCATAAAAATATCAAAAATATTTGAGCCCAAAATATCACCAATCACCATGTCAAAATTACCTCTTTTTACCGCTGCTAAAGCCACGATTATTTCAGGCAAAGAAGTGCCCAAGGCCACGGCTGTGGCCGCAATAACCGAAGACCCCAAATTCAAAATTACCGCCAAATTTACCACCGCTTCAACTACATAATACGACGAAGCGGCCACTATGACCAAACTAATAAACAGAAAAAATAAAATTCGGAATTTCGGGCTGAAATGTGAAGGCCAAAAGCCTTTTTTTTCTTCTTTTTCCTTGGATTCTTTAACTTCTTCCCTAATTTCTTTATCCAACTGCTTTTTCATCTTTTCCTTGGTTTTCTTTTTCTCGTGCCTTTGGATAAAATAGGCGTAAAAAATGTAAACCACATAACCGGCGATAAACAAAAGAGCTTCCCAAAAATTAAAAACTCCATCCCACAAAGCCACAACTATCATAAAAATACTGGCCGCAAAAAAAGGCAGATCATTGGAAATAATATCCCAGTCAAATGTTACTTTTTTCCGTGTTAAAAGGACCACCACGCCCAAGCCCAACAAGATATTGGCCACCACCGTACCCAAAACATTGGCGCTTAAAAAATCCGTTTCTCCCTTGACCACGCCAAAAACCGAGGTGGCAAATTCGGGCAAAGAAGTACCCACGGCCACAATCAAAACGCCAACAATAAAACTGGGCAAACGCAACAATTTACCAAATCTTTCCGCGTATTCAGTAAAATAATCAGCCGATTTTACCAAAACCCAAAGGCTAGCCACTAAAATAAAAGCCCAAACCGTTAACCCCATAAAATTTAATTGTTTAAAAATAAAAAATTACTTTTTCAAGTAAATTATAACATAAATCAAGACGATCAACAAAAGACTATCTGCAATCTTTAAAATGTTTTTTATTTAACCGACCATTTTTACCAAAGCAAAATCTATCGGCTTTTAACCTTTCTCTCTGACCCCCTTACTTCTCCAAACTTATAGCCTTTGGTCAATTCACCGTTTGAACGCACCACTTTGAAACAAGGGATTTTGTCGGGCTCTTTATTTTGTGACAAAACCCAAGTTATGTTTCTGGCCGATTTGAGACCACCCAAATCAGCCAAAAAATCATAACTTACCACTTGTCCCGCAAACAAATTTTTAAGCACTGAAAAAATCTGGTTTTTATATTTTCTCATTTTTATACATTTTTCTACCCAAAAAACCCGGAATAAATTTGAAATAGCAGGATCGCCAAACTGGAAAAGAAGCCAATTATAGGTACAAATATCGGATAAGTACGCACACCTTTAACCTTTGGTTGACGCTTTTTTATAACCCATAAAGACAAATTCACCGCCGTAAAGACCAAAAGTAAAATATAATTGGTAGCTTTAGCCAATGATTCCAAATCAAACAAAAGAGCTAAAACCAAAATTATCAATCCGGAAAAGCCAATGGCTACAACCGGGGTTCTGGTCTTTGGATTTAATCGGGCAAAAATTTTCGGTGCCAACCTTTTTCTGGCCATACCGTAAAGTACTCTGGAGTTCATAACAATTTGAACCATTACGCCGTTTATTACGGCAATCAAACCTATGGCGCTGATTATCAAAGGATAACTTGAGTTTTTCTTAGCCAAAACATCGGCCAAAGGAGCAGTACTGCTTTTCAACTCAGAGGCACTTAAGCCCAAAATACTGACCACGGAAACAATTATATATAAAACCGTTAAAATTACCAGTGAACCAATTATGGCTTTAGGCATATCCTTTTGAGGATTTTTTGACTCCTCGGCCACATTGACTACATCTTCAAAACCAATAAAAGTAAAAAAACATAAAAAGGCTCCCACAAATATTCCTTTCCAAACCCCAAAATCCCAAGACGGGACAAATTCCGATAATCTGGCCGGTAATTGAGTCAAATTTTCCGCCCCCAAAATTATTACCAAAAAAATACCAATCAATTCAATAATGGTAATGCCGGTAATAGTGGCTGCTGATTGAGTTATCCCCCAAGCGGCCACTCCGGATAAAATCAATATCATCGCGGAAATTATTATCCAAGCCGGAATATTGGCAAAAACATGGACATATCCCACATAACCGTTTAAAACCGTGGCCGTGGAAATAATGGCTGAAGTTACTAAAAGCCAGCCTATAATTTGTGAAAACCAATCCCGGTGAAAAGCCGCGTCCACATAATTAACCGCGCCTCCGCTCTTGGGAATTCTGGCTGAAAGCTCACTGTAAGAAAAAGCGGAAAAAATAGCAATAAAAAAGGCGACTAAAAATGAAAAAGGAGCCAAAGTGCCGGCCTCCCCGACTATCTTGCCCATTAAAACATAAATACCCAAACCAAGAATAGTGCCGGTACTGTAAAACAAAAGCAAAGGAAAGTTTAAGCTTTTTTTTAATTTTACTTTATCATTCTTTTGGGCTGACTTTTGAAACATAAGAAAATTAAATCAAATTAAAATTATTCAAAAATAACCGGTATTTCCACCGCCTGTCCGGTATCGGGCATGCCGGCAGGAGTTGGTTTATGAAAAATCAAACTGCCATTATTTTTCAACTCGGGTTTTTCATATTCCAAAACCACTTCAAAATCAATAAATTCTCCGGGCACAATCTCGCTCTGTGCCATTGCCTTGGCTTCATCTATAATCAAACCATCCCAATCGGTTAAAACCACTGGAATTTTTTTATCTAAAAACCAATCAGATCTGGCCTGACCGCGAAGAGTGGCCGGACTGGAAATAACTCCGCCTTTTGATAAATTTTCAAATCTAATCTCTCCAAAATTATTTTGCTCTTGTTTTTCTTTTTCAAATCGGCAAGTATAAACGCACATTTCCACACAAAATTCCGCAGAATCAGCGCAGGCGGATCCACATTCTTTAAATTCTCCTCCCCTTTCCGCACAGTCATCAATATAAGCTTGGACTCCCAGTTTATCATCCATTTCATAGACAATTTTATTGTCAAAAATATTGGCCACTTTTACTTTGGCGGTTTGTTCCTCTCCCGGTTGATCCTGAGCTTGATCTTGGTCAGTCGGTTTTTGGAATTTTTGCCATCCGACAAAAGCCAAAAGAGCCACGATCAAAACGATTAAAATAGTTAATAATGCACTTAATGTTTTTTTTGACATAGATTTTTATTAAAAATTAATTTATATATATATTTAATTTACCAAAAGATGATTCATGATTTATTCCCAAAAAATTCAGATTAAATATTTTTTGAAATTTTGGATAAAATAATATTTTATTCCCGCTTTGTTTTTTTAATTTCTTTTTTTAGATTTTCTTGTGTAGTATTAAATCTTGACTGTCTTTTTTCTTTTAATAGTACTTTTTAACATGCTCCACATAACGACAATAATCACAATCAGGATCTGACTTGGGAACTTTCTTGGATTTTAAACATTTATAAGCGTTCAAAACAGCACCATCCACCCAAGAATCATCACCTTGATAAGAAATTATGCTAATATCAAATTCCAACTTACCGTCAAAAGCCTCGGCATCAGTGATTCCGTTACAATAAACAAAATATCCGGTATCACTAACCTTAAAATTGTTTTTACGCAAAAGCCATTGATAAATCTCCATTTGTCTTTTATAACTAATCTGCCAATCTTCGTCCAAAGCGGTTATCGCTTTATTTTTGGAAGTGGCTTTATAGTCCACCACAATATATTCGTTTTTTTTATTAACCCATAAATCATCAATAGCTCCGCTGATAATCAACCCGGTGCGTGGATCTTCATATTGAACGCCCTTAAAATTTTCTCGCCAGTTATCCAATTGTTCATGAGCCACCGGTCGAGCGGCAATGGCGTATTCTTTTAACAAAGGATGGGTTTTGTTTTTGGCGCGATGAATATCAAATTCTTTTTTCAAAAGAGTATCCACGGCTGAATTAAGATTAAAAGGAAAACCCGGTGGTCGCTTCAAGCCCAAACGATTGTCCAAATAAAAGCATTTGGGACATTCCATAAAAAGCTCCAACTTGGATCGGCTTAATTTAAAATTATTTTTTCTTTTGGGGTCAAAGTTCCAATTACTGCCCCGCGGAATTTTGTATCTGTCAGACATATTTTTTTTTGATTAATAAAAAACAAATAAACATCTATATTTTAGCATATTTATTTTTTCAATACTAAAAAAATTCGCTTTTTAAGCGAATTTTATTAATGTTTACAAAAACAAAAATTGAATATCTGCATTAAACGCCATGCAATAAAAAAATTGTCCATACTCTCCGGGAAGTTTTTTTATTATGCCGTCCAACCAATATATATAGCGAGAGCCAATAATATAAAAGCCATTATATATTCAAATAGTGGGGTTTTGCTTACATATTTCATATATATATTATTTTCCGTATTTTTTACCACTGCCTCTAATAGCTCTCTGTATTAAACTTGCAATTCCCTCATAATTCAACCCATATCTACAAAAGTAGAAATTGAATATCTGTATTAAACT
>CAZPBK010000001.1:150319-157788 GCA_964584985.1 uncultured Gammaproteobacteria bacterium | reverse complement strand
AAATGTGCGCTAAGCTGGGTTATAAAGTTCAAAAATTAAAAAGGATTAGGCTGGGGTCAGTGGAGTTGGGGGATTTAAGGATCGGATCGGTGGAAAAATTGGAGTGGCGATTGTTCGATAAGATTTTAACGACCTAAAATGTTTGTTTCTGGCAACGATGTGTTTGTTTACACATTTTTTTATTTGGTTTTTTTATGATATTATATTAATATAAAGACAGTAAAATAACTTAAATTTATGAAATTAAAATTTTGTGGAGCGGCCCAAAATGTCACCGGCTCCAGGCATGTTGTAGAGATCAATGGTTATAAAATCTTGCTTGATTGCGGTCTTTTTCAAGGCGGAAATCGCAAAAAAATCCGTCAACAAAACCAAGAATTTCTTTTTAATCCCAAGGAAATTGATTTTGTGCTGATTTCCCACGCTCATATTGATCATATCGGTGCTTTGCCTCGGCTTTACAAAATGGGTTACCGCGGACCGATCCATAGCACCGGAGCGACTGTTGATCTGGCCGAGGTTATGCTTTTGGACAGCGCTCATATTCAAGAGCAGGACGCCAAGTATTTAAAACGAAAAACCGGGAAAAAACAAGAACCGCTTTACACGGACAGTCAAGTTTACGGTGTGATGAAATTGTTCAAAGGGCATAGCTATAAAAAAAGATTTAAACTGGCCAAAGATATTTGGGTGACTTTTTATGATGCCGGTCATGTTTTTGGTTCAGCGGTAATTGTTATTGATTATCGCGAAGAAGGCCGAGATAAACGATTGGTTTTTACCGGAGATTTGGGACGCAAACATATGCCGATTTTAAATGATCCTTATCAAGTGAAAAAAGCCGACATTTTAATCACCGAAAGCACTTACGCCAGTCACCTTCATGACTCTATTCACAGCGTGCATCAGGAGATAGCTTGGGCGGTTAATGATGCGATTAAGCGGGGCGGTAAAATCATTGTTCCGGGTTTTTCCTTTGAACGCACTCAGGCCTTTGTTTATATTTTGCACGAACTTTATTTGCAAGGTAAAGTACCGAAAATACCGATTTTCGTGGACAGCCCTTTGTCCACTGAACTTTCTCAAGTTTTTGATCGTCATCGTGATTATTATGACAATGAGACTTTTAGGGATTTTTTGGATAAAAAAAAGAACCCGTTTTATTTTGAACAAATCACTTATACCAAGAGCGTGGAACAGTCTAAAAAACTGAATAACTATAAAGGTCCGTGTATTATTGTTTCCGCTTCAGGCATGTGCCAAGCCGGACGGATCGTGCATCATTTAAAAAACCACATGACCGATCCCAAGAATCTAATTTTGATTATTGGTTTTATGGCCAAGGGCACCAGGGGAAGACAGATTTTGGAAAGAAAAAGAAAAATAAAGATTTTCGGGCGTTATTATCCGTTAAAAGCCGGGGTGACGGTTCTAAATTCCTTTTCCGCTCATGCTGACAAGTTGGAACTTTTGGAATATATAAAAAACATAGATGATTTAAAAAACATTTTTATTGTCCATGGCGAGGAAAGCGAATGTGCGGTTTTGCGTGATAACATTTACAATATTCTAAGATTCAAGGGCCGAGTGGATGTGGTGGATATGGGTGAAGAGTTCAAAGTTACGGATAAAGGCACCAAAAGTAAAATGGGCAAAAGAAGAGCCAAGTATTTGCGACAAATGCGTAATTTATCAAAAAAAACATAATTATTTTAAAAAATATGGATCAGGAGATTAAAAAAACCTATCAAAACATTAAATCAATAAAAATCCAGGGCGCTACCAATGTGGCCGTGGCTACGGGACAAGCTTTGAAAAAATACAGTAAGAAAATTAGCGCCGGGAACAAAAAAGAATTTGTTTCCAAGATAAAAAAGGCCGGCCAATATTTAACTAAAGCCAGAGCTACTGAGCCCATGGCTGAGAATCTGCTGGAGTTTTTATTGTTTAGCTTGAAAAATTTCCAGTCCTCTGATATTGGTGAACTGAAAAAACAAAGCCAACAGACTATTGATTATATTTTAAATCTTTTTGAACAAAATAACGATAAAATAATCAAGGCCGGATCCGGGTTAATAAAAAACAAAAACAGAATTTTCACTCATTGCCATTCTTCCACGGTAATAAAAATTTTAAAGCAAGCTGAAAAAGACAAAAAAAACATAAAAGTTTTTCAAACGGAAACTCGTCCATTATATCAAGGACATAAAACCGCCAAGGATTTGTTGCGTGCCGGAATAGAAGATACTTTGGTGGTGGATTCGGCCGCTGATTTTCTGCTCAGTCGCAGGAGCGGATCTGATTTTAAAATTGATAAAATGATTATTGGTTGCGATGCCATTTCCCTTGACGGCTCTTGCGTAAACAAAGTGGGCAGTTTTGGTTTGGCTCGGATTGCTCATGAAAACAAGGTCCCGGTTTATATTGCCACTCAAAGTTTGAAAATAAACGAAGAAGCTAAAAATATAAAAGCCATAAAAATAGAACAGCGTCCGGCTAAAGAGGTTTGGGCTCAAGCACCGAAGAATTTGAAAATATTAAATCCGGCTTTTGATCGGGTGCCGGCCGAGTTTATTCAAGGGTATATTTGTGAGTTTGGTATAGTTAAGCCAAAGAATTTAGTTAAGAAAATAAAAGCCCAATATCCGTGGCTTTGGTTATAAAAAAGACTTCAATCCAGTGTGATTGAAGCCTTTTGTTCTTTTTATGTTTTATGGAGACAAAATGTCAACTTCGGCGTAGGTATCAGGAATTCTTGATTCCTGACAACTGACTTCCCATATTTCGTTGGGCGTTTCTTTGTCTTTGAAAATAGAGTCGATTTCGGGTTTTTCCCCTCCAGATAGAGATATTTCAAGGAATTCATCCTGTGGGTAATAACTTTTTCTTACGACTTTTGCATGGATTATGCAAGTAAAGATTTTTTGGTCGTTCTCTTTTGAGAAAAGTTTGATTTCCAGTTTCTCTCCAAGATCCGGAGATTTTGACAGAAGGTCATTGAGAATAAAGCTGGCACTATTCATTTAGACTCCTTTTTTGGGATTGTACAGCGCAATTATGCTAACAAACCAACAAGAAAAAGTCAATAATATATTTTATGAACAAATTTCAGTATGTAATTTTTGACCTTATGGGCGTTTTATATAAAAACGGCCATATTATAAAACAGGGTCTATCCGAATTTTTGGATCAAGATTATCTAAAAGTCAAAGAAAAATACAATCAATACAAAAGCGGAAAAATTGAATTTGCCGAATTTTGGCAAACTTTAAAGCAAGATAAAAAAGTGGAAAAACAATTTTTGCGATCCTTGGCCATTGATCCGTCAGCTGTGGAGGTTGTAGAAAATTTGAAAAAAAATTATCAAGTAGGTTCAATCACTAATCTGCCGGTTTCTTGGGCACGGTTCTTGGCTCGTTTGTTTAAATTTGATAAAATAATCATAAGCGCTGAACATGATTGTTTAAAACCACAGTCAGAGATTTATCATATATTTTTAAAAAAGACCGGAGTTAAACCGGCAAGATGTTTGTTTATTGACGATAATTTAATAAATTTGGAAGTACCGGCTAAAATGGGGATGACTACGGTTTGGTTTAGTCGAGAAAAACAGGATTTGGATTTTAAGCCCGATTTTACTATCAGTGAGTTAAAAGAATTGTATAAAATTATAAAATAAAATAGACCAAATTTAAAAATAAAAAATAATTTATGGCACAGGTAGGATTTATTGATCAAGGTTATAAACCTGATTCGGACAAAGAATTGCTGGCTACTTTTTATATGGAGCCGAATATTGCTTTTAATAAAGCGGCTGATGCAGTGGCCGGAGAAAGTTCAATCGGTTCTTGGACGGAATTGTCCACTTTAAAACCAAAGACGGCAAAAAAATTAAAAGCTACGGTTTATTCAATCAATCAAAAAAAGAAGATAATTAAAATCGCTTATCCCTTAGCTTTATTTGAATTGGGCAGTATTCCTCAGTTTATGTCCAGTATCGGTGGAAATATTTATTCCATGAAAGCAGTTAAAAACTTGCGACTTTTGGATGTGCAATTTCCTAAAAAATACATAAAAAGTTTTTCCGGACCGGCTTTGGGTATTGAGGGCATAAGACGGATTCTAAAGAATAAGGATCGATTAATTTTGGGTAGTATTATAAAACCAAAAGTGGGGTTAAGTCCGGCTGAACATGCTGATGTGGCCTATAAAGTCTGGAAAAATGGTATTGACCTGGTTAAAGATGATGAAAATTTGACCAGTATGAGTTTTAATAGATTTGAGGATCGGGTTAAAAAAACTTTGGAAAGGCGCAAAAAAGTAGAAAAGCAGACCGGTCAAGTAAAAATCTATGCTTGCAATGTAACCGCTCCGCCGGATGAAATGTTGCGTCGCGCCAAGCTGGTTAAAAAGCTCGGCGGTCGCTGTGTAATGGTGGATATTATTTCAGTGGGATTGGATAATGTGCAGTATTTGAGAAAACAAAATTTGGGTTTGATTATTCATGGTCATAGGGCCGGGCATAGTATGTTTACTCGCAATCCCAAGCATGGAATGACCATGCTGATGGTAGCTAAATTGGCCAGGTTGGCCGGGGTTGATCAATTGCATACCGGTACGGTTGTTGGGAAAATGGAAGGTGATGCGGATGAAGTTTTGACCATTAATGAATTATTAAAAGAAGATTGGCAAGATTTAAATGTTTTAACTTCGGATTGGTCCAGTGTTAAGCCAACTATGCCCATTGCTTCGGGTGGATTGCATCCGGGTCTTTTACCAAAATTAGTGGAGATTTTAGGCAATAACCTTATTGCTAATTTTGGCGGAGGGGTGCATGGGCATCGTGACGGTTCGGTGGCCGGAGCCAAGGCTTGTCGTCAAGCAGCTGAAGCTATTGCTAAAAACATTGAATTAAACGACTATGCTCAAGATCATGTTGAGTTAAAAACAGCTTTAGATCAATGGAGTGGAGTCAGATATAAATATAAAAGATAGGGTAAAGAAAGTTAAAAAAGTAGGAACGGAATAATGTTCTGTCTGCTGATTATGATGTGAATTTTAAATAATAAATTTATTAGCAAAATAAAAATTTATGGCTTATTTTTTAAAAACCAAAAACTTGGATATTGAAACCGGAGCCGGCTTGATCGTTTTGATGAACGAACAAGAAGCTGAAAGTTACGGCATTCATCCCGGAGACAAGGTGACTTTGATTTTTAACAAAAAAAAGTCGGTGACGGCTACAGCTGATTTTAGCGAGGAACTGGTTAAAGACGGAGAGATAGGCCTTTTTGAGGATGTGTGGAAAAAAAGAAAAGTGGAGCCCGGGGAGGTTGTGGAATTGAAAGTGGAATCACGGCCTTTGTCCATAAAAACCTTACAAAAAAAGATGTTGGGTAAGCCGGCTGATTACAAAGAAATTCATGCTTTGATTCGTGATATAGCCAATGGGGTTTTGGGACAAATCGAAACAACATATTATGCGGCTACCAGTTTTATTAAGCCATACAGCGAAAAGGAATTATATTATGTGGCCAAGGCCATGGCTGAGACCGGTGAAAAGTTTGACTTGAGAGGTGAGGTGGCGGATAAGCATTCGGTCGGAGGTTTAGCCGGTAATCGAATGACTCCGATCATAATTCCCATTATTGCTTCTTTGGGCATAAAAATTCCCAAAACTTCTTCGCGAGCTATTACTTCACCGGCCGGTACTGCCGATACCATGGAAGTGATCTGCAATGTTAGTTTTAACATGGAAGAGATAAAGAAAATTGTTAAAAAAACCAATGGCTGTTTGGTTTGGGGCGGGGGACTGAGAATGGCTCCGGCTGACGATAAAATTATTCGGGTTTCGCGTCCGCTTTCTTTGGAATCATACGATAAAATGTTGGTTAGTATTATGGCTAAAAAAGTGGCTACCGGCGTTGATTATTTAGTTCTGGATATTCCGGTTGGTCAGACTTGTAAAGTGCCTAATATGAAAAAGGCTGATTTGATCGAGAAAAAAATGATCAAGCTGGGTAAGGAATTTGGTATAAAAATAGTAGCGGTGAAAACCAGAGCCAAAGAACCGGTGGGGCGGGGCATTGGCCCGGCCTTGGAGGCCAGAGATGTTTTGCGGGTTTTGCAAAGACATCGATTTCGTCCGCGTGATCTGGAAAATAAATCTTGCAAATTGACCGGCGCGTTACTGGAGCTGATGAAAAAAGCTAAAAAGGGTCAAGGAGTAAAAATGGCCAAAGCGCAAATTGCTAATGGTCAAGCTTGGGAAACTATGAATCAAATTATTGTAGAACAAGGCGGAAAAAAAGATTTAAATTCCGAAGAAGTAATGCAAGAAGTTAATCGTTACGAAGTTCACGCCAAAAAATCCGGAAAAATAGATTTTGTGGATAATTCGGCTATTAATCATGTTTGTATGAATTTGGGCGCTCCGCGAGATAAATTTGCCGGTATTCACACTCATGTGCGTTTTGGCCAAAAAGTTAAAAAGGGAGAAAAGCTGTACACTATGTATTCCACTTATGAAGAAAGGTTAAGACTGGGGCGTGTTTCCGCACAAAAAAATAAGATTTACTATATAAAATAATTTGCCAAACATATCAATTTTTGTTAAACTTAAACAATAAATTCTTAAAAACAAATTCTATGGAGCAAGATTGTAACACACAAGAAAAAAACACAAAAAAACCAAGTAAAACCAATTTTTTATTGGGCTTTTTTTCCGGCATGGCCGTTTTGTCTTTGGTGGCTTTTGTAGTGCTTTTGTCCGTGGTCTTTAGTCAAGGTGAAAAAGTTGATTTAGGCGCGGCAGCTCAGCAGGCTGAACAGGCCGAGGTTGAGCAACAGCAACAGGTAGCAACCGAGGTTCCGGCTATTAAAGATAATGAATCGGTTTTTGGGGACAGACAGGCTAAAGTTCAGATTATTGAATATACTGACTTTGAATGTCCTTATTGCGGACGACATTATGAAAATATAAAAAAGATTAAAGATGCTTATGGCGATAGAATCGCTTTTGTTACTCGTCATTTTCCGCTCTCCTTTCACGAGCATGCTCAAAAAGCGGCTGAAGCGGTGGAATGCGCCGGTGATCAGGGCAAGTTCTGGGAGATGTACAATGTGGCTTTTCAAGCCAATTTGGATGATGATATGAGTATTGAAAAATGGCAATCAGCGGCTCGGAAAATGGGATTAAACACTTCCAGATTTAATGAATGTTTGGATTCCGGGCAAATGGCCAATAAAATTTCTCAGGATTTGGCTGAAGGGCAGGCCGCCGGAGTTCAGGGAACTCCCGGTACTTTTATCAACGGAGAACTGGTCAGTGGAGCTGTGCCTTTTGAGCAGTTAAAAACCATGATTGACCAATATTTGGCGGAATAAACTATTTATTATCAAATAAAAAAGCGCTCCTTAAACGGGGCGTTTTTTGTTTTTGTTTGAATTGGCGGAGAGGGCGGGATTCG
>CAZPBK010000001.1:60173-150219 GCA_964584985.1 uncultured Gammaproteobacteria bacterium | reverse complement strand
CCTTAAACGGGGCGTTTTTTGTTTTTGTTTGAATTGGCGGAGAGGGCGGGATTCGAACCCGCGGTGGCATCTCTGCCACACTTGCACTCCAAGCAAGCGCCTTCGACCACTCGACCACCTCTCCGTAAGTAAATTGTAGTTTTATTCTATCAAAAATAAAAAGATTTTTCAATGTTTTTAATCATTTCGGTAAGTTAAAATTATTTTCAGTAATTTAGGCTAAGCTATTTTATCTTTGCCTGATTTATGGTAGAATTTTATATATAGTTGGATTTACTGTTTTTTAGTTAAAAAATTTTTCAAAAGAAGAAAGAATTAATTATTAAAGGAATAAAAAAGATAATATTTTAAATAATATTGAATAACTGCAATTTTCAAATAATATAAGCTTAGCGGTTTTATGAAATACCTTATAGACACTGATCCCGGAATAGACGATGCTCTGGCCTTGATTCTAGCGATCAAGGCCGGTCTTGATATTGAATTGATTACCACTGTGGCCGGTAATTCTACTTTGGAAAATGTGACTAAAAATACGGAATTTATTTTAAAACAACTGAATTCCAATATAAAAAATTCTTCCGGCGCGGCCGGGCCATTGAACAAAAAATTAGTTCAAGCTGAAAGCCATGGCCCGGACGGCCTGGCCGGACTTTGTCCGCCGGGCCGAGCTGAATTGGCTGGGCGAGCGGTTGAAGATATTATTGATTTGGTCAAAGAAAATAAGGATTTGACTATTATTGCTTTGGGGCCTTTGACCAATATCGCCCGAGCCATTCAGCGCGCGCCGCAAATCATGTCTAATTTATCTCATTTAATCATTATGGGTGGAGCTTTAAAAGTTCCCGGAAACCAAACCGAATTTGCCGAATTTAATTTTTTTGTTGATCCGGAGGCCATTGATCTTGTCAGTTCTTTTCCCATAAATAAAACCTTGATTCCTCTTGATGTGGCCAATAAAGCCGTTTTAACCGAAGATGATTTAAAAAAAAATCAGGATTACTTAAAACCTTTTGTTCGTAAAATAACGGATTTTTACATTCAAAGATTTGGTTCCTGTGGAGCCACTCTTTATGATCCGCTGGCTGTTTACTTTGCTCTGCGCCCGCAAAACTTTACTTGCCAAGATTATGGTTTATCCATTCGAACAAGAGGAAAAGAGCAAGGAAGAAGTCTGATAGTTGAAAAAGACCAAAAAAATATATTTAATGTGGCCGTGGATTTTGATTTAAATAAATTTAAAAAAGATTTTATTGATATAGTTTCCGCTTGAATGCTTTTTAATGGTTTGGGGGATCTTACTGAAAAGGTGTTATAATAAAAATGTTTGATAAAATTTATAAATAAAAATAAAATCTATGAATGAAGTTCCTTCAGCAATGGGTATGGTTTGGTCGTATGTTTTTTACATTGCGGTTTATGTTTATACCGCTTTGACCTTGATGCTTATTGCTAAAAAAACCAAGGACGAACCGGCTTGGCTGGCCTGGATTCCGATTGTGAATGTTTTCTTAATGGTTAAAATCGCCAAAATGTCTTATTGGAGCATTTTGCTTATATTTATTCCTTTGGTGAATATTGTTTGGGGCGTTTATCTGTGGTGGAAAATAGCTGAAGCCAGAGGCAAGTCCGGCTGGTGGGGAATTGCCATGATTGTACCGATTGTTAATTTTATTGCCATGGGTTATTTGGCTTTTTCCGAATAAGAAGAAAATTTATATTGATTAAACAAAACCTGCTTTTTTGCGGGTTTTTGTTTTTGTGTTTTTATCAGGATTTTCGAAAATGTTTTAGCTTAAATCTTTGTTATTATTCGTAATTTATTTTCCAAGTAATTTGCATTAAATTAAACATCTTAGCTACCCCTTTTTTCTCTTAGTGTTCGGAGTGAATTCTTACTTGGAATTTCGGACAAAACATTGTTTTGTTCCTACATTTTCCCGGTTCTTTGATTTTTTAATTTATTGATTTGTTGATTTTTGATGCTTTGAGGTATTGATCCTTTGTTTTCTCGTTGTTTTTAAATATTGAGGCTTTGTCTTTTCTTTATTTTGTAACCGTTTTCTGTTATAATTTATTTGTAAAATAATTAATATTTGCGGGTAAAACCGGTTTATTTTGTGTATGCAATATTTTTCTTTGGATAAAAAAGCGGTTTTAAAAAAGCTAAATACCTCGGCGCAAGGGTTGGATTCCTCAGAGGTCAAAAAAAGACAGGAAAAGTATGGACTTAATGAAATAAAAAAACAAAAATCAATATCATTGTGGAGGATTTTTTTATCCCAGTTTAAAAGCTTTATTGTTTATATTTTGATTTTCGCATTGGCGGTTTCTTTGTTTTTGCAAGAATTTATTGATGCCGGAGTGATTTTGGCCATTATTATTATCAACGCGATTTTTGGTTTTGTTCAGGAATATAAAGCGGAAAAATCCATTCAAGCTTTGCGTAAACTGGCCAGACCCAAAGCCGTGGTTATTCGCAACGGCCAAAAGAAAAAGGTTAAATCAAGTGAATTGGTACCCGGTGATATTGTGGAGTTAAAAACCGGAGACAGTGTTCCTGCGGATATGTACTTGCTTCAAGCGGTTAATATGAGGACAAATGAATCAACTTTGACCGGGGAAAGTTTACCGGTTAGCAAAAAAACAGGAGTGTTTAATTCAGCTTCCGGATTGGGTGAACAAAAAAATATGCTCTTTGCCTCAACCACTGTGGTGGCCGGACATGGTTTGGCCGTAGTGACCAAAACCGGGATGAAGACTGAAATTGGCAAGATTGCCGGAATTATTCAGTCGGGTAAAGACAATAAAACTCCCTTACAAAAGCGCCTAAGTCATTTTGGCGTGGTTTTGGGAGTTTTGATTATTTTTTTATCCATCGTAATTTTTACGGTAGGCTGTTTTACCGGGCAAGATAAAATAGAAATGTTATTTATTGCTCTTTCTCTGGCTGTGGCCGCTATTCCCGAAGGTTTGCCGGCGGTGGTTACCGTTAGTTTGGCTTTGGGGGTACAACGTATGGTTAAAAAAAATGTTTTGATCAGAAAATTAGCAGCGGTTGAAGCCTTGGGTAGCACTACGGTTATTTGCAGTGATAAAACCGGGACTTTGACTCGTAATGAAATGACTGTGAGAAAAATATATTTTAACAGCCAGGAGATAAAGGTTTCCGGAATTGGGTATGAACCTAAAGGTGATTTTTCTTTGGATGGTCAGGCTTTTTCCAAAGAAAAAATGCGTTATTTATTGGAAACCGGTTTTTTGTGCAATAACGCTTATTCAATAGACGGTGAATATGTTGGTGATCCTACTGAAATTGCTTTGTTGGTTTTGGCTGAAAAAGCCGGGATTAAAGTAAAGGCCGAACGGTTGCAAGAAAAAAGTTTTACCTCAGAGGATAAATACATGGCTACTTGGCATGAGGTTGATCAAAAAGAGCGTATGTCTTTAAAAGGAGCACCGGAAGTTGTCTTGGAAAAATGCTCCTATGTTTTAACCGGTCGCGGACGAGAAAAATTAACCAAAGAAAAAAAACAAAATATTTTGCAAGCCAATGAAGCTTTTGCCGGCGGAGCCTTGCGGGTTTTGGCTTTGGCTTACAGTTCAACCGGGAAAGAAAAGGACTTGGTGTTTTTAGGTTTGACCGGCATGATTGATCCGCCAAGAAAAGAAGTAAAAAAATCCATTAAACTTTGTCGTCGCGCCGGTATGAGAGTAGTCATGATCACCGGTGATCACAAAACTACGGCTCAAGCCATTGGTCGCAAGATCGGTATTACCGGCAAAGCTTTGACCGGAAAAGAAATTGATCAGCTCAGTGGTCAAGAGTTTGCGGAAAAATTCCAAGAAGTGGATATTTACGCTCGGGTTAGTCCGGAACACAAGGTGAAAATATTGCAAGCTTATCAAAAACAAGGTAATATTGTGGCCATGACCGGAGACGGAGTTAATGATGCGCCGGCCATTAAAAAATCTGATATTGGAGTGGCCGTTAATACCAGCACGGATGTGGCCAAGCAGGCGGCTGATATGATTTTAACCGATCAGCATTTTAAATCCATTGTAGCCGCAGTCAAAGAAGGTCGTCATATTTTTACCAATATAAAAAAATTTATTAAATACCTTTTATCCTGTAATTTGAGTGAGATTTTAACCATATTTATTGCGGTTATCGCCGGGTTGGGATCTCCTTTGGCCGCGGTGCAAATTTTATGGATGAATTTGGTGACAGACGGTTTGCCGGCCTTGGCTCTTAGTTCCGAACCCGAAGAAAAAGACATTATGAAAAAGCCTCCGCGCGATCCCAAGGAGTCGATCTTAAATAAAGTGACGGTTTTTGAGTTATTTATGCTTGGTTTATTTATGACTGCGGTCAGTTTGATTGTCTTTATATGGTATAAAGAGCAAGTTGATTTTGCTTATGCCGGTACGGCTACTTTTACTACTTTGGTTTTTTTGCAGTTGTTTAACAGTTTGAATCTGCGTAATCGTCATTCCATTTTTAAATCAAATTTTTTCTCCAACCCCAAAATTTTATTGGCTATAGTGGTTTCATTTATTTTGCAGTTGATTCTTTTGTATACTCCCTTGTCTGAATTTTTAAAGGTCCAACCGATGCAATTAACGGATCTTGGTTATATTGCTTTAATTTCATTGTTAATAATACCGGCCGGAGAAATTATAAAATTGGTTAAAAACAGCATTTGGCCAAATAAAGTTTAAATTAATTTTTATGAAATTCAAATTTCCTTTAAAAAAATATAATCCGCGGGAGCTGATTCGACGTTGCGGTTATGGAGAATGGGTGGACAAGGACCATAACAATATAAGCTACACTAAAAAATTGGGCAGTTCCAATTATCCCAGGTTTCATGTTTATTTGGATGTTTTTGATAATTATTTTGCGGTAAATTTGCATTTGGATCAAAAGCAAGTTTCATATTTAAAAGGCCAAGCCCACAGTGCTGATTATCAAGGTCCGCAGGTGGAAGAAGAAGCCCGGAGGATTACCAAAATAATTGCTGATATTTACAATAAAAAAAGCAGCTGATCAACAGCCGCTTTTTAAAAAATCTGTTTTTATTTTTTTTCAGTTTTGTTTAATTTTCTTTTGATACTGCTCAATTCTTTAAGTATCTGACTGACTTCTCGACTGGTTTTCCTGTCCACCAGATAATCATATCTTTGACTGAGCCGATCCCGTTGAGTTTGTCTATTTTGACTCATTAAAATAACCGGCGCTTGCAAAGCGGCCAAGCAGGAAAGGGTCAGATTCAAAATAATAAACGGCCAAGGATCCCATTGCAAACCCCAGCCGATTAGATTTAAAAGAATCCATAGAAAAATATAGGTCAAGACAAGGATTATGAATTTCCAACTGCCGCAAAAGTTACTTAATCTATCGGCCGCTTTTTGACCAAAAGTTAGTTTTTCTCTGGGCATTCGGATAAAATCGTTGCTTTTTTCTTTTTTATCTTTGTTTATGTTCATAGATTTACCTTTTGTGATTATTCTGATAAGATTATACCATACTATATAAAATAAATTAATTTATGCAAGATCCTGTTGAACAAATTAAACAAAAATTAGACATTGTTAATGTGATAAGGGAATACTTGGAGTTGCGCAAAACCGGTAATAGTTATAAGGCCAAATGTCCGTTTCATAATGAAAAGACCCCGTCGTTTCATGTTTCTCCGGACAAACAAATTTTTCACTGTTTTGGCTGTGGAGTTGGGGGAGATATGTTTAGTTTTATTGAAAAAATAGAAGGAGTGGAGTTTCCCGAGGCCTTGAGAATTTTGGCGCAAAAATCCGGGGTGGAAATTAAGCGTAGCGATCCGCGAGCGATCAGTCAAAAAAATCGTTTATATGATGTTTGTGCCGAGGCTGGCGGTTTTTGGTATAAAAATTTATATTCTTCGGCCGGGTTCAAGGCTTTGGATTATGTGCAAAAACGAGGTTTAAATCAAGATACTGTGCAGAAATTCAAAATCGGGTATGCTCCGGACGATTGGCAAAAAACCATGCATCATTTGCGTAGTCGGGGATTTAGTGAAAACGAAATCTTCAAAGCCGGACTTATTGTGCAAAAAAAATCAGGTAGCGGTTATTATGATCGTTTTCGTGATCGTTTGATTTTTCCCGTTCAAGACTTGCACGGCAATGTGGTTGGTTTTTCCGGACGAGCCTTGAATTCGGAAGAAACCGCCAAATATATTAATACGCCCGAAGGAAGGATTTATCACAAGGGGAATATTTTATATGGCTTGGACAAGGCCAAAACGCAGATAAGAAAAGCTGATTATGCCATTGTGGTGGAAGGCAATATGGATGTGATTACCGCACATCAGCACGGTTGCGACAATGTGGTGGCTTGTTCGGGTACGGCACTGACTCAAGAGCAAACCCGATTGTTAAAAAGATATTCCAATAATGTGGCACTGTGTTTTGATCAGGATGAAGCTGGACAACTGGCCGCCGCAAGAAGTATAGATTTACTTTTGGCCGCTGAGATGAACATTAAAATTATTGAACTGAAATCCGGCAAAGATCCGGACGAATGTATAAAAAACAACCCCAAGGACTGGGAGGATTCCATAAAGTCAGCCAAACTGGTAATGCAATTTTATTTTGACCGGTATTTAACAGAAGAAAATTTAAACGACATTAACAAGAAAAAAAAGGCGGTAAAAAGCGTTTTATTGGAAATAACCAAAATAAAAAATAATATTGAACAGGCTCATTGGTTGAAAAAGTTATCGGAAAAATTGGATATTCAGGAGAGTTTACTTTGGGACAGTTTGCCCGAGCAAAAAAGATCAGGACAAAATAGTTCTGAAACAAGAAAAACCGAAGTGGTACTCAAGAAACAGGAAAAAAACTTTGAACAGATCCATTTTGAGCGGATAATTACTATTTTGCTATCATATCCTGATTTGATCGGATATGTGGTCGACCAACTGGAACCGGAATTTTTTAATGATCAAAAGATGATTGCATTTTACAAAAGTTTAATTATGTTTTATAATAAGTCTGACAATGTGGATAAGGCGGTGATGACTAATTGGTTAAGTCGTCAAAGTGATTATTTTGAACAAAGCTACTTGGATAGCTTAATTTTATATATAGACAGGGAATACGAAGGTTTTGAACCGGCGGATTTGGAAAAAGAGCTGATGAAATTGGTTAAAAATCTAAAAATCAATTATCTTCATAAGAAGTTAAATGGTTTAAATGAAGAATTAAGATCAGCTGAAAAAGAAAATAACGAAGAAGCAATTTCTAGAATTTTAAAAAATATTAAAGCCGTCACCGGTCGGCTATCTGAATTAAAGTAAAAGAATTTTATATTCATTTATGCCTAGAAAAAAAGGCACAACTAAAAAAAAGACTGCAAAAAAGTCAAAAAAAGCTGCAGCCAAAAAAACTGGAGCCAAATCAAGAAAAAAGGCGACCCAAAATACTAAAAAACGGCGCTCAACAAGTAAAAAAACAAGAAAAACAACTAAAAAAAGGGTAACTAAACCTAAAAAAACCGCTAAAAAATCAAAGTCCGTTAAAACCAAAAAAACCAAAACAAGAAAAAGAACCGTTCAACGAAAAAGGGCGAAAAAAGCTTCTCCACCGGATGAAACTAAACTGAATAATTTGGTGGCCAAAGGTAGGAGCAGAGGTTTTTTAACCGAAGAAGAGGTTTTACGCGTTTTTGACAATTTGGAGGATTATATTGATGTTTATGAACAATTTTTGGAAGAAATAGACAAGCAAGGGATTCAAGTGGTGGAAGTCAAAGGTGGAGTATTGGGTAGGAAAGAAGACAGACAAAAACTTTTGAACAAGGTGCTTGGAACGGATAAAAAAGATAATGGGGCCAATTATACCGTGCCGGATTTATCAGCTGATTCCATTCAAATGTATTTGCGGGAAATTGGTAAAATTCCGCTTTTAACACCTGAAGAGGAGTTGGCCCTGGCCAAAAGAAATGAGCGGGGAGACAAGGATGCCAAAAAGAAAATCATTGAAGCCAATTTGCGATTGGTAGTTTCTATTGCCAAGAAGTTTGTTGGAAAAAGTCTTTCCTTGTTGGATCTGATTCAGGAAGGGAATATTGGGCTTTTTCGTGCGGTGGAAAAATTTGAATATAGAAAAGGTTATAAATTTTCCACTTATGCCACTTGGTGGATTCGCCAAGCCATTACCAGGGCTTTGGCTGATCAATCAAGAACCATTAGGATCCCTGTACACATGGTAGAAACTATTAATAAATTCCATCAAGTAGAACGAAGGCTTATTCAAGATTTGGGGCGTGAACCTATGGCTGAGGAAATTTCTGCCGAAATGCAAGAACCGGTGGATAAAGTTAAATATATTATGAAAATATCTCAAGAAACCATTTCTTTGGAAACTTCAGTGGGTGATGATGACGAAGATTCAACTTTGGAAGATTTTATAGAAGATGTGAAAAATGTGGGACCGGATCGAACGGCCGCTCTTCAGCTTTTGCGTGATTATGTTAAACAAATCATCAAGGATCTTTCACCGCGAGAACAAAAGATATTGGAAATGCGTTTTGGTTTGACCGACGGTGTTTCTCACACCTTGGAAGAGGTGGGGCAAGAGTTTGATGTGACTCGAGAAAGAATTCGGCAAATTGAAGCCAAGGCTTTGGAAAAAATACAACAGTTTCCGGGCATTGAAAAATTAAAAGATTACTAAAAAAAAGCGGTTTTATCCGCTTTTTTTATAAAGGAAAATTTAATTAATAAAATAAAATCTATGAAAAAACTAAATGGTTTTGATTGGATTGTGGCGGTTTTGGTTATTATCGGCGGTTTGAACTGGGGCTTGGTCGGACTTTTTCAGTTTGACTTGGTAGCTTCAATTTTTGGTGATATGTCCGCTTTATCCAGAGTGGTTTACTCTTTAGTAGGTTTGGCTGCATTGATAATGATTTTCTTGGTGCCGAAAATGAAAAAAGAGTAAAAAAAATAAAAAAGCAGGGACTTCTTAATCTCTGCTTTTTTTATTTGGAATTAAATGATTTTGCTAAAGACAATGATCAAGGCCAGAAGAACTCCGGATAAAAAAGCCCATACCGAATGCTTATGATTTTTTTTTCTGGCTTCCGGCAAAAGATGGGACGCTGATAAATAAATCAAAATTCCCACGACAAAACCCAAAAGAAGTCCCAAAATTTCACTGTTCAGACGATTGACAAAAGGGTAGGCTACAAATGCGCCCAAAGGAGTGGTTAACGAAGCGATAAAAAAAGCATAAACAGCGGCCTTTTTTTTATTAACCTTGGCTTTAATCAGGGCGGAAAAGATTATTACTCCTTCGGCAAACTCGTGCAAGATCAGCCCGATTCCGGACAAAAGACCAATAAAAATACTGGCACTGAAAGTGACCGCATAAATTACTCCATCCACAAAAGAGTGAATGCCAATACCTTCGGCTGCGGTTAAGCCAAAAGTTAGATGTTTTTGTTTTGTTTTTTTTCTTATTAGATTGTTACTGAAAAAAATAAATAAAAAACCGGCCAAGGCGGAAAAACCGGCGTAAATATTTTTTTCTACGGCATTGGGAAAAGCAAAGGTTAACGGTACGGTAATAAGAACCCCGGCGGCGAAACACATGAGTTTGTTTTTTATTCTTTGCGCCCAATTTTTGTTTTTATAAACGGCGTAAATGCCCAGACCGTTGATTAGAGCCGCGATTAAGGCAAAACCGGCCACCCATAAAAAAGTATTGGAAAAAAGCATACGAACTTATAATAAGCTTACCTTTATATTTTATCACAAAAACTTGCAAAAACATAAAATTAAAGTAATTGTGCTTAAAAAGTTTTACATTTTTTCTCAAATTGAGTACGATTATAATGAAAAGATTAAAAATTAAAAAAATATTTATGAAAATTACCATTATCTACGACAATACTGCTTTTAATCCAAAACTTGAGGCCGATTGGGGATTTTCCGCATTGATTGAACCTGAGTGGCCGGATGCACCTAAAATTTTATTTGATACCGGTGCCAAGGGCGAGATTTTAATGAAAAATCTGGAAAAATTAAACATTGATCCCGGTTCAATTGATGAAATTTTTATTTCTCATGATCATCGGGATCACACCGGTGGTTTATCTGAATTTCTAAAAGAAAACAAAAAGGTTAAGGCTTGGATTCCGCCGAGTGTTGTTCCGGCTGTTTTGGATAAGGATAAAACCACGATTTTGGACAAGCCGACCAAGTTGCATGAAAACATTTTTTCCACAGGAGAGTTAGACGGTATTGAACAGGCTTTGTGTGTGCAGACTGATAAGGGAATCGTGATTGTTGTTGGCTGTTCGCATCCAAGCATGAAAAGGATTTTAAATACTGCTTCCGAGTTTGGTAAAATTTATGCCATAATTGGCGGGTTGCACGGATTTGATCAATATGAAATATTTGAAGATTTGGAATTGATTTGTCCGACGCATTGTACGGAGCATAAAAAGGAAATTCAACGAAAATATCCGGAACAATACTTGGAAGGAGGTGCCGGTAGGATTATTAATATTTAAAAAACTTCATGAAAAAAAATAAGGAGTTAAAAAAGATTAAGGATTCGGTGATTGCCTGCCAAAGGTGTTTATTATCTAAACAAAGAAAAGACAATAATTATTTTCCGGTGATTGGACAGGGTGATCACAGTGCTGATATTTTATTTTGCGGAGAAGCGCCCGGTCGTAATGAAGCTTTGACCGGAAGACCTTTTTGTGGAGCCTCGGGTAAGATTTTGGATGAGCTTTTGGCCCATGCCGGAATTAAGCGACAAGATATTTATATTACCAATATTTTAAAATGTCGTCCCCCGAGCAATCGTAATCCGCAGGCAAAAGAAATCAAGGTCTGCTCAACATATCTTAAAGAGCAAATTAAAATAATTAAGCCAAAAGTTATTTGTACTTTGGGTAATTTTGCTACCAAGTTTATTTTTGCCAATTGGGGATTGGAAGATAAGATTCAAGGTATTAGTCGTATTCATGGTCAGGTTTCTGATGTTCCGGTTGAACACAAGGAAAAAGGCGCGGACAAAATAATTGCTCTTTATCATCCGGCCGTAGCCACTTATAATGCTAAAATGAAACAAACCTTAAAAAAAGATTTTGAAATATTAAAGAAGTTCAAATAAAAAAAATCGGATTTTAGTTCATAAAAATTCTCACAATGGTGAGATTTTTTTATTTTACTTAATTATAAAATATTTATTTATTAGCTTGTTTTTTTTGGTTGATAAAAAGGTTGATTTTTTATTTGAATAAACAAAATTCCTCACATTTGAAATGAGGAGCTTTGTTTGATTTTGATTCGGGTTTTTTTATTTTGAGTTCTTAGGTGATGATTTTGACTGCAGTGCCATAGGCCAGCATTTCAGAGGCTCCTTTCATTATCATTGAGGTGGAAAAACGAACATTGATTATAGCATCGGCTTCCATATTTATAGCCTCATTGACCATTCTGTTGTAGGCTTCATCTCTGGCATTTTTGGCCATATCTGTGTAAGTTTTTACTTCTCCTCCCACTATACTTTTAAATCCCGCGCCAATATCCCGGCCGATATTTCTTGCTCTTACCGTACTACCCTTAACTACCCCAACTACTTTTTTTATTTGTTTACCGGGTATTTTTTCTCCGGTGGTAACGATTAAGTTTTCCATATTATTATTTATTATTGATATTGTTTTTTGGAGATTTTATTTGTTCGATTTTATCTTCTTTTTTATTAAAGAGGATGAAAAACCCTATAATGAAAATAGGTATTCCGTAAATTAATAACATCCAATAGGTTTTTATGAAAGCGCTTACAAGAAAAACAGTCCCAAAAATAATTGCAATGGTTCCTGTTATAGTTCTGCTAAGTGTATTCATAGACTTTTTTTTATTTTTAGATAGCAAATTAACTGTAAACTGTTTTCGTCTTGTTGTCAATTGGAGATTTATTAAAGTAATTAAGAATGGTGAGTGGGGTTATTGAGGATTTGGCGGATTATTATTTTATTATCGGTTTAAACAAAACTTCTCACATTTGAAGTGAGAAGCTTTGTTTGGCTCCGCGAGCCGGACTCGAACCGGCGACCCACTGGTTAACAGCCAGTTGCTCTACCAACTGAGCTATCGCGGAATATTTTTCAATTTATATACTCACATACTATCATGAAAAAATAAAAAAGGCAAGCAGTGGGTTTTATTCTGTTTGTTAATAAGGTATAATAAACTCAGAACATAATTTTGGAATTATGAAAATATATTCGTGGAATGTTAACGGCCTGCGGGCCGCTATGCGTAAGGGTTTTCTGCAATGGTTTAAGCGAGCTAAACCGGATATTGTTTGTTTACAGGAAATAAAAGCTCAGTCTGATACTATCCCCGAGGAAATTAGCCAAATTAAAGATTATCATCTTTACCTTTCTCCGGCCGAAAAAAAAGGTTATGCCGGCACTGCGGCTTTATCAAAAAAACCGGCTATAAGCGTTAAAAAAAAGATTGGCAAGCCAAAATTTGATCAAGAGGGTAGGTTTTTGTTTTTGGAATATGATGATTTTTATTTGTTTAACACTTATTTTCCGCATTCGCGCCGTGATTTGGAACGCTTGGATTTTAAACAAGAATTTAATCAAGCTTATTTGAATTTTGTGAAAAAAAAGAAAAATAAACCCTTGATTTTGACCGGAGATTTTAATGTAGCTCATCAGCCGATAGATTTGGCTCGTCCTCAGCAAAACAAAAAAAACGCCGGTTTTACAGCTGAAGAAAGAGCTTTTGCCGATGAATTAATAAATAAGCATGGTTGGAAAGATACCTTTCGTGAATTGCATCCCAGAAGTGAAAAATATACCTGGTGGTCATATCGTTTTAACGCCAGGGAGCGTAATGTGGGCTGGCGTGTGGATTATTTTTTGGTTAAAGATAAAAAGCTGTTTAAAAAAGTCAAAAAAGCCCAAGTACATGACAAGGTTGAGGGCTCGGATCATTGTCCAATTTCTCTTGAATTAGCCGATTAAGTCCGAACTTTTCAATTTATAAACATTAAAGTTTAATTTTGTAAAATATTATGCTGAAAAAATTAATTATTTTGCCTTTTGATCATCGCAGTTCTTTTTCTCGAGAATTACTCAAACAAAAGGGAAAGCCAAGTCAAAAAGCGGTAAAACAAATTAAATATTTTAAAAATATAATTTTTCAAGCTTTTCTTAAGGTTTATAATAAATCTGAAAACAAAAAAGATTTGGCTATTTTGGTTGATGAGCAATATGGTAGAGAAGTGATTAAAAAAGCGCAAAAACTCGGTATCAAGCTTTGTTTGCCGGTGGAAAAAAGCGGACAAAAAGAATTTAGATTTGAGCATGGTAATTCTTTTGCCCGAAAAATACTAGAGATTGATCCTGATTTTGTCAAGGTTTTAATAAGATATAACCCGCAAAATAAACTTGTTAACAAAAAGCAATTAGAGCGCTTGAAACGATTGAATAAATTTTGTGTTCGAAAAAACTATCCGTTGATTCTGGAGCTTTTAGTACCGGCGACTATGCAGGATTTAAAAACGGCCGGATCAAAAATCGCTTATGATAAGAGAATAAGACCGGGAAAAACCGCATTGGCCATTAAAGAGATAAGAAAAGTCATTAAGGTTGATGTTTGGAAATTGGAAGGCACTACTCAAAAAAATTGGTCAAAAATCATTAAAAAAATTGATGAGAAATCAGGAATTATTGTTTTGGGTAGAGGTGAAGATAAGGAACAGGTTATTAAATGGTTAGGGGCGGCCAAAAGATTTAAAAAAATAATCGGCTTTGCTATTGGCCGGACCATTTTTTTACGGCCTTTGAAAAAAATGTTATCCAAGGAATATAATAAAACTCAAACCATAGAAAAAATTGCCAAAAACTTTGAATTTTTTATTAAATTTTGGTAAATTATTATATATCCGTAAATTAATTAATAACTATTGTATTTATGGGACTTTATTTAACTTATGCCATATTGGCTATTATTGTTGTTATTGTTTTATGGCTAATAGTGGTTTATAACGGATTGGTAAAAATGCGCAATCGGGTGGAAGAAGCTTTTTCCGATATTGATGTTCAACTTAAACGGCGCTATGACCTTATTCCAAACTTAATGGAAACGGTCAAAGGGTACATGGAACATGAAAAAGAAACCTTGCAAAAAGTGACCGAAGCCAGAACAGCAGCCATGTCGGCTCATGACAGTCGGGAGGCGACAGCCAAAGACCAGGCTCAAGCAGAAAATGCTTTAAGCGGAGCCTTAAAAAGTCTGTTTGCTGTGGCTGAAAGTTATCCGGATTTAAAAGCTTCAGAAAATTTTGCCAAATTGCAGGATGAATTAACTGACACTGAAAATAAAATTCAGGCTGCTCGTCGGTTTTACAATGGCAATGTGCGTGATTTTAACACCAAGATTCAAATGTTTCCAACCAATTTGATTGCCGGAGCTTTGAATTTTAAAGAATATGACTTTTTTGAGGCTGATGAACGGGAAAGAGAAAATGTTAAAGTTGAATTTTAGTTTTGCAGTCTTAATTAAAATCCCGGATAATGATTTGTAATTTGTTTTTTGAATAATTCGGACTGGATCTTAGGTTTGATTGGTTATTGTTTATCTCTCCTTTTTGGCGGCAAAAAGGAGCAAAAACCGCCGGGGCTACGGAATGCATGGTTCTATGAAAATTTTGTAGGTAATCCAACGGCAACCTCCGCCCCGGACCCCGTGGCTGGGAATGTTTGTTTCAACAATCACGGATTAAAATTCCAGATAATGATTGGTAATTTATTTTCTGAATAATTTGGACTGGATCTTTACCTTGATTTGTTATTTTTCCCTCTCCTTTTTGGCGACAAAAAGGAGCAAAAACCGCTGGGGCTACAGAATTTCGGAAGACAATTAAATTTTTTTAAAAAGCCCGTTTATGCGGGCTTTTTTATTGCCAATTTTAATGGTTATGATAAGATAAAGCCATGAATTATCAAAGCCAAAAACCATTGGCCGATCGAGTCAGGCCGCATGCCTTGTCTGAATTTTTAGGACAAAAAGAAATAGTCGGGCCAAAGGCCATGCTGAAAAAAGCCATTGAATCTGATAAAGTACCCTCACTGATTTTATGGGGACCGCCGGGAACCGGTAAAACTACATTGGCTCATATTATTGCCAAATCAACCAAGGCGGAATTTATTCAGCTGAGCGCTGTGGCCGCCGGAGTAAAGGAATTGCGTGAAATTGTTGCTCAAGCGGAAAAAATGTTCCGTTTGGGACAAAAAACCATTTTATTTATTGATGAAGTTCATCGTTGGAGCAAATCTCAGCAGGATTATCTTTTGCCGGTGGTGGAAAACGGTGTGATTACTTTAATTGGCGCCACTACGGAAAATCCGGGTTTTGAAATCAGAAGCGCGCTTTTATCGCGTTGTCGGGTTTTTGTTATGGAGAAGTTAAGTGAAAAACAATTGGTTAAAATTTTAAATCAAGCTTTGGTTGATCCGGAAAAAGGCTTGGGTGGGGAAAATGTGAAGATAAAACCCAAAGTGATTGAAAAAATCGCCGCCATGAGTCATGGCGATGCTCGTCGGGCGCTTAACGCTTTGGAGTATGCCGTTTCTTTGAACAAAGACATAGATTCCAAAATCGTTGATCAAGCTTTTCAAAAAGCACCTTTAAACTATGATAAAAACGGAGACGAACATTATAATATTATTTCCGCTTTGCATAAATCAATGCGCGGTTCTGATTCTGAGGCCGCGCTTTATTGGCTGGTTAGGATGTTGGAGGCCGGGGAGGAACCGCTTTATATTGCCAGAAGAATTGTTAGATTTGCTTCCGAAGATATTGGCTTGCAAAATTCCCGAGCTTTGGAGCAGGCGGTGGCCGCTTATCAGGCTTGTCATTTTTTGGGAATGCCGGAATGTAATCTGGCCTTGGCTCAAGCCGTGGTTTATATGGCCAAGTGTGATAAATCAAACAAACTTTATTCAGCCTATAGAAAAGCGCAAAAAGATATAAAAAGATATGGAGATCTGCCTGTGCCCGAACATTTGCGCAATGCGTCCAATGATTTGATGAGGGATTTAAATTACGGACAAGATTATAAGTACAGTCCGGATTTTGATTATAAAGAAAAACAGAATTATCTGCCCGAGAAATTAAAAAATCGGAAATATTTGAGTTGATGGAAGTTGTTGGTGTTTTTTGTTATAATTAGAGTGGTTCGTTTTTTTAAGTCTTAATTAAAAACTTGGATAGTGATTTGTAGTTTATCCCCGATAAAAAGGAGGATTTGATTTTTTCAGAGTTTAAATAATTTTTCTTTTTTATTAAATTATGTACAAACAAATAGATTCCAACAAACGCAATTCCTTGATTTTAGTGGTAGTTTTCTTTGCCGTATTGCTCGGCGTGGGTTTTGTTTTTGATTATTTTTACGGCAGTGACCATGTCCCTTACATCGGTTTAATTATTGCTTTGGGCTTTTCCGTTGTTATGACTTTAGTTTCTTTTTTTAAGGGAGATAAAATCGCTTTGGCTTCGTCCGGCGCCAAACCGATAAAAAAGCAAGACAACTCTTATTTTTACAATATGGTGGAAAATCTTTGCATTACCGCCGGTTTGCCCATGCCCAAACTTTATATAATGGAAGAATCTTCAATTAATGCTTTTGCCACGGGACGAAAACCGGAGTTGGCTTCAATCGCGGTGACGCGCGGAGCCATTGAAAAATTGGAAAATGAAGAACTGGAAGGTGTCTTGGCACATGAGCTGTCGCATATTGGCAATTATGATATTCGTTTTATGACTTTGGTGGCGGTTTTGGTTGGTTCAATCGCTATTTTGGCTGATCTGTTTTTTCGTATCAGTCTTTTCGGCGGTCGTTCGCGCGATAACAAATCCGGTCATCCGATTGTTATGATTGTGGGAGTGATTTTTATAATTTTATCACCGATTGTGGCTCAGCTTATAAAATTGGCCATTTCCAGAAGGCGAGAATATTTGGCTGATGCTTCGGGCGCGCTTTTAACCAGATATCCCGACGGATTGGCCGGAGCTTTGGAAAAAATTTCTCAAGATTCTTCTCGTATGAAAAGAGCCTCCAAGGCTACGGCTCATCTTTTTATTGCCAGTCCTTTTAGTAAAAAAAAGATAAAATCCGCTTTTTCCACTCATCCGCCGATAGAGGAGAGGATAAAAAAACTGAGAAATATGGCTTGATTTGGCCATGAAATAAAACTTATATAGATTGGGAAAAGGTTTTCGTGATGTTCAAAAAGCTGGAATAATGGGAGGATAATTCCGGCAAAAAAAAGCGATCACAGCTTATAAGCTATGGTTGTTTTGTTTTTAAAGTTTTTTTATGTTTACTTTTTGTCACCAAAAAGTAGTAACCCGCCCGCCGTACTGAGTGCTTCAGCGTTTTGACAGGCGGGAAACCGCTGAGCTTCGTTTTTCGGTAAGTTCTTATCTGCAGGCAGGATGACAGACAGAGCTCTCCTTGAGCGTAGCCGAAAGGCTCCGGATCTCCTGATATATAATGTTTATTTCATCAAATACGGTTTAATATTCTATAAGATGATTAGTAATTTGTTCTTCGAATAATTCGGATTGAATCCTTACACGGAGTTTCGAATAAAACAATGTTTTGTTCCTGGATTATTTTTTGATGTATTGTTGTTTTGAAATATTGATACTTTGTTTTTTTCTTTATTTTAGAATTAATCTTTGTTATAATTGGCATGTAATAAATAATTTTTGTTTATGGACATCAGACGAAAGCTTTTTAAAAATTTTTTTATTGCCAAAAAAAGGCAGCAAAAGGTTTATGGTGAAATACAAGAAAGCGCTCAACCGGATTTTGATTTTTATGTGATGAGTGTTTTGGCCGGCATTATCGTTATTTTGGGAATTATCATTGATTCTCCGGCCGTGGTCATCGGTGGTATGCTTTTGGCTCCTTTGGTTTGGCCTATTTTGGCGGCGGCTATCGGCATTGCCATGGGTAGATCCAGAATGCTTAGAAAAGCGCTATTTACCATAATGAAAAGCACATTGTTGATTATGCTGGCCGCTATTTTGATTGGCTTAATTATTCCGGATCTTTTGATTGAAAGCAATGAATTTTTATCCAGAACTTCTCCAACTCTTTTTGAGCTGTTAATTGGTTTAGCCGCCGGTTTTGTTGGCGCTTTTATAATCGCTTATCCCAAAATGGGCGAGGCTATTGCCGGAGTGGTTATTGCCGCGGCCATTGTGCCTCCGATTGCTACTACCGGGTTGTCTTTGGCCAGAGGTGATTTTGATTTGGCGGCCGGAGCTTTTTTGCTTTATTTGTCCAATCTGATCGCCATTACATTTGCGGCCACTATCTTATTTTTAATTTCCAATTTTAATCCCAGTTCGGAAACGGGAGAGGAACAAAGAAAATCAGGTTTTGCTTGGACAACTTTGTTTTTGATTGTTATTATTATCCCGTTACTTTTGATTACTCGGCAAACTGCTCAGGAGCTTGAGCAAACCAGGATTATAAAAAATACCGTGACCAGCAGTTTGGAAAATGTGGCCATATCCGAAGTTAAATTGGATGATCAACAAGATATTTTGGTTATAAGTTTGACCATACGCTCCAAAAAAAATATTACTGAAGATCAAACTGCGGCTATGGAAAATGTTTTGGTGAAAAGATTGGAAAAACCGATAATTCTAAAAATAAAATTGGTTCCGGTGGTGGAAGCGGGCAGTGATCTTTTGGAAAAGTGGCAAACCGTTAAATCGGTGCAAGAGCAGGAGGGAAGTGCTTCAAAATCTCAAGAGGAGGACCGGCCGGATATGGTTCATTGTCCGGTGGAAATTAACGGTCAAAAAACAACCCGACTTTACCCGGCCTCTATTGGTTGTCCTATTTGTCCGAAGATAATTTCTTGCGGGGATGGTCGTGAATTTCCAGCCCAGCGTTATGATCAAAAAACCAAAGAATGTGAAGATATTATGATGGAAGGTGCTTCTCCTTGTTTCACAGACTATGATCAAATTTCAAGTGATACAGAGGAACAAACAAAAGAAAAAGTTGACGAAACGGAAACCCCTGAAGAAGATCAAACGATTACGGATGAAGTTAATAATCAATAAAATTTCAATTTAAACTATGACTAACATTACTTTGCCGTTGGTTATCGGTTCGGCGGTTATAGATTCTATAAATCCCTGCGCTTTTGCGGTTTTGATATTTCTTATTGTTTATCTTTTGGCACTCAAAGATAAGCAAAAGATGTTACAGATAGGTTTGATTTATATTTTTATGGTTTTTGCTGTTTATTTTGCCGCCGGTTTGGGATTGCTCAGCTTTGTGCAGAGCGTTCAAATAACACATTATTTATATTATTTTGCTTCAGTTTTGGCCGTAGTTTTGGGCTTGATAAACATTGTTGACGCAATATGGATAAAATCAGATAAACCGTTTTTAGCCATTCCCGAGTCCAAAAAACCCTTGATTGAAAAATATATAAAAAAGGCCAGTCTGCCTTCCGCCGTGATTTTGGGGATATTGGTGGCCGCTTTTGAATTACCTTGTACGGGCGGGGTTTACTTGGCTATTCTTTCTCTTTTGGCGGATAAGCATAATTTAGCGGTCGGAGTTTTTTATCTTTTTATTTACAATTTAATTTTTATCTTACCTCTTTTACTTATTTTATTGGCCGCTCGAGCCGGTTTGGACCCCCGGAAAATGGAGAATTTGCGTAAAGAAAGAAAAGCTCTTATGCGAGCGTTTATCGGTTTCCTTTTGCTAGCTTTGGGTGTTGGGATGTTTTTTCTCTAAAATTAGATTATATTCTTGAATAAAAAGTGGAAGTTTGTTATAGTCTTTATGTTTATACTTAACTTAATATATGTCTAAAATTACAAATCGCTTGATAGATAATTTATTGCAAGGGAAAACCGAACAAAGTAGCGGTGATAAACTGAAAATAAATAATGTTATCGGCGCGGCGGCGATTGTTTATGAAAAAGTTAGAAATGCTGTTGATTATCAAGAAGAACATTTGATTAGGAAAAACGCCATTTATCGTATTTTAAGGCGAAAATTGCTATACGAAAAAGTCGTTTTTGAAAATTATTTATTGGATAAGTATCATTCCGACAATATGAGTAAGCAACTGATATTGGAATTGGTCAGGGGAGGCTATATACCAAAGACAGTGCCGGAAAAAATGGTTGACGTAGTGGATGAAATCGTGCAAAAATACGAAAAACTTTTTTCCAATATCAAGGAAACCAAGGGAAAAGTGGATAAAAAAACTTATCGTTATTTTTTGGAATTGGCGGCTGTGGAACTTGAATCAGCGTTGATACCTCCGAAAAAAGAAAAAGCCATGGCCAATGCCATGTTTTCGGTTTATAATCCTCGTTTGGAATTTGCGGCCGAAGATATAAATAAAAAACAAAAAGAATTACAGGTTTATATTGCCTGCTATCGTGCTCTTTGGAAATATGATGAATCAATGCTCAGATTTTTATTATTGAGTTTATATTATCCGGAATGGAAAGAAAATGATCAGGAGCTCATAATAAAGTTGTCCAATAATGTTGATAAGCTGATCAGAGAGTTTGATAAGCAAATAAATCATCCCTGGCAAAAACTATTGCAGAAAATATTAAAGAAAAGAGCCATTGTTTTTTGGATAATTCAAGACATTGTGGAAGCCAATCCTGACCAAGCCGAAGAAATATTTTCAGACAAGGAAAGATTGGAGAATGAAATTAAAAAGGCTCTAACCAAAAGATATAAAAATGTTCGTGTAAAGTTGCGTCGCGGAGTAGTGCGCAGTATTATTTATGTGTTTTTTACCAAAATGATTTTAGCATTGGCCGTGGAAGTTCCGCTGGATATTTATTTGGCCGGGTATATTAACAAGGTTTCAATGGCTATAAACATTCTTTTTCCCCCTTTGCTTATGTTTTTGGTGGCTATAATGATTCGCATGCCCAAGAAAGAAAATGCCGCCAAAATCACTCAAGAGATTATGGATATCAGCTTTAAATCCAATGTTGGTAAAAAGTATATTTTAAAAGATACCAGAAAAAGAGGCAAGATTGTGAAGGGAATATTTAACTTGGTTTATGCGGCCAGTTTTATTTTTTCTTTAATGGTTATATTTTGGGGATTAAATAAGTTGGATTTTAATGTGGGCAGTAGTTTTATTTTTGTTTTGTTCTTAACTTTGGTTAGTTTTTTCGGTATCAGAATTCGTCGTCCGGTCAAAGAATTGATGATGGTGGAAAGACGGCAAAGCCTTTTAAGCGCTCTGGTGGATTTTTTTGCTCTTCCTTTTGTCAGTATGGGGCGATGGATGTCGGTTAAATTTTCCAAAATGAATTTTATAGCTTACTTCTTGGATATTATCATTGAAGCGCCATTTAAACTTTTAATAGAAGTCTTTGAGGATTTGTTCGGTTTTATCCGAGAAAAAAAAGAAGAAGTAATGGAGGATTAATTTTATGATTTTAATTTTATTGGAGGGAATGGCTCTGAAAATCATTGCCAGCTTTGATGATGTGATTTCCAGAATTCCTTTGATCGCCACAGTCACCAAAAGAAAAAAAGGAGCGATCGCTTTTTCAATCGGTAATATTTTGGCCATTAGCTTGGCCATGGTTTTGGCTTATGTTTTTGGCTCTTTTTTGCAAGAGTTGCCATATACAAAATACATTACTTCCGGTTTGATCGTTTTATTGGCTCTCAGCGTTCAATTTGACGCTTTGGTTATTTCTTCCAGAAAAAAGGTTGATAAAAAGATCAAAAAAATAAAAAAATTATCATGGGAGCGTTTGGGTCAGTTAACTGTGATCGGTTTTGTGGTGTCTTTTGTTACTATTTTGGATGACATCATTGTTTTGATCCCTTTGTTTTTAAGAGACGGTAATAGAATTATATTTTCCGTTTTGGGCATTTATTTGGCTACCATTATACAGATTTTGGCGGTTATTTACTTTGGTCAAAAGCTTTACGCTTTTAAGTACAAAAAACAAGTAGCTGTGTTCAGTCTGCTGATTTTGGCGATTTTAATTGTCTTTAATATTTTATAACTAAAATACTTTTATGAAAAAGCAAGTAATTCTGATTAGAGGAGGCGAAGTGTTTGAAAAAAAATCCGACTTTATTAAATATTTAAAAAATTTGGATATTGATCTTGATCGTTTCCGCAAGATTAGGTGGAGCGACAGCTTAAAAAGCGATTTGGGAGCTGATTTTGATACTTTGGTTATAAAAATGCCCAACGCTCAAAATGCCAAGTACGGAGAATGGAGAATCTTTTTTCAAAAAATTCTGGAAAAAGCCGATGATAATTTAATTTTGATTGGACATTCGCTCGGTGGATCTTTTTTGGTTAAATATTTGGCCGAAAATAATTTTCCAAAATCAATCAAGGCCTTGTTTTTGTTGTCCGCTCCGTATGAGCAGTCTGGCTTAAACGAATCTTTAAAAGATTTTAAACCGCCGAAAAATTTGGATAAGTTAAAATCACAAGTTGGTCAAATATATCTTTATCACAGTTTGGATGATCCGATTGTGCCATTTTCTCATTTGCAAAAATATCAAAGAGCTCTGCCCGGTGCCATTGTCAGGCAATATAAAAGCAAAGGACATTTTTTGCAGAAAAAATTTTCCGGTTTGCTTAAAGATATAAGGAATTTATAATCTATGACTTAAAGTAAAAAAAAGATATGGGTTTTATGTATTTTTGTCTTGACAAATATTTAGATCTGTGTTAATAAGATTATACTGAAATCCAATAGCTGATATTAACTGTAAAAGGAGAAAAAAATGAGCAAAGAGTTTTTTGTGGAAGCCGGTGATAGCTTTACCAATCAAGTTATTGTGGATGCTCAGTTAAAACTCAACAAACCTGATGAGCCGGAGCCGATTGAAGTGACCGGTGGAGACAGAAGATTGCTTTTTTCCGCTGATTTTAATTTGATCGCTCGTTTGCATAAAAGTCGAGATAATATACCTGTAAAATTCCGCGTTTGGGCCAGAAAGGGGCAAAATCAAAGGGCTCATCGCTGGGATTTGTACAAACGCAGAAAAAAAACCGTTAAGCAGGTTATTGCGGAAATGAAGAAAAAGGGGCATTGAGCCATAGTCAAAGCGTTTTGAAACATTCTCAAGGCGCTTTTTTAATCTTGAAAAAAATTTAAAACCTGTTAAGCTAAAAAGGCGCATTGAAAAATCAATCTTAGAATCGGGGATTTAATCATTAGCGGAGGAACAATGAAAGCGGAAAAAATCTATGTTGTTGACACCAATGTGTTTGTGCACAATCCAAAGGTAATTGATGATTTGGAGGATAATACTATTGTAGTGCCTTTTTGGGTTTTGGAGGAACTTGATAAGCTGAAAAATCGAGACAACTATATTTCGTCCGCAGTGCGGGCCGCAGTCAGAGAAATAGAAAAATATCGTGCTCAAGCAGTTGATCAGGGACAAAATTTATATGATGGAGTCTCTACTCAAGCCAACGGCACTTTGATTGTTGATCACAATGCCGTGGATATGAAAGAACTGGGAATTCCGGACATACACGACAAAGTGGATAACCGAATCTTGCTGGTGACCAAGAACTGGGAAAAGAGACTAAAGCGTGATTCCGGCAAAAAAGTGATACTTCTGTCCCAAGACTTGCTTTTGCGCATCAAGGCAGACGCTCTTGAATTGCGAGCCGAGGCCTGGGAAAAAGACAGAGTCAAGCCGGAAAGCGTCAAAAGCCGATTGTCGGGTAATATGGTCATTGAAGTTGATTTTTTGATCGCCGACAATCAAGATCCTTTGACCAAGCTGTATAAAGAAGGCTTTTTACTCATAGAGGAAGTATCTACACATGTTGATGATTTTTCGTTGGAGGAAAATCAAACCTGTTTGCTCCGAGTCAAAACCGATCAGGGATACAAATCCGCTTTGTGCGTTTATCGTCAAGGTCGGCTGATTCTGGTCAAAAGGCCGAATCCTCAAGAAAGAAATCCGGAATATTGGCGTCATAAAAAGCAGATCAGACCGGTGAATGACGAGCAGGCCTTGGCTGATTTTCTTTTGCGAGAAAGTCAGGTTGAAGTGGTTATTTTGATCGGTCCGGCCGGTACCGGTAAAACTCTGTTAAGTCTCAAGGCCGCTTATGATCAATGCGTATCCGGGGTTTACAAAAAGGTTAAATGCTGGAGAATTAACGAACCGTTGGGACGCGATCTTGGTTTTTTACCCGGTAGTGTGGAAGAAAAGTTTGGTCCTTGGGCAATTCCTGTTTGGAGTGCTTTGGAAAAAGCGGTGGATGATGACCTCCTTCATCAGATTAGTGGCAAGGTAGAGGTAGAAGATGTGGAAAAGCTCAAAGATTATGGGCTTTCTCCCGGTTGGTTTAGCGTTGAACCGATTACCTTTGCTCGCGGTTCCACTGAAGATGATACTTTTCTGATCATTGATGAAGTGCAGAACATGACACCCAAGCAGGTCAAAACCTTGATTACCAGAGCCGGCTATGGTTCCAAGATCGTTTTGACCGGCGATGTACAACAAATTGACACCATTTATCTTGACGAACTTTCCAATGGTTTAAGCTTTGCCGCTGATCGTTGGTACGGTTCTGAAAGAGCCGGCATTGTTCGTTTGCTCAAATCGGAAAGATCAGACTTGGTCAAAGAGGCCATTGAGCGGATGAAGTGAAAAAATCAATTCAGCGCTCCGGAACATTTTCGGGGCGCTTTTTGCTTTTAAAGTTTTTTAAAAAATGTTATAATAAATTTGTTATAAAAAAAATAATAATAGTTTTATGAATTTTTTATCGTCTTATTTTAATATTGAAATTTTGAAACAAACTTCTTTTTGGGGGAATACTGTTTATGATTATTTTTTGGCCTTGGTTATTTTTGTTGGAGTGATTTTAGCCTTGAAAATTTTCAAGAGTTTTATTTTGATTCGTTTAAAAAAATTAAGTAAAAAGACCAAAACCGACTTTGATGACATTTTAGTTACTTCTTTGCAAAAGGTGAAATCTTGGTTTTATATTTTTGTGGCCTTATTTTTTGCCGTTAAGGTTTTGGTTTTGTCGGAGCTGGTTGCCACTGTTTTGAATATTTTAATTCTAGTGGCCGTTGTTTACGAAGTTGTTAAAACCGCTTCAAGGTTTGTGGATTATCTTGTAAATAAGGTTTTGAAAAGTAAACAAACTGCGACCAAAGACAAGAAGTACTCTCGTTCAATGCTACAAGCCATAAGTATTATTTTAAAGGCTGTTTTATGGATTGTGGCCATAATCCTAATCTTGTCCAATTTGGGTATTAATGTTACTTCTTTAATCGCCAGTTTGGGTATCGGAGGTATTGCCATTGCCTTGGCTTTACAGAATATTTTAACCGACATTTTCAGCTCATTTTCCTTATATGTGGATAAACCTTTTGAAATTGGAGATTTTATTGCTGTTGGCGGTGATTCCGGCACAGTGGAAAGGATTGGCTTGAAAACTACCAGAATAAGGACTTTGCAAGGTGAGGAGCTGGTTATTTCCAACAAAGAATTAACTACGGCGCGAGTCCAAAACTTCAAACGGTTGGAACAGCGGCGTGTGGTAGTTAATTTGGGCGTTATTTATGAAACAAGCCAGACCAAATTAAAGGCCATACCGAGCATAACCAAAAGAATTATAAAAGATATTAAGGGCGTGGATTTTGATCGTTGTCATTTTGAATCTTTTGGTGACTTTAGTTTAAATTTTGAGCTGGTTTACCTGGTTAATTCGGATGATTATGCTGATTATATGGAGAAAAAACAAGAAATCAATTTAGCTATATTTAAAGAATTTGAAAAAGAAAAAATTGAATTTGCTTATCCGACCCAGGTAATTGTCTTGAACAAAAGTGAATAAAATCATAATTGTTTAAAGATAATGATTTAATTAATGTGGATTAGGAATGAATGGTATGTTAGAGTGCTTTTTGGACAAGATAACAAAAAGTAGAAAACAAAAATAAAATCAAAATAAATGACAGATGTCTTTATACAACTGGGAGCTACTTTGGGAATAGCTTTGATTATTTCGGTGATCATGAAGTTGCTCAGGCAACCTTTGGTTATTGGCTATATCATTACCGGAATAATTGTCGGACCGTCGGTTACCGGCATTATTCCTCATGAAGGCTTGCTGGAGTCGTTTTCTCATATTGGGATTGCTTTGCTTTTGTTTATAGTCGGTCTTGGATTGCGTCCCAGTGTGATTAAGGATGTGGGAAAAGTGGCGACCATAACCGGTTTGGCTCAAATAATTTTTACCACTATCGGCGGATATGCCATTTCCAGAATTATGGGCTTTGCACCGCTTGTTTCTTTTTATGTTTCCTTGGCTTTTGCCTTAAGTAGCACGATTATAATTTTGCGTATATTGTATGATAAAAAAGAGCAAGACACCTTGTACGGCAAAATAACCATTGGGTTTTTATTGGTGCAGGATGTGGTGGCGATGCTTTTTTTGATAGGATTGTCGGCTTTTTCCAATGTTAGTGAAGGACAAGTAGCTTCTTCTTTGTTCATACTTACCGGGAAAATGGCCTTAACTGTTTTGGGAATCTATTTATTATTGAAATTTGTGGTTCCTCATGTTGATCGTATTTTTGCCGATAATAAAGAAATGTTGTTCATTTTCGGTCTGGGCGTTTGTTTTGTTATGGCTTCGGTTTTTTACAAGCTTGATTTTTCCATGGAATTGGGCGCTCTGGTGGCCGGAATTATTCTTTCGGTTTCTCCCTATCAAAGAGAAATTGCTTCCAGGATTCAGTCTCTCAGGGATTTCTTTTTGATAATTTTTTTCGTTGTTTTGGGAGCCAATGTGCATTTATCTCAAGTTCAGGATTCCCTTGGGTTTATTATTGCTTTTTCTTTGTTTATCTTGATAGGAAATCCGATAATAATGATTTTGGTAATGCGTTGGTTGCGATATACTCTTAGAACCAGTTTTTTCGCCGGATTAACCGTCTCCCAGATTAGTGAGTTTTCCCTTATTGTGATGGGAATAGGAATTGGCTTTGGTCATTTGCCGGAATATATTTTAGGACCGGCGACCATTGTCAGTATCATTACCATCGGGGTTTCAACTTACTATATAACTTACAATCACCAGCTTTTAAAAAAGTTTAAAAAGCCTTTGTCCAAAATTTTTCCCGATCGCCATAGACGCAGAGAAAAAAAGCTTTCTAAGAAAAGATTTGAAGTTATTTTATTCGGAGCTCATCGTTTAGGGGGCGGTTTAATTTCACAATTCAAAAAAATGAAAGTGGATTTCTTGATTGTGGATCATGATCCCAGAGTCATTGAGTCATTGATTAATCGGGGAGTTGATTGTGTTTACGGTTCGGCCGATGATCCTGAACTCATTGAAGATTTGCCAATGGTTGGGACAAAATTGATTATTTCTACGGTTCCGGATGCTGATGTTAATGTTGATTTGTTAAAAAAAGTTAAAAAACGTAATAGTCGCATTAAATTTTTATGCGTGGCTAATCAAACGGGTGAGGCCGATAAAATGTATAAGGCCGGAGCCACATATGTGATTATGCCTCCGTATCTGGGTAGGAGATTTATGGTTGATTTAATAAAGAAAAACAAGTTAAATATGGATAAATATAAACATGAAAGAGAGAAACATATTTTTGATTTGGAGTATTTGAAAAAGCAAAAGCTTATTTGACAATTACAAAAAAATTTGCTAATATATGATACATGAAAAGAATAATGAACAAGGGTCATCATAGATTGAGTCAGTAGTCGCTGGTCTGTAATTTGAATATACTAAAATGACCGGCAAAAGCCGGTGTTTTTTATAAAAATATGGTGGACGTAGCTCAGTTGGTAGAGCTCTAGTTTGTGGTACTAGAGGCCGCGGGTTCAAGTCCCGTCGTCCACCCCATTTGGTTATAAAAAAAATATATGAAATCGGAAATATTAAAAAGGGCCAAAGGAGTCAGAGATTTTGCTCCGAAAGAAAAAAAAGCCAGAGATAAAATAGTAAAAACTTTGCGCCAAGTTTTTGAGTCTTTTGGTTACAACCCGATTGAAACCCCGATCATTGAGAGATATGATCTTTTTGCTTCAAAATTTGGTCCGGGACAGGAATCCGATGCCATGAAAGAATCTTTCAAGCTTCAAGACCAAGGTGGCAGAGACTTGGTTTTACGAACTGAATTTACCGTACCTTTTGCCCGATATGTTGGAATGAACCCCAATATGAAAATGCCGTTCAAACGTTATCAAATCGGGCAGGTTTTTCGCGATGGACCGGTAAAGCTGGGTCGTTACAGGGAGTTTTGGCAGGCTGATATTGATATGGTGGGAGTAAAAAGCACAAACGCCGACGCTGAAATTTTACAGCTTATTTACGAAGTTTTTGAAAAATTGGATTTGGAAATTACAATCAGCTTAAACAACCGGAAAGTTATAAACTCCATATTAAAATATGCAGGTTTAACTGAGGATTTGTTTGCCACAACTATAATAACTTTGGATAAATTGGAAAAAATGGGACAAAGCAAAGTGATTGAAGAATTAAAAGCTAAGGGACTAAAGGAAGATCAAGTGGAAACGATTATTAAAACAATAAACATTCAAGGTTCCAATAGGGAAAAAATTAGTAATTTGCGTGAGATATTGGGAGATGATTCCGGCTTGGACGAATTGGAGCGAACCATCAAGGGAGTTTTAAATAATGAATCAATAGAATTTATTCCATCATTGGCCAGAGGCTTGGACTATTACACAGGAAATATTTTTGAAGTCTTTTTAAAGGATCAGTCTGAGTTGGATTCTTCTCTGGCCGGAGGCGGTCGCTATGACAAAATGATTTCCGGATTTCTTAATTCCAAGAAAGAGTATCCTGCGATTGGAGTGGGGTTTGGTTTGGAAACTGTTTTTGAGGCTATGAAATTGAACAAAAGGATTGTTCAAGATGAAAAAGCTGTGGCTCAAGTTTATTTTGTGCCTTTTGAAAAAAAGTATTATTTTAGAGCTTTGGAAGCTGCCTCGGAGTTGAGAAAGGCCGGTCTAAACACTGATATTAACTTATCCGAAAAAAAGATAAAACAAGCCTTGGATTTTGCCAATGCTTACAACATCCCCTATGTTGTTCTGATCGGAGAGGATGAGGATAAGCAAAAAAAGTACAGTTTGAAAAATATGAAAACAGGAGAGCAGGATTTGCTAACTTTAAACCAAATATTGGAAAAAATAAACAAGTAAAACAAGCTAAAAAAAAACAGACATGAGAAGTGTCTGCTTTTTTTGAAAAACGGCAGGTATTTGACAAACCCGAATCTTTTTTTTAATATATAATGAAAAATAATTTTTATGAAAAATAAATATTTAATTACCTTGGATGTGGACGGCACTTTGTTGGATACTGATTATCGTTCCAATTCTCCGACAATTAATTCTGTAATAAAGCAACTTTCAGAAGAAGGCGAGATATTTATTATTAACTCCAACAGATCTTTGGAGGATTTGTTTGAAGTGGTTCAAATGTTTGACATACATGGGCCTTTAATCGGCGAAAACGGTAGTTTTATTTATGATCAGGAAAATGAAACCGAGCAAATATTGGTCAGTGATAAAACGGTTGAAAGCTTAAAAGAGTTAAAGCGGGATATTGATTTCTTGGTAAAAAAAGAGTTTAAAGATTCCAGGATCTTTAATTGTGACACCACGGACATTAACAAGCATTTGGATGTTCAAGAAATACCTGGTGAGGATACTGTGATTTTTTTCGTTAATCAATATAGAAAATACAGTTTGAGTATTCATGTCAAAAAAGTTGAAAACGGTCAATTAGCAAAACATCTTCCGGCGGTCAAGGAATTTTATCAAAAAGTGAAAGAATTGGTTGAAAAAAAGAACTATCCTTTTGATTTGGAATATACAACTTCATTTGCCAATTTATTGGCTTATCCCAAGGAAACCAGCAAGGCAAAAGCTTTTCAGGTTCTAAAGGAAAAGTATCCGAATTATAAAAATATTGTAATTGGTGATGACATTTTGGATAAACCGTTGAAAAGTAAAATGAATTACTTTTTTGTTGTCGGCAATGCCGGTGAAGATGCTAAGAAAAACGCTGATTATGTAGCCAAGGAGCCGATTGCCAAGGGAGTTGAAGAAATATTGTTAAAAATTGACGATTTAGCAAGATAGAGATAAGATATATTTAAGGAATTTTTAATATTTGTTCATTTAATTCTTTTTGACCCGGAGGGAGGTTTGATGCCGAGGAGTGATCATTTGTTATATTCTGAACCTTTGGTTAAGGATTATATTTTAACGGGGGATTTGCGTGTTTTAGTCAGCAGGACTATCAATAACGGCAAGGGTTTTTTTTACTTACCGGACAAAAAGATTTTTGATCGTTTAACCGGAAAGTTGCGAAAAAAATTGGAAAGGATTTTGTCTCCGCATGGAATTGCTCTTAGTTACTTTCCTTGGGAATATGTTAAAACGGGAATTTTGCGACATCTGAGCAAGGCGTCCCAAGATGTACCGGTAATTTCCTTGGACAAGGTCTATGTGGAGCAAGGTACGGCTGATATCTTTTTTGACACGGGGCGCATAGTGCATTTCTCCGAGATTATGGAACAGAATAATCCTTTTTTTGCTTGGTCTGAGATAGGTCGCGGTCCCAGGGAAACCGAGCTTAGTATCAAAAGACAGTTGGACAGGATTGTTAATCAGGGGCGGATCAAGGCTATGCGCAAAAAACGTGTGATTGTGGTTGATGATGGGACTTGGACCAGAAAGTCTTTACTGGCCGTGAAGAGTTTGCTGGGTAGTGCCGGGATTGAAGTGGAAAAGTTTATTATTGGTATTGAGATAAGGGATGAGACAAAGGATTGTCAAACCTTGGATGTGCCCTTTGAATGGGTTGAAAGATTTTCCCGACAAAGAGTGCACGATTGGGTGGCCGAGCGAGATTTTTTTGTGGGAGTTGATTATTCCGGACGAATTGTGGGGGAGCAATTGTTTGACCATTCCCACGAAGAAATCGGCAAGTGGTATTTCGGCGTACCCATGGAGGGGAATTATTGTGCGCCTTATATCATGCCATTGGGAAATCCGGTGGCTTGGGCCGGAATTCCCATTTCCAAGGTTAAAGAATTTTCGGTTTTTTGTCTGAATCTCAGCATTGAATTGTGTTTGGCTATTGAAAAAGAGACCAAAGCCATCACCTGTGAGAAGCGAATTTTGAAGGTGGGGCATTTGCCCAGAATTCCTTTTCATTACCGCAAAAAACGGGATTGGTCGGTGGTCAAAGCAATTGAAGAAAGTATTAACCGTCTGGAAAAAGGAGGATCCGGCCGGTAGGAGGGACAAAAAGTAATAAAATGAGACAAAGCAACGGCTTTGTCTTTTTTTTATTCAAACTCTTGCATTATTTACTGATTATGCTATAATGCCAACACCTTTTTGCCAACGTAGCTCAGTTGGTAGAGCAGTGGTTTTGTAAACCATCGGTCGTGGGTTCGAATCCCTCCGTTGGCTCCATTCTCAGCTGTGTTTTTCTGAAAATTCGGCTGAGATTGATTTTAAACAATAAATTTTATTATATGTCACAAACACATTTAATTAAGTTGCAATGCAAAGAATGCGGAAATATAAACTATTTTTCTCGCAGAAACAAAAAATCCATTAAAGAAAAGCTAGAGTTGAAAAAGTACTGTAAAAAATGTAAAAAGCATACTCCGCATAAAGAAACAAAATAAAGTTATTGCAAAAAAATCGGCCATTAGCCGATTTTTTGATATTGACAATATTTTCTTAATCTGCTATAATTCAAGGTCAATTTGTTCATTGCTAAAAGGAGGTCAATATGAAAGATTTGGACGGAAACAAACAAGGGCGAAATACGAGTAAAGCCGTTCATAACGGACTCGTACTGGCGACTATTATCGGGTTTGGAATTGCTTTGTTTTCTTTTTGGCCTTTTGCCGTAGCTTTTGTGATTATCGGCTGTTTGGTCGCGATAGGGCTTAGCCTTTTTTTGGGTTTTGTGTTGACGGCTAAGCATCTGTTGGCAGTCTATTTGGTGATGTTTGTGTTTTTGTTGCTGGGCATTGCCTTGTTCCTGAAATGGGGGAAGCGAAAGAATGACCGGCGGCAAGGGTAAGAAGAAATAAAAAAATTAAAAGCGTTTGCTTCATTGCTAACGCTTTTTTTAGTCTTGAACAAATTTAGTGTTCTTGTTTTGGAGCGTTGGTGAATAGCACATAAATGAGGCGATAGAGGTCAAAATAACAAAAAACAGGTAAAGGTAATTAGGGCTAAGTATAGATTTGTCAGTTGATTTATGTTGAATTAATCTGTTTAATAAAAATAAGGAGTCTTTTGTTCTTGCTTGACTGAAATTGGCTAATTCGCTATAATAATTATACTTTTTAACTAAAACCAAGGAGGACAAATGAAAGGTATGGAGACAACTCCTGTTCTTGCCGTGGCTCGTCGCCAGGATCCGGCCGTAGTGGTGGAATCAAAATCCGGTAGCCGAGTAGAGCCGAGTGAAATTTCGGAGCAAGAAGAATTGATTCTTTTTTTGGGGAGAACCCGGCGCGTGGGCACTTACACCACTCCAAGGGGGCAAAGAGCGGTTCCGTCCAAGCGTATGCGACAGTTGGGGTTTCGCTTTAAAAATGGTCGTTGGAGTAACGGAAATGATGAGCCGGGCAGGATTCTGATTAAGCTTTGATCAACAAGGAATTCAAAACATACATTCGGTCGCCGAGCGGCCGAATTTTTTTGTAAAAACAGGCAAATAGTGTATAATAATTAGGCTATGAGTAAAAATCTGAAAAAATATTTCCCTGTTTTGGCGGGCGCTTTTTTGGTGCTTTGCTTTATTTTATATAGTTTTTTGGCTTTAACCTCGGATCAGATTTACAATTCACCGGATGAAACCGCGAATTTTATTTTTATAAAAAATTATGTCCAAACGGGACAAATCGCCATTGACGAACCTTTGAATTTGGAGTTGGAAAAGCAGATTCAGGGCCGCAGTTTTAATGTTAATTCTCATGGGCGGTTGGTACCTCAGGGCTTTGTCGGAATGATCATGGTCTACGGTTTAATCGGAAAAATTATCGGCTTGAGTTTAATTGAATATCTTACTCCGCTTTTGGCAGTTTTGGCCGTGATGGCGTTTTACGGATTGATTAAAAGATTTTTCAGCCCAAAAATCGCCTTGTTTTCCGGGTTTTTAATGGCTTTGCATCCGGTCTTTCTTTATTATTCCAACAGGGGAATGATGAATAATATCCCGGTTTTGAGTTTGGTGATTTTGGCTGTATATTTTTGGGTGAAAATTTTTGAAAATGAAAAAAGCAAACTGTTATTTTATGTTTTGTCGGCTTTTTGCTTGGCTTTGGCCGTATTGATGCGTCCAAGTGAGCTTTTGTGGATCGCTGTCATGGTCCTGGGCTTGATTATTTGGCAAAGAAAAAAAATAAAATGGTCTTATTTGTCTGTAGGTTTGATTTTAATGATTGTTTTGGCTTTGCCCGTATTGGAGGTGAATAAAACTCTGTACGGTTCATCTTTTACCACCGGTTACTCTAAATTGGACAATGACGACGGCGACCGAGTTGAATTGATTGATATTAGTCAAGCGGATCGCGATTATGATAAAAACAAACAAGCCTTGGTGGTTAAAAAAAATAACAATGTTTGGGATTTAACTCGGGCTTTTATCGCACCTTTTGGTTTTAAAGAAAAAAGACTGATGGAGAATTTTTATAAATTTATTTTGCTGATTTTTTGGTGGATTTCCATCCCTCTGTTTTTAGGTCTGGCCAAAAAGTTTATTGATTTGATGAAAAAAAAAATAAAACGCTCGGAAAAATTTTATTTGCTAACCTATTGTTTAAGTTCGGTCGCGGTTTTTGTTTATTACGGCAGTTGGTGGCTGTGGCTTTATCATAGCAATTATGATTTGGCCAAACCGACCTTGGATATTTCTTATGTGCGTTATTTTTTACCGATTTATATTTTCGGCTTGCCCTTTGCGGTGATCGGCTTGAATTTTATGGCCAAGAGTTTGGGGAAATATAAAAAATCGTTTATTGCTTTGTATTTAATTTTGTTTTTAACCTTTTCTGGGTATTTAACATTTTTTGAAAAAAAACTGGGTATGTTGCAAGTGGAAAAAACTCTGGACGGATATGCCGAGCGTTTGGAGCTGGTGAAAAAAAGAGCGCCGGTGAATGCAAGTATTTTAATTGTTCCCAATTGGGCGGATAAGGTTTTTGACGATGAATATAAAATCATAAGACAACTGAATAGCACCAAGCATTTTCAGGCCTTACAAAAGATACCGCAAACCAAATTTCAAGGTTATTATTACAGTGAGCGACCGATTGATGAAGTGATCGCTTTTTCCGAAGGCAAATTGACTGAGCTAAACCTTAGCTTGGAATATGTTTGTCATATTAGCGGAACTGAAAATTTATACAAACTAATTGAATTAAATAATGAAGATTAAAACTTTTAAATGGTTAACAACTATTGTGATTTTTTCAGGCTTTTTGGGGTTGAGTGTGTTTATTATTGATAAGAATCTGGCTGTTTTAACACCGTGGGAGCATAGTTATGATTTTGTCCGTGACAATCGTTTTATTTCCCGGCTTTATCCCAATGAAAGTCTGGTTTTGCCGCAAAAAGATGAAACCGGGCGAAATTATCAGGCGGTACGCGGTTATCCGGTGCATTTTGAAGTAAAAGTTAAAAATAATTTCACCCGAGGTCGGGTTAGTATTGAATATAAAAATAAATCAGGTCAGCCGATTGAATTGGGTAAATTGGAAAACCCAAGTACCGGAGAATATGATTGGCGAGTTTTGTCAGATCCCCGGAGCATGTTAAATAAGCGATTGCCGAGCGTAAAAAAAGATCAACAAAAATCAACCGATATAAACATTCGATTGCGCGGTTCTTTTGAGTTTTATTTTTGGGCTGATAAAGATTTACTGGATTTAGAGATTGAGCATTTTGATATAAATCGTCATGCCGGAGCCGATCCTGTAGAGTTAGAGATTTTTGATCGGGAGACGCAGATTTACCATGAAATAATTAAAGACGATGGTGTTGCCGAGGGGAACGGCCAATTAAATTTTTTGAGCAATTTTGGTGTTCAAGAATTTTTGGGTCAAAAAGGTTGGTATAAATTAAGTTGGAAAGCGGGTGAAGATGTTGTGACCAACAGTATAAAAATAAATTCCCCGGTTGTTTTGTTTTCCGACAAGATATTCTTGACCGAAGATCTTTCGATCCATTATCCGCAATTAAAGAAAAAAGAATACTCCGAATTTTGGGTTCAAGCCGATTATTTGAGTTTTTTTACTCCGCACAGGGAAAGCAAGCAAACCATTTTATTAAATAGTCAAGAATTTCAATTAAACGAGATTTTAAAATATAAAACCGCTGATTTGCGTGATTATTCCAAGCCGGTAAAGGTTTATTCAAAAATTGGAGATTTAAAAATGCGTACCAACGGTTTTATTTCTTTTAAACCGTTTGATCATTTCAGTTTTCAGGACAAGAAAGAGAACGCTCAAGTTAACAATGAAAATTCAGATGATTGGCAAACTAAGAGTTTGGAATTTTTATTGTCTCCGAAAAACTATTACTCTTATGGAGATTTTGATCGTTTTATTTTTAGTTTTTGGGTGCCTTTTGCCCGTTTGGATGAACAAAAGTTTAAGATTAACCGTATTAAGATTGAATTTGAATAAACCGGGGATAATTGTAAAAAACAAGTATTAAAATATGCAGTATTTAAGAATTTTTTTTAAGGAATTTTTTTGGATAGATTTAATCTTTTTGGGACTTTTTTATTTGATTGACAATATTCAAGACGGTTTTATCAGATATTACTTTGATTTTGGTTGGTTGGTGGTTTTGGCGGTTATCAGCGGAATCCTTTGGTTGATTTTGGAAGAAGGGGAATATAAATCTCAGGTTTGATTTTATTTATAAAAAAAGTTAAAATAAGAGTATAAAATAAGCCTAAAAATTAATTTTTTGCCTTATGGACAATAAAAAAAATATTTTAGTGATCGGCGGAGCCGGTTTTATCGGTGCGCATTTATGTGAAAGATTGCTTTCCGAATCTAATGTTATCTGTGTGGACAACTTTGTCACCAGTTCGGAAAATAATATTAATCATTTGTTAAGAGCACCTAATTTTAAGTTTATCAAAGCTGATATAACCGAAAAATTAAATTTGGAAAACAACAAGGAGCTGGCTTCTTTACAATTAAAAGTTTTTGGGATTCAAGAGGTTTATAATTTAGCTTGTCCCACTTCGGTTAAAAATTTTGAAAAATTAAAATTGGATACGGTTAGGACCCAGACTTTGGGCTTGATTAATGCTTTGGATATAGCGGTTAAATATCAAGCCAGATTTTTACAGGCTTCTTCTTCGGTGGTGTACGGAGAAACCCCCAAAGACGAATTTGTGAAAGAAGATTTTCAAGGCATTTCTCGCTTGGATGATCCCAGAGCCTGTTATGATGAAGGAAAAAGATATGCCGAAACAGTGGTCAGAACTTATGCTGAAATCAAGGGTTTGGAAGTGCGTACGATCAGATTTTTTAGAACTTATGGGCCAAAAATGCTTTTGGATGATGGGCAAATGATACCGGATTTTATTATCAACGCTCTGGAAAATAAGAATTTAACAATCTATGGTACCAAGGATTTCACCACTTCTCTATGTTATGTCAGCGATGCGGTGGAAGGATGCTTAAAAGTAATGAGATCCGATATTAAAGAGCCGGTGAATGTGGGGAGTACGGATGTTTATAAAATAGGTGATATTGCTGAAAAAATCATAGATTTGACTAATTCCAAGTCTGAGATAAAGACAGCTGAAAAAGAGCTTTTTATGAGGGAGTTGGCCTTGCCGGACATTACCAAAATCAAAGAGGATCTCGGGTGGATTCCGGTGGTGACTCTGGAAGACGGTTTGCAAAAAACCATTGATTTTACCAAAGCACATAAAAATCTTTTAACTTTTAGTACAGATATTTAATATGAAAACTTTGGTGGTGATTCCCGCTTATAATGAACAAAAAAGAATATTTGTCACGGTTAAAGATCTTTGTCAAAACGGTTATGATGTTTTGGTGGTGGATGATGGTAGCAGAGACGCAACTTGGAAAAATTTGGGTGATTTGCCGATTTATCGAACCAGACATTTGGTCAATTTGGGACAGGGGGCGGCGCTTAGAACAGGTAGTGAGTTTGCCGTTGGCGCCGGTTATGATTTTGTGGTACATTTTGACGCCGACGGACAGCATAGAGTTAAAGATATTGAAAAACTGGTTAATCAACTTAAGGCCGGATCTGAAGTAGTGATCGGCTCCAGGTTTTTGCAGAAAAAAAGCGATCTGCCGGGGAAAAAGAAGATAATTTTAGGCTTGGCTCGGATTTTTTCCAAAAAGGTGTTGGATCTGCAATTCAGTGATCCGCAAAGTGGGTTAAGAGCTTTTCGAACTCGAGTTTATAAGGATTTATATTGGCGAAAAAATGATTTTATGCATTGTAGTGAAATAATGCAGAATATAAAAAAGAAAAACTTAAATTGCACCGAGGTTTCCATTGTGGTTAATTATGATGAGTATGCAACTAACAAAAAAGTTAAACCGAAAATAAGTATGGGCTGGAAAATGATGATTAATAAATTATTAAATTAGCTATGTCTGTTTTTCAAGTTTTGATATTGTTGTTTATCGCTTTTGTTATTTTCAGGGCAGCGGTTAAACTTAAGCAAAAACAAATTTCAGTTTGGTTGTTTGGATTTTGGACATTACTTTGGCTAATTGTGGCATTGATTGATATTTTTCCCATGAGCGTGAGTTATGTGGCCAACATGATAGGAGTGGGTCGGGGAGTAGATTTGATTATTTATTTAGCAGTGATTATCTTGTTTTACGCCGGTTTTCGTTTGAATTTAAAATTAAATAAAATAGAAGAAAAAATGACTGAATTGGTCGGGAAAATCGCGGTTGATTCCACTAAAAAAAATCAAGGAGAAAATTAGTTTATGAAAAAAACAGCGGTTATTTTAGTTAATTATAAGGATTATGCCAAAAAGTTTTTAAGTGAATGCCGGCAAAGTTTGCAAGAACAAAGTTATAAAGATTTCAAGGTTTTTATTGTGGACAATGCCAGCTCTGAAGATTCTGAAAAATATTTAAAGCAAAAATATCCGGAAGCGGAAATTATTCCCAGAAAAGACGGTAATTATGCGGCGGCTAATAACGCGGGAATAAAAAAAGCGCGGGAACAGGGGATTGATCTATATGTGATTGCCAATATGGATACGCGATTTGATCGATTTTGGTTGGAGAATTTAGTTAAGGCTTTTGAGGGTGCGAAAAATCCGGGGATGGTTCAATCAAAGATTTTACTTTATCCTGAAGACGGTAATTTTAACAAGGCGAAAATTAACTCTTTGGGCAATGAACTGCATTATTTGGGTTTTGGTTTTACTCGCGGTTATAAAAAATCAGATTCGGCGGATCGTCCCGAAATTAGCCGAATAAAAGGTTATGCCAGTGGTTGTTCTTATATTACCGACAGAAAAGTCGTGGATAAAATCGGTCTGTACAATGAGGAATATTTTATGTATCATGATGATCTAGAAATGGGCTGGCGAGCTAAATTGGCCGGATATGAAGTTTATTTGGCCGATAAATCAGTAGTTTATCATAAGTATGAGTTTTCTCGCAGTGTGCGCATGATTTACTATATGGAGCGTAATCGTTATTTGGCTTTGTTTACATATTATAAGCTTGCAACGGTGTTACTGCTTTTGCCCATAGTGATATTTCTGGAACTGGGAATGATTGTTTATTCTTTGTTCGGAGGTTGGTTGTGGCAAAAGTTAAGAATAAAAGGTTATTTTTTAAGACCATCCACCTGGAAAAAAATACATAGAGCAAAAAAACAAATTAAAAATTTAAGAGAAAAAAAAGACAGTCAAGTTTTACCGGACATGGTTAAGGAAATAAAATTTCAAGAAATAGAAAACATTATTTTAAATAAAATTATTAATCCCTTAATGTGGGGGTATTACAAAATAATAAAGTTAATAATAAGATGGTAGAATCAAAAAATATGAAAAAAGCAATTTGGTTAGCCGTATTGGTGGTAATTGTGGCCGTATTGGCCTTTTTCAAGTTTGTTTATCCCAATTCGCAAATGCAATTAAAAAGATCTTTTCGTTATGCAGTAGCTATGCCGGTGGAGCATTTTTATAATGCGCAAGAAAAAACTTGCGGAATTTGGTATGAAAGTCAAGATAAAAACGGAGAGTTGGTTGCCGGAAAAAGTAATTCTAAAGTAAAAAAATGTTTTAAGGAATCTTTTGACAATTGTCAGAGACGAAATATCTTATTGGTTGACGATTTGGCTCAGACAAAAGAAAAAACTGTTTCCTATTCCTTGGTTAGGGTTTTGCGTTCCAATGATAAAGGAGAATGCATAGTTCAAAATTATCATGAGGAACAGTTTTTGGGAGAAGAAGAGGTTGATTTGGAACCGGTTAATTATGTAAATACTTGTACGGTATTATCCGATGATTTAATATCCACTTGCGAGCCTTTGTTTGTCACCCAAAATAAGGAGAAAAACAAAGAAATTTTAAATCCAACAAGTTTTAATCAAGAAAAAAAGGAAGACCAGGCAACAAATGAATAATAAACAGGAAAAAAAATTAAAAATAGCTCAGGTGGTTTGCATGTTACCGCCTCAGGCCGGGGGACTGGGCATGGTGGCGCATTCTTATGCTGAACAATTGGCCAAAAGAGGGCATGAGGTAACTGTTTTATTGCCAAAAGCTGGGGTTGATTTTGGCGATAGACAATACAAAATAAAAAAACTGATTCCTTGGTTGCGCTCCGGACTCGGAGCGGTTATGCCACAGTTAATATGGCGATTATGGAAGTATGATATTGTTCATTATCATCATCCGCTTTTTGGTAGTGCTTTTTTTGTTTGTTTGCTTAAACGATTAAAAAAAGACAAGATTAAGCTGGTGGTCAGTTACCACCAGGATGTGCATTTAAAAGGCTGGAAAGGCGTTTATGAAAAAATTACCAGAAGAATATTCTTGAAGCAACTTTTAAAGATGGCTGATAAGATCATTGTTTCCTCTTTTGATTATATTGAAGCTTCCAATGTGCAAAAATATTATTTTCAAAATTTGGGAAAATTTGTTGAATTGCCGTTTGGTGCGCCCAGAAGATTTAATCCCAAAGAAAAGAATATTGCTCTTTTGAAAAAGTATGGTTTTGACCAAGATGACAAAATAGTAATGTTTTTGGGCGGACTGGGGCAAAATCATTATTTTAAGGGGGTGAATTTTTTAATTAAAGCAATTTCCCTGATTGACGACAAAAAGGTAAAAGCCTTAATAGTCGGGCGGGGTCGTTTGAAAAAAGATTACCAAAAAATGGCTAATGATCTTAAGGTTAATGATCGCGTAATTTTTACCGGTTATATCCCTGATAAAGTAAAAGTGGATTATTATAACTTATCAGATATGTTTATTCTGCCCTCCATAAATAGCTCGGAAGCTTTTGGTATTGTTTTGGTAGAGGCCATGGCTTGTGGTAAGCCTGTTTTGGCTTCTAATTTAAAGGGTGTCAGAGCTGTTGTGGATCCGGGAATAAACGGTCTTTTAATGGAGCCGGGCAACAGTCGAGATATTGCCAATAAGATCGGTTATTTGGTGGCAAATCCAAAAAAAATCAAATTGTTTGGTTCCACCGGAGCTAAGACCGTTGAAAAAAAATATCGCTGGTCGGTGATCATTGATCAGTTGGAAAAAATATATATAGATTTATGCTGAAATTAATCAAAGAAGTTCTTGGGCGGATTTTTTACATTATTCCTCAAAATCCCAAAACCGCTCAGATTAGTATTACCAATAAATGCAATTTTAATTGTCCGATGTGCCAGCGGCATGATTTGAAAGTTTTAATAAAGCAGATGGACTTTGATTTTTTTAAAAAAATATTGGTCGGTTTGAATTCAGTTGAGGATGTTATTTTAACCGGGTGGGGAGAGCCTTTGTTGCATCCGGATTTATTAAAAATGATTCAGGTGGCTAAAGAAAAAGGGAAAAAGGTTCGTTTTACATCCAACGCCGCTCTTTTGACCGAAGAGAAACAAAAACAACTCTTGATCTCCGGAGTGGACGAAGTGAGTTTTTCCGTGGAAAGTATTAAGCCCAAGGCGGATTATCAAGGACATGACAGTCGTCAACAAATAAAAAATATTAAGCAGTTTGCTGACTTGCTGGCGAAAAATAAGTCTGAAACCAAGATTAATCTACAAACCGTTTTGATGAAGGACAATTTGAATGATTTAATGGATATTGCTGAGTTTGCCAAGGAGAACAAGGTGGATCGTCTTCGTTTAACCAGATTGGATATAAGGTTTCATGATTTTGATCGCCCTGATTTAAAAAGCGAAAAAAAAGCTATTAAAAAACTTGAAAAAAAGTTAAAAAACAGTTCGGTGGGATTGGACTTTGTACCTCATACTGCCTTTAGCGGGTGGCAAAAAATATTATATAAGCTGGTAAAGCCTTTTTTGCACAGGTTTGGTCATTATTGTTTGCGAACTTTTAATGATGTATATATTAATGTTAACGGACAGGTGACGCCGTGTTGCGGTTTGCCCAAGTTGGTAATCGGGAATCTGGTTGAGCAGGATTTAAAAGATATTTGGCAAAGTAAAAAATTTCAAAAATTTAGAAAAAATCAAAAAATATATTGCGGTAAGTGCGATATTTTATCTTTGCGTCCGCATAAAAATTAATAAGCCATGAAGATTTGTTTAATCAGTAATTTGTACGAACCTTATACTCGCGGCGGAGCGGAAAATGTAGTTAAGACTATGGCTGAAGGGCTAAAAGCACGCGGTGAAGATGTTTTGGTTATATCAACCAAGCCAAAAAGTGGTTTAAAACAGAAAATTGAAGCTGGGATTAGAATTTATCGATTTAAGCCTTTGAATATATTTTATTATATAAACGACCATAAGTGGCCGTTTTTTATTAGGATTTTTTGGCATATTTTTGATTTGTTTAATTTTTTTGCCGCTAAAACAGTGAAAAAAATTTTACAAAAAGAAAAACCGGATTTAATAATTACACATAATTTAAAAGGATTGAGTTTGCGAGTACCGAAAGTGATCAGGGATTTGGGCATAAAACACTTTCATTATCTGCATGATGTCCAGCTTTCCGTGCCTTCCGGTTTATTAATTAAAGGAAAAGAAAAGAGTTTTATGGTTCAAGGTTGGCCGATAAGAAAATATGAGAGATTATGCAAAAAGACTTTTGGCTCGCCGGAAAAAGTAATTTCCCCTTCAGTTTGGTTGGCCGACTTTTACACTGAAAAGGGCTTTTTCCCGAATTCTCAAATTAAAATAATAAACAATCCGGTGTCCGGAAAAATAAAATCTGAGCCGAAAAAAAGTAAAAATAAGCGTTATTTGTTTATCGGGCAATGGGAAAAGCACAAAGGCCTTGATTGGTTGATTAATTTTTGGCAAGAAAATGAAATTGATAGTGAGTTACTTATTGTGGGCTCGGGAAATTTAAAACCAAAAGATCAAAAAAACATTAAGATTTTGGGACGAAAACATGGATCGGAATTAGAAAAAAATTTTCAAAAAGTTGATTTTTTATTAATCCCCAGCTTGTGCTATGAAAATTCGCCTACGGTAATTCCTTTGGCTTATCAAAACGGAGTGCCGGTTATCGGCGCAAAAATTGGCGGAATTAGCGAATTGATTGAATCGGGAGAAACCGGTTTTACCTTTTTCCCCGGAAATAAAAAGGATCTTTATTATAAATTTTCAAAAGCCGAAGATTTAATTGATCAAAAATTCAATGAGTTTTCTGAAAATTGTTTAAAAAAAGCCAAAGAGTTTACCGAGGAAAATTTTTTTAATGATTTTTATGCATTTATTGATTGAACAATTAATTGATACAGGCTATTTGCAGTCCAAAGAGATTATTCACGTTTTTGAAAAAGTGGACAGAAAAGATTTTGTTACGCCGGAATACAAAGGTGAAGCTTATGAAAATCGTCCGCTGCCCATTGGCCGGGGACAAACCATATCCCAGCCGGCCACTGTGGCTTTTATGTTGGAAAAATTACAAGTCAAAAATGGCGATAAAGTTTTTGAGATAGGTTCGGTAGCGGTTGGCAAACCGGACTTTTGGCCGAATTAGCGGGAAAAAACGGTCAAGTTTTGGCGATGGAAAGGATTAAGCAATTAAAAAGATCCGGTCAAAGTAATTTAAAAAAATATAAAAAACTATATCAGCGAGTAAAATTTATTTGCACTGACGCCGGCAAAGGATTGTCTGAATTCGCGCCCTACGATAAAATTATTGTCGCAGCCGCCGGAGAACAAATACCTGAATTTTGGTTGGAACAATTAAAAATCAGCGGCTGTTTGGTTTGTCCGGTAAAAAGCAGTTTATGGCTAATTAAAAAAAGAGCGGAAAAGGAGTTTGAACAAAAAGAGTTTCCCGGTTTTGCTTTTGTTCCCTTGGTAAATCAAGAAGATAAAAATTAATTTAATAAAAATGGGTTTGGAAAAATACAAACAAAAAAGAGATTTGGAAAAGTCACACGAGCCAAAGGCCGAGGTTGGCCAAAAAAAGGATAAAAACTTAACCTATGTAGTGCAAAAACATCATGCCCAAAATTTGCATTATGATCTGAGATTGGAACATGAAGGCGTGCTTTGGAGCTGGGCTGTACCCAAAAAGCCCTCCGATTCCGGTATAAAAAGATTGGCCATCAGGACCGAAGATCATCCGCTTGATTATGCGGGGTTTGAAGGAGAAATACCCAAAGGTCATTATGGCGCCGGCCGGGTGAAAATTTGGGATAAAGGCTTTTGGGAACCTGAGGATATTAAAAAAAACAAAATTGTTTTTAAAATAAAAGGCGATAGATTAAACGGAAAATTTGTTTTAATAAATTTAAAAGATCAAGAGAAAAATTGGCTCTTTTTCAAGGTTGGAGATTAGATTGTATAAATGTTGTCAATTTTGTTTGTTTGTGCTATCATGGTCAAGTAATTGTTAAAAAAAGGGAATTTATTTGATTTTTTTAAGATAAAAGCCAATAAAATCTATACAAGATACAACAAAAATGTCTGGCAAGTTTTGGGAGCTTAGTTAAGTGGTATAACATCGGTCTCCAAAACCGAGGTCGGGGGTTCGATTCCCTCAGCTCCTGCCAGGCATTTTTTTACAAATAAATATAATCTGCTATACTGAAAAAAAGAGACATAACTCAAAATTTATGAGAAAAAATCTTATCTTAGTGCTTTTTTTGGCAGTGGCTTTAACTTTGGTTGCGGGCTGTACCAAGTATACTCCCGAGGAGCAAAGTCAAAAACAGAATCAGCAACCCGGTGAAGCGGTTAGTCAAACGGAAGAAGGTGAAGAACAGGGAGCTGAAAATATTGCTTATAAGGGAAATTGGCAGCGTCAGGCAACTTATGTGAATGATAACTTGGAACATCAAGAACCGGCTTCCATGCTTTTGGGAGAGGAAACTTTTGTGTCCAAAGCAGAATGTACAATTTCCGGAGAGCTTGATGTTGATCAAGATAATAAAACAATGACTATGACCGTTGACAGCAGTGATTGCCCCGGTTATACGGTTCCGAATGTTACGGAATATAATTATGAGTTGAGCAACAGTAACAATACTTTGACTGTGTGGGTGACTTTGTCCGGCACGGAAGTCAAAGAAGTTTATGAAAGAAAAAAGTAAAGATTGTTTATATATGAATAGCTGATAAAAAAAATGCTCTCGGTGAGGAGAGCATTTTTGTTGTTGTTTAAAGATTGAAAAGGAATTTCATCTCGTCTTGATCAAATCCTTTTTCCTTCATGGTCTGTAAGCATCCCATGGCGTTGTATCGAACTGTATGAAATTCGACCCAACTTTTTTCCTCGTCTTCCTCTTCTGGAATATGCAAGGTTACATAGGAAGCTTGACCAAACCCGTTTTCATCCAGATTGGTTACACTGTCCAACTGGCCGACTGAACCCGGGTTGACCAACAAGCAGGTCGGTTCTTGAATAAAGACACGACCATTAAATAATCTTGTGTTTTGAATATTTCTTCTTTCCATATCCATCCACAGACCATCTCGGGTGTTGCCCAGAAGAACCAAGCTGGCGTTTTCTGACGATCGTTTAGCCAAGATGATCTCCGAGGCCAAGCTTTTTCTGCCTTTTATTTTCGGCCAGGGAGGCGGCCAAATCTTGTGTTTGGGGCTCAGGGAGCTGTGCCCCATAACCAGATCATTTTTTTCATTGATTTTTATGATCTTTGTTTTGTCCAATTGGTACATTTCCTCTTGAAAGTGACAGGCTAAGCGTTGTTCTTGCCCGGAATCTTGCAACTCCTTGATATTACTCAGAGCACCCTTAACGGTGAATTGATCATCGGCCAAAGAGTGCGTAAATTTGCCGGCGCCCACCATGAACTCCATCTGTCCCTGAGTTAGCAAAATATGTTCTTCGTGAGCTGTTTTTAGGCAGGCTAAGGGTTGCGGTCCGAAACCAACCAGATTTCCCAAACAAAGAAAGGCTTCTGAACCCAGACTCTTTGCATGATTGAGCACCGCGTAAAGTGCCGGATAATTTGAAAAGACATTGTTAAAGATCGCCCATGTTTTCATTTTTTCCTCCTTAAATAAATATTAAAGCATCATTATATATTTGCACAAAAATGTAATTATGTCAAGTCTAAAATAAAATTATTAAATATGGATTTAAAATCTAAAATTAGGGAAGTTTCCGATTGGCCTGAAAAGGGTGTAAATTTCAAGGATATTACCACTCTTTTACAAGACGGACCAACCTTTAAACAGGTTATTGATCAAATGATTAGACCTTTTTCCGGGACAAAAATTGATAAAATAGCGGTAATAGATGCTCGTGGATTTTTGTTGGGAACGGTGATTGCTTATAAACTGGGTTTGGGCGTTTCCTTGGTTAGAAAAAAAGGGAAATTGCCGTATAAAACCGTTGAAGCTGTATATGAAAAAGAATATGGATCTGACGGTGTGGCTATGCATAAAGATACTATAAAAGCGGGGCAAAAAATTTTAATTGTTGATGATCTTTTGGCTACCGGTGGCACCTTGGGAGCGACCATTGAATTGGTGGAAAAGTTAAAAGCCGAGGTGGTCGGAGTCAGTTTAATTATTGATTTGCCCTTTTTGGGCGGAAGCGAAAGATTAAAAAAATATAATATCCATTCTTTGGTCAGTTATGACTATGAATGGGATTAATAAAAAATATGAAAATCGGAATAATCGGCGGGTCGGGATTGGATGATCCGCAAATACTGGAAAATTATCAAACAATAAAATCCAAAACTTCTTATGGTTGGCCGTCGGATGATTTGATTGTTGGAAAAATTAAAAACATTGAAGTGGTAATTTTACCTCGCCACGGGAAAAATCATTCTATTATGCCAACCATGGTGCCTTACCGTGCAAATGTCGAGGCACTTAAAGATCAAGGGTGTCAGGCAATTTTGGCCACGACTGCCTGTGGTAGCTTGCAAGAAAACATTAGGCCGGGAGAATTTGTTTTTTTAGACCAATTTATTGATTTTACCAAACATAGAAATTTGACTTACCATGAAAAAAAAGTGGTGCATACTCCCATGGCCGAACCGTTTGACCGGAAACTTAGAAAAAAATTAATATTATCAGCTAAAGAATTGGATTTAAAATTTCATGATAATGGAACCGCAATAACTATTGAAGGCCCCAGGTTTTCAACCAGAGCTGAAAGTCTTATGTTCCAAAAATTGGGTGGCCAGGTTATTAATATGTCCACTGTACCGGAAGTAATTTTGGCCAATGAGTTAAAAATACCATACCAGTCAATTGCTATGGTAACTGATTTTGATTGTTGGAAAAAGAATGAAAAATTCGTTACTTGGGAGTTGATTGTCGATAGAATGAACAATAATGTCGACAAGGTTAGAAATTTACTATTAAAGACTGTTAAGAATTGGAATAAAGAAAACTGTGGATAAGTTTTTACAATAAGTTTGGAAATTGGTAATATGAGAATATATGTATAAAGAATATAGTGATTGGAAGAATAATTTAAAACTATGGAAAATTATAAATTGTCGCATATAAAGGAGTTAGAGTCTGAGGCGATTTACATAATTAGGGAAGTGGCGGCGGAGTTTAAAAATCCGGTAATGCTGTATTCCGTTGGCAAGGATTCTTCTTGTCTATTGCATTTGGCGCGCAAAGCTTTTTATCCGGGAAAAGTGCCTTTTCCTTTAATGCATATTGATACCGGCTACAAACCAAAACAAATGACTGACTTTAGAGATTATTATACTAAAAAGGTAGGCGTAAAATTAATTGTGGAACAGCATGAAAAATTCAAACAAGGTCTGCATCCGGCTATTCACGGCGTAGATACTTGTTGTAGTTATTTAAAAACTCAAGCTTTGCTTGACTCTATAAAAAAGCATGGATTTGATGCGGCCATAGGCGGTGCTCGGCGAGATGAAGAAAAATCCAGAGCCAAAGAGCGAGTTTATTCCCATCGTAATTCGATGGGCAAGTGGGATCCTAAAAATCAGCGCCCCGAACTTTGGCATAATTTTAATTCGCATTTAAATAAACAAGAAACCATGCGTGTTTTTCCTCTTTCCAATTGGACCGAGTCGGATGTTTGGAATTATATTAAAGAAGAAAATATTGAAATAGTACCACTTTATTTTGCCAAAAAAAGAAAGGTGGTTAGAAGAAATGGACTTTTGGTGCCGGTGGAAGAATCCACTAGGGTAAAGAAAGATGAAAAAGTGGGAGAAGTAATGTGCCGATTCAGATCCCTTGGCTGTGTGCCTTGTACCGGAGCGGTTGAATCTTCGGCCTCCACGGTGGAAGATATTTTAAAAGAAGTTTTATTGGCTAAAAAATCCGAGAGGGAAAATAGAATAATTGATCATAGTGGTGATAGTTCCATGGAGGATAAAAAACAATCCGGTTATTTTTAAAAATGATTTTTAAATATGCAAAATGATATTGAACTTTTGAGAATAAGCACCGCCGGGAGCGTGGATGACGGAAAATCAACCCTGATTGGAAGAATGCTTCATGATTGTCATTCTATTTTTGAGGATCAGTATTTATCAGTAAAAAAAACTTGTGATAAAGTGGGCAAGGAAGTTGATTTGGCTTTTCTTTTGGACGGCTTAAAAGCGGAAAGGGAACAAGGGATAACCATTGATGTGGCTTATCGTTATTTTTCCACTCCCAAACGGCGTTTTATTATTGCCGATGTACCGGGGCATGAACAATATACCAGAAACATGATGACCGGGGCTTCTAACTCAAATTTGGCTTTGATTTTGTGTGATGCCAGAAAAGGCTTACTTATTCAATCTAAAAGACATTTATTCATAGCCGCTCTTTTGGGTATTCCGCATGTTTTGGTTGTAGTCAATAAAATGGATTTAGTGGATTATGATCAAAAGATTTTTAATAAAATTAAACAAGATTTTTCTGATTTTTGTTCCAAACTAAATATAAAAGATTTACAATTTACACCGGTTTCCGCGCTTAAAGGAGATATGGTGGTGGATCGTGGTCATAATATGCCTTGGTATAACGGACGAACAATTTTGGATTATTTGGAAAATATTCAAATAACCGCTGATAGAAATTTGATTGATTTTCGTTTCCCGGTGCAGAGTGTTGTCCGTCCGAATCAAGATTTCCGTGGTTATACCGGAAAAATTGAGGGTGGAATTATTCGGCGCGGTGATCGAGTCAGAATCTTACCGGCCAATAATAAATCTTCAATAAAGGAGATTTATGTTAACGGTTCCAGACAAGATTATGCTTTTAATCCTTTGTCCGCTTTGCTTTCTTTGGAGGACGAACTGGATATTAGTCGAGGAGATATGATAGTTAAAGAACAAAATATGTCTGAGGTTTCAGATAATTTTGAGGCCACTGTTTGTTGGATGAGCGATGAGCCTTTGGCAGAAAATAAAAATTATATTATCAAGCACACCAGCAGAACGAGCAATGGTTTTGTGGAAAGATTAAGATACAGAATAAACATGGATGATTTGCATCGTGAGGAAAAATCAAAACTTTATTTAAATGAAATGGGGCGAGTTTACATTCGCACACAGGATTCATTGTCTTTTGATCCATACCAAAAAAATCGTCATACCGGAAATTTTATTATTATTGATCCAATAAGTAAAAATACCGTGGGTGCGGGTATAATAAATAAAAAAGTAAAAAATGCTGAAACCGGTGGTTATATTCACCGGGTAAAAGACAATAAAGGAGGTGTGATGTGGTTTACCGGACTTTCCGGATCGGGCAAAAGTACTATTGCTGATAAATTATATGTGGTTTTGAAAAACATGGGGGTTCGTTGCGAGCGATTGGACGGTGACATTGTGCGACAGGCTTTAACCAGAGATTTGGGATTTTCCAAAGAGGATCGCGATAAAAATATTGAACGAGTTTCTTATGTGGCCGGCTTGCTTAGCAAACACGATGTTTTGGTTTTGGCCACTTTTATTTCACCTTATAAAGAGCATAGGAAAACAGCCTCTTTTCATACTGATAAATTTTTGGAGGTTTTTGTTGACGCCCCTTTGGATATTTGTATTAAACGGGATGTCAAAGGTTTGTATAAAAAAGCTCTTAATGGTGAAATTGATAATTTTACCGGTATTTCCGCTCCATATGAAGCACCGGACAATCCTCATATTTGTTGTCAAACTCATGAAAATACAGTTGATGAATGTGTGGAGCAGATTATTGATTATTTGTATAAAAATAAGTTTTTACAAAAATAAAAAGGCGAGTGTGACTCACCTTTTTGAGGTTGGAAGTTTTTGAAGGGATGGAGATATTATCTTTTTTGCTGTTGTCCTCTGGTCAGTAATTTGTTCAAAACATACTTAAAGACCTTCTCACCTTGCCATTTTCTCAGTTTTATCATAGAAACGCTTGGTTCAACACAACGAGCAATGAAATTTCTTTTTTTCGGAAGGATGAGATGAAGATGAAAGCCTTTACGAAATTGCAGGCCTTTGCCGTTTTTAACAATACGGTAAAGATTGATCTGATGTGCGTATTCCGTAGCCAGTTGTTCGGCTATTACATAGAGTTCTCCCAGTTCTTCGCGACTACAATATCTATTTTTGTCTGAAAAAAGAATAATCAAATGATCACCGTTTTTTTTACCGCCAGGAATACAGGACTTGTCGCTTTCAACTAATTGCCATGATCTTCCCGAACACCTTAACCTTCCGTTGTTCAAAATGTTTTTCATTTTTCCTCCTGTGGATTTTTAAAATAACCTGTTCTAGAAATATTAACATAATAAAGACATCTGTCAACTAATAGTAGATCAATATGTCGGAATTAAGTATATTGAAGAGTACCATAAAACAAGCCGGAAAAAAAGTTATGGAATTTTACGGTCAAGATTTAAATATCCGGGATAAAGGCGGGGACAGTCCGGTTACTCAAGCTGATTTAGCTTCGGAAAAGGTTATTTTGCAAAAACTAAAACAATTGAATTACGGTATTTTGTCCGAGGAAACCGATAAAGAAAATAAGCGGTTGTATCAGGAAAAGGTTTGGATAATTGATCCTTTGGACGGAACCAAGGATTTTATTCAGCAGACCGGCGAATTTTCCATTATGATCGGTTTAAGTCAAAATGGTCGTCCGGTTTTGGGGGCGGTTTATCAGCCGGCCGAGGATAAACTTTTTTGGGCGTCAGCCGGCCAAGGAGCTTATATGGAGCATCGCGGTCAAACCGTTAAATTACAAGTTTCCGATAAAAAAGATTATTCGGAAATCATTTTATTGCGTAGTCGCAATCATCTTTTGGATAGGGAAATGAATCTGGCTAAAAAGTTAAGTATAGATAAAATGCAAACTTGCGGTAGTGCCGGACTTAAATCCGCTAAAATAGCCGACCAATTCGGTGATTTATATCTAAATACCAGTGATAAAACCGGTGAATGGGATGTTTGCGCCTCTGATATTATTGTTAAAGAGGCGGGTGGTGTTTTTACGGATATGTTTGGTGATAACATTGTTTACAATAAAAGAGATCCCATGAATTATAACGGTTTTGTTGTTAGTAATGGGAAAATCCATTATAATGTTATTAAAGAATTAGCTAAGATTTAGTATGAGTAACCGGCATTTTTCATTTAGAGAATTAAGCCTCTCCAGTATAAAAAAAAATAAGTTACTTAGCGGAAGCTTAATGGTTTTTGTGGGGTCTTTAATTGTAGGCTTTGGTAATTATTTATTTCAAATAATTATGGGTCGGATGTTGGGCCCTGAGGATTTCGGACTTTTGGCTGCCTTGTTATCAATCACTCTCATTTTAGCAGTACCTACACAAACAATAAATCATGTTGTTTCAAAGACAGTTGCTGATTTAACAGGAAAAAATCAGAAAAACAAGATTTTTAGTTTTTTAAAACAAATTATAAAAAAGGCTTCGTTTTATGGAGTTTTTTTATCAATTGTATTTTTATTGTTTTCCAGCCAAGTAAAAAAATTGCTAAACTTGGATTCAATAGCCCCCTTAATTGTTTTGTCCGGTTATTTTTTGTTCTCATTTCTGGTGCCCGTTGGATTGGGTTTCATGAGAGGGTTGCAACAGTTTGTCAGATTATCTTTCAGTCAAATAGTCATGGTCTTTTCAAAGTTGTTAATAGGTGTTTTTTTGGTCAAAATAGGTTTAGGCATATTGGGGGCAATGATTGCAATCCCTCTTGCCTCTGTGATATTTATAATAATGGTCTATGCTTGGTTTTCTCGGCGCGATGTCTTAAAGAATGAAGAAACAAATATTGATTGGAAAAGCTTATTTTCATATATGAAGCCGGTCTTTATTGTATCGTTATGTTTGGTTTTTATATATAACATTGATGTTTTGTTCGCCAAACATTTTTTAGATCAAAAGAATGCAGGTTTATATGCCGGTTTAGTTTTATTTGGGAAAATAATATTTTTTGCCACCAGTTCAGTCCCAGTGGTTTTGTTTCCCATCGCTGCAAAAAATAAAATTATGAGAATCAGTAATCTTAAAGTCTTCAAGATCGCCCTACTTGTAGTCTCTTTTGTTTCCGGAGTTATTACTCTTGTTTATTTTTTGTTCCCAGATAGGATTATTAATTTGATTTTGGGAGCGGAATATATTTCCATTCAACCATTACTATGGAAGATTGCTGTAGTATTTACAGTTTATTCTATTATTAATTTAATTTCTTTATTTGCTCTATCTATAAGAAAAACAAATTTTACATATGTTTTGGTCGGTTCCGTAGTATTGGAAGTGTTGTTATTATTAAACTTCCATGACAATATTTCACAAATTTTGAATGTATATTTGATTTCTGTGGTCTTTTCTCTTTTGTTGCTTATTTTACATTTTTTCATTACTAACAAAAATATATGTCAAATGAAAATCCGATAATTATAGTTTCCGGCCTACCTAGGTCCGGAACCTCTTTGATGATGAACATGTTGGAAGCTGGAGGTTTGAAATCTTTGGTTGACAATATTAGAAAACCTGATAAAGACAATCCAAAAGGGTATTATGAGTTTGAAAAAGTAAAAAAAACAAAAAAGGATTCATTATGGTTGAAGCGAGCCAAGGGAAGGGTTGTGAAAATAATTTCAATGTTACTTTATGATTTACCCAAAAATTACAGATATAAAGTTATATTCATGGAAAGAGATTTGGAGGAAATAATAAGATCTCAAAATAAGATGTTGGCTCATAGAAAAAAAGAAAGTAGCATTTCTGATAAGGAAATAAAAACCTTGTATGAAAAGCATTTAGAAGAAGTTAAGGCTTGGTTGAACAAAAAAGATAATTTTGATGTCTTAAGCGTTTCATACAATGATTTTTTTGTTAATGCCGATGAAAATATCAATAAAATTATCAGCTTTCTTGATGTTTTTCTTAACTCCAACAAAATGAAGGAGGTAATTGATCCAAATTTATATAGAAATAAAAAAAATGTTTAGAATTTCAATAGTTATTCCTGTCTATAATGAACAGGAAACAATAAGAGAATTATACAACGAATTAAAAGAATTGAATAAAAACTTTGAGTTCATTTTTGTTGACGACGGAAGTACGGATACGAGTTTAACCACTATAAAAGAATTGGCAAAGAAAGATGTAAATGTTAATTATATTTCTTTTTCTAGAAATTTTGGTAAAGAAATCGCCACTAGTGCGGGATTGCATCATGTCAACGGACAAGCGGCCGTTATTATAGATGCGGATCTTCAACATCCGCCGGAAACAATAAATAAATTCATCGATAAATGGGAACAAGGAAATGATATGGTTATTGGAGTTCGAGATGCTAATGTTGGAGAAAGCTTAATAAGGAAATTGGGAGCAATATTTTATTATAAACTTATAAATTTAATCAGTGAGACAAAAATAAAACCCCACTCAACTGATTTTCGTTTAATAGACAAAAAAATTATTAAAGAATTCAACAAGTTAACTGAAAAGCAAAGAATTACTCGAGGATTACTGAATTGGATTGGTTTTAATAAGGCTTATGTTAATTTTCAAGCTCGACCAAGAAAAAGCGGACAACCAGGTTATAGCTATTTAAAGCTAGCTAAACTGGCCTTGTCTTCATTTGTTTCTAATAGCTTATTGCCACTTAAGTTAGCGGGGTATTTAGGTATTTTTATAATTTTAATTTCCGGGACGATTGGTTTATTCATGCTGGTAACACAATATCTCTATCCTGCGTGGTCTTTTAACTTTTCCGGACCGGCTCAACTAGCTGTTTTAATAATATTTTTTATTGGTATAGTTTTGAGTTGTCTCGGTTTAATAGCCTTATATATAGGGAACATCCAAAGAGAAGTAATAAATCGACCAATGTATATAATTAAAGAAAGATCAAAAAATCTATGAACAAAACCATTTTAGTAACAGGAGGCGCGGGTTTTATAGGTTCACATTTATGTAAAAAATTATTAGAACAGAAAAATAAAGTCATTTGCCTTGATAATTGTTTTACGGGAACAAAAGATAATATAAAAGACTTATTAAATAATAGAAATTTTGAATTTATAAGACACGATATTGTCGAACCTATAATATTAGAAGTCGATCAAATTTATAACCTAGCCTGTCCGGCTTCCCCGGTGCATTACCAGTATAATCCAATCAAAACAATTAAAACATCAGTATCTGGTGCCATTAACATGTTGGATTTAGCTAAAAGGGTAAAAGCAAAAATTCTGCAAGCATCAACATCGGAGGTATATGGCGATCCTGATGTTCATCCTCAATCAGAAATATATTGGGGAAATGTAAACCCTATTGGAATTCGTTCCTGCTATGATGAAGGAAAAAGAGCAGCTGAATGTTTGTTTATGGATTACCATCGTTCAAATAAAGTTGATATTCGTATTATTAGAATTTTTAATACTTATGGTCCTAATATGCATCCGAATGATGGTCGAGTTGTTTCAAATTTTATCGTTCAAGCATTAAAGAATCAACCGATTACAATTTTTGGTGATGGTGGACAAACCAGGGCGTTCCAATATGTGGATGACTTAATAAATGGTATGCTATTGATGATGAATAATAAAAATAATTTTATTGGGCCTGTTAACCTGGGAAATCCCGATGAATTTACTATTAAACAATTGGCAGAGAAAATATTGGATTTAGTTCCCGGTTCCACTAGCCAAATTATATATAAGGAATTGCCTAAGGACGATCCCAAACAAAGAAAGCCAGATATCGGCTTAGCTAAGGAAAAATTAAATTGGCAACCGGGAATAGCACTAGAACAAGGTTTACAAAAAACTATAAAATATTTCAGAAAAGTAATATAATAATTTATGAAAATTGCTGTAATTGGCACAGGCTATGTTGGCTTAGTTACTGGAACATGCTTAGCGAATTTAGGCAATAATGTAACTTGTATTGATGTAGACAAAAATAAAATTGCCTTATTGCAAAAGGGGAATATTCCCATTTATGAGCCGGGATTGGAGGAAATGGTTTGTAAAAACATCAAAGAAAAGAGGCTGTTTTTTGAAAATAATATTCAAACATTTTTTGATGAGGTGGATATGGTTTTTATTGCCGTTGGTACACCGCCAAAAGAAAACGGAGAGTGCGATCTTTCGTTTATCAAAGATGTTGCCAAAAGTATTGGTCAAAATATAAAAAAATATACAATAATTGTTAATAAAAGTACAGTTCCGGTCGGTACAGGTGATTTAGTAACCCAAATAATACAAGAACAATATAATGGTTCTTTTGATGTTGTTTCAAATCCGGAATTTTTGCGTGAAGGGACTGCAGTTGATGATTTTCTTAATTCCGATAGAGTTGTCCTCGGTTGTGATAGTAAAGACTATAAAGCGTTGAGTATAATGAAAAAATTATATCAGCCGTTAAATTGTCCGATTGTTACAACTGATTTAAAAAGTGCAGAAATGATAAAATACGCTTCAAACGCCTTTTTGGCTACAAGCATTTCTTTTATTAATTCAATTGCCAATATCTGTGAAAAGGCCGGGGCTGATGTGAACAAAGTTTCTCAAGGAATGAAGCTTGATAAAAGAATTGGTCGGAACGCCTTTTTAGATGCTGGTTGTGGTTATGGAGGTTCTTGTTTTCCCAAAGATGTTCAAGCCTTGATCCATATCGGTAAACAGAATAATGAAAATTTTGAAATATTGGAAAAAGTAGAATTATTGAATAATAAAATGAAAAAGGCACTATTTCAAAAACTATCAAAGGCTTATAATAAGGAAATTAATAATTTATCCGTAGCCATTTGGGGGGTATCCTTTAAACCAAATACTGATGACATAAGGTTTGCTCCATCACTGGAATTAGTTCAAAATCTTTTGGATCATGAGATCAAAGTAAATGTATTTGACCCAGCGGCCTTAAATAATTTTCAAAAACACTATCCGAATATAAATTATTTTGAATGTCCCTATCAAGCAGCAAAAAATGTTGATTCAATTATTTTATGTACTGATTGGGATGAATTCAAACAAATTGATTTAAAAAGAATTAAAGAATCAATGAAGGGCAATGTGTTTATTGATGGCAGAAATGCTCATAACCCCAAGAAAATGAATGAATTGGGTTTTAAATATTATTGTATAGGAAAAAAACATGATTAAATATAGTTTTATAATTCCAGTTAAGGAAATAAATAATTATATTCGGGAAGCCGTTCCGAACATTCTTAAAATTGAAAGAAGTGATTATGAAATATTAATTTTTCCGGACCGAAGCAATAGTGAAAATTGGCCAAAAACAAAACAAATATCAAGTGGTCCGGGGGGGCCGGCCATGAAGAGAAGTATGGCTATGAATCATGCTCAAGGCGAAATTTTAATATTTATTGATGATGATGCTTACCCAAAAGAGGATTTTTTGGAAAAGTTAGATAAATCTTTTAAAAATTCTGACCTTGGTGCTGTAGCCGGTCCGGCTATAACACCTAAAGATGATAGTTTTGGCCAAAAACTATCTGGTGCAGTTTTTTTGAGCGGTTTTTCAGGCGGATGTGCCGAAAGATATGTGTCAGTTGGTAAAAAAAAATTTGTTGATGATTGGCCCAGTGTTAATCTCTCAGTAAAAAAGGTTGATTTTGAAAATATCGGTGGATTCAAATCAAAATATTGGCCAGGTGAAGATACCTTAATGTGTCTGGACTTAATAAATACTGGAAAGAAAATATTATACAATCCGGAGCTAATTGTTTTTCATCACAGAAGAAAAGGTTTTTTAAAACATTTGAAGCAGGTAGGTGCTTATGGCTTGCATAGAGGTTATTTTGCTAAAAAATTTCCAAAAACATCCCTTAAATTAAAATATTTTATTCCCAGCTTATTTCTTGTATTTGTTGTGATCGGACTGATTGGAAGTCTTATTTCAAAATTAATTTTAAATCTATATATATTTGGTTGGTTAGTGTATCTAATTGGTCTTGTGATTGCTGTTTGGCAAATCAGAAAATATGAAAAAGATTGGAAAATCAGTTTTGGAGTAGTACCCTATATATTAGGTACTCATTTAAGTTATGGCTACAATTTTTTAAAAGGTTTGTGCGTAAAAAATTTAACTAGCAAATTAAGATAATATGAAGGTTGCTATTTGTTTTCCTCCAATTGAATCAAAAAAAGGGGTTCCACTTCTTACCCAAAATAGACAATTCCAATGGTTTAATAGTCCCACTTATATTTATCCTGTTATTCCGGCCTATGCAGCAACATTATTAAAAAATAATGGTCACGAAGTTCTTTGGGCTGATGGAATTGCCAAAGAACAATCGGAAAAAGAATGGTTTGACTTTATTGTTGAAAAAAAACCGGAACTTGTCGCGATTGAGACCAAAACACCAGTTATAAAAAAGCATTGGCAAATTATAAATAAATTAAAAAAGATTTCATCAAAGACTGAAGATTGGAAGTTGAAAATTGTATTGATGGGAGATCATGTCACAGCTCTGCCGGAAGAATCACTAAATAACTCTAAAGTAGATTATGTAATAAAATCAGGTGATTTTGACTTTTTGTTATTAAGTATTGCTAATCACTTGGATAAGGCAACAAGTTTGGAAAAGGGAATTTATTATAGAGAAGGTAGTTTAATAAATAATACCGGTGAATATGGTTTTCATTCTCATAAGCTGACAGAATTACCCTTAATTGACAGACAATTGACCGAATGGAAACTTTATGCCTACAAAAATGGTAATTTTAAATATACACCAGGTTCATATTTAATGAGTGGTAGAGATTGTTGGTGGGGGAAATGTACTTTTTGCTCATGGACAACTCTTTTCCCTGGTTCAAAATTCAGAAAAATGTCAGCTCAACAAGCTCTGAGCGAAGTTAAAAGACTAATAGATCTTGGAGTTAAAGAAATAATGGAAGATTCCGGAAGTTTACCAATCGGGGACTGGTTATATGAATTTTGCCGAGGAATGATTAAATATGGTTTCAATAAAAAAGTAACCTTGAGTTGTAACATGAGGATTAATGGAATTAAAAATATTGAAACTTGGAAATTAATGAAAAAAGCCGGTTTTAGATTTATTCTTTTTGGTTTGGAATCAGCCAATCAAGAAACTTTGGATAAAATTAAAAAAGGTTTGAAGGTGGAAGAAATTGAACCGAATTTAAAAATATGTAAGCAGGCAGGATTGGAGCCTCATATTACGGCTATGATTGGCTATCCATGGGAAAGTAAAGCCGAGGCTAAAAAAACTGTTGATTTGGCTAAAAGATTATTCAAAAAAGGCTATGTTGACACACTTCAAGCTACGGTCGTTATCCCTTATCCTGGAACGCCTTTATATAAATATTGCCGAGAAAAAAAATTACTGAATTTTGTTGATTATGACAGATACGATCAAAGGGAACAAGTCATGAAATCCGAGTTAACTACGGCTGATGTTAAGGAATTAACTCAAGGTTTATATAAATCATTTATAAGCCCGCAATTTATTTGGCGAAAAATTATAAATATCAAAAACCTTGATGATGTAAAATATTTGTTCAGGTCGAGTATGAAATTTTTCGGCCATTTAATTGATTTTAGAAAATAAGATAACAACTATGCATAAATTACCTCTAATTTCAACAATTATTGCAACCTATAACGAAGAAAAGAATATCAAAAACATTATTAATTCAATTGATTCTCTTGATTATCCAAAAGACAGAGTGGAGATTATTGTGGTTGACAATAATTCAAAAGATTCAACACGCGAAAAAGCTCGCAGTTTGATTGATAAAGTATATAATTTGGCAAACGAAAAAAAGCTAACGAATGTGGAAAACTTTCGCGGCGCACAAGTGAATTTCGGGGCATCAAAGGCAAATGGTGAGATTTTATTTGTTCCTGATGCGGATATGACCTTTGAAAAGGGCCTTTTTCAAGAAATTGCCGAAAAAATACAACAATTCGATGCTTTATATGTTCCTGAGTTCGTAATGGGAAAAGGTTGGTTTGGGAAAATCAGAAATTTTGAAAGGAGTTTTTATAACCAAACTTGCATTGATGCTTTGAGAGTTTTTAAAAAAGATATTTTTGAACAAGTCAGTGGGTTTGATGAAATCAATATGCCGTTTGCTCCGGATGATTGGGATTTAACAAAAATGATAAAAGAAATAACAAATAAATTAAGTATTACGAAAAATAAAATCTATCATCATGAGGAATGGCTAACATTAGGTGTTTATTTAAATAAGAAAAGTAAATATGTACCAACTATTGAACCATATATAAAAAAATGGGGGAAGGATGATCCTGATGTAAAAAAGCAGTTAGGAATTAAATATAGGTATTTAGGAGTTTTTACAGAAAATGGTAAATGGAAACGATTATTAAGTCATCCGCTTTTATCAATCAATTTATTTGCTTTAAGGGTTGTTGTTGGAATAAAATATTTATTAAACAAATGATAAAAAAAATTTATTTGACATTAAAAGCAATAAAAAATATTCAAACAGCGGTTTTGGATTTTTTGGGGTTTTTCAAAAATCAATATACGATTTACAAACTTAGAAATGGAACAGAGATAAAAGCAAGGACAAAGTCATGTGATTTAGGTGAAGTGGTAATAATAAATGCAGATCTTGAATATCCCGAAAAATATTTTCCAACAACGAATAATCCCATAATCGTGGATATTGGAGCGAACATTGGATTATTTTCAATTTATGTGAATAATCATTTATACCAAAAAAAGCCAATAATTTATGCCGTGGAACCCAGTAAACAAAATTTTGAATTATTAAATCAAAATTTGAAATTAAATAATTATAAAAACATAAAATCATATAAATGTGCAATTTCAGACTATTTAGGCAAGGGTAACTTGGATTTATCAGCTTCCCCGGATTCATACAGCCTAAGCAAAAGTAAAAAAAATGAACTTGTTGCAATATATACAATTGAAGAATTTTGTAAAATACACCAAATCTACAAAATCGATTTATTAAAGATAGATATAGAAGGGGAAGAGGAAAAAGTGTTTTATAAATCCATTGATTTCTTTGAAAAAAGAGTAAGGTCAATTTTTGTGGAAATACATAAAAATGTAATTGATCAAGAAAAATTTGAAAAAATTATTGATTCAAGTAGCTTTAAAATTGTTGATTTTATTGAAAATAGAACTTATTATTTAGTAAACTCCAATCTATGAAAAATGTAGTCAATGAAAAGCCAAGACTTGAACAGCACGGTAGAACTAAATTCAATATAGACTTTGTAAGTAAAGCAGACATGGTAAATAAAAGTATTTTAGATGTTGGTTGTGGTTACGGCTGGTTTGAACTTGCCTGTGTAAACAAAAAATGTTTTAAGGTTGTAGGAATTGAACCGTCTGAAAAAGATTTACTAACTGCAAGAAAAAATATAAAAAATCCTCAAATAAAGTTCATTAAAGGCTCTGCTCTTAGTTTACCTTTTAATGACAATCAGTTTGATACAGTGGTCAGTTGGGAAGTAATTGAACATATTCCTCAAAAAACAGAAAGGCAAATGTTTAAGGAAATATCTAGGGTTTTAAAGCCAAACGGGACTTTTTATTTATCAACACCAAATAAAAGCTTTTTCAGTAATGTTTTTGATCCTGCATGGTGGTTAACCGGCCATAGACATTATTCATTAAAAAAAATCAAGGAAATAGGAAAAAAAAGTAATTTTAAAATAACGGATAGTATTATTAAAGGTGCCTGGTGGGAAATTTTTTATGTTTTAAATCTATATATATCAAAATGGATATTTCGAAGAGATCAATTTTTTGTAAATTACTTTAACAAAAAAGTTGATCAAGAATTTAAAAATAAGATAGGCTTTACAACAGTGTTTTGTAAATTTGTTAACAAAAAATGATAAAAACCATAAAAAGATTAATTTTTATATTAAAACAAATGTTACAAAAACGTAGCAAATGTAGTTTTAGGTTTTTGTTTCTTGGTTTATTGTATAAATTAATTAATAAGAAAACAGGCTCGTGCCAATTGAACTATTTAAATGAGGAGAAGTGGGATGTTCTAATTGTTTTGGATGCTTGTAGATATGATTATTTTAAAAAAAACTATAAAAAACATTTAAAAGGAGAATTAAAAGCTCTTCATTCTCCCGCCAGTGGCACAATTGGTTGGTTCAAAAAAACCTTTAATAAAAAATATCCAAATATAAAATTACTTTCTACAAATCCTCATATAAATTCACAAGGAATTGAGATTTTGGGATATAAAGCAACAGACCATTTTAAAAAAGATTATATTATTGACGTTTGGGATTATGGTTGGAATAAAAAGTTAAATACTGTTCATCCCGAGATACTTTACAAGGAATCTTTAAAGCATTATGATAGTTCGAAAAAAAATATTTTTTGGTTCATGCAACCACACGGACCATGGATTGGTGAACCGAGTATCATCACTTCAAGTAAAAATCCCATTGAAGGGAATGACGAGGCTGTTATTTCAAAGATCAGAAAAAAACAACTTTCAAAGGAGGATTTTAAAAAAGCCTATGAAGGCAATTTGAAACTAGCTTTGAAATATGTGGAAAAGCTTATCAATAATCTACCGCAAAATATAACTATATTTATTACTTCAGACCACGGTGAATTGCTTGGAGAATATAATAGTTACTTGCACTATTACGATCTCTCAGCACCTGAACTAAGAAAAGTCCCCTTATTAAAAATTGTAAAATAATATGGAAAAACCAAATATAATTTTAATTACCGTTGATGCCTTACGATCAGATATCTTAAAGGCATATAATGAAAGAAATAATAATGATTTTATAAGTGAGTTTTCAAAACAAGGGACTTTATTTATAAACTCATTTTCCAATGCTCCGATAACACCCTATTCCTTGCCAAGTATCATGAGTGGTCAATATCCAGGCGTTTATGAAAACGAGATAAGGGATCCTTTGCCGGGAACCAGCTGGCATCCGGTTAAATTATCAAATCAAAGAAAAACAATAGCAGAAAAATTAAAAGACAAGGGATACCACACAGTTGGTTTAAATGATTTTAATCCTTTTCTGATAAAGGGTCTTGGCTATGAAAGGGGTTTTTGTTATTATCATGATTTTCAAACAAGATCAAAGAAAAAAATGTTTAGAGGGAAATTAATCAGATTATTAAGGCGATCCAAAAAACTAAAATTTCTAAGGGGGGTTTTAAAATTAATTAGTTTTTATTTTTTGGACTTAAGCCATACAAACTCTGATAAACTGACAAAAACCGCCTTAAATGTAATAGAAAAAAGAGAACAAGGGGATCCTTTTTTCTTATGGATGCATTTTATGGATGTCCACGGACCATATAGCTCTCACAATAAGTTTACCAATAGACTAAAGTGGTTTTTTCTCCGTTCATTATTTTTCTTTAAGCCTCTGGAAAATTTTTCAAATAAGCAGATAGGTGTATTGAAAAAATTATACATAAATCAATATTTATATTTATCAAATAATATAATAAAAAAATTTATACACGATTTAGAAAAAAAAGGAATAAATAAAAACAATACACATTTTATCTTTACGGCGGATCATGGCGAAGCTTTTTTGGAGCACGGCAAAGTTGAACATACAAGTGACTTGTATGAAGAATTGATAAAAATCCCTTTTATCTGGGTTGGTCCCGGAATTTCTAGAAAAATTGTCTCTGAAAATGTAAGTACGGTGGATATATGCCCGACCTTGGATCATTTGATTAATGGAAGTGGAGCCAATGAATATGATGGAAAAAGTTTGGTGGATTTATTAACAGAAGATTCTGTTGAAGAAAAAAACCGTGATATAATTAGCCTGTCAATTGAGGATAAAAATATTTTTTTAATCAGTGTTAGGAATGAGTATGAAAAATACATTGCCAAGATAACAACCAAAGGTGAAGTAAAAGATTTTTTTATCTATGATTTGAAAAATGATCCAAACGAGAAAAATAAAATAAAAACGCACATAAACGGAAGTCTTATTTTAGAAAAAAAGGCTTTAGAGGTTATAAAAAAAATAAAAACACAAAAGTAATTTATGAAACGCCTTGCGAGTTTTTGTAAAAAAAATCATGTTTTAGTGATCTTTTTGTTGTCATTAATAATATTTTTTTTAATTGTTTCAAACTTTTGGTTTAATCAGGGGAGTATAATAAACTACGGAGACGGTAGGATTTCTTACGGAAAAAATTTTATCAATAAAACCACATTTTTATGGGATATTAGATCCGGGGGAGTCCCTTATGGAAGAAAGTTTTCTCAAACACTTTTGTTCATTCCTTTTTATTTAATTTTGTTATTAACAGGATCGCTCATAATTACTGAAAAAATAATTTTTGCTTTACTTTTGGCTTCCGGTTTCACTTCAATTTATTATTTATTGGATCATATTTTTCGGAAAAAATATTTTCCAAATATAATTGGATCAATTATTTATATTTGTTCATTTTATCAATTCATGATTTGGCATGGGTTGCATTTTATAAAAATATTACCTTTTTTATTTTTACCAATTGTATTGGCTCGTTTAATGATATTGTTGGAAAGTGAATTTTGTCTTAAAAACATAGTGATTTTTTCATTATTTACAATTCCCTTAAACATCGGTTTATCAAATATTTCCATTATAGCGTCCACTTATTCAGTTTTATTAGCCTATCTTGCTTTTTACATAATCACCCACAACTTTAAAAAAGAGTTTATAAAAAAAATGGCCATGGGTCTATTGTTTTTTGTTTTTTTCAATTTGTGGTGTTTTTTACCGTTTTTGCATGAAACCTTGTCTACGGCAATAAACAATCAAGACAAGCTGCACGAAGCAAAAGAGTTGAGTATAAAATGGAGCAAGGGTAAGTCTCTAGTGCTTCATGAAAATCTACGACTAATGGGCGCTAAAGGGCTGTCAGCCGGTAAAAATGGGGAACTTTTTTATCCGTCAATACAAAAATATTTTAATAACCCTTTATATATATTTCTCAGTTATTTATTGAGCTTTATTGGGTTTTTAAGTTTTTTAATTTTTAATAAAAATAAAAAAGTACTGTTTTTCAAAATAATATTTATACTGTTTGCTTTTTTCGCCATAGCTCAAAAATTTAATTTGTACAGTTGGGCCATTGAAAATATTCCCGGATTTTGGTTGTTCCGGTCCCCATGGCAAAAGTCGATGAATGTTTTGACCTTGTGTTTTTCTATAATGTTTACAACATCAATTGTTTATGCTTTAAAACTTTTTGAAAAATACAAAAAAAGAGTTTTAAAATATCTCCTCCTTGGCGTTTTTCTAATATTGGTTCTGATCCAACTAAAACCATTTTGGAACGGAGAGATGTATCCTCATAGAACTGATAAAACAAAGCTTCAGTCAGCACATATTAACTATCCTTTTCCCGAGTATGTTAATAAAACAGCCACTTTTTTGAATAATGACCCTCAAGAATTTAGAGGACTGCTTTTGCCAAACACCGATAGGGCGGTTTACAGTTGGGGGATGATTCTTAATTCTCATTTGTTGCCATATCTTTCCAGTAAGGCTTTTTTAGTCAACTATTACGAGAGAAGTTTAAATAATGCTGAGAGATTAAGAGATGAACTTGTTAATTTACTTTATCAATCAATTGATCAAGAATATTTAAAGATAACCAAGCTAACATCAATTTTAAATATCAAGTACATAGTACAAAGAAATGACCTTATATATGACTATTTAAATGGCAAAGATTCTCCCGAGTTTGTAAAAGAAAAGTTGCAAAACATCAAAAATATTTCATTGCATAAAAAGATAGGAGGTAATGATATATATCTTGCCGATGAGTTTTTACCCAAAATTTACAATGTTCCATCCTGTCAAAAGATTAATAACGCTTCCAACATAAAGGAACTTTCTAAATATATAACTTCATCCGCCTTTACGCCAGAGAAAGAGATTATATCTTCAGATCCCACCTCCTGTTTTGTTAATGAGAATAAATCTTTCTCACCTTATATTAAATTTAAAAAAATAAATCCTACCCATTATGATATTGAGATCTCAAATTTTAAGAATTCCTTTTATTTGGTTTTTTTGGAAAATTTCAATAATGGATGGAAGCTTTACACAAATAATTTTTCAAACATAGAAGAGCTCGAAAGGGTACACGCTAACATCGGAGAAGGAAAACATTCAGCTTTTAAATATAAAATCTCAGATTTGAAATTTATGTTTAAAAAACCTCTTTATGATGATCAACACATCAGAGCAAATGGTTATGCTAATGCTTGGTACATTGGTCCTTTAGAAGATGAGGGAAATAAAAAAATTAAATTAACAATATATAATAATTCACAAAATTATTTATATCTCGGAGTTTTGTTGAGTGTCACAAGTATTGTTTTAGCTGGCTTTGCGGTATTTAAAGAACATAAAAACAAGTTTTAAAACTTGTTTTTAGGAAAAAATATAATATTTTTTATTCAAAATAACCTAATTCGCGAAGTCGATCCTTGATCTTTTCTTCATCATTCCCATTGTGCTTTTTTGACTCTGACTTACGGCCTTGGTTTGATGTGGGAGAATCATAATTTTCTAACTTGGTTTTTTTCTTGAATATTTTTTTCAGGAAACACATAAAATAAATTATTTGAAGATTAATTTACTTAACATTGTCTGATTTTATTATATAATATTATAATTGACAAGGTCAACAGCGGATAGTATATTATATAATGAATAGCTCTAATAATCTAATAAACTGTAATATATGTCAAAAAAACCTAAAAGTTGGATAAAACGCAGTTTACCTTTAATAATGGGAGTAGCGATAGCAATTATCGGAGTCTTATTTGCCTTTTTTTGGATTAATTACCAAACAAAAACTATAACTAAACAAGATTACGAATATGAACAAACATCTATAGAAAATAAATCAAGTCTATCGGAGATCCTTTTTGGAAAAGCTAATATAAAAATAAATTTTGCAGAAAAGTATAAAGAGTTTAAGGTGGAAAAGGTAAGTGATTTTGAAATAGGAGAAAATTGGCAGGGTGATGGATATTATGACAAGAGAACATATCATAACGGAGAAGCTAGTATTACGATAGTGGCAGAAAAAGAAGAAAAAGTTATATCAAAAGCCATCAACAGTAAAGAGTCAATTAATGATAAAATAAAAGACAGTGAAGATCAAAGTAAAAATGAAAACTACAAGAACTTGAAGTTTATAGAGTTTTATACAAATATTTCGGATCCCCAAAATGTAGAATCTTTTAAAATAAGATTATTGGGAGATGATCCGAATGAATATTATATTTATAATATAACAAATTTGTCTTCCGGTTGGATTTTTAACAGGTTGCCCGTCTCATTTATGGCCAGAGTCAGTGAAGACCCTGATTTTGATATAAATCAGGTAAATAAGATTGAATTTAGCATAAAATCAAGGTTGGGATTAACAAGTATGATAAATATCGATGATTTGAAGTTTGTTTATAACAAAGATTTTATCGATGATTGGAATTTGCACAATAGCGACACCCTGACTCTTAACATTGATAATGATGGCAACAATGTCTTGGAAATTCACCATTTTAGCGGGTATAACACTATTCTAAAAAGAGCTTCGAGTGTTAATGATTTTGTTTATGACCTACAATTAGCCCCACAGCGTGGCAGAAGTGGCGCCTTTTTCCGTGGTAATTATAAAACTGGAAAAGGTTATTACTTTTTTATAAAGGAAAATAGTAACATTTGGTCTTTGATGTCATTAACAAGCGATGGATGGCAGGATATTAAGCAAGGGAAAATACTTAATTTTAATTTTAGAAAAGATAATTATTATTGGTTAAGGATAGAGGCTGAAGGTCCGAATATTAGTTTGTTTATTTCATTGGATGGTGATGACTATAAATTGTTAACGGAAGTGGTCGATGAAGAATATTCATCAGGCGGACTTGGCATTGCTTGTATCGATAAAGGATACAGCTTTATTAAGCAAATAAAAATAAAACACTAACTATGAGTAAGAAATTAGATAAAATATTCGGGGAAAAATATAATTTAAAGTTTTTTACTTTTTTGATTGTTTTTTTGATCTTTTATAGATCATTCGGAATAGAAGTAGCTTTGTTTCTGGGGAGCTTTTTCTTGTTTGTCCTTTTCAACTGGGATCCGAGAATTTATTTACTTTTTGGTCTTATGTTCTTTTTATTTATTCCAATTTTTTTAATGCTTAGATTACCTAAATCGGCTGAACAAATAGCTTTTTATTGTTACTATGCTTTATCGTTGGGCTTGTTGTTACAAATAATTCAGCATATTAAAAAATCAAAATTATATCTCAAAGTTAAAAAATTGAATTTTAAGTAAGGATGGAAAAGAAAAGGTTAATTTTTAAATATGTAATTTTGTCATTGTTAATTATCTGGCCACTTTTAAAGAGTGGTTTTGTTTTTGCTACGGATATGAGTTGGTCCTTGGAATTTAATTTTCCTCAGAAAGTAGATAATTATTTTTTATTGAACTTTGTTTTATACTTGTTAAACATGGTTTTTTCCAGTGCTTTTATACAAAAGGCCATGTTATTCTTGGTTTTTTTCTTAGCTGGTTTTTCCGCCTATCGGTTGACCTATTATTTAACTGAATCAAGATGGTCTTCTTTGTTTGCCTCATTTCTTTATTTATTTTCTCCTTTTTTGTATTCCCGAATCGTTTTTGGCCAGATTTGGCATTGTTTGGCTTATGCTTTACTACCATTTTTATTTTATGGTTTGTTAAAGTTTATTAATTCCTTACAATGGAAAGATTTGATTTTTACTTTAATTTTTTGGTTTCTAATCAGCCAATTGTCTTTGCATTTGTTTTATATTTCCGTATTTACCGTGCTGATTTTGCTTGTTGGCTCGGCTTTTAAAAAGAAAAACCAGCCAAGATTGAAAAAATATTTATTAAAATCACTGATTTTGATATTGGCAGTTGTGATTGTTAATCTTTATTGGTTAATTCCTTTTACTTTTGGCGATAGTGAAAAAAATCAAAGGATTCAGGGGTTTGACTGGCAACACAACTTGGCTTTTTCAACGGATCCCGGTAATACCCATGTTCTTCTCAATGCTTTGGGAATGCATGGTTTTTGGGCTGAAAAAACCGGATTTTATTTGCCGGTTAATGAATTTAATCCTTTTTGGTGGGTGATTTTTGGTTTAATTTTTCTTTTTGTTGTTTGGGGAGTGATCGTTGGTTGGAAAAATAAAAAACACAAACCAAGCTCAGTTGGCTTTTTGGTAATCGGTATCTTGGCTTTGATTTTGGGAGTCGGTTCGGCTTTTGCGCCTTTTGAAGCCTTAGTAAAATTATTAAATAAATATGTCCCTTTTTATCAAGGCCTTAGAGAACCGCAAAAATGGTTGGCTTTTTTAGCGATTGTTTACCTTTATTTCGGATCAATCGGAGTTAAACAAGCTGAAAATTATTTTAAAAAAATCAATAAAACCTGGTTGGTCGGGCTGATTGTTGTTTTGCCTTTGGTTTATAATCCTTTGATGTTCAACGGTTTTCGTGGTCAATTGAGTACCGCTAATTATCCTGCGGAGTGGTATGAAGTTAAAAAGATTATTGATCAAGATGAAGATGATTTTAATGTCTTGGCTTTGCCTTGGCACGGTTATATGAGTTTTGATTTTTTAGAGGATAGAGTTACGGCCAATCCTTTTTGTCGTTTTTTGGAAAAAGATAATTATTGTGGCGACAATATGGAAGTGGGAGGAATTTATAGCTCCAGTACCAGACCTTTTTCTCTTTTTTGGGAACGGGATATTTTGGGAAAAACAGATCAGATTCGTGATTTGGGCGAAAAGTTGAGCAAGTGGGATATTAAATATATAATTTTACTTAAAGAGGTTGATTGGTCAAAATATGCTTTTGTTCAAAATCAAAAAAACCTAAAAAATATTTTTGATAATCAAGTTTTACAAATATGGAAAAATAATGCCTATTAAAATATTTATCCACACCTGAATATTTGTAGGCTTTTTATTGTATGGTGTAAGTGGTATAATAAATTTGAAGATAGCATAACTTTAGATAATCACATAATAATTTTTAATTAATTTTGAGCTTATGAAAACAAGATTTTTCATTTACTTTGTACTTGCCGCTCTTCTTCTTCTACCCGGAGTGACCATGGTGTTTAATGATGCCTTTGGTTATGGTGGTGGCGGTGGAGGAATTTCTTATTCCGCTCCACAAAGTTTATTTGACACACCTGAAGAGCCGGTCGATGAACCGGAACCAACTCCAACTTATGGAGATGAAGAACCGGTTAGCGGTGATGAAGAGGCCGCAACTGAATTAGAAAAAATGACTAACGAAGCCGAAGATATTGCGGGCGGAAATGTGGTTGATCTTACCTCGGCCGTTGGCGTTGAAAGAGATTTGGCTAAAGAGGCTTCCTATGAATCAACTCTTGTCAGTAAAATCATTTCCGGTGACGAAAGCGAAGCTGTCATGACCGCGCTTGTTAATTTTATCACCTATGGAACTCCCACTACTTTGAACTTGGGAGCCGGTGAAAGAGCGGGCGTAGTGGACAGCTACCAGGCTGCTTTTGGGAAATTACCTGAAACTGCAGCTGAATGGAATGATGTATTAAAAATTGCCAATGGACGATGGCCGAGTGAGTCCAGTCAAACCGCTTTGGACAATGCCAAGGACATGTTTGAAACAATTTATTTAAGAGTGGCTAATATGGATAATCCCAATGATAATGCGGCCGTGACCATTATGGCTTATGGTTTAAGACCGGGGGAAAGAAATTTGGGCAGTGAAGCCGAAGCTATTGACCATTTTGAAGGAATCTTTGGGCATTCACCAAGTAGCGCAACGGATTGGGATGCCGTAAGAGCAATTGCCTACAGTGGAGCAACCAGATAAGAATACAGGATATAACAACAAAAGAGCGGGAAAGCCCGTTCTTTTGTTTTGGTTGAATAGAATTGAAATTAAGTGTAAAATTTAGTATAATTATATCGTAAAATCACAAAATTATGAAAAAGTGCATAATTTGCCAAAAAAAAGTTGATAAAAATAAAGCCTTGTTTAATGGTGAGGTGTATTTTTGCAGTCAAAAATGTAAAGATAAATACAAAGAAAAACTAAAAGAAATGGAAAGTATAGTGGATTGGGACAATTGTTGTTAGGAAAAGAGCCAAATTAAAACGTCAACCCCGCCTTTCGCGAAAGGCGGGGCAATACATCAAAGAATAATGTAGAGGCAGAGCACTTTTTTATCCGAAATTTCAGAAGAGATTCAATCCGAATAAACCATGAAAAATTTTATATTGAAAAATAACAACGAAGAGGATTTTGATTTATTTGAATATCAAGGAGATGCCTACCTCCTGCTTGTTTTTTTTCGTGGAGTTTGGTGCAATCTATGCAAAAAACAATTAAAGCAAATTAATGAACTGTTTGATAAATTTCAAAATAAAAATATAAAAATTTTAGCTGTATCTTCCGACACCAAACTAAGATCCAGCTTATTAAAAAAATTTTTAAGTTTAAATTTTTCGGTTCTTTCCGATGCGGGATTGGATTTGATAAATCATTTTAAGCTTAAAACACAAACAGATGACAGGGATGTCAGTCGTCCGGCGGTTATCTTAATTTCACCAAAACATGAAGTTTTAATAAAAAAAATGGGTCAAGATTATGAAGATCTTTTATCCGGTCAAGAAATTTTTGACTTGGTTAAAGAGGTTGGGACGGAATAATGTAAAGATTCAATCCGAAAAATAAAAGAAAAAGAGAAAAAGCAAAATAAAGAAGAAAAGGGGATTAAAATATTGGAATAGATTTAATGCAAATTACTTGGAAGTAAATTACGAATCATTTTCAGAATTTTAAGCCGAAATTGTCGAAAAATGGAGCCCCGGCATCCAAAGTAGTAGCCAAAAGGGCTATTAGTTAAGAAACTTTTGTAAAATTTTTTATTTATGAAATTATCCTTATTTGATTACAATTTACCGAAAAGGTTGATTGCCAACAAACCGGCTAATCCGCGAGATTCCTCGCGTCTTTTGGTTTACAATCGTCAAAGCGATAAAATCACTCATGACAAGTTCTTAAATCTGCCAAAGTATTTAAAAAAGGGCGATATTTTGGTTTTTAATGATTCCAAAGTTATGCCGGCCAGATTACTCGGACATAAACCAACCGGGGGAGCGGCCGAGGCTCTTTTATTAAAAAAGATTAACAAAAATGAATGGGAGGCCCAAGTAGGTTGTAGGAAGCCAAAAATCGGTCTAAAATTGCTCTTTCCCGCCGGTTTAAGAGCTGAATTGGCTGAACAGCTGTCCGATAAAACTTGGCGCTTAAAATTTAATTTTTCAGGTAAAAATTTAGACAAACGAATAAACAGAGTCGGTCAGGTCCCTTTGCCTCCGTATATTAAAAATCCAATAAAAAATCAAAGCCGTCTAAAAAAACAATATCAAACTGTTTTTGCCAAAAATCCCGGTTCGGCCGCGGCTCCGACGGCCGGTTTGCATTTTACCGAGCGTTTACTGAAAAAATTATATAAAAAAGGAGTGCAAACCGAATACATCACCTTGCATGTTGGTTTGGGCACTTTTGAACCGGTAAATACTCAAAATATTAAAGATTATCAAATCCATGAGGAGCGTCTGAGCATTGATAAAAAAACCGTTGCTCGTTTGTTAAAGGCTAAAAAGCAAGGTAAAAGAATAATCGCCGTGGGTACCACCTCGGTTCGGGCATTGGAGTCTCTTTTTGATCAAAAAATCAAAGTCAAAGACTACAATTTTTCCACGGATATTTTTATTTATCCGGGATATAAGTTTAAATTTGTTGACGCTGTAATCACCAACTTTCATTTGCCAAAATCAAGTTTGTTAATGCTGGTTTCAGCCTTTGTAGGTCGCCAAAAAACTTTAAAAATTTATCAAAAAGCGGCCAGACTTAAATATCGGTTTTACAGTTTTGGCGATGCCATGTTTTTACAATAAAACGGTTTGTTTCATTGCGAAAACCTGCTATAATTGAATAAGAATATGCAATTAAACGATCAGCAAAAAAAACAACTTTCAGCTTTGGCTGAAAAAGCTTTAAAAGCGGCCGTTGAAAGCCGGGGATTTGCTCTTCCCGATTGCCCTGATGAAAATTTTAAGCAAAAAAGCGGGGTTTTTATCACTTTAATGAAAAACAACCGAGTCAGAGGCTGTATTGGACAGATTGAACCGATTTTATCGCTTTGGCGGGCAGTGGCTGAAAATACGCAGTCCGCGGCCATAAAAGATTATCGTTTTCCTCCGGTAAAGCCTGAAGAATTAAATAACATTACCATTGAAATTTCCGTTTTAACCGAACCAAAAAAAGTTAAATATGACCAAATTAAGCCGGGAGAAGGAGTGATTATTAAAAACAAGCAAAATCAAGCCACTTACTTGCCGGAAGTTTGGAAAAGTTTTGAGAACAAAAAACAATTTTTTGCTTCTTTATGTCAAAAAGCCGGTTTGGAATTTAATTGCTTTAAAAATAAAAGTACGGAATTTTTTACTTATAAAACCATTAAATTTTCAGAACAAAAATTATGAAAAACAAATTCATCAACGAATTGGCCATAAATGAAAAAATAACCGGCCAAGAATTTGCGATTAAAGGGGTTAAATGTGGTAAAACCGTTCAGGGCAAGGATTATTTTGATCTTATTTTAAGTGACAAAACCGGAGAAATAACCGGTAAAATATGGGAAGATAATATGAGTAATTGTCAAGAACCGGAAAAAGGTCAAGTCGTTAGTCTTTCAGCCGAGGTTAAGGAATTTCGTGGGAAACCTCAATTGGATATAAGTTTTTTGGAGCAATCTCGAGATTTTGATCTTCAGTCTTTTTTACCGGCCAGTGAAAAAAACATTGATGATTTATGGCAAACCGTACAAGCCAATGTGGAGCAAATAAAACATCCTGATTTAAAAAGACTTTTAAATTCTTTTTTTGGAGATAAAGATTTTGTGGAAAAATTTAAAAAAGCACCGGGCGCGGAAAAGATTCATCATGCTTATCTTGGCGGTTTAATGGAACATGTGGTGGAAATGCTTAATCTGGCGCATAGTTTATTTGAATCTTATCCGGAGTTGGATAAGGATCTTTTGATAACCGGGGTTCTTTTGCATGATGTGGGAAAAATGCAAGAACTGGGATTTGATACTTGCATTTATCGCACCTTGGAAGGCAATTTGATTGGGCATATTTCACTTGGCGCCATATGGGTTGATAAAAAAATGGAGCAAAATTTTCCCCGCGAGCTTAGAGCCAAATTGTTAAACATGCTTCTTTCTCATCATGGACGACAAGAATTTGGCAGTCCGGTTTTGCCAATGAGCAGAGAATCTTTGGCTCTGGCTCATATTGATAATACCTCAGCCAAAGTTAGCACCGCTGATCGTATAATTCAGGAAAACAAGGATTCGGAAGAAGATTTTAGTGACCGCGACTTTTTTCTAAAAAGCAAGATTTATCTAAAATAAAAATATGGAAAAAACAACTGATCCTTCAGCCAAAATAGACATTGTCATGTTTAACATGTCCAGTTTTTGGGATTGGGATCATGGCGTGGTAAATCGCAATTACCATGTTTTGCATAATCTGGTCAAAGAAAATAAAATAAACAAAATAGTCGGCGTGGATTTTTTACCGCGTGGTTGGAAAAAAGCGGCTTCACATTATGTTAAAAATATTTTGTGGGAAATCAAAAGCGCGGAAATGGTTTACGGAGATTTAACCTCGGCTTGTTATCAGCGTTCTGATAAAATTTACGCTTACACCACGATTGATTCTATTTTTTCCATGAATAAGGTGGGCAAGGAATTGCGACGCGTGGAAAAAATTCTTAATTTAAAAAATGTTGTTTTTTGGTCATACAATCCCATGTTTACCGAATTTTTAGGCAAGCTGAATGAAAAACTGTTTGTTTTTGATACGGTTGACAACTGGATGGAGCATCCCACTTATCCAAAAATGATGCCCCCAAAAAGATTAAAACGCAATTATTTCAAAATTGCGGATAAGGCTGACCTTATTTTTACTGTTTCTCAAGAGTTAAAGGATTTTTACGCTGAAATGTCGCGTACCAAAGATGTCCACTGGATTCCCAATGGCGTGGATTTTGAATTTTTTAACCGTCCGTCAGCCATTAAACAAAAAACCGAGTTGGATGATTTTGATAAAAAGATTATTGGTTATTTCGGCACAATAGAAAGTCGTTTGGATTTGGATTTACTGGCCAAAGTGGCCGAGGATCATCAGGACAAGGAAATCGCGATATGTGGACCGATTTGGCCAATTGTCAAACCAATGTTTCATAAAAAAATGCATAAATATAAAAATGTGCATACTTTTGGACGCATTGATTATAAAGTAGCTCCGGCCTATATGAATCGCTTTGATGTGGCGATTATGCCTCATAAAATCAGCGAATTTACTAAATCCAATAATCCTATGAAGTTGTATGAATATTTGGCCTGTGGTCGGCCGTTGGTTTCTACGCCAAGCGCCGGAACGGAAATGTTTAAGGACTTGATTTATTTGGCTGAAGAGCCGAAAGCTTTTTCCAATCTGATAAATAAAGCCCTGACGGAAGATAGCCCGGAGAAACAATTCAAACGAAAAAATGCGATTAAGGCTCATAGTTGGAAATCAAGAGTGGATACAATGACTGATTATTTATTTAAAAAGTTAAATCTTTGATAAACGAACGAAAAAATAAAATAAATTATTTTAGAAACTGAAATATGGATCTAAGTATTATAATAGTCAGCTGGAATGTGCGAGATTTGCTTGCTCGGCTTTTGGATTCCATTTTTCAGTATACCGAAGGGCTTAATTACGAGGTAATAATTGTGGATAATGACTCCAAGGATGGGACAGCGGAAAATATAAAGAAAAACTATGGCCAATGGATTGAAAAAAAGCAGTTAAAAATTATAACCAACGATTTTAATGCCGGTTTTGCCAAAGCCAATAATCAAGGTGCTCGCGCGTCCATTGGGAAATACCAACTATATATGAATCCGGATATGGAAATCATGGAAAACAGTTTTTTGAAATTGTATGAATTTATGGAAAAAACGCCAAATGTGGGTATTTGTACTTGCCGTTTGCTTTTTGGCGACAAAACCACTCAACCCAATGTAAAAAAAGACCCCGGATTTTGCGATCAGTTGCTTATATTGTTGAAATTACATCATATTTTCAGTTTTTTACCCCCCTTAGAAAGGTATCTGCAAAAAAACTTTGATTACAATCAAAAAAAATATGTTCACCAGGTTATGGGCGCTTTTATTTTTACCAGAGCCACTTTAATGAATGAGATAAACGGTTGGGACGAAGATTATCCTTTATGGTGGGAAGATCTTCAACTTTGTTTGGATGTTAGGAAAACGGGTGCGGAAATTGTTTATTTGCCCATTACTCAAGTGATTCATTATGAAGGAAAAAGTTTTGCCCAAGTGAAAAGCTTGAAAAAACAAAAGCGTTTTAACAAAGGCATGTTAACCTATTTCAAAAAAAACAAATCTCGGGCAACTTATTGGTTTTTGCTAATTATGCAACCAATAAGTTATTTATTGACCCTTTTTGCGCAAATATTTCGTATAAAACCCAAAAGCCAATCTAAAATAAAATGATCTTATGATTATTGTTGGAGATTATCAAATAAAAAGTGAACCGTTAATAGACCTTACGCAAAAAAACCAACGCTTGGAAAGCATCATCAATGCGGTGGAGGAGTATGTAATGGAAAATCGTCAAAAAGCTATAATTAAGGGAAAGCCTTTGGAGGTTTTTCATGTTTCCGGTTTGGCCTCTCAACATGCTCCACGGTTAACACATTATTTAAACCATAAGATATTAAAAAATTATTCAGATCAAGCTCAAGTGGAACAGGGGAGTTTTGCTAATTATCCGGGAAGACATTATTGGATTGAAATTAATGATTTAATTATTGATTTGGGCTTCAAACAATTTGCCGATAAAAGGATCAATGTGTTAAACAGTTTAAGACCGTTTTTACAATATTATTGTTTTATTAGCAATAATTCGCAAAATCCGTTTTATCGGATGTATCGGAAGGATTAATTATGAAGCCAAGACAACTTAATTTTTTCGGCACAAAATTCAAACATACTTTATGGTTTATTCTTTTGGCGGAATTAGCCTCATTTTTTGTTATCTGGACCAAAATAGCCTTTGATTTAAGCTTGTTTTTTTATTTAATTATTTTTGTTTTGGTTTTTGGTTTAAGCTTATATAAACTTAAATGGGGAATATACACCGCTTTGGTTGAATTAATAATCGGCTCTCAAGGTCATTTGTTTTCCATTGATATTGCCGATTTTCAAGTTTCTATCAGAATCGGCATTTTTTCCGCAATAATGCTGGCTTGGCTAATAAAATCAGTTTGGCAAAAAACTCTTATTAAAGAAATTAAACAAGTTTTTCAAATAAAACACCTTACCATTTTGGCCATAGTTTTAACTTGGGGAATAATTCAAGCCTTTTGGCAAAATAATGGTTTAAAAAACATATTTTTGGATTTTAACGCCTGGCTTTATTTTTTATATATTTTTCCCTTTGTTTCGGTTTACACCAATAATAAGTTTTTTTCTGATTTTTGGCCGATTTTTTCAGCCGGACTTGTTGCTATAAGCCTTAAAACAATGATATTTTTATTTATTTTTGCCCATAAATTTCCAATTATGGGTTTTCTTTACACTTGGGGGCGTGATACCCTTTGGGGCGAATTTACTCTGCTTAATTCCGGTTTTTTTCGTATTTTTTCTCAGGCTCAAATATTTGCTTTGATCGGTTTTTTTATTTTTTGGACATATTTTAGTCTTAAAAATAAATTTAATTTAAAAAGCAAACAAAATATTTGTTTGCTGATTATGATTATTTTGTTGGGCTCTACTATTTTAACCAGTTTGTCTAGAAGTTTTTGGGTCGGTTTGATCGGAGGAATTATTGTTTATTTCTTAACTTTGATTTTTTATTATAGAAAAAATTTGCGCCAAACAGCGCTTTTATTTATGACCTTACTGTTGATCGGAGTGGTGTCTTACGGTCTTGTGTCCGCAATAATCAATATACCTTTGCCTTTTTATCAAAGTTCTACGGAAAAAGGTTCCATGATTAAAGACCGGTTTTCTGTTTCCGACGAAGCGGTTTCCAGTCGCTGGAGTCAATTACCGGAATTGGGGCGAGCCATTAGTAAACACCCAATAGTCGGTTCGGGATGGGGAAGATCTATTACTTATAAAAGTCAAGATCCAAGAATTTTAACCAAAGACAATCCTCAAGGTTGGTATACCACTTATGCTTTTGAATGGGGATATTTGGATATTTTGTTAAAAATCGGTTTGTTCGGTTTGTTGGTTTATCTGGTTTTTATTTGGCAAATAATTAGAAAAATCTATGATTCGGCCAAAAAAAAACAGTCCTTGGAAAAGACTTTGTTGATCGGCAGTTTGCTGGGACTTTTAAGTTTGCTTTTGGTTAACGGTTTTACTCCGTATTTAAATCATCCCTTGGGGATTGGTTATTTATTGATCTTAATTATAATTTTACTTGATGTTCAGCCTAACACGGAACCAATAAAATCCTGATGCCCATTTATAAAATTTTTAATATCTGTTACTTTTTTACCTTCCAATTTAACCGTTTCCAGTTTTAAACTGCCTTGACCGCATTGAACAAAAATATTGTTCTTGCATTTAAAAACTTGACCGGTTTTTATATTTTTATCAAAGTCGCTAACCTTGGCTGTAATCAAGTCAAGTTTTTTTTGTTTAAATTTAGTGTAAGTTCCCGGCCAATCAATAAAGGCTTTTAACTGATTTTTTATATCTTTAGCGGATTGTTTCCAATTTATCAAGCCGTCATTTTTTTTAATCTTTTTTGTGTAGGTTGCTTGATTGTCATCTTGCGTTAATAAAGTAAATTCCCCGTTCAAATATCCGGGGATAATCCGAATGCAAAATTCAGCTGATTGATCAGCCAGTTTCTTGGATAAGGTTATATAATTATCATTTTTTTTAACGGTGGTGACTTCTTGAGCCACAATATCTCCCGTATCCATTCCCTGATCCATTAGAATAATGGTTATACCTGTTTTCTTATCTCCGTTGAGTAAGGTTTGTCTAATCGGTGAAGCGCCACGATACTTTGGCAAAAGTGATGGGTGTATGTTTAGACTGCCGTGGAGCGGTAGATTCAAAATATTTAAGGGGATTATTTGACCAAAAGCGGCCACAATAAACAAATCACAATTCAAAGCTTTTATTTTTTCAAAAAAAATATTATCTTTTTTAACGCTTTGAGGTTGAAATATTGGAATATTGTTATTTTCCGCAATTTTCTTTGTTGGCGGAGCGGTGATTTTTTGGTTTCTTCCGGAAGGTTTATCCGATTCACAAACTAAAGCTTTAACATTATATTTTTTTATAAGCTTCTTGAAGACCGGCACTGAAAATGGATCGGAACCAAAAAAAACAATTTCAGTATTTTTATTTTTTGTTGTTTTTTCCATTTTTTATTTTGTCAATAAACAAGACTCCGTTCAAATGATCAATCTCATGTTGAAATATTCTGGCTAAAAGTCCCTTGGTTTCCAACTTGATCTTTTCTCCGTTTCGGTCATAAGCATGAATGACAACTCTGACTGAGCGTTTTACCGAACCATAAACACCGGGAACGCTTAAACAACCTTCTTCCCCGGCTTCTTTTTTCCAAGATTTTTTTACTATTTCAGGATTTATAAAGCATTTTGTTCCATTCTTGGTATTAACTATAATCAATCTCTTGGTAACTCCAACTTGGGGACCGGCTAAACCAACGCCGTCCTTTTTTACCATGGTTTCTTTCATTTCATCAATAAACTTTTGCATGGCGGGATCAGCCAGCTTTTTCAGATCAATTTCTTTGGAAATCTCTCTTAAAATTTTATTGGGATGAGTAACTATACTTAAAATCATATGAACAAATTATATCAGATTTAATGGATCTTTGTCAATAGCCCAATGGTCCGGAACCACTTCTAAAAACCTGTTTATTTCCAGATAGTTGTAGGAGCTGAAAAATAAAACAATTTGATAACGAAATCTTTTTCGAACCTTTTGAGCATAATATAAATAAGGAGGAATTAACTTGATCCCTTTGCTCTCTTTTTCTTCCAGCTCGGCAAAAAGAGATTTTGCTTCACGTTCGGCAATTTTTTTATCATGATGTTCAAAAATCAATTTAACCAAACTGGAAAACGGGGGATAATTAAAATCCTTTCTTAATTTTATTTCATTTTTATAAAATTCTTTATAATCCGTAAAAACATTTTTTATAGCTTCATTCTCCGGAAAAGCCGTTTGTAAAAGTACTTCCTTATCTTTTGAAGCTGAAAAGGAATTAAAGTCATTTATTAAATTTTTTAAATAAGAATACAGATTGTAATTGGAATTAAAATCAGCCAAGTGAACCAAGCTGTCAATGTAAACAAAGCCTAAAAAATCAAAGGCGGCAATCTGTTGCGTTTTTAATCCTTGTCCGGTGCTGATGCAAATTTTTTCTTTCGGGGAAAAGGCGGTTTCCGGAGTTAACTCACCGACTTTTTGTTGAAATTTTTCAGAGACCAGATCCTTGATTTGTTGTAATCCGGCACCCAGTTTTTTTAGATTCGTGTTATGACATTGAGGGCATTGCAAGGGGAGAGCGGTTGTTTTTGAACAGTGATGACAAGCCAATTTTTTATCTTCCACCACCATGGGTAACCCGCATTCATCACAAAGAGCTTCCCAGCCACAATCTCGGCAAAAAAAATAAGTGTATTCTCCACGTCGGTTTACAATCAAAAGACTTTTTTTATTTTGAGAAAGTTTTTGCTTTAATAATTGCTCCAATTCAAAACTTAAATAAGTAAACTCCGACTGTCTTTGCTTTTTTATGTCAATTAGATTGGTTTTTATTGAAGAGCCTTTGGGAATTTTAATCATTTCATGCTTTTCGGTTTTTGCTTTATAGGCTTGTTTTAGTGTCGGGGTAATTGAGCTTATTATTAATCCGCAGTTTAATAGTTGGCAAAGTTTTTCAGCAATAACTCCGGAATCATACCTGGGATTTTGATCCCATTGTTTTAAATCTTGACTGTGCGCTTGGTCAACAACCACTAATTTCAGGGTGGAAAAAGGCATGAAGACCGCCAACCTGGTTCCTATGATAATTTTTTTTTCATTTTTTTTGATTTTTTTCCAAGTATTAATTTGAGCATTTTTGGAATTTTGAATATCTGAACTTACAATTAAAACTTGGTTTTTTAAATCATCAGACAAAAGCTTTAAAAAGTAATTTATTTGATTTATTCTTGGGAAAATAAATAATATCTGTTTGTTCTCCTTTATTGATGATTTGCATAAATTTAGATAAAAAGAACACTTTTCTTCAAAGGAGTGGGGCATTAAAAGATATTTTTTTTCGGTTTTTGAGCAAAATATTTGTTCAGCGATTTTTTGTTTATCCCACCCATTGTTTGGCAATTTTATTTTTTGAGAATCAATTTTTTTAACTTTATATTCTCTGACAATCTTAGGCAAATCAGGAAAGATCAACTTAAAAGCGGTTGGCTCTGAACAACAATAATACAGGCTGAACCATTTAATAAACTCCAGTTGCCATTTTTCAGCTTCTGTTTCCAAAACAAGATTTTTTACCGGTTTAATATATTTAAATTTACTGTAATGACTAAATCCGGTTACCAGCCCGGTAATGGTTTGCTTTTTAAAAGGGATCTTTACCAACGAACCAAGTTTAACCTTTTCAATCAATTCTTCGGGTATCAAATAATCAAACTGACCAAACTTTCTGGGCATTTTTTTATAAGGAATGATTTTGGCTATTTTATTCATACGCTTTTATTATAAAACATTTTCACAAAAAAACAATTACAAAATAAAACCCCCGATTTTTTTCGGGGATTTTGTAAATAACGACCTAAGAAAATTTGAATTCACCAACCAGATAACCAACGCCAAAAGGCGATTCATAACTCAGTACTTCAAACTCATAATTCATATTGGCAATGGCTCCCAGCAGAATCAGGATTGAACGCAAACCACATTCAGCCGCTTCTTCAATCATGGTTTTATCCAGATTCAAAATTCCTTCTGTATTTTTTTTCTTTAAGAGCTGAATAAGTTTTTTATCAAATTCTTTAGCTTTGGGTGAAAAACCGGCCGGAGCTTGTTTGGTTAATCGGTGAGAAAGATCTCCCGAAGCAATAATGGCATATTTTTTATTTAATGACGATGCCGCTTCTTTGATCAATCTTCCAAATTGCAGATGCTTATCATAACCCAAAAAACTATAGGTGATGGGGACAATTCTGGCTTTCTCATTCTGATTATTCAAATAATAAAGTGGTACTGAAGAACCATGATCAAGATTATTTTCTGAAACCAAATGAATCGGCATGTTTACCTCGTCCAATCCTTTTAGCGTGTTTATAAACTCTAAATCTGACTTAAAGTGCAATTCAGTTTTAAAGTCACCAAAATTTTCAAAACGCGCCCTGTATTCTTGATTGGTATTTATGGAAAAAGCGTGTCTGTTTATTTCACCATGCGGAGAAATTATAATAATTGTATCAGGATTGGCTTGATCCAGACCTTTTTTTAGCATTTCCATGGATTGTTTGGTTTTTTCAATCTTGGAAAGATTTTCTTTGCCGATTCCGGGAATTAAAATGGGCGGATGAGGACAAATTGCTGAAAATACCAACATATTTAATGATTTTGATTATTAGTGTATATAAATATTAATGCTTTTTAAATTCCAAATCAAGGTATGGTCCTTTTTTTATATTTTCAAGAGTCTTGGTCTCAACCGTTTGGATATTTTGCCATTGATATCCCAAATTTTCAAAAACATCGGCTGTGGCAATGGGCCTTTTTTTACCTTCGGAAATCACATAAACAATGGGGGAATCAGCGGTTTTTACCAGGTGTCCATCTTTTAATCTGGCCGGTTCTTTAGTTGTGAAATTTTCCAACTCCTCGGGACTGACTTGGGTTAAACTGTAAGCTGAATAATCAAGTTTTATTATATCTCGACTTAATATCGGTTTTTTTTGACCGTTTTGAACAAAATAAACCCCACCGGTTTTATTATTTTGCAAAAGAGCCCCGGCCGGATAGGCTTCTTTTAAGGTTATTAGCGCTCCGGTTTTATAATGATTAAAATCAGAAGCGTTAAGCTCTTCAAATTCTTCCGGGTTAAAGCCCAAAGTACGCCAAACCTTATCACTTTCAAATCTTCGTAAAGTATCATTAACCAAAAGATAAACATCGCCCAATTCTGTTTGCAATAAAGAAAAATTAGCAAACTTGATCGGCGGTCCCGGCTCATATTTATCCAATTCGCGATGTTCAACCAAAACAATATCGTTAATGTCATATCTGGACAATAATGCGCCCTTATTGTAAAAAGGCCGTTTTTGTCCGTTTTCGATCAGCCATACTCCGGCTTGTCCTTTGGCCTGGAGCAGTGAACCGTTAGGATATTTTTGCTCAAACCATTTATTCCAAATTTTCCAAAACAAATAATTACCGTAAATATGTGGAGTATAATTATATAAATTGGCCGTAGCTTGATTTACTATTTTTATGTTATGTCCGTCAATATTATAGGTTTGTCCTTTTTGCCTAAGCCAAGAAAGATCGCTATTTTTAATATACCAACGCTGGCGCCAAGCCGCTCGATCTACTTGTCGGGCAAAACCTTTGAAAATTATCAGTGAAGTATCGTCCGGATCACAAGAATCGCAAACTCCATATCCCATGGCCCAATCAAGCTGTTTTTGAGTGGGCGAAGGATCCTCAATCAAACTCTGCTCTTTTTGTAACATAACCAGTAAAAACTTGGGATTAACCCGGTATTTTTGCGCAGAATCCCAGATGATTTCAGCCGCTGATTTTACCTTTCCCGGTTCAATTGAAACCCGGTAATCGGCCAAAGCACTGTTTTTTTTCATTAAAAAAGACCGAACCTGTTCCAGGCTCATACTTTGATAGTCGGTTAAGGCCGAATCACTGACGATGTAAGCATTATCAAAACTTAAAGCCAAAGCTGAACTTGGCAACCAAAGATTGAATAATAACACAAAAATAATTAGGCTTAAACCCGTTTTTTTCATATACCTTAATTATACTATAATTATAGTTTTTTAACAATTTCAGCAATAAAAAATCACTGCATAAAAAAAACAGTGACTTTTTATATGAAATTTTATTTGAAAATAACTTTTCCCTTGTCTTTGTCAACCGTTACTCTTTCTTTAACCTTCCCCTTAATAATGTTTAAAGCCAATTCATCCAATATTTTATTTTGGATCAATCGTTTCAGCGGACGAGCCCCAAATTGCGGATCATAGCCTTGATCAGCCAACAGGTCTTTTATCTTTTTGGTGAATTTTATGGTAATATCTTTGTCCAAAAGACGATTTTTGACTTGATCCATTTGCAAATCAACGATTTTCCTGATATCCGGCTTGGTTAAAGCGTCAAAAATAATTATTTCGTTTATGCGGTTTAAAAACTCCGGTCTAAAATGGTCTTTCAGTTTATTCATGATCTTTTCATCAGTATCTTTTTTTACATCTTTTTCTTTATTGCCAAAGCCCAGTTCTTTTTTATTCAAAGAATCCAAAATAGCATCAGAGCCAATATTTGAAGTCATGATTATAATAGTGTTTTTAAAATTAACCTTTCGTCCCTTGGCGTCAGTTAAATGTCCATCATCCAAAAGCTGTAATAGGGAATTAAACACTTCCGGATGAGCTTTTTCTATTTCATCAAATAAAATTACCGAATAAGGGCGTCTGCGTACTTTATCGGTCAATTGTCCGCCTTCGTCGTGGCCAATATATCCCGGTGGAGAACCGATCAATTTGGAGACTGCATGTTTTTCCATAAATTCAGACATATCCACGCGAATAATGGCTTCTTCGCTGTTAAACATAAACTCGGCCAAAGCTTTGGCCAGTTCGGTTTTGCCAACTCCGGTCGGTCCAAGGAAAAGAAAAGAACCGATCGGTTGGTTTTCTTCGGACAAGCCGGCTCTGGAGCGACGCAAGGCATTGGCTACGGAATTAATAGCTTTTTTTTGGCCAATAACTCGTTCGGACAAAACCTTTTCAGCTTTGGCCAATTTTTCAATCTCGCTTTGCAACATTTTACTGACCGGAATTCCGGTCCATTTGGAAACCACGGAAGCAATATCTTCTTCTGTGACTTCTTCTTTTAAAATCTTTTGTCCGCCCGGGCCACTTTGCACTTTTCTCAGACGAGACTGCAAGCTTTTTATCTTTTTTTCCAATTCGGGGATACGACCATACCTGATTTCGGCTACTTTGTCGTACTCAGCTTTTCTCTCCAAAATTTCCGCTTCTTGTTTTAAGGAGTCAATTTCTTTATTGGAGGCCTGAATTTGCGAAATAAGTTCTTTTTCTTTATTCCAATGCATTTCCAATTGATTGGCTTTTTCTTTTTTCTCGGCCAATTGTTTTTCAATATCTTTTAATTTCTTTTTGGCGCTATCGGTTTTTTCTTTAGATAAAGCCTGTTTTTCAATTTCCAATTTTTGAATTTTTCTTTTTAGTTTATCCAAATCAGCCGGCATGCTGTTTAATTCAATTCTTAAAGCCGAAGTAGCTTCATCAATCAAATCAATAGCTTTATCCGGTAAAAATCTGTCTGTAATGTATTTTTGGGAAAGCTTGGCCGCCGAAACAATGGCGTCATCGGTAATACGCACGCCGTGGTGAACCTCGTATTTTTCTTTAATCCCGCGCAAAATGGCCACGGTATCATCAAAATTAGGTTCCAAGACCATGATCGGCTGAAAACGCCTTTCCAAGGCTGCGTCTTTTTCAATATATTTTTGGTATTCTTTTAAGGTAGTAGCGCCCACACAATGTAATTCACCGCGAGCCAAGGCCGGTTTTAGCATATTGGAAGCGTCCAAACTGCCTTCAATGGATCCGGCTCCAACAATGGTATGTAATTCGTCTATAAATAAAATAAATTTATCTTTATTCTTTTTTATTTCACTTAAAACGGCCTTCATTCTTTCTTCAAATTCACCGCGAAATTTGGAACCGGCGATTAAGGCGCCTATGTCCAAGCTTAAAATTTCCTTACTCTTTAAATTATCAGGCACATCACCGGAAACAATACGCTGTGCCAAACCTTCGGCAATGGCGGTTTTTCCCACGCCGGGCTCACCGATTAAAACCGGATTGTTCTTGGTTCGTCTGGAAAGAACTTGAAGCACGCGTCTGATTTCTTCTTCACGACCGATCACCGGATCCAGATTTTCTTCCTTGGCTTCATTAGTTAAATTGACCGTATATTTATTTAATACATTTCGTTTGTTTTCCGGATCCGGAGAATCAATGGTTTCATTGCCTCTCAATTCTTTTAACACTTCCAAAGCCGTTTTATAATCCAGACCAAAAAGCTTCAAAATTTCACTGGCCGCGGAATCAACTTTTAACAACGAAAGCAAAAGATGTTCGGTACTGATAAATTCGTCTCCTAATTTCTTAGCTTCTTTTTCAGAGTTAACCAAAACAAAATTCATCTGTGCGGTAACCGCCACTTGTTGTCCTCCGACTGAAGCGGCATTGCCTTTGGGTAGGCGAGCAAGATTTGATTTAACCTGAGCGATGATTTGCTCAATGGGCAATTCTTGTTTTTTCATTAAAGTCAAGACAATGCTTTCTTCTTGTTCTAAAAGAGCATCTAAAAGATGAAGTACATCAATTTGTGCATGTTTTAATTCAAAGGCCAAAGCTTGAGCGCCTTGCATGGCCTGTTGGGCATTAGTAGTAAATTTTCTTATATCCATAATTTTTTTTTATTTTTTAGCAGTCAAACTAAAAGAGTGCTAAAACCAGTATATAATAATGACTAAAACTGTCAAGGCCAAAACTGTTTATATATTCCCCAAAAAGGTTTTGGTCAAGCCGCATTTTTTAGCGATTTTTTTGATTTTTTTTAAGGTTTTAATATCGGTTGGAGGTTTATCAATCATTTTATAAGCCGGGTAAAAAGCGCTAATATGCCAAACAATTTTCGGATCAACAGAGTATAAAAATTCAGCCATTCTTTTTATTTCTTCGGATCGATCGTTTACTTCGGGAATCAATAGGGTGGTCACTTCGGTGTGAACCTTTGCTTTAACCGCTTTTTTAATATTTTCCTTAACCGGTTCAAGATGAGCACCACAGATTTTTTGATAAGTTTTGTCATTAAAAGTTTTAAGATCTATATTTACAGCATCTAAATATGGTTTAATAGCGGTAAAAACCTCATTAGAAAAATAACCATTGCTAACCCAAACATTTTTTAAATTGGCTTTTTTAGCCTGTTTCATAATGTCCAAAGCAAAATCAGCAAAAACCGTAGGTTCGGTATAAGTATAAGAAATACTTTGGCAATTATACTGCAACGCCTGATCAATTATTTCTTGCGGTTTAAATTCTTTGGCGGCAAATTCATTGATAAAATTTTCAATTTCAACCGGCTTGGCAATATCCGCGTTTTGGCAATGTAAACACGAAAAATTACAGCCCGGAGTGGCCAAAGAATAAGTAAAAGTGCCCGGCAAAAATTCATATAAGGGTTTTTTCTCAATCGGATCCACACCTTGGGCAATTATTTTGCCGTAAACCAAACTATATAAATCGCCCTTGATATTTTTTCTGACTTGGCATTGACCGATTTCCCCTGGTGCCAACCGACAATAATGACAACAGGTGCGACATTGTACAAAATTATTTTCTAATTTTTTATAAAATTGTGATTTTTTCATAAACGCCATTACTCTTATATTTAAATTTTAGCAAAATTAATGTTATAATACCACTATGAGACTTTTTATAGCCATTAATCTACCATTGGACACCAAAGCTTATTTGCAAAAGGTCATCCAAGAATTAAAAATTCAATCAGCGGATAAACCGATCAAGTGGGTGAATCCGAGAAATTTACATCTGACTTTGGGCTTTATAAAAGATTTACAACCCGAAAAACTGGAAATCCTTAAACAAACCATGGAAAGTCATTTGGATTTTAAACAATTTAAATTAAAACTGGAAAAATTGGAAGTTTTTACCGCTCAATATTATCCAAAAGTGATTAAAATAAGTTTGACTGATGAACAAGAGCAATTGCACCCCATAAAAAACGCGGTAAATGAAATATTTAAAAAATTGGATTTGCCTATTGACCAACGCCGATTTTCAGCACATATTACCCTTGGTCGAATAAAAAAACCAATTAAAAAACTAGAACTGAATATAAAAATAAAGCCATTAAAATTCACAGTTAAAACTATTGATTTAATGTTAAGTACTTTAACTCCCGAGGGACCGATCTATAAAACATTAATGAAAGTTAAAATAAAAAAACAGGAAAAACAATTAGCTGAAAATTAATTATTAAAAAATTTCTTAATAAAAAAACATAAAAACATGTCAAGTAGAGTACCGGAATTTAAAAACAAAGCCATTATCCTCGGAGTACCGGTTAACGATCGACCGATGAATTTTTTTGTGGAAAAAATAGATAACGCTTTAATCAAAAATAAACAGTTAAGGCTTTACACTCCAAACCCGGAGATTTGTTTAAAAGCGGAAAAAAATGAAAATTATCTTCATGTTTTGGAAAGAGCTGACTTTAACCTTCCCGACGGTATAGGTTTAAAATTGGGAGCCAAAATTTTAGGAGAAAAACTAAAAAACCGAGTGACCGGAGCTGATTTGACCCGCAGACTTTTAGAAAAATATCAGTATCAAAAAATTAAAATTTTTATTGTTTTGCGTCATAATTCCTTGACCGGCAAATCGGATTTGAAAAAGATGTTCCAAGAAAAATATCCGCAAATCAATTTTCAAGCGGAAAAGCTTAATCCCGAAGATTTGAATAATTGCGATAATTTATTAAACAAAATCAATAATTTTCAACCGGATATTATTTTCACCACCTTGGGTGCGCCAGAGCAAGAAATCTGGATTGATAAGTATCTTTCTTGGCTACCAAAAACAAAGATTGCTTTGGCTGTTGGTGGCAGTTTTGATTTTTTAACCGGCCAAATAAAAAGGGCGCCAAAAGCTTTGAGTAAATCAGGGCTGGAATGGCTTTATCGTTTTTATCAAGAGCCCAAACGCTTAAAGCGAGTAAAAAACGCCACAGTTGATTTTCTTTTGACTTGTCACCGTTGGAAAGAAAGGATGAACAAAAAATATAGACAAAACGCGGTGGCGGTTGTTAAAAATCAAAACAATAAATTTTTAATAATAAAAAATCCTCGTTTTAAAAACCACTGGCAATTTCCTCAAGGCGGAATAGAGCTTGGAGAAAAGCCGGAAAAAGGCGTTATCCGAGAATTAAGTGAAGAAGTGGGTGCTTCAAAAAAATTGTTTAAAATAATCAAAAAAATTCCTGAACAGCATCGCTATGACTGGCCGGATTATGCTAAAAAAATAAAGGGCTATAAAGGCCAAAAACAATCAGCTTATTTAATTCAATACCTGGGAACCAATAGACAAATGGATCTGAAAAAAAGTTTTGAGGCGGAAAAAATAAAATGGGTAAAAAAGCAAGACCTGAAAAAGCTGATTCATCACCATCGTCAAGAACTTTTAAAAAAAATACTAACACATATTTAAATTATAAAAAAAGAACGAGCATATTGATGCTCGTTTTGTTTTTAACTATTGCAAAAGTCCGATGGTTGAGGGCAAATAAAACAGCTTTTTATCGCCAGTGGCTTTGGCGATCGCTTCCAAGTTTGAAATTTCTTCAAGCTCCACGCCCATTTTGATCAGAGCAAAGATATTGTATCGTCCGATCTGTTCAAACCTTTCGTACAAAAGTACATGGTACTGATTGTCCGGCGGCCACCAGATTTTTTGTTCTGAATCAAGTTCCACATCCAGACCGACCAAAATATGATCAGCCAAAGTGACTTGAGCCAAATCCTCATATGTAGCGTAAAACACATACAAGAAACGGTTCTTCAGGGCAAGATATTCCAAGTAAAAACCGCTAATTTTAAGCAGATCCGAGTAACTAATGGGAAGCTCCCGCAAATTCTTAGTGGTTTTTCCGGATCTATTCATTCTATTGGCTATTTGTCGCGGAGTGGGGAGGGAAGTGACTGATCCTTGGGGTAAAACCGTAACGATTTGCACTCCGGCTTTGGCGTGATAAAGACTTAGGCAAAGATTTTGTCCAAAGAACTTAATTTCCAGTGGGGAATTCAAAAACAATGGACAAAAATTTATATTAAACGGTATCAGCAAATTGTTTATCTCTTGTTTCATGCCTATTTACCTCCGGGCTGATTGTCAAATGGCGACTATGTTTTTATAATACCAAAGGCTTAAATAAAGTCAATAAAAAAAGAGCCGTCTGCTATGAGCAAACGGCTCTTGGCTCTTATCTAACGACGGAGCCCCTCCCGGATCCGCCGTAATTTTTCTACATTCTCGTTGCCCAGACGAGAACGCAGAACGACTTCGTCGGCCTTTCTTTTCCTTTCCTGCTCAGCGCGCCGACGCTGATTCAGGATGGAAAAGTACCTGCTCCAGAAATACTTCTGGCGCAAAGGTTCGTAAATCGGATTCCCCATGCGAATCCGCAATCCACGAGACCCGGCCATCAGGTTTTTGATGGCCTCAACCCTCGCCGGATCGTTGCGT
>CAZPBK010000001.1:55638-60073 GCA_964584985.1 uncultured Gammaproteobacteria bacterium | reverse complement strand
ACGAGACCCGGCCATCAGGTTTTTGATGGCCTCAACCCTCGCCGGATCGTTGCGTACCAGCACCCCGTGGGCGCCGGCCGATCCGAAAGAACGGTGGATACAGACGAGGCCCTGCACCACGGCTCGTTTGCTTTTGGGAATTGATCTTTCAAATTCCCTCAGCATCCGAGCTGCATCTCCGGCCGAGGGCAGGTTCAAGGCTTTTTGAACCAACCCAGCCTCCTGAATTTTTTTGGCGTAATACGCCTCAAATTCAGGGGCCTTTTCCAAGGCTCGACTGACTGACTCAGTCAAAGCCTCGGAGACCGATTCTCCGGTGAAATCCTTGAGAGACTCATGAGAGAATCTCAGATCTTCCACCTTTTGCAGGGGCAGACGACGGCCATCCTCAGCCAGATCATCCGCCTCCTGGGAGAATTGGCTCAGGTCAAACTCCTTGGAAATTTCTTTCCGAATTTGTTTGACCCTTTGGCGGAAACTCTTTTCCGCCTCGGCCTGTGCCCGTTTGGCCCGGGCAAAGGCCTGAACCCCTTGAACCAGGCTGTAAACCCGATTCTTGGGGTTGTTGCGAAAAAGCTCTGTAGAACAAAGCTCTTCCGCAGCCTTTTGGCCGAGAAGCATCCAGTGATGCTCCTGGCCGATGGCCAGCTTGACCACCTTGGCCTTAGAATATTCCCCAGCGGGAATTTCCTTAGCCACGCCTTTTTGACCGTCCTCCATAAGGACAACGGCCTTTCTTGCCTTGACGGGCGGCAATTTCTTGCTGTCCGAAAAGGTTTTCAAAAAGCCTGAAACTCCAAAAATATTTTTCATTTCTCCTCCTTTGCCCCCAAATCATGGGGGACTTGTTAAAAGAACAAAAAAATACAAGTTTATATACAAACAAATTCCATATAAAATTGTATTTTTCACTATTTTTAAGTGAAAAAAACGCCGTAAAAGGCGGAAATATAACCTTGCAGTATAACATAAAACATTTTTTATGTCAAGGCGATTGTATTTTGTCGGTATTATTTATCTAAAATTAGACAAGATAAATCTTTGAAACAAACACCTGTTTACTAAATCCAAGGATTAAGGTATAATTCCAGCAAAGACAAGTCTTTATAATTTTTTATTTATGGAAAAAATCAATACCGGAAAAGTCAGAGTACGCATTGCGCCCAGCCCAACCGGCTATGTTCATGTGGGTAATTTGCGAACAATTTTGTATAATTATCTTTTTGCCAAAAGGCATGACGGCCAGTTTATTATCAGGGTGGAAGATACTGACCAAAACAGGATTGTGCCCGGTGCCGTGGAAGATCTTTTAGAGGTTTTACAATGGGCGGGGATTGAAGGCGATGAAGGACCTCGTTTGACCAAAGATAGAAAAATCAAACAAACAGGGGAGTTTGGGCCTTATTATCAATCCAAAAGACTGGATATTTATCAAGATTATATTCAACAACTTTTGGACAAGAACAAAGCCTATCCTTGTTTTTGCACCAAAGAAAGATTGGACAAACTGCGTGAAAAGCAAAGGCAAGAAAAAAAACCGCCTAAATATGACGGATTTTGTCGTAATCTTTCCAAAAAAGAAGCACAGGCCATGATGGACAGTGGCGCCCCTTATGTAATCAGATTTAAAATGCCGGAAAATAAAAACATTGTTTTTGAAGATTTGATTCGCGGTAAAATTGTGGTTAACACTAAGGATATGGATGATTTTGTTTTAATAAAATCCGATGGTTATCCAACTTATCATTTTGCCAATATTATTGATGATCATTTAATGAAAATTTCTCATGTTATGCGTGGTGATGAATGGATCGCCAGCACGCCCAAACACATTATGCTTTACGAAGCCTTTGATTGGCAACCACCGATTTTTGCTCATTTACCAACTTTGTTAAACAAACAAAAGAAAAAACTATCTAAACGAGATGGGGGAGCTTCTGTGCGTGATTTCATTGATCAAGGATATCTAAGCCAAGCCTTTATAAACTTTATCGCTCTTTTGGGCTGGAACGCCGGCACTGAACAAGAGATTTATACCTTGGGAGAATTGGAAAAACAATTCAGCTTGGATAATATTCACACTTCGGGCGCGGTTTTTGATCTGGATAAATTAAACTGGATTAACGGCATTTATATCAGAAAAATGACCGAAGAGGAATTTTTTAAGGCGACTATGCCTTTTTTGGCCAAAGCCGGTTTAGCCAAGGAAAAAGACAGTCAAGTGAAAATTATAAAAACAGGGGAGGTGGTCAAACCGTCCTATATAAAAAAAATCCTCGGCTTGGAGCAAACCAGAATAAAAAGGCTGGAGGAAATATCCGAAGCCACTGAATATTTTTTCATGGACAAATTAGAGTATGAACCGAAAAAATTAATTTGGAAAAAATCTGATCAAAAAACAACCATTGATTGTTTAAATAAAATGATAAGATTTTTAGATAATATGTCCGAACAAGAATTTAATTTAAAAAAATTAAAAATCGCTGTTTTTGATTTTATTGAGAAAAACAGCTGGGATAACGGCACTGCGCTTTGGCCAATGAGATATGCTTTGTCCGGCCGAGATCGCTCTCCGGATCCTTTTGAATTGGCTGATGCTTTGGGCAAAGAAAAAACCTTAAACAGATTAAAAACCGCCTTAAAAAAACTTCAATAAATTTAATTATAAAAAATTCCGCGATCAAACGGGATTTTTTATTTTTGGAAAAATATGTTATAATATAGGGGAAACTAAAATACTATGCTTAATTTTAAATCAAAACCATTTTTAAGCGTTATTGTTTTGACAATGATTTTTTTAGTAATGCCGGGAATTTTATCAGCTGAAGACTTGAATAACCTTAATCAAGAGATTGAAGACAAGCAAGAACAAGCCGCGGAGATAAAAAAACAAGCCGGTGTTTATCAAGAAAAAATCCGTCAAAAACAGGAAGAATCCATTTCCTTGCAAAACCAAATTGAAATCATTGAAAATAAAATCGCCAAGACAGAACTGGACATGCAATCAACCGAAATAGAAGTTGAACAAGTTCGCCTGGAAGCCAGAAAAGCAGAGCTGGATATTTTAAAAAAAGAGGATAAAATTGATAATCAAAAACACGCTTTAACCGAAATGATAAGGCAGATTCACAGCTCTGATCAGGAAAATGCTTTAAAAATATTTTTACTGAAAGATTCTTTGTCAGATTTTTTTAATGAAGTGGAGTATACCAAGGAATTGCAAAGCGATTTAAAAAATTCTTTGCAAGATGTAAAAAAACAAAAAATAGCTCTTTTGCAAGAAAAAGAAAAATTGGAACAAAAACAAGAACAACTGGAAGACTTGAAAAAAGATTTGGAACTGCAACAAGTGGAACTAAACGGAAAAACCGAATATAAAGAAATCCTTTTGACCGAAACAAAAGAATCTGAACAAAAGTTCACCCAATTATATTGGCAGGCTAAAAAAGAGCAAGAAGCCATAAGTTCGGAAATCACTGCCCTGGAAAAAGAGGCCAGAAAAAAATTAAAACAAAAAAAACAAAATCAACCGCAATTAACCGATGCCACGCTTAGTTGGCCGGTGCCAAAAAATAAGATTACTGCTTATTTTCACGATCCTTCTTATCCCTTCAGATATTTGTTTGAACATCCCGCAATTGATATCCGAGCGGCGCAAGGAACAACCATTACCGCACCGGCTGACGGCTATGTGCTAAAAGCCAAAGATGCCGGTTTGGGATACAGTTATCTTTCCATCATCCATGCTGATAATATTTCTACGGTTTACGGACATGTTAGTAAATTTTATGTGCAAAAAGATGAATTCGTAGCCAAAGGAGAACCAGTGGCCTTAACCGGGGGAATGCCCGGAACTCCCGGAGCCGGAAGACTTAGCACCGGACCTCATTTGCACTTTGAAGTTCGCTTAAACGGCATTCCAGTTAATCCACTAAACTATTTACCTTAAAACTAATAAAAAACCTTAAAATAAGCAAGAATAAGCCTTAAACAGCTTATTCTTTAAGCATATGAAACATGAGGAACTGGCCCAAATATTGTTTGCCAAAATCTGTACAATTTTAAAACAAAATGATTTAAAACTACGAATCATGCAACGAAGAGGGCCAAAATCAGGCGCTTATACTATGGGCTATATTAATTTTAAAACCAAAGTCATTACTTTGGATATTTACACCGCCAAAACCTTAAAACCAAAATCCATAAACGGCTTGATCCGAACCATTGTGCATGAGATCACTCATTGGCAAAAACCGCCTTTTAAGCAAAGATATCGTGGTAAATGGATTACTCGCCAGCATTATCCTGAATTTTATCAACAAATAACTGATAATTTAAAAAAAATAAAAGCTGATCCGATTTTAGGCGGACATTTTCAAAAATAAAACCGCTTTCCAAGCCGGCTTAACCAACCGACAATAATTGTTTAATTTTA
>CAZPBK010000001.1:33846-55538 GCA_964584985.1 uncultured Gammaproteobacteria bacterium | reverse complement strand
GACCAGATTCTTAAATCTGGTCTATTTTTTATTTAGAGAAAAAAACAAGCCCTTTTTACGGGGCTTGCTTTTATCTTGATTTTATAACGAAAATTTATCAGCGATTATTTGCCACTCAGCCTCGGTTGTCGGCATTTTACCGTAATTCTCATAATAATCTTTAATAATATCAAATCTTTGTTTTTGTGAAACTTGTTTAGAAGCATTTGTGCTACCATAGGCGATAAAATGAACCACGGACCAAGTTTTACCTTTTGGCATTTGTTTGCCCAGACTAGAAAAACGCTTTATGGCTTCAAATTCTTTTTGCAAATCCCGCCCCTTGGTAGGCTGTACCGGAACTACTGAAGTTTCTTTTGTTTCTAACCGATCGTTACTCTTGTCGGCTATAACGCCTGAATAGGCAATGGCTCTAACAACAGACCATAAAAATCCACTATCAGGTAATTGATTATACTTCTGAGCAAAAAGCCTTAAGGCCAACTTTTCTTTTTCAACATTCCGTTTATCCGGTCTTAGTCTATAGGCGACACTGTGAACAAACTTCTCATGAGCCGGGTTGGAAAATTCAACCGCTTGACCAAATAACCTAACAAAAGCCTTAATAGCTTTGGCTTCCTCTCTTAGTACTCTGGACGGAATAACTCCCTCAGCCATATTAGCCAAGTTGTGCCAATCAGCATCGTTTTGCGGTAAATAACCGTATATTTCTTTATAATCTCCCAAAAGACCTTTCTTATCATTTTGTGACATAGCTATTATATTTCCGGTTGTACCGTAAGCCAGATAATTAACCACTCTCCAGTCGGCTTTTGTTTTAGGTTCTTTTTTAACCATATTAATATATTCTGAAAGAGCGGAAACTTCTTTTTGCATACTTCTTTTTTCCGGCACTTTAGGCAAAGTCTTTTCCATGCTTATAATCCTTTCAACCAGCTCCTTTTTTTGTTCATCCGGTTCCAAACTTTCATCTTCTTCTTGATCTTTTTGTTCCTCAATATCTTCTTCATCTTGATCTTCCAATTCGTCTTCAACATCCGCGTCTTGTTCATCCTGAGTCTCTTCTCCTGAGGAGGCAGATTGATCTCCAGGGACATTTCTACGACTCGTAGTTGAGCTTTGGGTACCTGATTGACCAGAATTGGCGGTAGTTACAGAGATAGTGGTAAAATGATCCGTATGAGCGCTAAAAACCAGCTTGAAATCAGCGGTATTTAAAGTTTCATCCACATAAACCGCAGTTAAAAATTCTTCAAAGTCACTGGTATTATCATCTGCACCGCTGTAAAGCTTCCAATCGTCCTCTGAATCAGCTTTATAATAGGCTTTTCTATTACTGGAAAACTTATTCCAGTCTCCTTTGGTTTCATCAAAATAAGCCACTTGCATAGTCAAAAGCTCGTTAACGCTGTTCAGTTTGCTGGAGCTGGTGGAATCAATTTCAGCCACTAAAGCATCCAAATCGGATTTCCAAATTATATATTCAAATTGAACATCACCATCCAGATTATTAATTGATTGCCCGGAAGAATTGGAAGCGGTAATATCAACACCTTCAAAACCAAGAGGCTTGGAAGAATTGGTTTTGGAAACCGATTTGGTTTTACTTATCTGCACACTGCCACTTTCACTGGAATTTCCCAAAGCATTGGCCGGAATATTTAATTTTACTCCCGTACCGGTTGCTTCCGAATCATCTACTATTCCGCCACTGGACGGAGTTATGGAACTGTTTTTGGTTTTTGGCGTCCACGAAGCATCTTGGTTCAAATCTATATTAACTCCGGAAACGGAAGAACCGCTAACTGTGACCGTGGAGGAATAAACTGTTTCTTCATATCCGTCCGAGGCGCCGTAGATTGTCCAATCGCCGGCGGTAACATTTAAATTATAAGACCCGGTAGCGTCAACAGGTGAGTGTGCCACCAAATTTGAACTGCCTTCTTCGGCAAAAACTCTACCATTTGCCAATTCCTCGCCCGAATCATACGAATTATTGCTATTGGAATCCTCATATATTTTCCCGGTAATTTGCAGAGCTGAAGAAGTCAAACTGAAATCTTGATCCGAATCTATAACCAAATCGCTGTCTTCATCAACCATAGTGTATGTAGCCGGTGTGGCCGAAACATATCCGGGCATTTCCGCTCCAATCATATACTCTGTGCCTTCACTATAAGGAACATTAAATTGATATACTCCCGAAGCATTGGTTGTTGTGCCGGAGTGAAAAGACCGACCTGATTTTTCCAGCCAAACCCAAGCGTTTTCAATGGCCGCATCAGTATCGGCGTTAGTCACGGTACCTTGAATGGTCAATAATCCAGTAGCTGCATCCGGCAAAGTAAAGCTAAGAGTATTTGAATCAGCACTGGTTAAACCAACATCAAAATATCCAGGAGTGGCCGCTTCAGAACCGCCTTCAGCCGGCATATAATCCCCAAGTCCGGGGACATGCATAAATACCTGATAGTCACCATGTTTTAATTTGGTGTTTGTGCTGGAGTTTAGTGAAAGGTCATGGATAATCATCTCTTTTCTATAATCGGTTGGCACAAATGTGGTGGAATTAATTTCCTCAAAAACCACAAAAGCCTCGCGACCGCTGTAATCTCCAGCATTGGTTATATTCAAGGTCACTTCTTCCATACCAACAGCATCTATAGAAATATTAGCACCGCTGACATTTCCGGAAGTTGCGTTTACATTGGCTCTGGTGGTGGGGTAATCGTCAGCATCGGTTCTTTGGATCTCACCATATTCCTGAAGCCAGGAATCCATTCTATAAATTCCCGCTGGCACGGAGATTGAATAATTTCCGCTCGGACCGGTGCTGGTACTGTATTGAGTCCCCAGATTGTTGCCGTCTGAGTCATACTTAACCAACCTAAGAGGTGTATAAGCTTTTGTAGAACCTTCAATGCTAATAGAACCGGAAACAGTATAATAAGTTAAACCGGAATCCGGCTTCAAATTAATACCGGTTTCCGAAGCATCGGTTATAGTTACGGTTGAATTATATTGCACGGCTCCCATTCCGGGAATATCGGTTTCAACTTGCCATGTTCCGGGATCAACATACAGAACATAATTACCATTGGTTCCGGTCATTGTGTCCACATGATTATTTCCGCTTGGCTCATAGGCCCAAACCGGCGCATATGAAACATTGTTCCCATTTTTGTCTTGAACCTTTCCGGTAATGGTATAATTAGGTTTTTTCAACTTTAAAGTTATACCGGTAACATTAGAATTAGCAACCTCCACAGTCCTTTCTTTACTTCCAGGTAAGCCGGGCATCTGTGCGCCAACTTTGTAAATGCCGTTAACTCCAATCTTTAAAGTAAACGAGCCATCTCCACCGGTTTCAGCAAAAGAACCGGAAAATCCGTCGCTTGATTCCGGACGATAGGCAAAAACATGAGCATTGGCTATTCCTGTTCCACTTCCATCAACAACCGTGCCTTTTATTGTTTTAAGTGATTGACTTCCTAAACCAAAGGTGAGCAAATCCTTGGAAGTAGAATTTCCGCTTCCTGAAATTTCAACTTGTTGGTTAGCCGGCGGCTGCCAATCGGGCATAACCATGTTCATTTTACTATCCGCTTTTTGCATTGATTTACCAATACCAACTGTCCAATATCCGTCAGGTAAATATAGAGTATAAGTGTTTCCCGAAGGACCGGTATCACCAGGAGTTACTGTTTTTATCTTAAAACTTCCTTCTCTGGAATGAGCAAATATGTCCACATTGTCATTGACTCCGTCGGTAGTAAAATCACCGATTAACTTCACACTTTGACTATATTCACCTGCATCCGCGGAATCAGTGGCAATAGTTATGGTGTTACCACCGGATGTTTCACCTTCACCTAAATTGATTCGTTGAGGAAGAGGACTTCCAAAATAAGAAGTTCCGCCTATATCCATATAAGGATCAGTGAACAATTTATATTCTCCGGGCTGCAAATAGCTGAAACTGAATTGGTTATCTCCGGCCTCGGGAGTATCATCCACGCTAACAGTTTTATTAATCAATCCGATTGAAGGGGACTCCAAGTAAACATTCATTGTTCCTTCACTGGCCGCCCCGCTTACACTGCCTGATATTGTCCCGGTTCCCGCACCATTCAACCAAAAAGGCTGAGCAACCAAAGCTTCAGTCATTGCCCCGGTAGGATCGACCAGCTTAATTTGTATTTGATAACCCGAAGAGTCCGTATCACTGGGGACACAAGTATTGCTTATTTGATCCAAATCAAAATTTATATAGTCACCGGCCATAATATCACCGTCAGTTTTTACTATCACATAGTTGCCATTAAATCCGACTCCGTCATTTGGAGAACCTCCGGTTTCCGAACTATCAGGATCAGTTGAGGCAAAAGTTACCGTATCGTCACCATATGTCCAATCACTGTTTATCGGGCTGGAACTGTCAGGAATAGCGTTTGTAACATCAAAACCGTTCGGAAATCTCAGTTTGATAAGACTTCCGCTAGCCAAATCATAGGTGACCGGTATATCAACAAACCATTTACTATTATTACAAATAAGCTTGGTGTTCGGCATGACATTTACCGGCTCTGTTCCCATGGTATTCCAGTCAAAATCATCTTCATTGTAATTATCCAAATCGGATAAACACTGTCCGGAAGGTGTTTTGGCGGCGTCAAAAACATAGCCGGTTTTTATATTGGCATTGTCTGAAGAACTTAAAGCATTTCCGGCCAAATCAGTAATATTTGTATTTAAAATAATTTGAAACTCATTTCCGGGCGTTAAACTTAGTCCGTTTATGGTTAATCTGTTCTCGTCCGCGCTCCAGTCTAACACCGCATTACTAATAGCTGTTGAAGCGGAAACTGCTGACCAGTCAGTGGCGTCACTACGCAATTTTAAAGTATAATTTGATTTATTAAGCACTGTTGAACTGGCCAATGGCTCGTCAAACCAAATGTATACTCCGCAATTGTCAGCTTCCGCCACTTCCAAAACAGGTGAAGTGGAATCGGCCGTACCGGTTGTTAAAAATTCCAAGTTATTTTCGTCCATTGATTGACCATAGGTGCTTTGTATCCCGGTGGTAAACTCAACTCTGTAGCTCGTAGAGGTTTCCAAGGCACTATCCGGCTCTATTCTAATACGGTTTCCTTCCGCTCGATAAGAAATCGTAGCCGACACAGTTTCGTCCGTATCAACCTTTTTTAAACTTACAGTTGAATCCGAAACAGTTGATCCATTCAATGGTTCATCAAAGCTGAAAAACATTACAAATCCCAGCGGAACATTTATATAACTTCCTTCACTAAAATAAGAATCTAGATTTGAACCGATCAAAGTGGGCTTTGCGGTCACTGAATCGGAATCAGTGACAAAAGAAAACTCAAAAGGACCATTTTCATCCTGGCCTTCAACGGGTAACCCCAAGAGCCGTTGTCCGTTTTCATCTTTTACCTCACGAGAAACTGAAACAGTATATGTTTTATTGGAATCCAGGCTAAAATTGGAAATGGTTAAATATCCTGAATTGCCTGAAGTAGGGGAGACAGTGTATCCGCCCAAAGCGCTCCCTCCGGATTCAGACAAAACTATATTATCCGTTGTAAAAGTAGTGGCATCCATATTCTCTCGATCAAAATGAATCATTATATCCTGCAAATCCGTGGAAACATTTTTCATTCCCGGTTGTGGAAATCCGGCCTGAGCCACCGGAGGAAAAAAGCCACCCTGAATATCCTCGCTGGAAGTGGTAAAACTAAATTGATACTCACTGCCTGCGTCGGTCAGTGAAGCAAACCCGCTCATTAAACTACTCAAATCCACAGACAAAGAATATCCGTTCGTATCTGTAATTGACTTATCAATAGAAACAGTATATTGAGTGTCCAAAGCCATATCTTCCGAACTGACAAAACCAACTCTGTAAACTGTTTCTCCCCAAGATTCCTGCGAATACTGCCAACTTCCGCTCAAAGAAGGACTTATTGAAAAATAATCAGTTAAATTGTTTTTCACCGCCGTGGCTAAATCACTATCAAATGCAATATCTACCGGAACATTGAGAGGAAGTCCGGTTTCTCCATTAAGGGGACCGTAACCGACCAAATTCACATTTGTTGAACCGGCAAAAGAATAAGTACCTGAATTGCTTGCCTCGGCCAATCCCAAATTGCCGGCTTCGGTAACCACTCCATCGGGCTGAGGAACAGAAACGGTAAATTCGGCTCCCGCCGTTGGTGATGAAGATATTTGAGTCACCAAATACAATGAACGCACCGTAGAATCCAAGGACATATCAGCTCCTCCGATCGGGCTTGCTTCTACCGTATAAACACCAGATCCTTGATCCTGAGGAGTGGAGCCACCCATAATAGGACTGTCTCCGTTATTATATGATTGTTCAGAACTGTAAATAATTAAAGGACTGGATACACCGGGATCAACCGGCTTTAGATCAGTAGTAGCGTCAAAACCGTTAGCCCCGTCAAACTGAACAGTGATCGAAGTTATATTCGTGGAGGAAGTGGAGGAAAGATTCAAAGTCCCTAGTTCTACGGGAGAGTCAGCACTTAATGTTTCCGAAGATCCCCCCGTAAGCTTGGGGCGAAAAAAGGTCAAATTCCCCATACCATATGTACCGGAAACAGTTGCCGAGGACAGAGCATGATTGCCATCATCGGTAACTACTCCGTCTGACTGAGGCACAGTCACAGTAAACATATGATCCACATTTGGAGATCCATTTGTCTGAATTACGATAAACAAAGATCTGCCGTCTGAATCCAAGGGCACATCAGCTCCTCCAATAGGAGTAAGTTCATAGGTGTATTCTCCTCCCCCTTGATCTTGCACAGGAGAAGGAGCCATAATAGGTGAATCACTATTATTGTATGATGTTTCAGAGCTATAAATCATAATAGGAGCGGAAACTCCCGGATCCAATGGAGCCAAATCAGTATCAGGGTCAAAACCGTTCCGTCCATTAAACTGTACAGTAACCGAATTTACATTGGTCGCAGAGTCAGAGTATAAATTCAAAGTACCTATCGCAGTTGCTGTGCCACTGGATAAATTTTCATAGTTGCCATCAGACAAGGATGGCGCAAAGGTTGAAGGGGAGGCGGCCACGGCTCCAAAGTTGTAATACCCCCATACTCCAAAACCGAAAATCAACATTAGCACAAAACAAACAGCTAAAAATTTATTCTTGTTGATAAGATTTTTCATAGATTGATTTTATTTTTGGTGTTTATATTTAATTTATTATTTTATAGCTTATTTGTTTCTAAGATTTCTTTCCAATAAATAGACCTTGCCATATATTTGATTTAACCTTGAAAGACTTTCTTTTTTGTTTTCTGCAATATTTTTTTGCATACCTACCATAGTAAAAAACATAAAAATAATTAATAAAAACTGTATAATTAAAATTCCGATCATTAAAGAAAACAGCTTTTTTTTACTCCGGCGTAGACCCAAGGCCACTTTAGCCAAAAACCTCCAAATCTTTTTCATATTGTTTTTTCTTATTAATAAACAAGTACATAACCAAAATTATTGCTTAAAAGCAATATCTTTAACTTGTATATATTTATTATACCATTTTATCCCGGTTTTATCATGTTTCCATTGTGGATATTTATATGTCCTTGCTGTGGAATTTTTTGTAAACATCTTTTAATTTTTTGTTGGTCACATGCGTATAAATTTGAGTGGTGGAAATATCAGAATGTCCTAAAAACTCTTGAACAAGACGAATGTCCACGCCTTGTGTGAGCAAATCGGTAGCAAAAGAATGTCGCAAAGTATGAGGGGTTGTATTTAAAGGGAGTCCCACAATTTTCACATATTTCTTCACAATAAGCTCAACTGCTCTGGTGGTTAATCTGCGTGTTTCAGCTTTATCCGCTCCCGGACGATAATTTATAAACAAGGCTGGATCAATATCTTTACGTTCGGATAAATATTTTTTAATAGCCTGTATTGCTCTTTCGGAAAAATATACTGTTCTTGTTTTATTACCTTTTCCCAAAATATTTATTTCCAAAAAATCCTTTTTAAAATTATTAAATTGCTGTCTGTTTAATTTTACAAGTTCCGCCACGCGCAAACCGGTGGAAAACAAGGTCTCCAAAATAGCCTTATCACGCAAACCCGACTCATTTTCAGTATTTGGAGAAGACAACAACTGCTTAAGTTTATCCAAGGTTAAAAAATGTATTTTTCTGTTTTTACTTTGCTTGGCCAACTTTATTTTGTCTGAAGGCAGGGAAGTGATGTTTTTGTCAGAAAAATAGCTTAATAAAGCCCTGAGAGCTATTAAGTAGTAATTCTGGGTTGACTTTTTTAAATTGGTTTGCGAACTGCGACTCAGCGTTTTTCTGGATAAAAACACTCTATATTGCCAGAGAATTTTTTGATCTATTTGGTGGGGGAGCAAACAAGCTTTTTGTTCTTTTTTAAGCCACTTAACAAAACGAGATAAATATCTGGAATAATTTTCCTGAGTTTTTTTACTTAAACCTTTTTCAATCTCCAGATAATCCAAAAAACCTTTTATGTGTTTGGAAACGGGTAGAGTGGACTTTTTCATAGTGCAATATTAATTACAAAATTAATTTATAAAGATATCAGCATAACTTCGCACAATACACATTAAGAGAAGTTGTTTGTTATCATCATAACGTATATAAGTAGATATAACAATCAAAAACTGTGGATTATCCAAAAAATAACTGGTTTTGCCTAATTTTACTTAACTTCGCAGGTACAAACACCCTTAAAGTAAAAACAAACGCCATATAGCGCAATTTTAAGCTTTGTTTTTTATCTAAATTTAGAGCATACAAAGCGGTGGGTATTTTAGACTTATCTTTGGCTTTTAAACCTTTCAAATATATTTTAGCACATAAACCCTTTATAACTGTTTATGTTTTTTTAAAAATAATTTTAAAATCTAAAATCATACAAATTAACAGATCTATGTTTATCTCCCGTTTTATGGATAGACAACAAACTATTTTTTTTCACACTACTCCACTGTTTAACATTTATTGAACAAGCATGCGTCGTAAAATATCAACAATGTTAAAAAGGGAAATGTTGGTATTTATTGGAAATAAACTTTTTCACCAAAACGCAAATCAATATAACTTAAATCATTTAAATACTTTTTCACTTGTTCCTGTTTTAAAATCGTATGTAATCTGGCCACTTGTTCGGCCACCGTAAGATTAAGATTGAATTTTAGCTCCATCCCCTGCCCCGTAAAAAAAGTTAAATTTTTATTTTTTTTGGTAACATTGGAAATTTTTAACTTGTTTTTGGTAATATTCTCCACTCCATTGAACAACTCCAATATACGCCGCAATTCTTCAGTTGAAACAGCCTTTTCCCCTATTTTCATTGGAGTCCCTGTTAAATCGTTTATTTGGATGGAACCGTCCGCTTGATTGCAATATTCAATAACCGTGCCTGTTCTATCCAAATGATGACAAATATTACTGCTAACCCAAGTAATGGCACAATCTTTTTCCGTTAAATCAATAACTACCTTATTGGGCCAATGCTTTTTTATATTAAAATCTTCAAAATAATAATACTGGAAAATTTTTTCTTTTAAATCATTTTTATCAAATAACCAATAATTATTACGCTTAAAAATTAAAAAAAACTTGTCTTGACGATATTGATCAATTATCTTATTAACATTTCCCGGTTTTATTTTTTCAAGACCATTAACCTGAACCTCGTTGATAGAAAAATAGTTTGACATAAACAAACCGTAAATAGCAAAAAACAACAAGCTAATCGCCATAAACAATATGCATTTGGTAATTCTTTTTTTTCTGCGTTCTTTATCTTTAAGCAAGCGCGGGTTTTTATAATCCGAATTTTTAAAATCCTTTTGATATTTCGGGCTGATTTTGGGCATTTATTTTATAGTTCTTTTTATTTTTGGATTTAATCTCGTAGTCACTTCGTAATTAATGGTGTTTACTTTTTCGGCAATTTCCTCTGCTGAAATGAACTCGTTTTTTTGGCGTCCCAAAATCACTGCCTCATCTTCAAGTTCAATATTTTTAACAGCACTAACATCCACAACAATCATATTCATAAAAACTCTTCCCAAAATTCGACACCTTTGGCCGTTGATTAAGACTTGGCCAATAGAAGAAAGACAACGATCAAAGCCATCCCAATAGCCGATTGGCAAAACGGCTGATAAAGTTTTTTGTGAAACCTTTTCCGTACAACCATAACCGACCGGCATTTGCGCAGGCAATTCTTTAATATGAGCAACCTTAGTTTTCCAGGTCATGACCGGCTTTAATTGAACATCAATAAATTTTTGTTGAGCACTTACCCGGGTCTGTGGCGAAGACCACATGCCATACAAACTAATTCCCGGCCTTATTAAATCAAAATGGGTTTTACTAAATAAAATAGCAGCCGCACTGCAAGCGGTATGTTTAATAAAGCCGGAAAAACCATATTTATTTACCGATTCAAGAGCTTTTTTGTATTTTTTCAATTGTAGCTTGGCATATTCGTGCTCAGTAGTATCTTCAATATTGGCAAAATGAGTGGATATCCCGGCCAGCCTTAACAAAGGATTATTTTTTATAATCTTTAAATATTCGGATAAATCTTTTAACCAAATTCCGCGCCTGGCCGTGCCGGTTTCAATTTTTAAATGGACAAAAGCCGGCAAATTAAGTTTATGACAAATTTTTTCCAAATTTTTCAAGGTCTGCAGATTGGCCACCACTTGATGAAAACCGTTTTTAACAACCTCTTCCAAGTTATCCGACAAAGTATAACCCAGGATTAAGATATTTTTTTGCCCACTCCCCCTTTTTTTCAATATTTTTTTTAATTGACAAGCTTCGTCCACACTATCCACTGCCAACCATTTTGTTTTTCCTTGAATAATCTCAGCTGTTTGTTCCAAACCATGACCATAAGCGTTGGACTTTAAAACCGGGCAAACATCAACCCCATCCCCTACTCGACGACAAAATTCTTGCAAATTGTGCAGTAAATTTTTTCGGCTGATCTCCAGCCAAGTTTTTGGTTTTAACATATATACATTTTACAATATTTATTCCAATAAATAAACCTTTTTCAATCAAACAAAAACCCGCGCTTTTGTTTGGCGGGAATTTTGTATAAAAATGTCTATTCGGTTTTTTCAATAAATTGCTGATGATCCATATAAGGCTGTAAAACCTCGGGAATTTTTATTCTGCCGTCTTCTAACTGATTTAATTCCAACAAAGGAATCAAGATTCTCGGCGTAGCCACCACAGTATTATTTAAAGTATGACAAAAATGGATTTTGCCTTCTTTGTCTTTGTAGCGCAAATTCAATCGTCTGGCTTGAAAATCCAGTAAAGCTGACGCACTATGGGTTTCCCCATATTCATTGCGACTGGGCATCCATGTTTCCAAATCATTCATATAATACTTGCCCTGCCCCATGTCTCCGGTACAAATATTCATCACTCGGAAAGGCAAATCTAAATTTTGCAAAAATTCTTTGGAATTATCCAACAATTCATTATGAAGCTTCATGCTTTCTTGTTCACTGTTTTTACAAACAATAAATTGTTCAACTTTTAAGAATTGATGAACACGATATAATCCTTGAGTATCTTTACCGTAAGAACCGGCTTCTCTTCGAAAACAAACGGAAAAAGCGGCGTAACGCAGAGGTAAATCATCTTCCTTTAAAATTTCATCAGCATGATAGGAGGCCAAAGACAACTCAGATGTTCCGGCCAAATATTTATCATCCTTGTCCAGGTGATAAACATCATCGGTTTCCGCCGGAAAATGGCCGGTGCCCCAAAAGGCGTTTTCATTTAAAATCACCGGTACGGTCATTAACTCATAGCCTTTTCTGGAAATAAAATCCATGGCGTATTTTAAGAGGCCGGTTTCCAACCTGGCACCATCGCCTTTCATTAAATATGACCTGGAACCGGCAATCTTGGCCGCCCGCTCGTTATCCATAATATCCAAATCCTTACCCAATCGCATATGATCTTTCGGGGTAAATTTAAATTCCGGAACTTCTCCCGCTTTTTCCAATTCTTCATTAGCCTCTTCATCCGCTCCGATCGGAGTACTTTCATGAACATACATGGGTACTTGTCTCATTAATTTATCATACTCTTCCATTACCGGCTTTAAATTTTCTTCCAATTCATCTTGAACTTCGGTTTGTTGTTTCATCTCCGCCAATAATTTCGCTTTTTCTTTGTCGTTCATTTGGGGAATTTTTTTACTGGCTTGGTTCTTTCTGGTTCTAATCTCCTCAATTTGCTGAGTTATTTTTTTTCTTTTTTTATCCAACTCCAACAATTTGTCCAAATCAATATCAATATTTTTTTGTTTGGCCACTTGTTCAAGCATTTTTTTATGATCCTGAACAAATTTAATATCCAGCATAAAATAGGGTTATTTATAATCTTTCTATGATTAATTATAAGGCAATTTCTTGCTTTTGGCAATGTTCATAAAATAAAAAAAGAGCACAAGGTGCTCTTTGTTCTGACTATGTTCTTTCTTTAAGAGGTATAGCTCGTGGATTTTTCGAATTTTTCTTTTTATCCATCCCCAGACAATACACGCAAATTCCGCTTTTTTTATCAATTTCTGAAAAATGCCTTTTATTACCGCAAATAGGACAAATCTTACAAGCCATTTCCCCCTCCTTTGTGTTAAGGGTTCATTACAAGTTAACACTTATCAAAACAGTTGTCAACTACAAATCAGACTAATCCTTTTTCGGTCTCATCAAAGGAAAGAAAACCACATCACGCAAATTTTCCTGTCCGGTCAATATGGTTAAAATGCGATCCAGTCCCATTCCCCAACCGGAAATCGGCGGCATGCCGTATTTCATGGCTTTTATAAATTCAGGATCGCCCTCCATGGCTTCTTCATCGCCCTGGTTTTTTAAATTGGCTTGTTCCTTAAATCTCTTTTCTTGATCAATCGGATCAACCAACTCTGAATAGGCTTTAACAATTTCCCAACCGTTTACCACCAATTGAAATTGATCAACTATTTCCGGATCTTGATCATTTCTTCTGGCCAAAGGCTGGAGTTCAATCGGATAATGATACAAAAACACCGGATTGACAATCTTTGGTCGAGAAACCTTTTTGTATAAATTATCAATCAAAGTGGACAATCCCATACTAGCCATATCCTCAATAATAATATTTTTCTTTTTTAAATCTTTAACCAAGTCCTCGGCTTTTTCATATTCCGAAACATCCAAACCGCAATCATTTTTTAACATTTCAATATAATCAATGCGTTTCCAAGGCAAACTAAAATCAACCTCTCTTTTTTTTCCGTCTTTTCCCACCACTTTCAGCTTTTTGGGAATATTTAATTTTTCAAATAGATATTCAAACATCTTTTCCGTAAACTTTATATTATCTTCAAAGTCCCAATAAGCACTATAATGTTCCAAATGCGTATGCTCAGGCAGATGCGAAGGATCAATTCCTTCATTGCGAAAAGCCTTGCCAATTTCAAATATTTTTTCATAACCACCGATAATCAACTCTTTAAGAGGCAACTCATGTGAAATTCTTAAATAAAGGTCAATATCCAAACTCTTATTATGTGTAACATAAGGACGAGCATGGGCTCCGGTGGCACTGTGCAACAAAGTTGGTGTTTCCACTTCCATAAAATTTTCTTGCCAATAGAACTCTCGCAAGGTTTTAATAAAACGACTGCGAAACTTAAATCTTTCTCTGGTTTCTTCATTGGCCAAAAGATCCAGATATCTTTGCCTATATTTTATTTCCGAATCCTTTACTCCGTGCCATTTCTCGGGCAGGGGCTTCAAAGCCTTACCCAAAAACTTCCATTTTTTTACCAAAATAGTAATTTCTCCTTTTTTAGTGGTGAATATTTCGCCTTCCACTCCCAGAAAATCTCCCAAATCCAATACTTTTAAAAGATTCTTATATTCCTCCTTGCCCAAATCGTCTTGCTTTAAAGCGATCTGCATTTTTCCGGAATCATCCATTAAATGAGCAAAACATAATTTACCCATATCACGAATCATCATTAGGCGACCGGCGGTTTTTACCTTTTCTCCGGTTTGACTCCGTTGACATTTAGCTAAAGTCTGCTTTTTATCAAACTTGGCCGGATATGGTTCTATACCCAATGATTTTATTTTTTCCAATTTTTGTTTTCTTATGTTTTCCTCATTTTGCTCCATATTAATTATACTTTTTATGATTATTTTATTTTGACTATTGTATACTCTTTATCTCCCCTCGGAGTCTCCACATTCACACTCTCTCCCGGTTTTTTACCCAAAAAAGCCTGCCCCATGGGAGATTCATTGGATATTTTCCCCGACAAAGGGTCAGCTTCATTATAACCGACCAAAGTTAATTCTCTTTCTTTTCCGCTTGAATCCTTAACCACGAAATCAGCTCCCATCTGAATAATTTCTTTGGAAGTCGCCTTTTTGCTTACAACAGCATTTTTTAATATGTCTTCAATTTCTGCGATACGACTTTGAATAATCCCCTGCTGATCTTTGGCATCATGATATTCGGCGTTTTCAGACAAATCACCCATTTCCTTGGCTTCCTCTATTTTTTGAATAATATCAGGTCTTTTAACCTCGCGTAATTCTTTTAACTCTTTCAAAAGACCTTGCTTTCCTGTTTCGGTTAAAATTACTTCTTTGTTCATATTAACTGTTTGACTAAACAAAAGCATAAAAAATTTCAAATTATTTTATGCTTTAATATAGCTCTTAAAAATAATTACAGACCAAAAAAGCCCTATTTTTATATTATTTTCATTATACAACAGAATCACTCGCTTGACAATGTTTTTTGGTAATATCCAAAGTACCATTTCATAAATTCGTAAACAATAGGAGCTGCCGCCTCGGTTCCTTCACCTCCTTCTTCCACAACAACAGTCACTGTAATTTCCGGTTGATCATAAGGAGCAAAAGCGGTAAACCAAGAATGAGGTTCCTTGTCTTGACCCCATTGCGCTGTACCGGTTTTTGCCGCTGAACTTACCGGTAATCCGCCCAAAATGCGAGCACTGCCGTAAGTTACGGCCTGTCTCATTCCCTGACGAACAGCTTTTATACTCTCCGGGGAAACAAAATCCTTATTTAAAATTTTGTTTTTCGGTTCAACAAAATCGTCTTTTTTTTGATCAAAAACTTTATCCAAAATCCGCGGTTGATAAAGAGTACCTTTATTGGCAAAAACAGAAGTGTAATTAGCCACTTGCAAAGGGGTGACCAAAATATCTCCCTGTCCTATGGCCAAATGATAGGTATCTCCAATGTACCATCTTTCATTTTTAACTTGCTGTTTCCACTCCGGCGAGGGCAAAAAACCGCTTTGCTCATTGGGCAAATCAATCCCGCAAACCTTGTTGAGTCCGAATTTTTCCGCATAATCTTTTATTTTCTTGACTCCCAATCCGTCAAAATCTGCATAGCCCCCGCCTATTATATAAAAGTAAGTGTTAACAGATTCGGCAATCGCTTTGTAAACATTGGTAATCCCGTGCCCGCCCGCTTTCCAATCAGGAAAAAACCATTGAAAAATTCTAATGCCTCCACGGCTCACAAAAGAAGAATTCGGAGTTACCAAACCATCATCCAAAGCAGCGGCGGCCACCACCGGTTTAAATGTGGATCCTGAGGGATATTCTCCACTTATCGTTCTATTGAACAAAGGCTTGTCCGGATTTTCAGATAAACGTTTATAATCCTTGTTATTGATTCCCCGTGCAAATAAATTATTATCAAATCCGGGCAAACTGATCAAAGAATAAACTTGCCCGTTATTGGGATTAAGCACTACGGCGGCCGCTTTGCTTTTACCATGTTTTTCCAAATATTTTTTTATAATATTTTCCAATTTAGCCTGCATTACCGCGTCCAAACTCAAATAAAGCCCGTCCCCTTTTACCATTTCTTTTTTGGCCAATATTTTAACCGCTCTGTTTTGTGCATCAACCTCAATCCTCTCCTTGCCATAGTCTCCCCTTAATTCTTCTTCGTACTTGTTTTCCAGTCCCGTTTTACCGATAAAATCATTAAATAAATAGCCTTTTTCGCTTAGTTCGGCAAATTGTTCAGGGCTGATTACTCCTTCGTAACCCAGGACATGTGCTAAACTCTCTGTTTTGTATCCACCAAAAAAATCTTCATACTCCCTTCGAGCTTTTACCTGCACACTCACTCCCGAATATGCAGTTGCCTGAATTTTGGCTTTAAGGGCTTTTTCGTATTCAATTTCATCAAACAATAAATGAGGTTCAAAATACTGTTTATCTCTTGGAGTCAAATCTTCAATTTCTTGAATTTCGGAAGTAAAATCTTTATGTGGAAAATTTGCTTTTAACCATTCAACAGCTTTGCTTTGTGTTTCTTCTTTTTGTTGAAAAAAATCATTGGCTGAGATATAAACGGCAAAATTGGGAATATTGGTTACCAACGGTCTTTCTTGCGAATCATAAATAATACCTCTCGGAGAAGGTATATTATACAATCTTATTCGGTTTTTTTCAGCAATATCCAAAAAATATTCACCCTTGACCGCCTGCAGATACACGGAACGAGAAAAAAGCAAAAATAAGACAAAAAAGATAAAAAGAAAAAACCTGACCATTGTTTTATTGCTCAAAGAAAGTCCAACATAATTTTTATCGGTTCTAGCCAATTCTGCGGATGAAGCATTTATAAAACAATCCTCAACCCATTCCGCCTTGTTTCTTCTTTCTATTTCCTTGTTTTCCATATTCAAACCGCCCCCCAAAAACAAAAAACCGGTTTTTTTATTGCTTGTTTTTTTAAATCTTTTTTTAAAAAAATTAAACATAGTCAATTTCTTTTTGCCTCTATAAAAACAGCCTTGAATTTTCTACTGATAGAATTAAAAACAAAGAACAGTAAAGCCGCAAAAACCAGATTTAACAATAATTGCCACAAAAAATCATGCCCCTTTTGGACGGACAATCCAACAAGCAATTCTTTATCTTTGGTCTGCACAAAATAAAACAGCAACAAATAAAAGTAAAGAACCAAATTATAAACAATCGTTGCCAGTCCGGTTAACCCCAACAAAGTATAAAAAGACTTGTTGGTTAAGAGGTGTTGAAAAACTTTATAAACTACATAAAGAGTAATCATTAAACTCAGCAACATGGCTCCAAAAGGCAAGGCCGAATAAAGATCCAAAAAAAGCCCCATAACCAAGCCATAAGCCAAACTGTGATAAAACTCATAAACAACACTGATAAATATCAAGAAAACCAAAACCACATTCAGCAAGCTCATCGGAGCGGACAAGGCGGGAACAAAAGCAATATGAAAAGTTAAAACTGCTGTCAATATAAAAATTTTTCGCAGAACGGAAAGCATGATTATTTTATTTCATTTTTTATAACATTAACCAAAAATATCTTGCTAAAATCAACCTGAGATTTTACTGAAGCGGTTTTAAACAACCTTTCAGGTTCGGAGCTGACCTCATGTACACTGCCGATAATTAAGTTGCCTGGGACTTTGGCCTCCAATCCGGAAGTGACCACCAAGTCTTCTTTTTTGACTTCCTCTATTTGCGGAATCAGCTTTATTTTCATTCCCAAGCCAAACTCACCTTCCATCAACCCCATAGTTCTGCTTTTATTTTCAATCTTAACCGCTACTCTGGACAAATCATCGTTCAATAACAAAACAAAAGCGCTATTCTCCCTAACCTTGATGATTTTACCGATCATATTCCCTTGTTCGGCCAACACTGGCAAGCCTACTTCCAGTCCGCTTTTACCCCCTTTATCAATAATCAAAACATTTTGTGTTTTATCCGTATTTTTGCCGATTACTCTGGCAATCTCAAAGTCAAACTCCCGATCTTGCACAAAATCCAATTGTTGGCGTAAAAACTCATTTTCATCCTCAGCCACCAAGCAACTACTTTTATCTTTTAATAATTTGTTTATACGCTGATTAAGTTCTTGATTCTCTTTGATTAAGTCTTGTTTTGATTTAAAATCCAAAAATCGTTCACTGACAAAATTTGAAGCCTTATAAACAGAATGAAAAATTGACTTGCTTGACCAAACGGCAAAATTTTCAATCGGTCTGAGAACACCAATAAAATGCAAAAAAAACAGCAGCCCGACTATAACCACTGTTAGAATTATTAATCTGGAAGATTTGCGTAAATATAACATAAAATGCTTCTGTTATTTAACGACCCATTTTTTCATCACTGGCTGAAGGTAATAAAATTTCCTTCAAACTTTTTTCATCTTCCAAAAGCATATTAATTCCTCTGATACTGCAGGTTGTGGGGTCATCGGCAATTCGAACCGGAATCTCGGTTTCAGTGGAAATGGCTTTATCAATATCACGCAATCTAGCCCCTCCTCCGCACAAGACTATACCTCTTTCGTAAATATCTGCCACCAATTCCGGCGGTGTTGTTTCCAGTACGGATTTAACGGCATCAATAATATTATTAACTGAAAGCGACAAAGCCTCTCTAATTTGATAATCATTGACAATTATTTCTCTTGGCAGTCCGGATATTAAATCACGTCCCCTCATCTCTACAGACAATTCCTCCTGTTGTTTTGCCGCCGAACCAATTTTTATTTTTACATTCTCAGCCACTTTCTCTCCAATTAAAAGGTTAAAATTATCTCTGGCGTACTGAATAATATTTTTATTCATAGTGCTTCCGGCTGTTTTCAAAGACTTCCAAACCACCACGCCGTGTAAAGAAATTATACCGATTTCCGTTTTACCTCCGCCCAAACTGATTATCATGCTGCCGGACGCATCCTGAACCGGTAACCGAGCGCCAATGGCTGCAGCCATAATTTCTTCAACCAATAAAACTTTACCCGCACCGGCGCCCAAAGCCGCATCCTCAACCGCTTTTTTTTCCACTTCAGTCACATCAAGAGGAATCCCGATTAAAACAGTAGGTCTGGCGGTGAAATTGAAATTTTCCTGAAAAATTCTATCAAAAAAATATTTCAACATCTTTTCAGTCACTTCAAAATCAGAGATCACACCTTTAACCAAGGGATAAGACAGATCAATATATCCTGGATTTTTTCCGATCATTTTTTTGGCTTCCACTCCAACGGAAATTATTTGATCCAACTTGTTATTTACTGCCACAATTGAAGGCTCTCTAATAATAATCCCTTTATCTTGCAGGCAAATAATTGTATTGGTTGTCCCCAAGTCTATACCTATTTTTTTGGAAAACCTATTTAAAAATTTTCTAAACATAAATTTATTTCAATTTGGAAAAAAGTTCCTCTTGGCTAAGCTCCTCGGAATTTTCTTCTTTTCTAAACTTATATTCAACAACTTGTTTTTTTAAGGTTTTTTGACTTACCACCAACCGGACCGGCAATCCCATTAAATCACTGTCATTAAACTTAACACCGGCGGATTCTTCCCTGTCATCAAACAAAACCTCTATCTCCCGCTCTTTTAACTCTTGATAAAGATTTTCTGAAGCCTTATCAACTTCGTCGCTATCCCCTATTTTCAATAAGTGAACTTGGAATGGAGCGATTTTTTCCGGCCAAATAATGCCTTTGTCATCATGATGAACTTCCACGACAGAGCCTAAAACTCGGGAGGGACCTATTCCGTAACATCCCATTATAACCGGCTTTTGTTTGCCTTCTTTATCGGTAAAAGTAAAATCAAAGTCTTTGGAATATTTTGTTTTTAAGGGAAAAATATTCCCCACTTCAATAGCTTTGGCCTCTTTAATTCCTCCTTCACATTCAGGACATTTATCTCCTGCTTTTAATTCACATATTTCATCATTCTGTGCAAAATCACATTTGGAGCAATAAAAAACCGTATCCTCGCCATACTCGGTAAAAACCTGAAATTCATGGGAAAACTTGCTAAAATCACCTCCGCTGGCTTCCACGATTCTGGCTTCAAGCCCGCAATGTTTAAAAATATTCAAATAGGCTGTCTTGGATTTTTCATAGTATTCCAATAAATCATCTTCATTGGCATGAAAACTGTATAAATCCTTCATACTGAATTCCAAGCCTCGCAATAATCCTGATTTGGCGCGCGGTTCGTTTCTGAATTTATCCTGGATTTGATACACAGCCACCGGTAAATCCTTGTAAGATTGTACAAACTGTTTCATCAAAGGAGTTACAATCTCTTCATGGGTCCAACCCAAGCCCAAATCTTTTCCGCTTCGTCCTTGAAATTGAAACATTACCTCTTCGCCCGGCTCATCCCATCTTCCGGTTTTTTGCCACGGTTCTTTCGGTAAAAGTGCAGGCATAAGAATCTCCTGCCCTCCCAAGTTGTTCATTTCCGTTCTAACAATATCTTTTATTTTTTCCAAAACTCTAAGTCCCAAAGGCAGATAGGTGTAAGCACCTGACATAAGTTTATCTACATATCCGGCTTTTATTAAAAGTTGCGCATTTAAACTCAACTCCTCTTTCGGTGCTTGTTTAAGTGTTTTGGTAAATAATTTTGATTGTCTCATAAATGTTCAAATTTTATCTATTGAATTTTTTGTAAGAGAGAAAAAATAATTCCGTAAATCCGGCCAACAAAGCCATAAAGCAGATACTCCACCAAGTCAAAAGCCTAAAAGACTGCAAAATCAAAGAAACAATTATCAAAATCGTAAAAAGCAAAGCCTGGCGAGAAGAGATACTTATTTCTCGGCTGGGTACCTCATTTCGAGTAAACACAAAAACTCTTATAACAAAACCCAATATTGAAAAACCGCCAATCAAAGCCAAACCTAAGCTCAAATAAAATAACAATAAAGCCAGGCTTCCCGAAGTAAAAGGATTGAGTAAAGTTATAACCAAAATCCAGCCCAACCAGCACAAAGCAGTACACAAACCCAAAATTATCAGATATTGTTTCACTGTCATAATAAGATTATCTTAATTTTAGTCCGCTATCCTTATTAAAAGTTTATCATTAATATTCATCTAAATCAATGCCTTTTTGCACAATTCTGGTTTTCCTTAAATTGGTCGTCCTAAACTTCTTGTTAATTATTTCCAACAGCTGAGAGCTTTTTAATTTGACCTCCTGAGCCATTATGGAATTTTCACATTCAATCTTTATGACCGACCCTTTGATTGACCGGGCCTTAATTGACTTAGCTCCGGCTTTCCCCCAAATTTGGCTAATTGCCTCATTGGCAAATTCTAAAATCAACCCGGTTTTCATTTGCTTTCCCAGCTTACTTTGATCAAATTTTTTGTTCAGTAAATGTCCTAAGCTTTTCATTTTATAAAATAATTAGTATCTCTTGACAAAATCAAATATTGATGCTAACATAATGTGTATTATTAGTCCTTTTATTAACCCACTCAAAGGAGAAAGCATGAAAAAGCTCTTTGTTCCCTTTCTGCTTGCTATGCTTATAGCAACGCCATCATTGGCCAAAGATGTTTCTTCCTCGGCACAACTCATGGTCAACGCACCATGGGACTTTGCTAATTCCGGGGATACAGACAAGACGCTGGCCATTTCCGGACACGCGGAAGGAGCCTTTATGATCAACTCCAACGGCTGTAAAATGTTTTTTGCTTACCTCGGTCCGCATTTCAAAATCAATGAACTTGATTTGTGG
>CAZPBK010000001.1:0-33746 GCA_964584985.1 uncultured Gammaproteobacteria bacterium | reverse complement strand
AACCGCTCTCGGTTTGGCGCATTTTTTTATTTTAATTTTCTATATTCGCAAATATCTTTATATTCACAATTTTTACAAATAAAAGCGCTGGGCTTGGCTTCAAACTTATTGTTTTTTATAGCCGTCACATTGTTCAAAAATTTTTCCTTTAGCTTATCTTTATCTTTTTCCGTACCGATAAATGAAACCCTCTTGCCGGCCTCAAGATAATAATAAGTCAAGGTCTGCAAATCATAATTCAAGGCTTCTTCGGCCGCAATTTGATAAAATAAAAGCTGTGATTTTTCCGAACTCCTTACCTTGTCTTTGGCTTTACCTGTTTTATAATCTATAATCTCTTTTTTACCGTTGGACAGATTATCAACTCGATCAATTCTTCCGGTAAAACTATATCCACCCACCTTTATATTAAACGGCTGCTCCAATAAAAAAACATCCGGTTTTTCTTTTTTAAAATCCGTTAAAAAGTCCTTTAACATCTGCTCGCCTTTTTTAAAATACTGCTTTTTTTGTTGTTCATTTTCATACCATTCATCGATCCAGCAATCTTTATAAAGAGACAACAACTCGTCCAAGCTGCCCAGACCGGAAGATTTTGTATTGGTTTTTGTTTGTTTATTCAAAGAGAACAAATCCGACTGAACTTCAATATTGTCCTTAAAGCTTTTTTCCAAAAATTTTTGCAAACAATTATGAATAGTGGAACCAAAACTCAGATAGTGACTGCCAAAGGTGGGTACTTTTAAAATATTAGCCAGATAATATTTATAAGGACAAGTTTCGTAAGTTTGCATTTGTGAAAAGCTGAATTTCTTGGGCAGGGAAACTTTTTCCATTGTCTTTTCGGTGGCCGAAACCTTTTTTAACGAATCGGCCGATCCACTTTGTAAAGTTGGCTGGTCTAATCCCAGCTCTTTTAAAAATCTGGAAATCTTTTTTTTACGATTGCCCCCGTAATCTTCCGCGGAAGTGAAAAACAAACCTTTTTTGGCTCTGGTCATGGCCACATAAAAAAGACGCCTTTCTTCTTGAATATGAAAATCACTTTCCTCGGGCAATTTTTCTTTGATCAATTTATTGGGAATTTCTATCGGCTCTTTACGCTGATCAGTGGGAAATTTACGATCAACCAAATTAGTCATAAAAACATAGTCAAATTCCAGCCCTTTGGCGCTATGCACAGTCATCAGCTTAACCATGTCCGGCCCGGTCTGCAAATCAAACTGCAATTTACCGGCTTCTCCCGACTCCAACTCCATTTCCATTATTTCCATAAAATCAACCAAACGAGCATCCTCCAAACCTGTTTCCACTTCTTGGATTTTAGAATAAAACTGTTGCAAATAATTTATTGATTTTCGGCTGTGCGGTTCGGATAAATTATTCAGATACTCCAGATAACCGGAATTATAAATAAAATTAAGCATTACTTTGGACGGTTCTTTGTCCTTGGCCAAAAAAGAGTCCTTGTCAATTTGACTTAAAAATCGGTCAATCTTCTTCAAAGTCTTTTCTTCCAGACCTTTAACGGTCCTTGCTTTTTTTAAAATGGAAAATAAAGAAACCGCTTGCTTTTTGGCTTTATGGATAAGCAGACTTACCTGTTCGGTTGGAATATTCATAAATTCAGAATTTAACAACCTGAATACTGCGGTGCCTTCATGATAATTATCCAATAATTTAAAATAATTCAAGATATCAACCACTACGGGCTTGTTGTATAAGCCTTTCATAGCTAAAAACTGATAAGGTATTTCCGCTTGTTGCAAATAATGAATAAACAAATCCGCTGAACTGTTGGCTCTAAACAAAATGGCAAAATCAGACCAGGATTTATTTTCTTCTTTTCTTAACTCCATTATTTTTTCCACCACTGTTTTAGCTTCTTGTTCCACTGTTTTTTGATGAAGATGTTCAATAATTCCGGCCTGCTTTATATGGGATTTAAGTCTTTTATCAATACCCAATTTTTCTTCCAAACGATAAGGATCATTCTGAACAATAAATTTGTGCGACAAATCCAAAATCTTTTGCACTGAGCGATAATTTTCAGTTAAAACCACTTCTTCGGCCTGCGGGTAATCCTCTTTGAACTGCATAATATTACTAATGGAAGCACCGCGAAATTTATAAATGGACTGGTCATCATCCCCCACTACCGTCAAATTATGATCCGGTCCGGAAAGCATCTTTATCAACTCATATTGTGCTACATTGGTATCTTGAAATTCATCAACCAAAATATATTTGAACTTTTTTTTATATTTTTGCAAAATCAACGGTCGCTCTTTAAAAAGTCTGATCGTATAATTGATTAAATCGGCAAAGTCAAAACTGTTGTTTTCCAATAAAATATTTTGATAAGTATGATAGGCCTCGGCGACTTCCTCAATCCTGAGAATTTCCTGTTTTAATATTTCTTCTCTTTCCGAAGAATCCAAATCATTCAAGTCCAAAGATTTTACAAATTCTCCGGCATCATTATTCATTTTTAGTTCCTCGGCATAGTCAAGATAATCTTTTGGCTGAATGCCTTGGTCTTTACAACGAGAAAAATGATTGATCAAAGCATGAATAAATTTGGTGGGATTACCCATGGGTTTATAATAATCCAAATTAAAGCGTGCCAAATTTTTTCTTATCAATAACCAAGCTTCGGTTTGATCCAAAAGTTTATAATCATCGGGAAGTCCAATTTCCAAACCATGCTTTTTCAAAACCTTGTCGCAAAAACTGTGAAAAGTCAAAATCCATAAATCAACATAACCGTAGGGCATCATTTGATCCACCCTTTCTTCCATTTCCTCGGCCGCTTTGTCAGTAAAAGTTAAAGCTAAAACCTCATCCGTTTTAATCCTTTTTTCGGTAATAAGCCAAGCCATTCTGGTGGTTATTACTCGGGTTTTGCCGGTTCCGGCACCGGCAATTATAAGTTGAGGTCCACCGCCGTGAGTAATGGCTTTTTTTTGTTCTTTATTGGATTCAGAGATTAAGCTCATATAAAAACATATTAACACAATAATGATTTAAATTAAAATTTCAGCATTATAAAAACGCCGAAAGTTCAAACGGCGAAAAATCTTAAGCAAGATATCTATGTTATAAAACTGATTTTATTTGCTTTAACGCCTCGGGAAACAAGGGAATAAAAACATTTCCGATTCTTAACAAGGTTTGCGCTACCACAGAAGCGGCCATCTGTCCTATCAGCCAATCGTTCAGCGGATATTTCAGTAAAAAATGCAAAATTACCGACATAATAAAAATACCTTCCACCGCACCCAGCACCAAGCCCAAAAGTCGGTTAAAACTGGAAACAAAAGGCAGTACGGTTACAATTTTGAATATTTTCCCGATAAGCCAAAAAGCCAGGGTAACGATTTTCACGGACAATGAAAAAAGCAAAATAAAGGCAATAACATTGGCCAAATCAGACCCGCCAAACCAAGAAGCCACCAATGGATAAAAACGACTGGCCAGTATAACGGCCACTATTATTCCCAAAATTGATCCCAAGGTCTCCAAAAAACCTTTTTTAAATCCCAGTAATGTTAATATCACAATGGAACCAAGCAAAATGTAGTCCAAAATTAACATATATTATATTATAACATATTTTAAAATGGAATAAAAAATTTAAAATTAAAAGGCCTCTGAATGGTCAGAGGCTCTAGCAAATTCTGATTTAAACCCGATTTATCCCTTTTGATTCTTTTTCAAAGGTTAGCATCATTTTTTTTACCTGCAAACCCGGAACCTTCTCCTTTATCAAAGATTCCGCCTTATTCATATCATCAATATATTGTTTTTTTTCTTGCTCCCAAGAAGAAAAAGCGTTACTACCCCCATAAGCTCCGCAATCTTCATGAGCCAACAATATAACCTCTTTAGTACTATGAAGCATGGCTGAAAGTTTTATTTGTTGTAAAACCATATTTCTGGTCGTTGGGTCAACAATGGCTTTTTGAGCTCCGGCCAGTGAAATCAAATCATAGTTGCCCGTTAGATCGTTCCTCTCAATCCATTGATTGATGTCCCGATGAAAACGAAAGTCCATACACACTACCAATAAACTACCACATTGATGCGACATAAAAACTCCTTTTATTGATTAGCTTATTTATATTTTTTGGCTCCATAGCCTCGTTGCTCCACTCTTCTGGCATGTTTCCTACCAACTTTTATTCTGGCCAATTCCTTTTCAATTTGGGCTGACAATGAGGCAAACTCCCGTGAATCCGCTGTTTTCTTTTCCCTTAATTCTTTTGCTCTTTCCACCGCCTTTTCTGCTCGTTTAATATCAATTTCTTCTGATTTCTCAGCGCGATCAGCCAAAACAACAACCTTGGTTGATAAAACTTCAACAAATCCGCCGGCCACAGACATTGAAATCTTTTCCTTGCCCGTATCCACTTTTATTTCTCCACTTTGCAATACGGAAATCAAAGGAACATGGTTGGGCAAAATCGTAATTTCACCTACCTGTGTGGGAAGAGTAATTGATTTGACTTCCTCTTTGTAAACCACTCGTTCCGGAGTGGCAATTTTGAAATTAATACTCATAAATTTATTCCACTTGATCAATTGTGCCTTTCATATAAAAGGCTTGTTCTGGCTTATCATCATGTTTACCTTCCAATATTTCTTTAAAGCCCTTAATTGTTTCCTTCAGTGGTACATACCGGCCTTTTGTCCCGGTAAAAGATTCAGCCACAAAAAACGGTTGAGATAAAAACTTTTGTATTTTTCTGGCTCGTCCGACTAAAATCTTATCTTCTTCAGACAACTCGTCAACTCCCAAAATAGCAATAATATCTTGCAAATCCTTGTATTTTTGCAAAACTCTTTGCACCTCTCTGGCCACATCATAATGTTCTTGTCCCAAAATATTGGGATCCAAAATAGTGGAAGAAGAATCCAAGGGATCAACGGCTGGATAAATTCCTCTTTCCGCCAAACTTCTGGCCAAAACCACGGTGGAATCAAGATGAGCGAAAGTGGTGGCCGGAGCAGGATCGGTCAAATCATCAGCCGGTACATAAACGGCCTGAACCGAGGTAATGGATCCCTTGCTGGTTGAAGTAATTCTTTCTTGCATATTTCCCATTTCCGTAGCCAAAGTCGGTTGATATCCCACGGCTGAAGGCATTCTCCCCAAAAGTGCGGACACCTCACTACCGGCCTGAGTGAATCTAAAAATATTATCCACAAAAAGTAATACATCTTGAGATTGATCACGAAAATATTCAGCCAAGGTCAATCCGGTCAAAGCAACTCGGGCTCTGGCTCCCGGCGGCTCATTCATCTGTCCAAAGACCAAGCTGGTTTTATCCAAAACACCGGATTCTTTCATCTCATAATATAAATCATTACCTTCCCTGGTTCTTTCTCCGACACCGGCAAAAACCGATTTACCACCATGCTCTTGAGCAATACTTCTGATAAGCTCCATGATAACCACGGTCTTTCCCACTCCGGCGCCACCAAACAATCCGACTTTTCCGCCTTTAACAAACGGACAAATCAAGTCAATAACCTTTATGCCTGTTTCAAAAACCTCCACTTCGGTTGATTGCTCACTGTAAGCCGGAGCTTTGCGATGAATCGGATATGTTTGATCGGCTTTAACTTGCTCTTTATCATCAATCGGTTGCCCCAGCACATTAAACATGCGCCCCAAAGTTTTTTCTCCGACGGGAATAGAAATCGGCTTACCCGTGTCCAAAACCTCCTGTCCTCTTCTCAGTCCGTCAGTCGACCCCATAGCTACCGTACGCACTTGGTTGTCACCAATGTGCTGTTGAGTCTCCAAAATCTGTTTTTCGGCTTTTTCATCCGACATTTTAATTTCCAAAGCATTGTAAATATCCGGCAGATCTTCGTTAAATTCCACATCAACCACCGGTCCGATAATTTGTTTAATAATTCCTTTTTTCATATTATTGAATTATGTTTAATTATTATTTTTCCAAAGCGGCCGCGCCCCCGGCAATCTCAGAAATCTCTTGCGTTATGCCGGCTTGTCTGGCCTGGTTATAATATAAAGTCAAATCATCTATCATGTCAGAAGCGGCGTCTGAAGCGTTTTTCATAGCCATCATTCTGGCACTGTGCTCCGAGGCTTCTGACTCCAAAGCGGCCTGATATATCTGAACCTCTATCAAACGAGGTAGCATTTTTTCCAAAACAATTTCGGCCGAAGGTTCAAAAGTATATTCATAAGTAAATTTATCTTTTTTAAGATACTTTTCTTGCTTTTCTTTAATAAACTTAACATCAGCGCCTACTCCGGTCTTTTGAGACTTCCCAACCAAACCCAAATGTTCATCAGGATCCGGTTCAATGGGAAGAAGTTGTTTTACTCTCGGCACTTGCTTAATAGTTGATTCATAGTCAGTATAAGCCACAAACACCTTATCATATTCCTTGTTTTTAAATTGTTTTATCATCATGGAAGAAATAGCGGCCACTTCATCAGAGCGAAGAGTGAGATCGGGTTTTTCAAAGTCAGCAGCCACTTCATATCCCATGGAAGAAATAAGATCCCGAGTTTTTGAACCAAAAGCTATCACTTCGGTTTTTTCAACCCGACCTTGATGTTTTTTTATAGACTCAATGGCTTTTTGAACCAATTGAATATTAAAACCTCCACACAAACCACGATTTGAACCGATTAAAACCAAACCTACTTTTTCAGATTTTAACGGCTTTTGCAAAAGGATATGTTTTTCCGAATCAGTTGTTTCCGACAAATGCAAAACCGTAGCCCAAGCCAAGTTGGCATAATCCCTGGTGGCCATAACCGAAGATACCGCTTTTTTCATTTTTGAAGCAGCCACCATTTCCATAGCCTTGGTGATTTTCTTGGTATTGGCAATTGACTTTATTCTTCTTTTTATTTCTCTGGTGCCTCCGGCCATAAATTATTCTTGGTCATTTTTTATTAATAATTCTTCAACCGTTGTTTTGTATTCGTCAAGCACTTTTTCAATTCGGTTTGTTAATTTTTCATCAAATGAATCTTTTTCCTTAATAGTCATAAGCAAGTCCTTAGCTGAATGTTCCAAGTATTTATATAATCCTTGTTCAAACTCTTTAACTTTTTCCACTTTGACATTATCCAATATTCCATTTACAGCTGCGTAGATTATCACCACTTGTTTTTCAACACTGATCGGTTTGTATTGATTTTGTTTAAGTATTTCAATAATTCTTTTCCCTTTTTCTATTTGAGCCTTGGTTTGTTCGTCAAGATCGGAGCCAAATTGCGCAAAAGCGGCTAATTCTCGATATTGAGCCACATCCAATCTTAATTTTCCGGCCACTTTCTTCATAGCCTTTATTTGCGCCTTTGAACCGACACGGGAAACCGACAATCCCACATTCACCGCCGGTCTGACTCCCTGATGAAATAGATCACTTTCCAAAAATATTTGTCCGTCGGTTATGGAAATAACATTGGTGGGAATATAAGCGGAAATATCTCCTGCCTGTGTTTCAATAATCGGTAACGCGGTAATTGAACCTCCGCCACAATCTTTGTTTAACTTAGCCGCTCTTTCCAGCAACCTGGAATGAAGATAAAAAACATCTCCAGGATAAGCTTCTCTACCCGGAGGACGCCTTAACAACAAAGATATTTCACGATAAGCTACGGCATGTTTTGACAAATCATCATAAACAACCAAAACATCTTTTCCTTGATCCATAAAATATTCTGCAATGGCAGATCCGGCAAACGGAGCAATATAACTCAATGAAGACGGTTTTGAAGCTCCGGCCAAAACAATAATGGTATGATCCATGGCGCCTTCTTTTTCCAATCGTTCTTTAATTTGCGCAATCTTAGACTCCTTTTGTCCAACAGCCACATAAACACAAATCAAATCCTTATCTTTTTGATTTATTATAGTATCAATGGCAATAGCCGTCTTCCCTGTTTGCCTATCACCAATTATCAACTCACGCTGACCGCGACCAACGGGAATCATAGAATCAACAGCTTTAATCCCGGTTTGTACCGGTTCATGCACTTCCTCTCTGGCCAAAACCCCCGGGGCTATTTTTTCCACCGGATAAAACTTGTCCGAAGATATCTTCCCCTTATTATCCAAAGCTTTACCCAAGGGATCAACCACTCGTCCAATCAAATGTTCTCCGACCGGAACTTCTAAAATTCGTCCGGTGCTTTTTACCTTATCACCCTGCTTAACCTTTTCCCAATCACCCAAGATCATGGCTCCAACCGTATCCTCTTCCAAATTCAAGGCCACACCAAAAATGCCATTACCAAAGTCCAACATTTCCGAGGACATAACCTCTGATAATCCGGTTAATTTGGCGATCCCATCTCCGACTTCAATTACTTGTCCGGCCTTTTCCACACTAACATGGGAATCAAAATCAGAAATTTGTTTTTTAAGAGTTTCTATTACCGTTTGTTTATTGTTGTTTTTCATAAATATTTATTTTAAATTTAATTTTATATTTTATTAAAACTTTTTAATTTTTTCCTCCAGCCTTTTTATTCTACTTAAAATGCTTGATTCAATAACCGTATCTTTTATTTTTATATTTAACCCGGCTATTATCTCTGGATTTACTTTATTCCTGATAATGACTTGTTTTTTAATCTTATCTTCCAAAATAGCCTTAATCTCAACTTCCTGATCTTGACTAAGCTTAAAAGCTGATTCAACTTCGGCCAATTCCACACTTTCATATTCCCGATTCAATTCTTCGGCTTGCTCAAGTATTTCCGACAAATAATTCAACTTGTTATTTTTTATTAAAAGATATAAAAAATTATATGTTTTTAGGCTAATAAAATCACTAAAAACACTTTTTAACGCTTGTTTCTTTTTTTCAATATCAACCTGTTTGTTATTTAAAAAACTCTTAAATTCAATATTTTGGTCTATCTTTTTATCAACATCCTCCAAATCAAGCAAAATTTGCTCCAGACAATTCTCCTGCTTACCCAATTCCACCAATGATTTTACAAAATGTTTTTTTCTGGCAAACTTCATATTTATTTTATTTTGGTTTTTTGCAAGTCTTTTATAGTGTTTTTTATAATATTCTGATGAGTTTCTTTGTCTATGGTTTGTCCGGTTATCTTATTCAAGGCTAAAGCCACCAAACCTCCCAACTCTTGTTTAACCTCTCCAACCATAAGCTGTCGCTCACTACGGATTTGAGCTCTTGACTCAGCGATAACTCTCTCGGCTTCAGTGCGTACTTTAGTGATTTTTTCTTGTCTTAATTTTTCCGCTTTTTCTTCAGCCTGCGTAATTATTTCCTGAGCTTTGTTTCTCCCCTTTTTTATCTCCTCTTGTCTTTCTTCCTCAAGAGCTTGCATTTTTTCTTGAATTTTTTCCGCATTTTCAACGCCTTTTTGAATTTTTTCTTCACGTTGTTGCATCTTTCTCACCAAAGGTTTTAGCCCATAAACGCCCAAAACAAAGATAACAATACCAAAATTAACGGCCTGAGCTATTAAAAGTCTCCAATCAATGTGAAAAGTTTTTATTAATTCATCCATATTTTTTTTATAATGTTTTATAGACCGCCCTGGAAAATGATCCAAGGCGAAAACAAAACATTATTTGATTGAAAAAGCGATAACCAAAGCATAAATGGCTACGGCTTCGGCAAAAGCGGAAGCCAAAAGCATTGGCACCAAAATCTTTCCGGCTGATTCAGGATTTCTTCCGATTGATTCCATGGCTTTTGAACCGATATTACCGATAGCAATGGCCGGGGCTATTCCTCCAACGGCTATGGCAATGGCTTTGGCGATTAATGTTAAATCCATAGTTTTTTATTGAGCCTTGAACAACATATTAAATATATCATCCAACAGCTGTTATTAATTTACTTATATATTTATAAATTATTTGTTTAATGCTCCTCGTCGGTCATGGCGATACTAAAATAAACCAAGCTCAGCATGGCGAAAATAAGTGCCTGAATAACTCCAACAATAACTTCCAAAAACATAAAAGGAATGGGCAATCCAAAAGCAAAAATAACCGCAATGGAACTAAGCAAAACCTCTCCGGCAAAGATATTTCCAAACAAGCGAAAAGATAAAGAAGCCACCTTGGCCACCTCACCGACTATTTCCACTATTCCCACAAAAAACTTAATGGGATTTACAATAACAATAGCCGGATCCTTTCTTATTGACGAAGGGATCTTTGCTAAAGCTTGAATATTAATGAATTTATTAATATGTTTGTACGCTCCAACCGTTACAACCCCAAAAACATTGGCGGTCACCACCGCAATCAGAGCCAAAGCCAAAGTCGTGTTTAAATCCGCAGTTCCTCCGCGAAAAAAAGGTACAAAGGTTTGATGCCCACCGGAACTTTCAATAAAGCCTATAGAACCTATTCCCGGCAAAAGCCCCATCCAGTTATTTAATAAAATGAATATAAAAAAGCTAAAAACAATGGGAAAAACTTTCCAGGATTTATCGCGACTACCGGTCACGGAGTCACACAGTTTGAGGCCGGATTCAACAATAATCTCAAAAATACTTTGTATTCCGCGAGGAATTAATTTTACTTTTTTTCTTAAAACAACTCCCAATATTACTAAAAAAAACACCACTATCCAGGTGTTTAATAAAGAATTGGTAATCGGAAAATTATTAATTTGTCCTATTTGTTCGGCCCCCAAAGAGGTTTCGTGTTTTGGATGTTCGCTATGAATTTGAATTTCTTGTTCATGGACACTCGTAAGCGAACCGTTTTCCACGGCCTGTTTGTTTTTAGAATCATTTTTTATTTCTGAATGATAGTCCATAAACTACTTATAATTACTCCCCGTCCTTTTTATCTAACTGTTGGTTATTAATTTTTTTGGAAGCCTGCAAGGTCAATCTGATCAATCCTATATTGGTGATAATAAATGCCGTTCCAACAAAAATCAAAGTGTATTTTGGCGAAGTTTGATTTTTTTCATCAAGCCAGTTCCCCAGAAACAAACTTACAATAACCGGAAAAACAATCCAAGCCGCCACTTGCACAAATATTTCCATAGCTGGCTGCCACCAAGCTTTTTGATTTTTTTTGTTTTTTCTTTTTTCTTGTTTTGACATATAAAAGCACCCTTACTCTAACAAATAAAAAAAAATATTTCAACCCCGATTGTGTATAAACAAATCTTTTGGGAAAAAATATTTTAGTTTAAAAATAATCTTCTGGCGTTATTCTCTGTAATATTTTCCATCTCTTCTTTGCTTTTCTCTTTAATTTGGGCCAATTTTTCCAAAACAAATTCTACATAAATAGGTTCGTTTCTTCTTCCACGATAAGGCACGGGTGTCAAGTATGGACAATCGGTTTCCGTCAAAATCCTGTTTTTCGGAGTTTTAAGGATTATTTCTTCAGTTTTGCCGGTCTTATCAAAAGTAATTACTCCATTAAAGCCCAAATAAAAACCCAGGTCCAAAAATTCCGAAACCAGCTCCGGTGGACCAATATAACAGTGCAAAACGCCTCTTTTTTTGGGACTTTTTTGCTTTAGAATTTTCAGTAAATCATAATATGCGTCCTCCACCTTGTCTTTTGAACCGCGACAATGAATAATCATGGGCAAATCAACCTGATCAGCCAATTCTATCTGTTGCTTGAACACTTTTTTTTGTTTATCAACAATCTCTTTTTTTCTTTCCGGCTCATAAATATGATAAAAATCCAAGCCACACTCGCCAATGGCCACCACCTTATCTCCGTCGGCCAAAACACGATAATTCTCCGGATTGAATTCCTCTTTTCGAGAATGGAACTCGGCATGTTCTTCTTTAATATCAATATCCTCCAGTTGAATGGGATGAAGACCGACTGCGGCGTAGGCATGGGAATACTTTTCAGCCATTTCCACGGCTCTTCGGCTGGTGGAAATTTGCGAACCGACATTAATCAAGGTCATTTTCTTTTCCTTGGCTCTTTGCATCACCTCATCGGCGTCATTTTTAAAATCCGCAAAATTCACATGCGCGTGAGTGTCAAACATATTGTTTTATTTTATTTTTATTATTCTATTCTTTTATTCTTTGAAAAAGCGGTTGACCTTTTTCTATACTTTCTCCGGCTTTAAGCAGGCCGATTTTTTTAATCGTCTCAAAATCGGCTTTATAATCTTGATTTAATCTTTTCAAAATTTTATCCGATGTTTCCGGCAAAACAGGCCGAATCATCCAACCGATATGACGTAAGATTTCCAACAAATTATAAATCACCTGATTCAACTCTTCAGACTTCTCTTCTTTGGCTAAAGCCCACGGTTTTGTTTCGTCAATATAACCGTCGGCCAAACGCAAAATATTCCATATCAGTTTAATATTTTCATAAATTTTATAATCAGTGTATCCTTGATCAAGATCTTGCCAAATTTTTTCCAAATCAATATCCAGATTAAACTCTTTATTCGGTACCTTGGCCTGACAATATTTTTCCGCCATGCTTAAAATCCGACTGGTTAAATTCCCCAAACCGTTAGCCAAATCCGCATTGTATTTTGTGGAAAACTCTTCGGTTTTTATATCTCCGTCCTGACCAAAAATAAATTGCGAAATAATCAAATAACGTGCGGCTTCGGCTCCGTATTTTCCCACCAAATCATTGGGGTCAACAACATTACCCAAAGTTTTGCTCATTTTTTTTCCATCAAAAGTAAAAAAACCATGGACAAAGAAATCTTCAGGCAGTTCCAACTCATTGGCCAAGAGCATGGCCGGCCAAATTATACAGTGGAATTTTAAAATATCCTTGGCCAAAATCTGGGTATCGGCCGGCCAAAAATCTTTAAACTTTTTCTGATCCGGATAACCCAAAGCGGAAATATAATTTATCAAAGCATCCACCCAAACATACACAGTCTGATTTTCATCAAAAGGAACTGACACGCCCCAATTCACATTGGCTCGACTAATGGCAATATTTTCCAGCCCCTGCGAAATAAAACTAAGCACTTCTTTTTCTCTTTGTGCGGGATAGATCCGCATTTGTTTTTTTTCAATTTTTTCCTTTAAAATATCCGTATAATCGGATAAACGAAAATACCAATTTTCTTCTGACAAAAACTCCGGCTTAATTCCGTGATCAGGACACTTTCCATCAACCAAATCTTCTTCTTTTTTATAAGCTTCACAACCGGTGCAATAATAACCTTCATATTTATCTTTAAAAATAACCGGATTGCCTTTGGGGGTTTTTTGGGTTTTTAATTTTAATAAAAATTCTTTAACCGTTTTCTGATGTCGATCTTCAGTTGTTCTGATAAAATCATTATATTTTATATTTAAATTATCCCAAGCGGTTTTGAACTGAGCCGAAACCATGTCACAAAATTCTTTCGGAGTTTTATTTTGTTTTTCCGCGGCCTGAGCCACTTTCACACCGTGCTCATCAGTGCCGGTCAAAAAGAAAACTTTATCTTGTCCAAGTTTAAAGGCTTGATGTCTCGCCAAAATATCAACGGCTAAAGTGGTATAAGCATGGCCAACATGCGGCCGATCATTAACATAATAAATCGGCGTGGTAATGTAAAATTTTTTCTTTTCCATAAGTATTATTAAATAAAATTTTATTTTTTGGCTGAAATAATAATCACAAATTCCCCTTTAGCTTTTATTTCCGGCAGGACTTGGGAAAGTGTTCCACGATAAAGTGTTTCAAACTTTTTGGTCAGTTCACGACCAATCATAATTTTTCTTTCGCCTATTTCCGGTTTTAAAATCTCCAAAGTCTTTATAATTCTATGCGGTGATTCAAAAAAACAAACAGTTTGAGATGAGTCTTTAATCTTATTCAAAATCTTTTGCTTGCCTTTTCTCGGGAAAAATCCCAAAAACTCAAATTTATCAGCCGGGAAACCACAAACAGATAAAGCGGCCATAACCGCACTCGGCCCGGGAATCGGACTGACTTGAATATTTTTTTCAAAAGCCAATTCAACCAAGCGTCCGCCGGGGTCAGAAACTCCGGGAGTGCCGGCGTCGCTAACATAAGCCACTTTATCAAATTTATCCAATAATTTAATAATCTTTTCGTCCTTGGTATGTTGATGCAAGCTGATCAGTTTAGTTTTTATTTTAAAATGCTCGGTTAACTTCCGAGTCTGCCTGGTATCTTCGCATAAAATAACATGCGCGTTTTGTAAAATCTCCAACGCTCTCGGGCTAAAATCGTCTAAATTACCAATTGGCGTGCCTACGATATGTAGCATAATTTTTCAAAATTAATAAATACAGCTAAATTATAACAAAACTACAGATAATGTCTATTTTGTGAAAAACATTAACAACTTTAGCCTTAAAAACGGCAGTAATACAGCCGAACAAAAACAGTGTTCATCTTTTGGATAAACAAATCAAAAAATGCCTAATTTTAGTCAAAACACACAAAAACTATTGACAAGAATCTTTATCTGTACTATACTGATCTCATCTTCATGTAAGAAATGGTTTTCTGATTTTCTTACTTGAATTAAGCTCAATGGCTTTTCGGAATTCAGGTAGAACAGAAGGAGCTTCTTTGCCTTTGGCAAAGCCGAGAAGCGAACAATTTGGAGGACAAAATGCGATTCACAAGCGGATTTGCTTAGCTACCTGCTAAAAACATTCAATCCGAGCTTTCCGGCGGATTGGATATTGGCGTACAAAACCTCCCCTTTTTATCAAACTACGGGGGCCGGAAAGACACAAGGAGGAAAGAATGAAATTCACGAGCGGATTTCTTTAGTCTAAGTAAACTCTGCCACCGCCGAACAAACAAGTTCGGCGGATTTTTTTATCATAAATTTTAAATCTGCTATAATACCCCTATGAGCTCGCCTAGAAACAAAACCATAAAAGTCAATCAAAAGGATTATCAACAATTCCCTATTTTAAAATTGCCTAAAAATCCCGTCCAAAAAGACTTGCTTAATAAAATCTATTTGGCTGATGCTAATAAAGATCTGACCAAACTTCCTAAACAAAGCGTTGATCTAATCATAACCGATCCGCCCTACACCATTAGAAAAAATTTCGGCCAAGGCACACTAAAACAAATCAAAGAAAAAGAGTTTAAAAAATGGGCTGACCATTGGATCAAACAATGTCAAAGAATTATTAAACCAAACGGCTCCATTTATATCTGCATTAACTGGGAAGCTTCGGGCACAATTGAAGCCTTACTTAAAAAATATTTTATCCTGCAAAATCGCATCACTTGGAAAAGAGAAAAAGGACGCGGAGCCAAAAAAAACTGGAAAAACAATATGGAAGACATTTGGTTTGCCACTAAAACGGATGAATATGTTTTTAATTTGGATCAAGTTAAAGTAAAAAAGTCGGTTATTGCTCCTTACAAAGACCAAGCCGGAAACCCCAAAGACTGGCAGGAAAAAAACGGACAAAAAACCAGAATGACTCATCCGTCAAATATCTGGACCGATCTGGTTGTGCCTTTTTGGTCTATGCCGGAAAACACCCAGCATCCCACTCAAAAACCGGAAAAACTGATTAAAAGAATAATCACGGCCAGCTCCAATAAAGGCGCCCTGGTTTTTGATCCTTTTATGGGCTCGGGCACTACGGCCGTGGTCGCCAAAAAACTTAACCGTCATTTTCTGGGTTTTGAAATTGAAGAAAAATACTACTTTTTAGCTCAAAAAAGGATAAAAAAAACCACCTACTCCACAGGTCAACTTAATTGCCCTGGCTATGATTAAATAACCAAGAACAGCTTATCAAAAAAACTTGCTTAATCTTAGCAAGCTTTTTTTTGAAATAATTTATATTTAAATAAAAAAAAATTTAAAACACAACCCGCATAAACTTAGGTAATCACTCGGTAAAACCTTCCACCTTTTCTTTAAATTCCTGAACTTGGTCATAGGTTTTTTTAGCTTGATCAATGTTTTCTTTGGTCTTTTCCGCCTTATCTTTAGTGACTTCTAACAATTCTTCTCCCTGCTCTAAACTTTTTTTTACCTCTTCCCCGGCCTGTGGAATAATATCACGCACTTTTTCACTTTTTTCATTATAATCATTAAGGAGCTCGTCTTTTATTTCCTTAACAAAAAAAACAATAACCAAAATACTTAAAAGCACCAACAAAAAAACAAAAAAACAGCAAAACTTGGAGTGGCGCGGTTTTTTTTTCTTTTTATTCTCATCTCCCACCTCTTGCCTAAGCTCTTTGAGTAAAGCCATTTTTTCTTCCTTATACTCCTTGTTGAGGCGAGCGTATTCTTGCTCTTGTTCTTTTTGATTGCTGTGTTTCATTTTTTTTATTTTATTTTTGACGCATACTTAAATCATACAAAATTTGTTCAGCTTTTTGCAAGGATTTTTTGGCTTGATCAAACTTTGTACGCAAATATCCGCCATAACTGTACTGCATTAATTCTTGAATAATTTGATCTACAGCCTCCGCTCCTTTTTCAACCTTAGTGAACTCTTTTTTGGTTGTCCAAATAACCAACATCCTGACAATCTCGCCGGTTAAATCGCAAAGCCCCCCGATATACTCCTCCGGCAAAACATAAAATTCCTTAATTTCGGTTATCTTTTTTCCGGACATAAAATCCATAAAAAGTTTGGCTTCCACAAACTCTTCCGTTGCCGCTTTCCAGCTACCTTCTGTTCTTAACTTTCCAAATTTGCCAAAACGCTTTTCCAAAGTAATCAAGCCGGATTTGGCTTTTTTTATTTTTTCTTCAGCTTGTTTTTTCTTGCCTCTTTGCAAAGAAAAAATGCTTTGCTTAGATAAATGCTGAGCTTCTGAACTCAGAGAAATGATTTTCCGGCGTGAATTATCATATTCTTTTTGCTTGTCCAAAACTGTCTGCCAAAATTTTTTATTAATCATAATTTAAAATTTATTTATTTTAAGTATTTATATTTATTGCGAACATGCTCGTCATGGTTGTGACTAAAAATTATTTCCCCGCTCGGTGCATTTAAAAAATACCAATAATTTGTTTCTTTTGGATATACAACGGCTTTAATGGCTTCAATGCTTGGATTGCAAATCGGTCCGGGTGGCAAACCGCGATATTTATAAGTATTATAGGGATCATCTATCTGTGTATCTTTTAAACTGGGAGCCGGATTTCCTTTTTCCGTAATATAATTAACCGTAGCATCAGACTGCAAAGGCATCCCAACTTTCAAACGCTTAAGAAAAATATCAGCCACCACTCTTCTATTCTCATAACCATACATTTCTTTTTCCACTATGCTGGCCAAAGTTAACACTTCAAACACTGTTTTTTCTTGCGCTTGGATTCGCGCCCTTATTTCACCGGTTAACTTTTTATTAAAATTGGCCAACATTTTATCAGCGATATTACCCACTGAACTTTTTTCAAAAACCAAATAAGTGTCAGGATACAAATAACCTTCCAAATCGGCTTTTCTGGGACGATCAGCTAAAAAGGTATATTTTTTCAAATTATAATCTTCAGAGTACTCAATTAATTCCTTTTCTTTAATCAAGCCCCGAGAAACCAAGTACTCATCCATTTGTTCCACGCTCCAACCTTCCAACAAAGTTATTTTTACTTCTTTGGCCGGCTCGACCTTTTGCTGCTCCATTATGTCATCAACCAATTCAACAATATCCATATCGGTCTTTAATTCATAAATCCCGGCTCTAAATTCGGATTTGTTTCCGGAAATAACAGCATAAACATTAAACCAAAAAGTTTTTTCTAAAAATCCTTGTTTTTTTAAATTTTTGGAAATCTCCGTTAAGCTTTGACCTTTTTTAATGGTAAATTGTTTTTCTCCAAAAGAATTGGGATTATCCGTGTTTATCGCTTTAACATACCAAAAACACAATAAAAGCAAAAATATGGCTAAAATAAAAAGTTTTTTTCTCATAAATACTTATCCTTGTTTTTTTTCTTTAATTTTTGAACAATTTTTTTGATCAGCTGAGCTTTGGTTTTCTTGGCCACCAAAAGAGCATCATCACTATCCACAATAACCAAATCATCAACATCCACGGTAGCAATCAATTTTCCCTTTTTGCCGTAAACCAAGCAACCACTGGTTTGTTCATCAATATGTTCGGCAAAAAATATATTTTTTTGCTTATCCTGCTTATCCTTTTGCGCTTCATAAAGCGTATCAAAAGCGCCCACATCGCTCCAACCAAAATCCCCCTTAAAAATCAAAACCTCCTCCGGATCAATTTTTTCAGTCACCGCATAATCAAAAGAAATTTTTTTCATCCGAGAAAAAGCCTTTTGAGCATTATTCAAGTCTTTTTTCTTGAACGCTTGTGCCAATTCATTTAAATACCGGGCGTTCTCAGGAGCATATTTTTCAAAAGCCCGCAAAATCTTTTCAGGAGTCCACATATAATAACCGGCATGCCATAAATATGAACCATTATTTAGATATTCTTTGGCTTTTTCAAAATTCGGCTTTTCAGTATGACCTTTGAATTTATAAATTTCTATCCCATTGCTAACATCATATTTTTCACCAATCTGCGTATACCCCAACACTGTGCTGGGAAAGGTTGGCCAAACGGCAATATCCGCCATTTTTCCGGTTTTTTTTATCAATTCATCCGCTTTTTTTATTATTTTTATAAACTTGTCCTCATCGGCAATATAATGATCCGAAGGAATAAAAGCGATCGGTTCATCCGGAAATTCCGTATGCAAATATGCGGCCGCCAAGCCCATGGCCGGCGCCGTATCTTTTTTTTCATATTCAATAATATAATTTTCAGAAGGAATCTCAGGGACAAATTTTTTGGCCTGATTCAACAAATCCTTGTTCAAACAAACATAAATGTCTTTAATATCAAAATATTTTCTAAAACGATCAACCGTTTGCTCAAACATGGTTTTATCACCTAAAATGCGACAAAATTGCTTTGGTTTGTTTTTTTTGCTTAATGGCCACAATCTGGTTCCACCTCCTCCGGCTAAAATAATTATTTTCATATTTATTTAAATTTCTTTCTGATTTAATTTTACACAAATCATTTAATATAATCAAACTTTGGTTAAAAAATTTTAGCGGAATTTATTTAATCTTATCCAATCGTAAATAAAACTTACCTCAAAATCATCCAAATCAGTAAAATCAGTGCCAACCCCAATCGATACCAAGCAAAAACCCTCAAGCTGTGTTTTTCCAAAAATTTTAATAAAAACTTTATCACCAAATAACCAACAACAAAAGAACTTATAAAACCCAAAGCAAACAAATACAACTCCGTCTGGCTGAGCAACTCCCATTTAACCTTTATCATTTGAAAAAACCCGGCACCAAGAATAATGGGCACACTCATTAAAAAGGAAAACTTGGCCGCCTGTGCTCTCTTTAATTTCGCACTCATTCCTGCTATAATGGTAATACCGCTTCTGGATACACCGGGAATCAAAGCCAGAACTTGGGCAATTCCGATATAAACGGCTTGAACAATACTTATTTGGGAAAAATCCTTTTTCTTTTGAGAAACTCTCTCGGCCCAAAAAAACAAAACAGCACCAACGGATAAAGTGATTATCACCGTCCAAGTATTACGAAAAAACGACTCTATGTGCTTGGAAAAGATTCCTCCGACTATAGCCGCCGGAATAGTAGCGTAAATCAAAAGCAATGCTTCCTTTAGATCATCTTTATCAGCTGTTCTTTTCGGTAAAAAGACCTGTAAAACAACCACAATATAACGCAATAATTTTATCCTGAAAAAGATAATAACCGCTAAAGCCGTTCCCAAATGCAAAGCCACATCAAAAGCCAGGTTATCAATCATGGATAATTGCCAAATATCATGCAAGACCACCAAATGTCCGGAGCTGGAAATTGGTACAAACTCCGTTATTCCCTGAATAAAACCAAAAATTAAACTGTAAATATAAATCATATGAATTATGAATTAATCTTAGTTCCGCTTATCGCGGCTTTAATTGCTCAAATTATAAAGTTAATTATTTTTGCCATTAAAAATGAATTTTCCTGGAAAAATTTAAACAGCTACGGTGGAATGCCTTCTTCACATTCCGCTTTAGTCACCGCTCTTTTTGCCATTATAGGTTATACTCAAGGATGGCAAAGTCCCGAGGCGGCCATTTCTCTTGTTCTGGGCATAATTGTTATCAGAGACGCCGGCGGGTTCAGACAAATCATCGGTCGACACGCCAAAGAACTAAATCAAATAATTCACAGACTCAGTCCGGAAAAAGCCTTTGGCTTTAGGCATCTGACTGAAAGAATCGGACATACGCCACTACAAATATTTTTCGGCTGTTTAACCGGCGTTTTAACGGTTGTATTATATATTTTAATTTTTTAAAATTATTTTTGACATTTCGGACAATAGCTGGAAGTTCTTCCGGCTATTTTTGTTTTTACTATTTTTGTTCCACATTTTAAACATTTCTCACCGGCTCGACCGTAAACTTGCAATTTTTTTTGAAAACCTCCTTGGCTACCTTGGGAATTCAAATAATCACTAAAAGAGGTTCCGCCCAATTCTATTGATTTTAATAATATTTTTTTTATCTCACTGAAAAGTTTTTTTAATTTATCTTTTTTTATTTTTCCGGCCGGCTTGTCCGGTCTTATGCCTGAAGAGAACAAAGCTTCATCAGTATAAATGTTTCCCAATCCGGAAATCAAAGCTTGATCCAATAAAAAGGCTTTAATCTTTTTTTTAGGATTTTTTTCAACGATCTGTAAAAAATACTTATAATTAAACTCTTTGGTCAAAGCGTCCGGACCAATCTTTCCCAAAATATTTTCTGTCTCCTTTTTTTCAGTTAATCGCATATAACCAAATTTACGAACATCGTTAAAATATAAAATCGAGCCATTGTTAAAATAAAAAATCACCCTGGTAAATTTATTGGGCAATGTTTTTTGATTAACAATCGGATGTCCGCCAACAGTGGCCTTCCCATCTTTCGCTCGGTAAACCAACTGTCCGGTCATTTTTAAATGTATAAGCAGATCTTGGTTTTTATCAATCTCCAAAATCAAAAGTTTACCCTTTCTTTTCACCGACTTAATTCGTTTACCTTGCAAAAAATCAAGAAAAACTTTTGCATTGGGAAAAATTTTCTTTTTAAAATCCGGGGCTATTTTAATCTTTTTTATTTTTTTTCCCACAATCCTGCTGTTCAATCCCCTTTTAATTGTTTCCACTTCCGGGAGTTCCGGCATAATTAAAATTTTTAATTTATCAATGGCTTTCCCGTCATTTCATCCGGTAAATCTATATTCATAACTTTCAAAATAGTCGGAGCCACATCGGAAAGTATTCCAATCGGTTGAACCAAACTAAGATCATTGCCGACCAACTGAACATCTTCAATGGTTTTTCCTTCATATTTTTCACCGATGACCAAAAATGGAACCGGATTGGTGCTATGTTCTTTATCAATCTCGCCGGTCTGCAGATTAACCATTTCCTCGGCATTTCCATGATCAGCCACCACCAAGGCCAAACCTCCTTTGGATAAGGTTAAATTTACAATATCCCCCAAACATTTATCAATATATTCAATGCCTTTCACCGAGGCTTCAATATCTCCGGTATGACCAACCATATCGGGATTGGCGTAATTAACTATAATAAAATCATGTTTTTCTTTTAAAATTTCCTTGGTTAACTCTTCGGTCACTTTTTTGGCCGACATCTGAGGAACTTCAGAGTAAGAACTGACTTTGGGAGACGGAATAACAATTCTGTCTTCCCCCTCAAATGGATCTTCTTGTCCACCGCTAAAGAAAAAAGTCACATGTGCGTATTTTTCGGTTTCCGCAATATGTAATTGATGATAACCTCTTTCACTTAAAATCTTAGGCAAAGAAGTTTTGATTTTTTCTCTTTCAAAAACCACCTTTACCGGCAAATCCTTTTCATACTCGGTCATGGTGACAAAACACAAATTATCCGGTTTAGTTTCACGGTTAAATTTGTCAAATTCATCCAAAATTAAAGCCTTGGTCAATTCCCTGGCTCTGTCAGCTCGATAATTGCAAAAAATCACCGCATCATTATCGGAAATAACCGCTGTTGGTTTTTCTTCTTTTCCGATCACCACCGGCACAAACTCTTCATCAAAAACCTCATCTTTATAAGATTGCTCAACCGCTTTTTGAGCATCTTTAAAATAATCTTCACTTTTTCCGTTTACCAAGACCTGATAGGTTTTTTCAATTCTTTCCCAACGGTTATCACGATCCATGGAATATTTACGACCGTGCAAACTGGCAATCTCTCCACTATCCAATTCTTTGATCTTGTCTTCCAGCTCTTCAACAAAACCCTTTCCACTATTGTACGGAGAATCTCGTCCATCCAAAAAAGCATGCACAAAGGTTTGTTTTATTTTGTGTTTTTTGGCCAGTTCCAAAACAGCGTACATGTGATTAATCATGCCATGAACCCGCCCCTCACTGGCTAAACCCAAAATATGCAATTTGGAATTATGTTTTTTTACATGATCCACCGCCTCCAATAAAGCTTTTTTTTCAAAAAAATCACCTTCGGCAATAGATTTGCTTATCCGGGGTAAGTTTTGATAAAAAATTTTACCTACGCCCAAATTAAGATGACCGACCTCGGAATTACCCATTTCTCCCCAAGACAATCCCACAGCTTCCCCCGAAGCCAAAAGAGTCATAGCCGGATAAGTATCCAGGTATTTATCAAAATTGGGAGTTTTGGCTATACTGACAGCATTGCCGTCTGAAGCGGGTGCCACCCCCCAACCGTCCAAAATCAGCAAAACAACTGGTTTAGGTATTTGCGACATATTTATATTTTTATTTGCAAATTATTTTATAATTAAACTATCGGAGACTTCCGGTTTTTTGATCGTCATATTTAACAACTCGTAAACAGTCGGAGCAATATTTACCAAACTGCCTTTTTTTAATTTATATTTCTTAAATTCCTCCCCCACCAAAATAAAAGGTACAGGATTTGTAGTGTGACCGGTCCAAATTTCCTTGGTCTTTGGATTCAACATTTCTTCAGCGTTTCCATGATCAGCAGTCACCATTATACCACCTTTTTTGGATAAAGCTAAATCAACTAATTCGCCCAAGCATTTATCAACATGCTCCACCGCTTCTATGGTTGACTTTAAATCACCGGTATGTCCAACCATATCGGGATTAGCAAAATTTATAGTATAAAAATCATATTTATCCTTATTCAAAAAAGAAGATATTTTATCTGTCAATTTATAGATGCTCATTTCCGGTTTTTGTGCATAGGATTTTAATTTTGGGGAATCAACTTTCAATCTGTCTTCACCATTAACCGGAACATCCGAGCCGCCATTGATAAAAAAAGTTACATGTGCGTATTTTTCTGATTCCGCGGCATATAACTGTTTAATATTTTCCAATACGGCCGGCATGGTATTTTTTAATTTTGTGCCCGGATAAGCGGTTAAAATATCATCCAAGTCAGGACCAAAATCGGTTAAAGCGCAAAACTTCAGATTTTTGTAGACCTTGCCTCTTTTAAACGCCTTTTTATTTCGTTGATTAAAATTTGGTTGCACAAAACATTTGGTCAATTGTCTGGCTCGATCAGACCGAGCGTTAAAAAATATCACTCCGTCTTTTTCTTTTATGCGCGTGTCTTTAATTTCTTTTAAACTCTTTCCTATCAATGAAGGTTGAACATACTCGTCAGTCACCTTTTTATTATACGCATGCAATACGGCTTTTTTATAATCAGAGAAAACTTGTCCCTTGGCCTCGGTAAAACACTCATAAGCTTTTTTTGTTCTCTGCCAATTCCGTCCGCGATCCATGGCGTAAAATCTTCCGATTAAACTGACCAATTCAGCTTTGTTCCCGATCTTTTTCATTATCTGTTCAATAATATCCAGGGACGCGTATTGAGGCGCATCTCGTCCGTCGGTAAAAAGATGTAAGTAAATCTTTTCAACCCCGCGAGAAGCGGCCAAATCAACCAAAGCGTAAAGATGTTTTAGTACGGCATGCGGACTTTGACCTTCGGAAACCAGTCCCATTAAATGCAAGGCTGATTTCTTTTCCAAAACAAAGTTTACCGTTTGCTCCAAGGCCATATTCCTTTGAAATCGTCCGGTTTTTATATCTTGACTGATCAAAACAGCATCATCAACCACCACTCGTCCGGCACCGATATTAATATGGCCGGCTTCGGAATTTCCTACATATCCTTTGGGTAAACCAACATATTTACCATGAGCTTTTAACTGAGTTCGTGGATATTTTTTCCACAATTTATCAAAATTGGGTTTTTTAGCCTGTTCCACCGCATTACCACGCGTTTTCGGTGCCAAACCCCAGCCATCCAAGATTAAAAGGATTAAAGGTCCTTGCATATAAGTTTATTTTTTTATTTCTTGTTCTATTTCCATTAAACGATTATATTTACTAACTCTTTCACTGCGAGAAAGAGATCCGGTTTTTATAAAATCAGAATTAACGGCCACGGCCAAATCGGCAATAAAGGTATCACAAGTTTCCCCACTACGGTGTGAAACACTGACTTTGTAATTATTTTTTTTAGCTAAATAAATCGCTCTGACGGTTTCAGTCAAACTGCCAATCTGATTTAGTTTAATCAAAATGGCATTAGCCGCTCCAATTTCAATCCCGTGTTGTAAACGGTTTATATTGGTGACAAAAAGGTCATCTCCGACCAATAAGGTTTTTTCGCCTAAAAACCCCTTGGCCTTGACCCAATTACGCCAATCATCTTCAGCCAAAATATCTTCAAGAGAAACTATCGGATATTTATCCAACCAGCGGTCAGCCGTTTTAATAACCTGACCGGCTGAAACTTTTTTCTTGCCGGTTTTATCGTTTAATGAATATTTATTTTCTTTTTTATGATAATATTCGGATAAAGCCAAATCAGCGGCCAAAAAAGCTTGTTTGCCCGGTTTGTATCCGGCTTTTTTAATCGCCTTGATAATAAACTCAAAAGCTTCTTCATTCCTTTTCAAGTTTGGAGCAAATCCGCCTTCATCGCCCACCAGTGTTTGATAGCCGGCTTTTTGCAAAAGTTTTTTCAATTCATAAAAAACCTCGGCTCCAATTCTGACCATTTTGTTTATCGAAGAAGCTTTAGGTACAACCATAAATTCCTGGACGGTTAAAGAATTATCCGCATGCTTGCCTCCGTTAATAATATTCATGGTTGGTTGAGGCATTTTCCATGACTTTTCCGGCAATTTATAAATTTGTCTTAAATAGTTGTATAAGGATGTTTCGCGCATTTCAGCTCCGGCTCTGGCCACGGCCAAAGAGACTGAAAGAATGGCATTGGCACCAAGATTTTTTTTATTTTCCGTTCCGTCCAAATCAATCATCAACCGATCTATTTTTTGCTGGTCAATTATTTTTAGGCCCTTTAACGCCGGGGAAATTTCTTTATTTACATTGTTAACGGCCTTTAAAACTCCCCGCCCTTGAAAACGCTTTTTATTTTTATCGCGCAACTCAACCGCTTCATGCTGGCCGGTGGAAGCGCCCGAAGGCACAGAAGCCCGACCAACAATTCCGTTTTCCAAAAAAACAACTGTTTGCACGGTGGGATTACCTCGCGAATCCAAGATTTCCCTGGCTTGTATTTTTTTTATTTTCATATTAAAAACTAAAATCAGTTATTTATTCTCTTGAATTTTCTATTTACAATATTTCATAAGTTATATTAACCTGAACACTTATTTTGTTCTCACCGGCTTCTATTTGAGGAGCGGTTTCTCCTCCGCCCAATCCGGCCGGAGCTTCAGCTTTATAATAAACAGGGCTGTTATCGCGATTATATTCAGAAAATGAAACCACACGTCCCAGCTTAACATCAAGCTGATCAGCTAATCCTTCGGCTTTTTCCTTGGCGTTTTTTATGGCTTTTTCTCTGGCTTGATTGCGCAAAACTTCAGGATCATCTATTTCAAAATTCAAGCTCCCCACTTGATTGGCACCGGAATTAGCAGCCAAACTCAAAACTTGGCTAATATTTTCCGTATCCCTGATTTTCACTTCCAAATTTTGAGAAACAATATAACCGACCGTGGAGCTTTTGCCATCATCCCATTGTCTTTTTGGTCGAATATTGTAATTTACGGTTTTTAAATCCTTTTCCTCAATACCAAGCTTTTTAAAGTCCTGAATTATGCCATTCATTTTTTCACTGTTTTCTACCTGCGCTGCTTCCACGGTTGTATTTTCGGTCTCCACGCCCACAGTAACCTTGGCGATATTGCTGGCAGCAAAAATCTCACCTTCTCCGCTTATACTGATAGTATTGGGAGTTTCTTCTGATTTGCCAATATAATCATATTGTTTTAAGGAATTTCTTACTTCCACCGCCAAAAAAACGGTCAAAGCAACTAAAAATACCATAATAAAAATACTAACCAGGTAATAAAACTTTAAATGCTTACCATGAAATAATTTCATAAATTTTAAATTAATTTTATTTTTTATATTTAACGGCTTTATATCCGGGCAATGGTTTTCCTTGTAAAAATTCCAGCATAGCTCCCCCTCCGGTGGAAATAAAATCATAATACCTGCTCATATGGGATTTTTTTATGGCCAAAACCGTTTCTCCACCACCGGCTACAGCCAAAGCTTTGCCCGAACCGCGAGCTCCAATGATTCTGGCCAAAGCAATCGTACCGTGACTGAAACGAGGATCTTCCAGCAAACCCATTGGTCCGGACCAGACAATGGTTTTTGCTTTTTTCACAAGACCACTATATTTTTTAACGGTTGCCGGTCCAATATCCAAAATTTGTTCTTTTTTTTGACAAATATTTTTATCTTTTTTAATTTTAACAACCTTAACATTTTCTTTTTTTCTATCCGTCACCAAAACATCTATGGGTAAAATAACTCTTTTAGACTTAATCAGTCTTTTGGCGCGTCTCAAATACTCCGGTTCAAACAAAGAGTCTCCAATTTTATACCCCTTGGCCACCAAAAAAGTATTGGCCACTCCTCCACCCAGCATTACTTTACTGTAAATTTTTAAAAATCTATTAACCGCTTGAAATTTGGATCTCACCTTGGCTCCGCCGATAAGGGCACAACTTGGTTTGGCGGAATTTAAAATCTGACTTAAAAAATCAATTTCTTTTTGAAAACGCAATCCTAAATAACTCGGCAAATATTGACAAATAGCCACTGAAGATGAAGTTTGTCGATGCGACAAGGCAAAAGCTTCGTTAACAAATACTTCCGCTGTCTTGGCCAAAAACCGAGCCAGGTTTTTTTGGTTTTTATTTTCTCTTTGGTCGTAACGAATATTTTCCAATAAAACAATGTCAGCTTTTTTAAATCTTAAATCAACCTTATTTTCCAAATTTTTATCAATCTCAGCTCTAATGAATTCAATTTTTCTTGTTCTCAATTGTTTTTTGAGATTTTTCAGAACCGGCTCCAAGCTTAATTTTTTCACTCTTTGACCTTTTGGTCGTCCCAAATGAGAAACCAAAATCAATTTATTTTTATTTTTTAAAAGCAGTTTTATGGTCGGCAAGACCGCTTTTATTTTAAAATCCTCTCCCACTTTGCCTTTTTTGATCGGCACATTAAAGTCGCAACGAACAATAACTTTTTGATTTTTTATATTTTTCAGCTCCTTCATTTTTCAATAACTAAACTAATTTATTTAACCAATTACCTTTGACATTATAACAGAATTACAAAGGATAAACAAAACAATCAATCGCTCTTGTTGGAAAAACTCATTGTTGTTAAATGTTTTTTAATTTGTGATTGAGAATAGTTTTCTTTTTTTAATTTTACGGTTAAATTTTTCACTTGAGCATCTTCCAAAAGCCCGCGACACCCCCAACAAGCTCTACCGTGTTGCAGACAAAAAGCCTTACACCCACCACGCGTAATCGGCCCAAAACAAATTTTACCCTTTTTAAGTAAACATTCGTGCCCGGCCAATTGACACTCATAGCAAACCGGATTTTCTCCGTCAGGTTTTTTATCAATTAAAACCCTGTGCAAAAAACCAAAAAACTCATAAGCGCTAAGCGGGCAATCGGGCACAAAAGCATCAAATCTTATATTTTTTATCCAATTTTTTGACTTAAAGCCGGTTTTGTTATTACAAAAATCAGAGTTTTCCATTTTTATCAAATGCTTGGAATTTTTTCTGATTTTTTTTATAAAATCCAATTTTTCAGCGCTATTTTTTTTAATTCGCACAAAAACCCAATCAAGTCCTTGTTCAACCCCTGAATCAGACCAGTTTGGCCAATAAAAAGTTCTCAGCTCAATTATTTTGGCCAAACCGAAAAACTCTTTTGGACAGTTACTTAGCTTAAAATCAGAGTTTTTCAAGCTGGCACAAGAAAAAATAGCAATTCTGTATTTTTTTGGCATATTATCTGTTTCTACTTTCTATTAAACTTTTTAATTCTTGGGCATGGTCAGTAATAAAAAAATAATCCTTTTTCTCGTTCTTTACGCTGATTCTAAGGCCTTGGCCTCCGCGCGGAGTATAACCGATTGTTTTATCTCGACCGTAACGAATACCATAACCCAAATAATTGGAAAATTTATATTCACCCACCTCAACTTTTTCTATATTAGCCAAATAAAACTTTTTCGTGAATCTACCGTATCCGAAAATCAACATTTTATCGGTAACCGTTATGGTCATCTGTCGAAAAGCCACCAGGACAATCAAGTCTAAAATCAAAACAACGGCTACGATCACCTTGGTCGGAGTATTTAGGGGAACCGCATGCTCAGTGAACTGTGAAGCCAATAAAATAATAAAAAACAAACTGGTCAGTAATACCAAGACAGTAATAATATAATAAGTCCCCACTTTTTCTTTGAATAAAACATTCATATGATTTTATAAATAATTAACTTGTTTTAAAAATTCATAATCAAAAATCGGACCATCTCGACATACATATTTTGAACCGATGGCGCAATGCTGGCAAATCCCAATACCGCAATGCATTCGTCGCTCCAAAGAAAAATAAATATTCTTTGGTTTTATTTTTTTGGCCAAAAGAACTTTAACTACCGGCTTGTACATTGGATCGGGACCGCAAACAAAAACCTCGGGCTCAGCTAAAAGTTCTTTTTTTTGTAAAAGCTCGGTCACAAAACCGGGCTTGTCGCTAAATCCGAGCATTTTTTCTTTTTCCAAAATCAGATTCAATTGATGCTTGTCTTTAATTTTTTTTAAATCTCTTTGAAAAGAAAGTGATTTTTGATCACGACAACCCCAAAAAACTTGCATGTTTTTTTTCTTGTCATCCCGGTATTGATCATAAACTGATTTTAAAGGGAAAAAACCGCAGCCACCGGCAATTAGAATCAAATTATTTCCGGATTTTGGAAAACCGTTGCCAAAAGGTCCACGCACATAAACAAGCTCCCCTTTCTTTAGCGTATTTAATTTTTCAGTTAATCTCCCCACCGACCTTATGCTTAAAGTAAAAAACTTTTTGGCTTTTAACGGGCAAGAAGAAATAGACATGGGCGCTTCGCCAAATCCGGGTAAACCTATTTGCATAAACTGTCCGGGCAGAAAATCAAAATCTTTTTGTTTTTTTAATTTCAAATACAAAGTTTTGGTAGTTGGATTTTCTTTAATAATTCGGCTAATTACCGCCGGCTCCAATTTATAAAGGTTTTTCATATTATTTTTTCTTTGCTTTTTTTAGTTTTTGAAGATTTTTGGCAATATTAATGGCCACCGGACAGGTTTTAAAACAACGCATACAAGAGACACAGCCGTAATAATTGTATTCATCGGCGATACGCACAAATTTATGATAATACCAAAAATACAATCGTTTTTTTATGGTTTCCAAGTCTTTTTTTCCGCCAGCCACTTTGGAAAACTCGGGAAAAAGACAACTGCCCCATTTTCTGGTTTTAACAATTGTCTCTCCCCCTTTTTCATCTTGCTGGTCAAAACAAAAACAGGTCGGACAATCAAGAGTGCAACGACCGCAACCCAAACAAATTCGCGCCAATTCATCCCAAAGCGGATGATTGGGGTTAAGTAAAACAGCCTGCTTGTTTTCCTCAATACGAGGATCAGCCCCTTCCTCGGGAATAAGTCCGGCAAATTCTATATTTTCGTAATCTTTAATTTTGTTGTTTTCCAAAAGACGTTGCCCTTTTTCCGAACCGGAAAAAAATAAATGATTGTTGTTTTTCTGTTTTTCAATAAACACATCAAAAATCAAATGTTCTAAAACATCTTCTTCATATTTTTGATGAAAAACCTTGTATCGACGAAAATCAGAGACAAGTCCTCCGGTAAAGCCAATATAATAAATGTTTTGCCGGCGCTTTTGAAAATAATAGTCCTTTTCAAAAACCTGTTCCAAGAGAGCCAAGGCTTGCAAATCCAAAATATTTATACCTAAAACAAAGGTCTTTTTTTGCTTTGGCTCAATGGTGTTTATATTTTTTTGTCCCTTTTTCCAAGAAAAAAGTTCTTCCTTCGGCGGAAGCACAATAGATTTAAAAGTATTATTTGGTATCTTCCCTGACCAATTAATCTGCTCGGATTTATCAATTTTTTCCACCAAAATCCGACCGGATTTTTTTACCGGTGCGTAAACTTCCCCCTTTTTTAACAATTCAGTTATAAATCCCCGCACTTTTTTCTTATTCATATGCTTAAATTATAGCAAATTTTCAAGCAAAAAAAAACAAGCCTTGTGGCTAAGTTTTTGTGAGTTTTTAACAGTATTTATTTACAAAACCCGCCGGCTCGGTCTTTTAATTTTTTCATTTTAAGCAAATAAGCCGGTTTAATGGTTAATTCCCCGCATTGATCATTAATTTTATCCAACCAAGGAACAAGTTTTAGCTTTTTTCTTTCAGACGGCCACAAAGGCAATTGACGATTAAAAGGAACAAAATCGTCAAACCTTATGCCCACCGCTCTAACCATTTTGGCAAAACGAACTTTATGTAAAATTGTAGTTGCAGTTTGAAAAAATTTTTGACTGTCGCGACAATATCCGTTCATCTTTTTTCCCAAACTGACCATGGAAAAATCACTATAGCGCAAAAAAACCTGGATCTTTCCGGCGGATAAATTATTTTTTCTTAGCTCTTGACCTGCTTTTTCAGTCAAATGCATTAAAACCAGTGAAATCTTTTCTTTGTCAGCTGTGCTTTGATTTAAAGTATAAGCTCGGCTGATTGACTTTGGTTTTGAGCGATGACAAACAAGCTCGGAAAAGTCTCTACCAATAGCCATATTATGCAATTTTTGAGCTCTGTCCGGACCAAAAAATTCAATTAATCTATTTTTAGGGAAATTTCGCAACTTTTTCACTGAGTCCACTCCTAAATCATTTAAACGTTTTTTCAACCGAAAACCGATTCCACAAAAATCAGTAAGCTTGGAACTCAAAAGAACCGAATCCATATTTTGTTTATTTATTATAAAAAGTCCGTTAGGTTTATCCTTATCCGAAGCTAATTTAGCTAAAAACTTATTGCCCCCCACTCCGACCGAACAAGTAATAAAAGAACCGATTTCTTGCTTTAATTGCTTTTTTATCTTCTGCGATGAACATTTTATTTGCTCAATGTTTTTAACCAAGCCGCTCATATCCAAAAAAACTTCATCAATACTGAAAATTTCCATCTTTGGAGAAAACCGGGAAAAAATGTCCATAACTCGCTGAGAAACATCCTTGTATTTTACCGGATCAGGTTCCACAAACTCAATATTTGGACAAAGTTTTATCACCTTAAAAGCGGGCATTCCTGTTTTTACTCCCTTTTCTTTGGCTTGTACCGAAGAAGCCACAACAATACTGCGTGACTTTTCCTTACCGCAAACCGCCATAGGCCTGTTTCTTAAACAAGGCCTGGCCTGTTGCTCCACCGAGGCAAAAAAAGAATCCATGTCAATATGAAATATCACTCTTTTCATAAAACAAATAAAAATAAAAACGATTACTCAAAATAAGCTTCTTGCAACACCCATTTCTGAGAATGAGAGTAAAAAGCTAATTTAAAATAATCATTATTGGAATTTACAGAGAAATAATAAATCTTTTCCCGTCCCTTATATTCACTGTTCACCAAATTAACTTTTTTAACGGAATATCTTTTATTCTCCCAACGAAAACTCAGTGGCAAAATCTTATTGCGCATAAAGGCCACCAAAACTTCAATTTGTTGATTTACTTGCTCCAACATAAAAACTTTATCCTTTAATTAAGATCCCCTGCAAAACAGGAGATCTCAATCATTTAAACGACTTAAAAACCTAAGTATAGAAAGTTTTATCTCCTCATCACTCATAATTTTTATAAATTGATTTTTAGAATTAACTCAGGAGAAAAAGGGATATAAGTTGATTTCATAAAATTATAATTTTAGTTTAAATTAAATTAAACATTAATGGTTAAATCCTGCCAAAAAGCAACTACGCTTCGATAGGCTTTTTTGATTTTTCTTTTTGAAGTCATAAAATTCATTCAAGAGACTGAATACACCATGCTTATTTTGGATCTCAGCCATAGCTCAAATCCAATTGCATCCAGCCTCTTGATTTATTTATTTTTATTTTAAATATCTTATAGTCCCAACAGGCATTCTTTTTGAGCCGGTATATTCCTGAAAAACACTTGAAGCTTTCATGGTCAAAAGATAAACCCGGGTTAAATTGTGATAACGAACCTTAATTCCGACCAAACCTTTTGGGGTTTTAAACCAATGTCCTTTTTCATAACCCCTTTCACTGGGAATCTTGATCTTCTTGGGAGTCAACCAATCCAAGTGCCCATCACGCAAAGATTCCAGTTTCAAACAACCGCCTCGCGGCAATTTAACAAGAGAATCTTTACTGCCCCAAGGATACAATTTAACTAATCCTTCTTCTTCAGCCGGTAAAAAAGCCTTATTTCGCCAAAAAAATGATTGAATAAATTCTCCCTTTTTCAGTCTTGGTCGCTCTTTTATCGATAAAAACCTGCTTAGTTCTCCTTTGTTCACCAAATTTACGGAAAAACCTATTCTTGAACACATATATAAATTAAGAGAACTTTCTTATTATAGCTCTGACTACTCCTCTGATAGCCACATCCTTGCAATAAATTGGCTTCATGGTCGGATTGGCCGGTTGCAAACGAATTCTACTGGTTTCTCGATAAAACTTTTTCAAGGTGGCATAAGCGTTATTCAAAAGAGCTACCACCACATCCCCGTTTTGAGGAGAATGATTGCGCTCCACCACTACATAGTCACCGTCCAATATTCCTTCGTTAATCATTGATTGTCCGGATACTTTAAGAACAAAAGCGCTTTCATCCGGAACCAGGTCAGCCGGTACGGCCATGGTTTCATTGTCTTCTACCGCTTCAATTGGTTCACCAGCGGTAATCAATCCGGCCAAGGGCAATTCAATACTTTTGCCAAAACCGATCAACTCTTTATTTATTTCCAAGCCCCGAGCGCAGTCTTTTTCAATATTTAGAAATCCCTTACTTTTCAAGGTTTGCAGATGCTGATGTATAGTAGCCGGTGAAGAAACATTAAGACCATCAGCAATCTCCCGACAGCTGGGAGAGTAATCATAATCTTTGACAAAATCTCTAATAAATTTTAACACTTCGCTTTGTCTTTTGGTTAAAGTAGACATATTTTTATAAAATTATTTATGTTCGCTTTTTGTTCGCTTTCACTTGTATTATACCGAACAAAAAACGAACGTCAACAACCAACCTGTGGATAACTC